>NZ_JBFTPP010000006.1:0-302435 GCF_056398545.1 Terrabacter sp. 01T434
CTCGTCGAGGACAACAACAACGACACCACCAGGGTGTGCCCCGCCTGCACCCCGCTCGAGCCGACCGTCAGCGTGGTCGTCGTCCGCGCCGCCGACGCCGTCGCCGACCCGACCCGACCCACGTAGCCCGCCGCCACCGCGGCCTGCGGAGTCGCCGACGCCTCGTTCGACAACGGCGACGTGCCGACCGCGTTCACCGCAGCCACCCGGTAGAAGTACGCCGTCCCGTTGCTGACCGACGTGTCGGTGAAGCTGGTCCCGCTCACGTTCGAAGCGACCGGCGTCGCACCTTCAGCGCCCGCGCTCGTCCCGCGGTACACGTTGTACCCCGTCACCGCCGACCCACCATTCGACGCCGGAGCCGTCCACGACAACGCCACCGACCCGTTGCCGGCCACCGCCGCCAACGACAGCGGGCTCGACGGGGGCGTCGCCCGAGGGGTCGCCGATGCCTCGTTCGACAGAGCCGACGTCCCGACGGCATTCACCGCAGCCACGCGGTAGAAGTACGCCGTCCCGTTGACCAACCCGGTGTCCGTGAAGCTGGTACCGCTCACGTTCGAAGCGATCGCAGTCGCGGACTCACCACCCGCACTCGTGCCCCGGTAGACGTTGTACCCCGTCACCGCCGACCCACCATTCGACGCCGGAGCCGTCCATTGTACCCGGTGATTCCCGAACCGCCGTCCGACGCCGGCATCTGCCAGGACAGGGCCACCGAGGTGTCGCCCGCCGAGGCCACGAGGCCCACGGGCGCCGACGAGACCGTCCCGCGCGGGGTCGCCGACGCCTCGTTGGACTGTGGCGACGTGCCGACGGCGTTCACCGCAGCCACCTTGTAGTAGTACGCGCTGCCATTCACCTCGCCCGTGTCGGTGAAGCTCGTCGCCCTGACGTTCGTGGCGATCGGGGTCGCACTCTCCCCTCCGGGAGCCGAACCGCGGTAGATGGTGTAACCCGTGATCGCCGACCCACCGTCGGACGTGGGCGCCGTCCACGAGAGTGTCACGGACGCGTTACCGGCCACCGCCGCCAACCCGGTGGGCGCCGTGGGCGCCGTCGGTTGCGTGGACTGAGGCGTCGCSGACGCCTCGTTCGACTGCGGCGACGTGCCMACSSCGTTSACGGCYGCRACKGTGTAGAAGTACGTCGYGCCGTTGACTCGGCCCGTGTCGGCATACGTGGTCGTCTTGACGTTCGTCGCGATCGGCGTCGCGCTCTCGCCCCCAGCGCTCGTGCCGCGGTAGATGGTGTAGCCCGTGACAGGCGACCCTCCATCGGACGTCGGCGCGGCCCACGACAGGTTCACCGAGCCGTCGCCCGCGACGGCGGCCAGGCTCTGCGGCGCCGCTGGGGCCGCGGCAGCCGCCGTCCCGATCTGGACCCAGGGGTGCGACTCGTCGATCCGGCCGCTGACGAAGCTGCCGTTGACGCAGTGTCCGCTGTCGACTCCACCCCCGTTGAGCACCTGGCCCGAGTCAAGGTAGGTCGTCGTGGCCCCGCCCAGGGTGATCTTCACGTCGGGGATGGCACCGGAGTTGACGCATGATGCCGTGTTCCCCCCGTTGTAGGAGTTGGGAGCGAAGTCCGAGCCGTCGAAGTTGGTCGAGTTCTGCGCGCCGGTCTCGGTGAGGACGAGCGTCCCGTGCGCCTTGACCGTCAGGTTGGAACCCCAGAGGTTGTAGGTGCTCGAGCCGATCGTGACCACCGGGTGGATGCCGGTGACGTCGACACTGCCGGGATTGTCCAGACGGAGCGCTGCCGCGTCCCAGCACGTCGTGCTGTTGGGGTATGCCGGGCATGGCGAGCCGACGTAGCTCGTCGGGTCGGTGTACGGCCACGGTTTCGGCTGCTTCGCACTCGACGCGACGGAGTGCGTGTCCATGTAGCCGACGAAGACGTTCAGGGGCGTCGCAGCCTCTGCAGGCGCGAGCACCGACCCCACCGACTGGAGGACCAGCGCGGCGACGCCAACCACAGCGGCGACGGTGCTCCTGGCCATCCATCGACGCCTCGGGTGCGGGTGATGTGCCCCGACAAACCATGAAAAAAACCGGAACAGCCTGTGCCATGACGGAATTCGCATCACGCACCCCTCCCGACAACTCCCACTCCACCTCATCAAAGGTTGCGCTCAGGGCGCGGGAAGGCACTCGTGCGAACGTACTACGTCTTTGTCGAGGCCCGCCGCGAACACGACCCCGAGCCCCACGAGTCCAAACGCGGCCGACGCGGCCACGGTCGCGGCATACGCTCCGCGGGTGAATCCGGCGAACAGGATCGTGCCGGCGATCGCAGCGCCCAGGGAGGAGCCTTGGTCACGTGGCGCCGTCTTGCGTCGTCAGCCCGTCCGCGATGCGCCCTGTGGTTTCTCGTCCAGCTGCCGGTCCAGGGTGATCGCGGCGTCGATGAGGGAGAGGAAGCTCGGGGCTGACCCTGGCGACAGCGCGCGCACCGGCGGCAAGCGGACCGCCGTCGTCGGCTCCGGCCACTCGGCCCTGACCGTGCTGGTGGCACTGGCGACCCTGGCCGACCAGGTGCCGGGCACCACGGCGGTGTGGGTGCTGCGTCGCAGGGCTGTCGACAACGCGTTCGGCGGCGGCGACGCCGACCAGCTTCCCGCCCTCGGCGCGCTGGGCCTGCGGGCGCGCGATGCCGTGGCCGCCGGGCACATCGAGGTCGTCACCGGCTTCCGCACCCAAGCCATCGAACACGCGTCCGAGCAGACGCGCGGCGCTGGCTCGCTGACGCTCGTCAGTCAGGACGGGGCCCGTATCGACGGCGTGGACGAGGTCATCGGCCTCACGGGGTTCCGGCCCGACCACTCCATGCTGTCCGAGGTGCGGCTGCGCCTCGACACCCGCCTCGAGGCCCCGGCCGCGCTGGCCCCGCTCATCGACCCGAACGTCCACTCCTGCGGCACCGTCTACCCGCACGGCGCGACCGAGCTATCCCACGACGAACAGGACCTCTACGTCGTCGGGATGAAGTCATACGGCCGCGCGCCCACCTTCCTGGCCCTCACCGGCTACGAGCAGGTCCGCTCCGTCGCCGCGGCCCTCGACGGCGACCACGAAGCAGCCTCCCGTGTCGAGCTCACCCTCCCGGAGACGGGCGTCTGCGGCGGTGCCGGCCTCTTCGACGACGCTGCTCCCGAGGGCAACGGCGAAGGCGGTGGGGGCTGTTGCAGTCCCACCCCGGGAGTGGATCAGCGGTCCCTTCCGGTCGCCGCGATGCCGACGGTGCGCGCCGCCTCGCAGCTGATCCCGATCGGCGTCTTCGCCGGCGGCGCGGGAGCGTGCGGGCCCACCGGATGCTGAGCCACAGCGCGGAGAAGGCCCGGCCCCCTTTCGGGGAGCCGGGCCTTCTCGCCAGCGAAATGCCACTCTGATGATCCGTGCCATTGCTGACCAAGTGAATGTCACTCGTGCTCAAGCAGTTTGCGACACTCCTTGAGGGTTGACTGTCAGCTGCAGCCGCTGGTGCTTCCGCAACCCTCGCAGACGTAGCAGGAGCCGGCGGGACGCATCTTCGTGCCGCAGGTCATGCAGATCGGCGCGTCAGCGGTGATGCCACCGAACTTCTCGAGCAGCTCGGCCGAGCTGTGCACGTCGTTCGAGATCTCACGGGCAGAGGCAGCGCCCGCGCCTGACTTGACCTCGGCAGCAGCCGCCGGCGACTCTGCCTTGGTCGCCTCGTCCGACTTGGGCTCGGCCTTCTTCGAGACCGGAGCCGACTGCTGCAGCGACTCGAGCTCGTCCTCGAGATCCTCGTCGGACTCGTCGGACTCGATCGCCTCGTAGGAGCCTGTCTCGACCTGACGGGCCCGCTCGGACGCCGTGTGGATGCCCATGAAGGAGCGAGTGTCGAAGTCGAGGTAGTCGAGCGCCAGACGGCGGAACACGTAGTCCATGATCGACTGCGCCATGCGGACGTCGGGGTCGTCGGTGAGGCCGGCCGGCTCGAAGCGGAGGTTCGTGAACTTCTCCACGAACGTCTCGAGCGGCACGCCGTACTGGAGCCCGATGGAGACCGCGATCGAGAAGGCGTCCATCACGCCGGCCAGGGTCGAGCCCTGCTTGCCGAACTTGAGGAAGATCTCGCCGAGCTGCTGGTCGTCGTAGGTGCCGGCCGTGAGGTAGCCCTCGGCGCCACCGACGGCGAACGACGTCGTCTGCGAGCTGCGGCGCTTGGGCAGGCGGCGACGGACCGGACGGTACTCGATGACCTTCTCGACCTTGACGTCGGCGGCAGCGGCGTCCGCAGCAGCCTTGTTGTCCTTCGCCGTGGAGCCACCGTCGGACAGCGGCTGGCCGACCTTGCAGTTGTCGCGGTAGATCGCGAGCGCCTTGATGCCGAGCTTCCAGCCCTGCATGTAGACGTCCTGGATCTCCTCGACCGTGGCCGTCTCGGGGAGGTTGACCGTCTTGGAGATGGCACCCGAGAGGAACGGCTGGGTCGCGGCCATCATGCGCACGTGACCCATGGCCGAGATCGAACGAGCACCCATGGCGGTGTCGAAGACCTCGTAGTGCTCGGGCTTGAGGCCGGGCGCGTCGATGACGTGGCCCTTGTCGGCGATGTACTCGACGATGGCCTCGATCGACTCCTGCTGGTAGCCGAGCTTCTTGAGCGCGCGAGGAATCGTGAGGTTGACGATCTGCATCGAGCCGCCACCGACGAGCTTCTTGAACTTGACGAGCGAGAAGTCCGGCTCGATGCCGGTCGTGTCGCAGTCCATCATGAAGCCGATGGTGCCGGTCGGCGCGAGGACCGACGCCTGGGCGTTGCGGTAGCCGTGCTTCTCACCGAGCTTGACGACGTCGTCCCACGCCTTCGTCGCGAGCTGGTGGACGTCGGAGTCCATCGCGTCGAGCGTCTTGATGTTGTCGTTGGCGGCCTGGTGCTTGCGCATGACCCGCTTGTGGGCGTCCGCGTTGCGGGCGTAGCCGGCGTAGGCGCCGACGACCGAGGCCATCTCGGCGGAGCGCTTGTAGGCGGCGCCCGTGAGCAGCGAGGTGATCGAGGCGGCCAGGGCGCGCCCGCCCTCGGAGTCGTAGCCGTGACCGGTCGCCATGAGCAGCGCGCCGAGGTTGGCGTAGCCGATGCCGAGCTGGCGGTAGTTGCGGGTCGTCTCGCCGATGGGCTCGGTCGGGAAGTCCGCGAAGCAGATGGAGATGTCCATCGCGGTGATGACGAGCTCGACGACCTTCTGGAAGGTGACGGCGTCGAACGTGTCGTCGTCGCGGAGGAACTTCAGCAGGTTGAGCGAGGCGAGGTTGCACGAGGAGTTGTCGAGCGACATGTACTCCGAGCACGGGTTGGAGGCCGTGATGCGGCCCGTCTCGGGGTTGGTGTGCCACGCGTTGATCGTGTCGTCGTACTGGATGCCCGGGTCGGCGCACTCCCACGCGGCCTTGGCGATCTTGCCGAAGAGCTCACGGGCGTCGACGGTGTCGATGACGGATCCGTCGGAGCGCGAGCGCAGGCCGAACTCCGTGCCGTCCTCGACGGCCTTCATGAACTCGTCGTTGACGCGGACCGAGTTGTTGGCGTTCTGGTACTGGACGGAGACGATGTCCTTGCCGCCGAGGTCCATGTCGAAGCCGGCGTCGCGCAGGGCGCGGATCTTGTCCTCCTCGCGCGCCTTGGTCTCGACGAACTCCTCGATGTCCGGGTGATCGACGTCGAGCACGACCATCTTGGCCGCGCGGCGGGTGGCGCCGCCCGACTTGATGGTGCCGGCGGAGGCATCGGCGCCGCGCATGAAGGAGACGGGGCCGGAGGCCGTGCCGCCGGAGGAGAGCAGCTCCTTGGAGGAGCGGATGCGGGAGAGGTTGAGGCCGGCACCGGAGCCGCCCTGGAAGATCTTCCCCTCCTCCTTGTACCAGTTGAGGATCGAGTCCATCGAGTCGTCGACGGAGAGGATGAAGCACGCCGAGACCTGCTGGGGGCTCTTGGTGCCGACGTTGAACCACACCGGCGAGTTGAACGAGAAGACCTGGTGCAGGAGGGCGTGAGTCAGCTCGTGCTCGAAGATCTCGGCGTCCTCGGGCGAGGCGAAGTAGCCGTTGCTCTTGCCCGCGGCGGCGTACGTCAGCACGACGCGGTCGATGAGCTGCTTGAGCGAGACCTCGCGGGCCGCGGTGCCGACGGCGCCGCGGAAGTACTTGGTGGTCACGATCGTGCTGGCGTTGACCGACCAGAAGTCGGGGAACTCGACGCCGCGCTGCTCGAAGATCGTCTCGCCCGTCTTCCAGTTCTGCTGGACGACGTCGCGCTTCTCCCACGTCACCTCGTCGTACGGGTGCACACCGGGCGTGGTGTAGATGCGCTCGATCTTGACGCCCTTGGCGCCAGCCTTGGAGCGTGAGCTGCGGTTACCGATCTCCGTCATGTCGTGCGGCCTCCCTGACCGTGTCTGCTGCTGGTGGTGAGTCTTGCGGGGAGCACCGACAGTGGGTGGTGCTCCGGTGGTGCGTGGAGGGTGGTTACCGCGGGGCGTCGAACCGGGCGGGAGCGCTGGGCTCCTCCCCCAGCGCGGCGCGCTCGGCTCGCAGGAGCGCGATGGCTCCTTCGAAGTCCTCGAGGCTCTCCCACGCCTGGTAGACGCTGGCGAACCTGAGGTACGCGACCTCGTCGAGCTCGCGGAGCGGTTCGAGGACGGCCATGCCGACCTCGTGCGCCTCGATCTCGGCGTTTCCCTGCGACCGGATCGCCTCCTCGACCTTCTGGGCGAGAAGGGCCAGGTCGTCCTCGCTGACGGGGCGCCCCTGGCATGCCTTGCGCACGCCGGTGAGGACCTTGGCCCGGCTGAACGGCTCCGAGGCACCCGACCGCTTGATCACGTTGAGGCTCGAGGTCTCGAGCGTGGTGAAGCGGCGGTTGCACTCGGGACACTGGCGACGCCGGCGGATGCAGGCGCCGTCGTCGGTCGTGCGCGAGTCGATGACCCGCGAGTCGGTGTGGCGACAGAACGGACAGTGCACGCCTGGTCACCTTCCCTTCCCGAGATCCAGTCGTTCCAACGAGATGCGGCCGCCCCGCATGCCGAGTGCCGCCCCTCCCCGATGCTGGTCGGTGTTCGTGGGACCGACGTGGCCTGGGGATGGGGCTGGGGACGACTTGGGGATGACCTGTGCGTAACCCCCGATTGCCTGGGGACTACATGTGGACGTCTTACATCTGTGTAACTACTAGATGTAGGGGTAACTGTAGGCATGGTGTGACCCCGATCGCAAGCACACGATGCAGGTCCGGCGCGTCGAGCCGCTGACCTGCACAAACGCCACTCGGGTCCCAGGCGCACCGGGCGTGTCGCCGGGCGTGGCGCCCCCGCCACCCCCACATCTTGGGGTGGGCGACATCCGAGCATCCCTCATCTACCGCTTCCCCGACGAGCCCAGACACGCCTGCGTATGCCGTGGGGCTGGCGACCGGGGGTGCACGACATGGCACGTTTGGGTGCTTGCTCGTGGAGCGGCGATGTCAGAGGCTTCGCGGGTGACAAACCGGACACCAGTGCACGACGTCCTCGACCCGGGACAGCAGCGAGAGGAAGCGCTGGCCGTCTACGGCGTCCTCTTCGACGCACCCCAGCGCGAGCTGCAGGCCCTCGTGGACATCGCCGCCCAGGTGTGCGCGGTCCCGCGCGCCGCCATCAACATCATCACCTCGACGCAGCAGCAACAGATCGCCACGACCGGCTTCGCCGCCTCGATCTGCGCCCGCGAGGACTCGATGTGCGCCGCGGTGCTCGACGACACCGACCGGGTCGTCGTCCCGGACGCCAGCCTCGACGACCGCTTCCGCGAGAACCCCTTCGTGACAGGGATCCTGGGCACCGTCCGCTTCTACGCCTCCGCGCCCCTGACGACGCCGGACGGCGTCATCATCGGCCGTCTGTGCGTCTTCGACTCGCAGCCGCGGGAGCTGGTCGAGGCCCAGGAGGAGGCGCTCGTCGCGATCGCCGAGCGCGTCGTCGACGTGCTCGAGCTGCGCCTGCGGACCCGCGAGCTGGAGGACTCCCTCGCTGCCCTGACCCAGACGAGGGACGAGCTGCACCGCTCCAACGAGGCACTGTCGGTCTTCGCCGGCCAGGTGAGCCACGACCTGCGCACCCCGCTCACCGCGATCATGGCCAGCACGGAGATGCTCGGCCAGCAGCCCGCCGTCGCCGGTGACGTCTGGACGGGGCGCCTCGTCGCCACCGCCCATCGTTCCGCAACCCGGATGGCCGGGATGATCGAGCAGATCCTCGCCCATGCCAGGGTCGGGGCCGAGCTGCACCGGGCCGACACGGACCTGGACGTCGTGCTCGCCTCGGTGCTGGAGGACCTCGCACCGACCCTCGAAGCCAGGTCGGCGAGCGTCATGGCGGGCGAGCTGCCGACGCTGCCCGCCGACGGGCAGCAGCTCTACTCGGTGTTGCTCAACCTCGTCTCCAACGCGGTGAAGTACGCCCGCCCCGGCGTGCCGCCCGTCATCGAGGTGTCCGGCGAGCGCAGGGGCGAGAGCTGGCGACTCTCGGTGCGTGACAACGGCATCGGGATCTCGGCCGGCGACCGCGACCTGGTGTTCGGCCTCTTCAACCGGGTCGAGACCTCGGTCGACGGCAGTGGCATCGGTCTGGCCACCGTCAAGCGAATCATCGAGACGCACGGCGGCACGATCGGGATCAGCTCGGTGGAGGGGCCGGGGACCGACGTGTGGTTCGAGCTCCCGGCGGTGGTGGATGGTCCCGACGAGTCGGATGTGACCTCGGCAGCCTGACGGGGCGGCGAGCCCGCGCGAGGGCGACCATCGCCAGCACGACGGCGACGAACGCCCGTGGGTCCTGAGCAAGGACCTGGACCAGCAGCAACACGTAGGCCCACAGCGCCGACCCGTCGTCGAGGGACCTGCCGAGAGCCTCCGCCCCCGAACGGCCGGCGTCATCGATCAGGACCGCGGTGGCGTGGACGGCTGCACCGGCCAGGGCCGCCCCGACGGCCCAGCGCAGCCGGCGCAGCCACGGACGGGCTTGTCGCCCTGGCATGACCGGAGTGCGTGATGGGTCGCAGCCGCTCGCCCCGGACGGCGCGCAGCCTCGGGCCATCGGACGCAGACTGGGCTGGGCCAGTGCAACGGCAAGCACGAGCCCGAAGGCCACGACACCGAGCAGCGCGGCGGGAGAGAGTGCGTGGAGCGCACCGTCGCCGGCGGCCGTCCCACCCGCAGTGATCCAGCCGACCACGACGTACGGCAGTGTCTGGAGGAAGGCCAGCGAGACACACGCGGTGACGACGAGGCGGTCGCGGCGCGCAGCCACGGCCATCCGGTCGACGTCGGGGTCCACGTCGGGGTCCACGTCGGGGCTCACCTCGGGGCTCACCTCGGGGCTCACGTCGGGGCTCACGTCGGCGTCGGCGCTCAAGGGACCAGCCTGGGCCAGCTCAGCGGGTTGGTCCCGAGACTCGGGCCCGTCGTCGTGCAGGCACGCTCGTCAGCGCCCTGGAGGACCCGGAGGTCAGGCCGGCCGGCGGCGATGACCACGAGGTTGCGCTCGCTGTCCGTGCCGGCACGCAGGTAGTCGGAGTGTCCGGCTGAGGTGCGCCCCACGTCGACGAACTCCGACCTGGAGTGCAGCCAGTGGTTGCAGCCGGACCCGGCCCTCTTCAGCGCGAAGGTCGACAGCCGGGTCGCGCCGGCCACCTCGGCGGCCGGTGTGCCGTGCACCATCCACCCGTAGTTGAAGACGTCGTCGCCGACCGCTCCCAGGACGTTGAGGGAACCGGGCTTGAGCGCGCTTCGCGACACGTCGGAGAACGGCAGCCCGGGCGCGCCGAAGACGGCCACGTCGTCCACGGCGCTCGTGCGCAGGGACGCGAAGCCCGCGAGCGTGGCCCCGTAGGAGTGGGCCCACACGGTCTGGTGGGCGGGCCGGTCACGCGCCGCCTCGATGCCGGTCGCGAAGTCGGCGAGGGCTCCGGCATTGTCGCGGGCGAGCTTGGCGTTCAGCACGTTCCGGTCGATGGAACTGACGATCTCGTGCACTTGTGGGGCGTCGTAGCCCATCCAGGTCACGATGGCGACGTCCTGCCCGGCCGCGACCGATCGGGCTTCGGAGCGCATGCGCACGAAGATGTCGTCGTAGCGGCGCAGGTCCGTGCCGACCATCGTGGACAGTCCACCCACGAAGGTCACGACATGCTCGGCCCGGTCGACGTCCCCGAGCGCCACCACCGCCTTGACGTCGAGCCCCCTCGGGTCGATGAGCAGGAGCAGCCGCTCGCCACCGTCACGACGTGCGAGCACGTCGCGGACCGCCTGGAGCGCGGCGACGTGCTCATCGGCGCGGGTGCGCTCTGCGGCGTTGCCGACCCATCCCGAACGTCGTGCCTCACGGGCCTTGGTCCACGCCACCTCCTCCGCTCGCGCGAGCAGCACGAGGTTGGCTTCGTGGCGTGCCGTGGCAGGCACACCGTCACGCGGCCCCACCCACTCCGGGTGGTCACGGATCGCCCTGCGACGCTCCTCGTCGGTCATCGAGCGCCACCAGGCTGCAGAGGCGAACACCTGGGCGCTGACACCCCCGGCCGCCGATGCGGTCGGTGGCGGTGCCAGTGACCCGAGCACCGAGGCACCGACACCGGCACCGACTGCCGACGTCGCGCCTCGGGCCGATGACAGCAGTGCGCGAAGCAGCTCGTCGTCGGTCTCGGCAGCCGCCCGGCGCGCCTGGGCCAGGCACGCATGCACCTCGGCACGCAGCAGCTCGTCGAGGCGGGCACGGTGTGCCTCCAGGGCGGGATGACCGAGTGAGGCCCGGACCGGGAGGAAGAGACGCCCGTCGTCATCGATCCACGCGCCCTCGTCGACCGCGCGCCGGTCGGCCCGACGAACCAGGTCGATGGCCGCCTCCAGGCGGCCAGCCGCGTGTCCCACAGCCTGACCAGCCACGGCGATGCTCGCCGCCAGCCGACCCAGCCCGGTAATGACGACGGCGTACCGGTCTGCGGCGGCCGATGATGCGGCACCCGACCATCGTGGGGCGGCTGCTCGACGCCAGAGCACCAGCTCGGCCAGCACCACCACCCGTCGCCGACGGTCCTCGAGGCCCCTGCTGACGGCAACGAGGGACTGCGGACGGCTCGCGCGGATGTCGCGCACCGACAGCGTCAGCGACCCACCGGCAACGGTCACCGGAGGCCGCCGAACGATCCTTCGACGCTCTGCCGCGCTGCACGCTCGACCGCGTCGTAGGTGTCGGCTGCCGCTGCCAGGGATCGCCCCAGCTCCTTCAGCTCCCAGCGCGTCCCGGCCAACCGAGCCGTCCACGCCGCGGCGACGTCACGCAACGCTGAGCCGGTCCGGCTGCCCGGAAGGGCCGCGGCCACCGGCGTCAGCTCGTCCGCGATCCCGAGTCGTTGAACCCGCACCAGGACCTCGTCGATCGTGCTGACGTCGTCGCGCAGTGCGGCCGTGTCCACCTCGTAGCGCATGCCCTGCTCCTCTCCCCAGGACGGCAACGCTAGGCCGCACGCGGCGCGGCGCTCGTGCGTCATCCACAGGCCCCGGGACGACAGCAGAACGCCGCACCCCTGGTCTGGGGTGCGGCGTCCGTGGCGGGAACGACGGGGTCGAAGCGCCGCTACCGCCAGCCGCTGAAGGTGGAGCCAACGCGGCGGATCAGGTGGGATGGTCGAAGCGCAAGCACGGACGCGGCATACGCGATCGACCAGAGCCCGGATGGGCTGGCCGAGGTCAACGTCCCGGGATGACGAGCTGCTGACCGGCATGGAGCGCCGTGGAGCTGAGTCCGTTGGCGACTTGGAGCTCGACCACCGCGTCCGCCGTCGACACCCCGGGCAGCTCACGGGCGGCGACACCCGACAGCGTCTGGCCCGACTGGACCGTGACGGTGCGCGGCTCGCCGGTGGCCGACGCGAGCTGGCCGGCCAGACCCACCCCGAGAACGGCGACGACCGTCGCGACGAACAGGGTCACGACGAGCCGACCGAACCGCGTCAGGCGCACGGGTGGCCGCGTGAGGCGCGCCGCGCGGGCGGCCCGGGTGGCGTCCCGGCCGGTGGGCACCAGGACGAGACGGGGCCGACCGGTCGGCAGCGACCGCGCAGGCTCCTCGGTGTGCGGCGAACGAACGGCCTCGAGGACGATGGCGCTCATGGTGACCTCCCCTTGCTTCGGATCTGGCGAACACATGTTCGATAGAACGTCTGTACGAGTTCTAGCACGTATGTTCGATGAAGTCGAGACACGCCTCGAACAGGTGTTTGGCAACTGTGTTCGAACCTCGTAGTCTCTGCTCACACCAGAAACCTCACCAGCCACCACTGACACTGGCCCCGCGCCGAGCGTCACACCGCGGTCTGACGAGCTGACGAAAGGGACACCATGGGCGTCACCGAGCTTCCCGATCGCGAGACCGGCGACGGCCTCACCGTCCGCCAGCGACGGGTGCTCGAGGTCATCCGCAACTCCGTCGACCGCCGCGGCTACCCCCCGAGCATGCGCGAGATCGGCGACGCGGTCGGCCTGGCCAGCCCCTCCAGCGTCTCCCACCAGCTCAACGCCCTCGTCGCCAAGGGCTACCTGCGGCGTGACCCCAACCGGCCGCGCGCGCTCGAGGTCGTCTCCCCCGACGCCAAGGCCGAGGAGCTGGGCTACCGCGGGGGCGACGCGACGCCGCAGCGTGCGCGGGGCGACCAGTACGACACCGACACCGACTCGGGCGACGCCCGCCCGGAGGCCTCCTACGTCCCCGTGCTCGGGCAGATCGCAGCCGGCGTGCCGATCACGGCCGAGGAGGTCGTGGAGGACGTCTTCCCGCTCCCCAAGCAGCTCGTCGGCGAGGGCGACCTCTTCCTGCTCAAGGTCAACGGTGACTCGATGGTCGACGCCGCCATCTGCCACGGGGACTGGGTCGTCGTGCGCCAGCAGCAGCACGCCGACAACGGTGACGTCGTGGCGGCCATGCTCGACAACGAGGCGACGGTCAAGACGTTCAAGCGCAAGGACGGCCACGTGTGGCTGATGCCGCACAACCCCGACTTCTCCCCCATCGACGGCGACCACGCCACGATCCTCGGCAAGGTCACGGCCGTCCTGCGTCGCATCTGAGCCCGCGGTCCGATGACACCGTCACGCACTCGGGACGTTGTCCTCACCTACCGGTACCTGCGCGGGGCGATGATCGCCCTGCTGCTCATGCTGCTGCTCTCGGTCGGCTACCAGTGGTGGTGGGAGACGGACCACTCGTGCTGGCTCGGGTCGATCAGCGCCTACTACTACACGCCCGCGCGCTCGGTCTTCGTCGGCTCGTTGTGCGCCCTCGGCGTCAGCCTCATCGCCTACAAGGGTCACTCCCCCGAGGAGGACGTGCTCCTGAACTTCTCGGGCCTCATGGCCTTCGTCGTGGCCATGGTGCCGACCGTGCCCGACGCACGGTGCGGACCGAACGCCTACACCCAGACCCCGGTGGAGATCGCTGCCGCCGTGCGCAACAACATCTGGTCGCTCGTCGTCGTGGCGGTCAGCGCCGCGGTCGTCGCCGCCTGGCTGAAGCGCGGCGCCACGACCCGCGATCCCAGTGAGCTCCCCACCGCGCGCTCGGTCGTCATCACCGTCGTCTGCGGTGCGGTCCTGCTCGGCGAGCTCACGCTCTTCCTTCTGCTGCGCGACCGGTTCATCGCGTTGAGCCACGGCATCGCCGCAGGCACCATGGTGGCGGGAGTCATCGCTGTCATGGTGCTCAGCGCGCTGCGCGCGGAGGAGCGCCACCAGTCCGTCGCCTCCCACCAGGGTGCCACCTACAAGCGGATCTACATCGCGATCGCGGTCGCCCTGGCCGTCGCCCTCGCGGTGACGGTGCTGACGGCCCTGACCTGGAGTGGACTCGACCACCTCGTCCTCATCTCCGAGGCCATCATCATCGTGCTCTTCTGCACCTA
This sequence comes from Terrabacter sp. 01T434, assembly GCF_056398545.1. Lineage (NCBI taxonomy): Bacteria > Bacillati > Actinomycetota > Actinomycetes > Micrococcales > Intrasporangiaceae > Terrabacter > Terrabacter sp. 01T434. The sequence continues at coordinate 13,953 of NZ_JBFTPP010000006.1, forward strand.
CTGGGGTGTGCAGACCAAGGAGCTGTGGGACCTGCGCGACGGCACAGAAGCGCGACCGGTGAGGTCCGTGGCCGAGTAGCCTTCTGGTCGTGGGCGATTCGCCGCCATCCGATGCCGACGATGCTCAGGCGTTCGGAAGCTCAGAAGGTCAGGGAGCAGCGGAGGTCCTCCAGGGTCGGGCCGAGCGGGGCGTGCAGCCGCAGCGTCGCCTGCGCGTCGCCCCGCGTGGCCGAGCGCGTGACGATCGCGACCGGCACGCCGCGCTGGTGCGCGCGACGCACGAAGCGGTACCCGCTCATCACGGACAGCGACGACCCGAGCACGAGCACCGCGCCGGCGCCCTCGACCATCGAGAAGCACTGCTCGACAAGGGCCTTGGGCACCGACTCACCGAAGAAGACGACGTCGGGCTTGACGGTGTCGTTGCCGCAGACCAGGCAGCGCGGCGCGTGGAACGAGTCGACGAGCGCGTCGGCGAGCACGATGTCACCGTCGGGCCGCACCTGCTCCCCCCACTGCGAACCCACCGTGCGTGCAGCCTCGGCGAAGCGCTCCATGAAGCCGGGGTTCGCCTCGGTCATCCTCTGGTGCAGGCCGATTCGCGAGGTGTACTCACCGCAGGTGAGGCAGACGGCACGGTCGAGGGAGCCGTGCAGCTCGATGACGTCGGTCGCTCCGGACGCCTGGTGCAGGCCATCGACGTTCTGCGTGATGATCGGCCCGACGTACCCGGCCGCCTGCAGGTCGGTGACGACGCGGTGGCCCTCGTTGGGCTCGGCCGCGTTGAAGCGCTGCCAGCCGATGTAGCTGCGGGCCCAGTAGCGTCGTCGCGCCTCGGGCGATCCCGCGAACTCGCCGTACGTCATCGGCTCGACGCGGCGGGTCCCGTCCGGTCCCCGGTAGTCGGGGATGCCGGACTCCGTCGAGAGGCCGGCACCGCTGAGCACGACCACCCCACCACCACTGACCAGGTCCACGAGGTCGTCGAACGTGCCGAGGTCGTGCGTCTCGAGCGGCAACGTGCGCGAGGTCGAGAGCCGCGTCGTCGCCGCGGTGAGCGTCGGTTGCGGAGGTATGCCGTTCAGCTGATGCACCCGGTCAGCCTACGTCGGCTGCCGCCGCCTCCCGGTCCCATGTCGAGGGTGTGACGGCACGTCGGCGAAGCTCCGCCTTGCGCACCTTGGCCGTGGGAGTTCGCGGCAGCTCGTCGACGAGCTCGACGTAGCGCGGACGCGCGAAGCGCGGCAGGACGGAGTCGACGCGCTGGACGAGCTCATCGCAGTCGAGGCTCACGCCCGGGGCGGGGACGACGGCCAGCATCACCTCGTCCTCGGTGCCGGCAGGGACCGACGGCACGGCGTAGGCGGCCACCTCGGCGACGCCCTCGAGTGCCGCGACCGCGCTCTCGACCTCGAAGGACGAGATGTTCTCGCCGCGGCGACGGATGCAGTCCTTGGTCCGGTCGACGAAGCTCACCCAGCCCTCGGCGTCCATGACCCCGGAGTCTCCGGTGTGGAACCAGAAGCTGCGCCACGCCGCGACCGTCGCCTCGGGCAGCCCGTGGTAGCCGGCCATGAAGCCGAACGGCACCCGCGGGCGGACCATGATCTCCCCGACGGTTCCTCGCGGTACCGGCAAGTCGGTGTCCGAGTCGCGCACCTCCACCTCGAACCAGCGGTCGAGGACGAGACCGGCCGTGCCGGGCCGCGACTGCCCCAAGCGGCCGTAGAGCGGGATGTTGACCTCCGTCATGCCGTATGCCGTCACGACCTCGGGCACGCCGAAACGCTCCCGCCAGGCGGCTTCGTGCGCGGGAGGGTTCGGCACGGGGCACACGACGCGGAGGCCGAGCTCCCGGTCGTCGGCGCGGGGCGGCTGGGCGATGACGAACTCGGACATCGAGCCGAGGAGGTTGGACACCGTGCAGCGGTGCTCGCGCACGTCCCGCGTCCAGGAGCTCGCGCTGAACCGGGGGCGCAGGACCGCGCTGGCCCCGGCCAGGATCGTCGCCCCGAGCTGCATGAGGAGCCCGTTGGCGTGGAAGAGCGGCATCGTGACGTAGTAGCGGTCCTCGCCCGTCAGGCCCAGCCCCTCGATGCTGCCCACACCGAAGAGGACGCAGTGGGCGTGCGGCATGACGACGCCCTTCGACGGGCCGGTGGTGCCCGAGGTGTACATGACGCAGGCGGTGTCGGCAGCCCGCGGCAACGGCCCCTCCCATTCAGGCGCCGACTGCCATCCGGTGAGGTCGATGACCTCCAGGCCTGCGGCGGACCCGAGCGCGTCGCGGACGGCACGGGTGCCGGCGGCGTCAGCGACGACGAACCGGGCGCCGCAGTCGTCCAGCTGATGGGCGAGGAACGCACCCTCAAGGGCGGTGTTGACAGGCACGATGACAGCACCGAGCCGGCCGAGGCCCAGCCACACCCGGACGAAGTCGAGGCCGCTGGGGAGCAGTACCACCACCGCGTCTCCGCGGCCCACCCCGACGGACGCGAGTCGGGACGCCACCCGACGCGCGTCACGTGCGGCTGCGGCATACGACAGCGAGCCCTGCCCGATGACGTGGACCAGCTCGCGACCACCCAGCTCGTCGGCTCGCTGCTCGAGCACGAGCGGGAGCGCCCAGCGAGTCACGTCATCGTCGAACATGACTGCCAGACAAGCACTCCCACGCGGGGATCCCCGTGTGGCGGGACGACACTGGCGGAGCGGCGAAGTGGCCGCCCGACCCACGGGAGGTTTCGGCACGCGAGCTAGCGTGAGCCGCATGAGCCTGCGCGACGCCTTCGGCACCGATGTCCTCGTCACCGGTTGGGGCCACACCCGGTTCGGCCGCCTCGACGACGAGTCCCTGGAGAGCCTCGTCGTCAGCGCAGCCAGCGAGGCCCTGGAGTGCGCAGGGGTCGAGCCGGGGCAGGTCGACGAGGTCGTGCTCGGCACCTTCAACTCAGGGATGTGGCCGCTCGGCTTCGCGTCGTCACTCGCCCTCCAGGTCAGCGACGACCTCGCGAACGTGCCCGCGACGCGCGTCGAGAATGCCTGCGCGTCGGGCTCGGCGGCCGTGCAGCAGGGCGTCAAGTCGATCCTCGCGAGGACGGCCCGGACCGTCCTTGTCATCGGCGCGGAGAAGATGACGCACGCACCCGCCGACGTCGTGGGCGCAGCACTGCTCGGCGCGGACTACGAGCTGGCGGGACGCGCGTCGACGACGGGCTTCGCCGGGCTCTTCGCCGACGTCGCCCGGCACTACGAGAAGCTCCACGGCCCGGTCGTCGACACCCTCGGCTCGATCGCCGCGAAGAACCACCGCAACGGCGTCCTCAACCCCTACGCGCAGCTGCGCAAGGACCTCGGCGAGGACTTCTGCCGGACGGTGTCGGACCGCAACCCCGTCGTCGCCGACCCGCTGCGCCGGACCGACTGCTCACCGGTGTCCGACGGCGCCGCCGCCCTCGTGCTCTCGACGCGCCCCACCGGTGGCCGTGTCGACCCGGTGCGCCTCGCCGGCTTCGGCCACGCCAACGACTTCCTGCCCGCTGGCAAGCGCGACCCGCTCGCGTTCGCGGGGACCACGGCCGCCTGGGAGCGCGCGCTCGCCATGGCCGACGTCGACGCCGCGGGCCTCGACCTCGTCGAGCTCCACGACTGCTTCACCATCGCCGAGCTCGTCGTCTACGAGGCGATCGGTCTCGCGGCGCGGGCGAGGGGCACCGACTCCTCGAGGCCGGCGCCGTGCACCGCGACGGCCGACTGCCGGTCAACGTCTCCGGCGGGCTCAAGGCCAAGGGGCACCCCGTCGGCGCCACGGGGGTCTCACAGCACGTGCTGGCCGCGATGCAGCTGTCCGGCACGGCCGGTGACATGCAGCTGCCGACGGCGCGGCGAGCCGCCGTCCACAACATGGGCGGTCTCGCAGTGGCCAACTACGTGAGCGTCCTCGAGTCGGTATAGGGCCGGCTCCGGCCGCCGGCGCCCCATCCCCAGGGTCTACGCGACATCCAGGTTCTACCGTTTTCCATAATCATCGGTTATGATGGACGCATGATCGATGCTGCCGGCCTGCGGGTCATGAAGGCCATCGCCGACGAGGGAAGCTTCACGAGCGCGGCCAACGCGCTCGGCTTCACCCAGCCGGCCATCTCGCAGATGGTCCGGCGCCTCGAGCAGCGCACCGGAACCGTCCTCGTCGAGCGCTACGGTCGCCAGGTGCGCCTCACCGAGGCCGGTCAGGTCCTCGCCCGCCACGCGGTCGGCGTCCTCGCCGCTCTCGACGCCGCCGAGGAGGAGATCACGGCCATCGCCGGGCTGCGCGCCGGACGGGTCCGTCTGCAGGCCTTCCCCAGTTCGTCGGCCACGCTCGTGCCGCGCACGCTGGCCATCCTCAAGGCCCGCCACCCCGACATCACCGTGACCTTCACCGAGGCGGAACCGCCGGAGTCGCTCGCTGCCCTGCGGCGCGGCGACTGCGACGTCGCGGTGGCGTTCGCCTATGAGGGCGGCGACCTGGGCGAGCTCGAGGAGGACCTCTCGCTGCTCGTCACGCGCCGGCTCATGGACGACGAGGTGCGACTCGTCGTCCCCCGTGCCCACCCGCACGCCGGCGACGAGGCGGCGTCGCTCGCCGACTTCTCCGGCGAGGAGTGGATCGCCGGGTGCCCTCGCTGCCGCGGCCACCTGCTGTCCCTCGCCGACACCGCGGGGTTCCGCCCGAACGTCGCGTTCGAGACCGAGGACTACGTGGCCCAGCTCGGGCTCGTCACCGCCGGTCTCGGAGTGGCGCTCGTGCCCGACCTCATCCTCAACGCCGCCAAGCACGACGAGGTCGCGACCCTGCCGCTCACCCCCGCGTCGCGGCGGCAGATCCTCGCCGTCACGACATCCGACCTCCAGCGCGTCCCCGCCGTCGCCGCGGCGCTTGACGCACTGTGCGAGGCCGCCGGCGCCGACCCCAAGGCGTCCCCCGCACAGCTGGTGGCAGCCAAGGCCTGACGGCTACCAGCGCGCGGGCGCGTGAGGGGCGCGTGGCCACCACCCGGCATACGGTGGCCTCATGGGTGACCACGAGCGCATCTCCTACCTGCCCGTACCCGAGCGCGACGACGTCCCGGAGGGCGTGAGCCGCCTCTGGGACAAGGCGCAGGAGGCGTTCGGCTTCGTGCCCAACGTCTTCCGCGCCCAAGCCGTCAACGGCGAGCAGTTCCTCGCCTGGTGGGGCTACTTCAACCTCCTCGTCAACAAGGAGGGGCACCTGTCGAACGCCGACCGCGAGCTGCTGGCTGTCGTCGTCAGCAGCGTCAACCGCTGCACGTACTGCGAGGTGAGCCACGGCGCCGCGCTCCGCGAGTACACCGGCGACGCCGTCACGGCCGACCTCGTCGCGTCGAACTGGCGGCAGGCGGGGCTCGCCGAGCGGGAGTACGCCATGGCGTCCTACGCCGAGAAGCTCACGCTCCACCCCGCCGAAGTCACCGAGCGCGACCTCGAACCGCTGCGCGCCGTCGGGCTCGACGACCACCAGGTGGTCGAGCTCGTGCAGGTCGTCGGGATGTTCAACCTCACCAACCGCGTGTCGAGCGCCCTCGGCTTCGTGCCGAACCCGGAGTACCACTCGATCGGCCGAGCGACCTCATGACCCGGGTCGCGCTCTCCGCCCCGGGTCCGGGGGCCCTGCGGGCCGGACTCGAGGTGGCCTCCGAGGGCGGGAACGCCGTCGACGCGGCGATCGCCGCGTCCCTGGCCGCCATGAGCACGGAGCCCGGGGTCGTCAGCCTCATGGGGGGCGCCTTCGTCAACGTCTGGCTCGCCGGCTCCGACCCGGTCGTCATCGACGGCAACGTCGAGATGCCCGGCCGCGGCCTCGACGCGTCGGCGTTCGGCCACGGCGTGCGCCAGGTCCCCACCACCTACGGCGGCGGCGTGACGATCGGCGCTGGACACGCCGCGGTCGCTAACTCCGGTGCCGTGCAGGCACTCTCGGTGGCCAGGGACCGTTTCGGACTGGTGCCGTGGCGACGCCTCGTCGAGCCCTCTGCCCGGGCCTGCCGCGAGGGCTACCGAATCGGCGCAGCCGCGGCCCTCTACCTCGCCATCGTCCGCGACACCCTCTTCGGTCAGGATGGCGAGGCTCACGCACTGGTGACCGGGGCGGACGGCGGCCCGCTCGAGCCGGGCGAGACGTCCCTGAACGTCGATCTCGCCGACATCCTGGACCTGCTTGCGGCACAAGGCGTTTCACTCTTCACCACAGGCGCCGTCGGTCGGGTGCTCGCCGAGGACATGGCGGCGAACGGGGGCCTCGTCACCCAGGCCGACCTCACGGCATACCAAGCGGTCGTGCGCGCACCGACGATGCGGACCGTCGGGTCATGGGACATCGCCCTCAACCCGCCGCCTTCCGTTGGCGGCCCGATGCTCGCGGCGATGCTCGGCCAGCTCGCGCGACACGAGGACTGGACGTGGGCCGAGGTCATCGAGATCCAGCGTCGTGTCCTCGCCTACCGCCTGTCCGTCCACGACCAGTCCCGTGACCTCGACGCAGCGGGCCACGCACTTCTCCAAGCGGTCGAACGACACGGGCTGGCGGGACTGCCGACATCGGCCTCGACCGCTCACGTCTCTGCCGTCGACGAGCACGGGAACGCCTGCGCCATCACGATGTCCTGCGGATACGGCGCCGGCATGGTGATCCCCGGCACCGGCATCCTGCTCAACAACGCGCTCGGTGAGCCCGAGCTCAACCGTCTGGGCGTTCACGCCGTCGCGCCCGGGACCCGGCTCGCGTCCAACATGGCGCCGACGACCGGACGGAGCGCCTCCGGCACCGCGCTCGCGGTCGGCTCGCCCGGTGCCGACCGGATCACCACAGCCCTCATGCAGGTGCTCGGTCGTGGACTCCTGCGCGGCCACGACCTCCAGCACTCGATCAACGCGCCACGGTTGCACGTGCGGTTCATGGACGACGGCTCCCCACGCGTCGAGCACGAGCCGTCGGACGACATCGCCGCCGCGATCGAGGCCAGTGGTCTGCCGGCCCACCGTTTTCCCGGACCGCACATGTACTTCGGTGGGGTGGGCGCGGCCGTGCTCGGCCCCGACGGTCTCGTGGCCGCGGGCGACGCGAGACGCGACGGGGCCGTGGGGGTATCTCCATGACGGCTTGGCGCACCCTCCCATCCGACGCGCCACCGGCCCCGAATCATCCCGAGTAGACCCCAACGAGAGGCCACCCCGATGACCATGACCGACGACCGCCCCGACGCTCCCGTCTCAGCTACGGCCTCCTCCCGAGCGAACGGCATCGCTGCGCGGCTGGCGGCCGTCGTCGAGCCCCTCTTCGGCGGCCGTCTGCCCGTGCGCCTCAAGGCGTGGGACGGCACGGTCGCCGGCCCCACTGACGCGCCGACCGTCGTCCTGCGCGACCCGGCTGCCCTGCGCCGGCTCCTGCGCCACCCCGGTGAGCTCGGCCTCGCCCAGGCGTACGTCACGGGTGAGCTCGACGTCGAGGGGGACCTGCTCGACGGGTTCCGTCGTGTGTGGTCGACGGCCCGAGCCCTGACGGATGGTCGCCCGTCGGCCGGCGCCGTGGCCGCCGTCGCGAAGAACGGCATCCGCACCGCCTTCGACCTCGGCGTCGTCGGCCTGCCGCCCGAGCCGCCCGTGTCGCAGGCTCGGCTGCGTGGGCGCCTGCACACCAAGACCCGCGACCGCAGTGCGATCGAGCACCACTACAACCTGTCGAACGACTTCTACTCCCTCATCCTCGACCCGCACATGGCCTACTCCTGCGGCTACTGGACGAGCACCGAGCCCGGCTACACCGTCGAGGACGCCCAGCGCGACAAGCTCGACCTCGTCTGCCGCAAGCTCGGGATCGAGCCCGGAGGCCGCCACCTCGACATCGGCTGCGGCTGGGGCTCGCTCTCGCTCCACGCAGCCGAGAAGTTCGGCGCGCACGTCGTCGGCGTGACGATCTCGAGCGAGCAGAAGGCGTTCATCGACGCGCGGGTCCGGGAGCGTGGGCTCGAGGAGCAGGTCGAGATCCGGATGCAGGACTACCGCGAGGTCCCCGACGGCCCGTTCGACACGATCTCCTCGATCGAGATGGGTGAGCACGTCGGACAGCGCAACTACCCGACGTTCACCGGCCAGATCCACCGCCTGCTGAAGCCCGGTGGCCGGGCGCTGATCCAGCAGATGTCGCGCACGACCCGCCCCGGCGGTGGCCCGTTCATCGAGGCCTTCATCGCGCCCGACATGCACATGCGACCCGTCGGCGAGACCGTCGACCTCATCGAGCAGGCCGGCCTCGAGGTCCGCGACGTGCACGCGATGCGGGAGCACTACGTCTGGACCGTCAACGCGTGGTACGACACGTTCGAGGCCAACTGGGACCAGGTTGTCGCCATGGTCGGCGAGGAGGTCGGGCGCGTCTGGCGCCTCTACCTCGTCGGCGGCGCCCTCGCCTTCGAGGAGGGCCGGATGGGCGTCGACCAGATCCTCGCCGTCAAGCCGACGGCCGACGGCCGCAGCGGTATGCCGGCCGTGCGGGCCTGGTGACCACGGTCTCGTCGGCCTGGCCGACGTTCGCCCCCGCCGTCGAGGCTACCGGCTTCGACGGCGGGGCCTTCGGACGCACGCTGCTGCTCACGGCTCTTGCCGTCGTCGTCGTCCTCGGCATCACGTTCGCCGTGGCGCTTCGCGTCGGCAAGCAGGCCGTCATCGACGTGACGTGGGGGCTCGGTTTCGTGGCCATCGCCCTCACGGCCTTCGCCACGAGCGGCGGCCACGGGGACGACCTCCGACGCTGGCTCGCCCTCGGCCTGACGGCCGTGTGGGGGCTCCGGCTCGCCGGACACATCTTCAGCCGGTCGCGCGGCAAGGGCGAGGACCCCCGCTACGAGGCCATGCTCAAGCGCGCTGACGGCAACCCCAACGTCTACGCGCTGCTGCACATCTACCTGCCCCAGGGCGTCATCATGTGGTTCGTCTCCCTCCCGGTCCAGATCGCGATGTTCGTCGAGGGCGGGATCGCCTGGGTGCTGTGGCTCGGCGTGGTCGTCTGGGCCGTCGGTTTCTTCTTCGAGTCGGTGGGCGACCTGCAGCTGACCCGCTTCCGCAACGACCGTGCCAACAAGGGCACGGTGCTCGACACCGGGCTGTGGCGCTACACCCGGCACCCGAACTACTTCGGCGACGCCAGCGTGTGGACCGGACTCTTCCTCGTGGCGGCGAGCGCGTGGCCCGGCGTGCTGACGATCCTCTCCCCCGCCGTGATGGTGTGGAACCTCTACGGCGGTACCGGGAAGAAGCTCTTGGAGAAGGACATCGGCGACCGCCGTCCGGACTACGCCGACTACGTGCGCCGCACGAGCGGCTTCTTCCCGTGGCCGCCCAAGCCCGCCGGCCCGTCGGCGACGAAGGACTGAGCGCACGTCGCTGCGGGTCGAGGATGATGGGCGTCATGCGACCTCCTCTCGCCGAGCTCCTCGACCTGCAGCCACACCCGGAGGGCGGGTGGTACCGCCAGACGTGGGCCTCACCCGAGACCGTGACCCTCACCGACGGACGAGTCCGTGCGACGGCCACGCTCATCCACTTCCTGCTGCCAACGGGTGAGTCCTCGGCGTGGCACCGGGTGTCCTCGGACGAGGTGTGGCTCGCCCACACCGGTTCGGTCGCCCTCGAGCTCGGGGGCGACGGAGCCGTCCCGGAGGCTGACGGCGACGCGGAGACCGTCGTGGTGGGTCTCGACCTCCCGGCCGGCGAGGTGGCCCAGGCTGTCGTGCCGGCCCACGTCTGGCAGCGCACCGTGCCGGGACCCGCTGACGCCCTGGTCAGCTGCCTCGTCTCGCCGGGGTTCGACTTCGCGGACTTCGAGCTCGCCAGACCCACCGGCCCCGACGGTGACGTGCAACGCGCCTCGGCCGGTCCCGAGGACGAGCCGGTCGACCCGACGGCGCCGACCAACCCAGCCTGATCCCTCGGCCGGCGGAGCGTCTCACCTCGACACGGCTCGAACCGTCCCCCCGCTGGCGACGACCGCGACGTCACCCTCGAGGTCGGTGCGATGGACCTCGAACCCCCTGTCCTGCAACGACTTCATCGTTGCCGGCGCAGGATGGCCGTAGTCGTTGCCCTCCCCGACGCTGATCAGCGCGAGCCGCCCGTCGATGTGGTCGAGGATCCGGTCGTCGCGGTTGCTCGACCCGTGATGGGCCACCTTGAGCACGTCGATGTGTCCCCAGCGTTGCGGGTCGAGCTGGGACTCGTGCAGCACCTGTCCCGCGGCTTCGCGCTCGATGTCGCCGGCGAGCAGGATGGTTGTGCCGCGCAGGTGCATCGTCAGGACGACGGAGCCGTTGTTGGGCACCGACCCGGCGTCGATGCGACGTGCCGGCCACCAGACGTCTGCCGTGACCGACCCCACGGTGAGTCGTTGTCCGGCGCGCAGCTCGCCGAGCGGCACCTTGGCGGCAGCGGCCAACCGCGCCACCCGAGTCGCCTCGGCAGGCGGGTCGAGCACCGGCGACGCCCGGATCTCGGCCACCGGCCGCTCGAGGACGGCGCTCAGGCCCCCGACGTGGTCGGCGTGGTAGTGCGTCAGCACGAGGAGGTCGACGGCTGTCGCGCCGATGCGGTCCAGGCAGGCACGCATCGGCTCGGGGTCCGGGCCGGCGTCGATGACGACGACGTGCCCGTTGCCGTTGTCCGCCACGAGGCCATCCCCCTGACCGACGTCGCAGGCGATCAGGGCCCAGCCCGGCGGCGGCCAGGCGATCGGCGCCGTCGGCAAGCCGACCCCCGCCGTGAGCACGACGACGGCCACGGCCACCGTCGGTCGGTGCCGGCCGCGATGCCAGGCACACGGCGCGGTGGCGATGACTGCGGCGGTGAGACCCGCGAGCAGGACCGCAGCACCCGCGGAGTCTCCCCAGTCGAGGCTGCCGAAGGGCAGCCCGGCAGACCACCTGGCCACGGCAGCGATCACCTGCGCCGGGAGGGCCGCTCCCCAGGCGAGCCACCCGGCTCCCGTGACCCAGACGACCGACACGAGCGCGACCACGACACCGATGACGGTCGTCGGGGCCACGAACGGCGCCGCGAGGAGGTTGGCGAGGACCGCAACGAGGGACACGCTGCCCTGCAGTGGCACGACGAGCGGGGCACAGACCGCCTGGGCGGCAACCGGGATGGCGAGCACCGGTCCCAGCGGCTTGAGCGGGCCCGGCAACCGACGTGCCACGGCGCGACCCCACGGCTGGGCGAGGACGAGCAGTCCGAGAGTGGCGACGCTGGAGAGCGCGAAGCCGTAGGAGCGGGAGAGCCACGGGTCCCACACGAGCAGCACCGCGATCGCAGCGGCGAGCGCAGGGACCCCGGCCCGTCGACGGGACGTCGAGAGCGCGAGCAGGCCGACGAGGCCCATGACGGCCGCTCTCACGACACTCGGTTCGGGCCGGGCCAGGACGACGAAGCCGAGCAGCCCGACGGCGGCCACCGGTGGCCGCCACGGGCGCCGGATGCCCATGCTCCCGCAGAGCCACAGGACGGCAGCGAGGACGAAGGTCACGTTGCTGCCGGAGACCGCACTGAGGTGGCTGAGCCCCGTCTCGAGCATGACCGCGGTGAGATCGGGCGGGGTGTGCGAGGTGTCTCCGACGACCAGTGCCGGGACGAGCCCCCGGGCATCGGGCCAGAGGCCGGCGGTCGCCGAACGGAACCGCTCGCGAACGGCATCGGCCGCCTCGAAGACACCGCCCGGTCCCGCGACGACGCGCACCGCACCCTTCGGCGTCGCGACCGCGACGACGTCGTCGCCGGGCTCGGACGGGCCGAGCCGCACCGCCACCTGGACCTGGTCGTGCCACCTCAACGTCGACCAGTCCGAGCCGCGACCGATGACGAGGATCGGTGCGCTGACGGTGGTCGTGAGACCACGACCGGACACCTGCGCCACGTCGAGACGGACCACGGTGACCGCCGGCGCCGTCGGTCCGTCCCCGTTCGCGTGTCCCGCACCCGACACGGCACGTGGTTCGGCCGCGACGGTGGCGCGGACGGTGACGACGGCTCTCTGCGACGCCAGGTCGGTGACCGGGCCGGCCATCCGCACGGCCCGGTGACCAGCCGCGGCGCCGAGCAGGAGACCGAGCACCGCGCATCCCGCGGCCACTGCACGCAGACCCTGATGCCCTGCCGACGAGGCGCGCCGCGCGGCTCCGGTGGTTCTCCCGCTCCGTCTGACGCCCGGTCGCCGGTGCTGCCGGGAAGTGCCGGCGAAGCCCGTCAGACCGCCGACCGCCAAGGCCACGAGCGCCGCGGCCGTCACGAGCCAGACCGGCGCGACCAGGGCCCAGAACGCCACGACCGGCCAGGCGAGCACCACGGGCACGAGCAGGCGGAGGTCGATCCTGAGCCGGGACCGCGGCCGGACCCGGCGCACCGTCTCCCGACCGGTGAGCACGACGAGGGACGGCCCGCGCGGCCTCTGTTCGCGCTCCCTCCGCGACTGAGACGGCGGCGCCGTCACAGCGTCACCTTCGGCCGCAGCTGCGCGAGGAGCTTGTCGCCGATGCCGCTCACCTCCCCGAGCTCGTCGACCGAGGTGAAGCGGCCGTGCTGGGTGCGCCAGTCGATGATCCGTTGCGCGAGAACCGGTCCGACACCGGGAAGGGCGTCCAGGGCCGCGACATCGGCGGAGTTGAGGCTCACCGGTGCGCCCGAACCAGAAGAGGATCCCGGCACCCCGGCGCCACCAGCGGAACCCGGGGGCCCAGCCATGCCGCTCCCGGGCGCCGGCGCCTCGCCCGGCCTCGGCACTCGAATCTGCTCGCCGTCGATGACGAGCCGCGCGAGGTTGAGCGCAGCGAGGTCCGCCCCCGGCCGTGCACCCCCGGCGGCCGCGATCGCATCGGCCAGCCGAGCTCTTGGTCGCAGCCGGACGAGGCCGGGTCGCACCACCTGCCCGACGACGTGCACGACCAGCTCCGCGCCTGCTGGCGGCACGACGGGAACCGAGCCGGAGATCGCCCCGGAACGACCCGTCGCCGTCGTCACTCCGTCCGGGACAGCAGCCGTGGTCGCCGCGCCACCGACGACCTGGAGGGATCGCGACGATCCGGGTGCGACGTCCTGCACCGACGTCGACCGTTCGGCCCACAGCACGCGGAGCACAAAGACGCACCCGACGGCCAGCACGAGCGCGAGCAGCGACACGACGGCCGCGCTGCTGATCGCGCGACGGCCCGTGCGCAGCTCGTCAGGCACCGTGAGCAGGCCCGGTCGGCGGGCTCGGCGCAGGTCCGCGTCGAGTCGCGTGACCTCGTCGTCCTCGGTCGCCCGGGACGACAGGCGCCGCACGGCCGACGCGACGCGGCCCCCTCCGGGCGCGTGAGGAACCCAGCCGCCGTCTGCCTCCGCCGCCGGACCTGGACCGTCGGCACGCGCCTCTCCTGGTGGGTCCGCCGCCGAGCTGGATCCGAGGACCCGGGCGACCCGCTCGAGGTCAGGCGGTCTCGGGGCAGGTCGGAACGGCATACCCCGACGGTAGGAAGCCGGGCGCCCGCCAGACGGTGCCCGGGCACCCGCTGGGGACAACCCCGCCCGAGGCCGGAGGGGTGTGGACGGCCACAGCACGAGACGGCCCGCGCGTCGATGCACTCCCCCGCGCCCGACTGGTCCAGACTGCTCCAATGGCTCGGCACATCATGACCCTCACCTGCGACGACCGGCCCGGGATCGTCGCGGCAGTGTCCGCGGCGCTGCTGGCGGTCTCGGCGAACATCGTCGAGAACCAGCAGTACTCCGATGAGGACACCGACCTCTTCTTCATGCGCACCGTCTTCGACGCCGAGCCGCACGAGGTCGACCAGGTCCTCGGAGACATCCGCGAGAGCCCGGCCATCGCGCACCACCACCTCGCGGCCAGGCCCGAGGACGAGCACTGCCGGACGGTCATCCTCGTCAGCAAGTTCGACCACTGCCTGCTGGACCTGCTCTACCGGTGGAAGTCCGGTGACCTGCCGATCGACATCGTCGGCGTCGTCAGCAACCACGAGGACTGCCGCGGTCTCGTCGAGTACTACGGCCTGCCCTTCACCGTCATCCCCGTGACGAAGGAGACGAAGGCCGACGCCGAGGCCGAGCTCCTGCGGATCGTCGAGACCGAGGACGTCGGCCTCGTCGTGCTTGCCCGCTACATGCAGATCCTCAGCGACAGCCTGTGCCGTGCCCTCGAGGGCCGCGCCATCAACATCCACCACTCGTTCCTGCCGGGGTTCAAGGGCGCCAAGCCCTACCACCAGGCGCATGACCGCGGCGTGAAACTCATCGGGGCGTCAGCCCATTACGTCACAGCCGACCTCGACGAGGGCCCCATCATCGAGCAGGACGTCGTCCGCGTCACCCACGCCGAGTCCCCCGAGCGCCTCGTCGCGATCGGGCGCGACGTCGAGCGTCGCGTCCTGTCGCGGGCGGTGCGAGACCACGCCGAGTCGCGGGTCTTCCTCTCGGGCCGCCGCACGATCGTCTTCTGACGCGTCCCCCGAACGTCTGCCGATCGCCTCGCGGACAACACATAGCCGACTCATAGCAACTCCCGTCACATCTTCCAGCCTGCACGCCTACGGTCACCCCTGACGCTCGCGAACGGAACGTACGACGGAGACGGTGACAGATGGCTGGAGCACGACGGGGGCCTGGACGGCGCGGCCGGAGACTGATCGGCACAGCCGTGGCTGCGCTGCTCCTTGCGGGCGCGGGCGGCGCCTATGCGGTCACCCACCGTTCAGCGAGCGCGCAGCCACAAGCGCGCACCCTCACCGTCACGCGTGGCACCGTGCAGCAGACGGTCTCGGCGAGCGGCACCCTCGAGCCGGCGACCGAGGCCGACCTGTCGTTCCAGTCCGCCGGCACGGTCAACAGCGTGGGTGTGAGCGTCGGTCAGCAGGTCGCCAAGGGTGAGGTGCTCGCCTCGATCGACACGTCGGCCCTGCAGGGCCAGGTCACCCTGGCGCAGGCTGTCGTCACCCAGGCCCAGGCCCAGGTCACCGCTGCGGGATCGAGCGGCTCGGCCAGCCAGATCGCGGCGGCCGACGCCCAGCTGGCTTCTGCGCAGGCCAAGCTGCTCGCGGCACAGCAGGCCCTGTCGCAGGCCCGGCTCACCTCGCCGATCGACGGGGTCGTCGCTGCGGTCGCCGTCAAGGTGGGCTCGACCGTCGGCGGCTCGGGCACGTCAGTCTCCTCGGGATCGAGCTCTTCGGGTGCAGGTCGGGTCGCGAGCGGCGGGGGCACCGGAGGCTCGGCCGCCGGCACCGGCGGGGCCGGGGCGTCCGGCTCCTCGAGCGCGGCGGTCTCGGTCATCTCCACGAACGCGTGGGTCGTGCAGACGCAGGTCGGCAACGCGGACCTGGCCAGCCTCAAGCAGGGCATGCAGGCCCAGATCCTGCCGACGGGGTCGCGCACGACGATCTACGGCACCGTCGAGTCCATCGGCATCGTGGCCTCGTCGAGCTCGAGCGGCACGTCGCAGTTCCCTGTCACCATCGCCGTCACCGGCGCACCTACCGGGTTGTATGCCGGCACCGCGGCGTCCGTCTCCATCGTCGTCAAGCAGATGGACGACGTGCTCACCGTGCCGACCGCCGCGCTGAGCAGCTCGAACGGGCGCACCACCGTCACGGTGCTGCAGAACGGTCAGCAGGTGACGACGGCCGTGACAGTGGGACGCATCTTCGGCGCCCGCACCGAGATCACGGCCGGCCTCTCCGACGGCGCTCAGGTCGTGCTGCCCGGCATCTTCGGCACACGAGGCACCGGCACCGGGGGCACGGGGGGCACGGGGGGCACGGGAGGCACCGGCACGCGCACCGGCGGCTTCGGCGGTGGCGGGTTCGGCGGTGGCGGGTTCGGCGGCGGCTTCGGCGGCGGCGGCTTCGGCGGCGGTGGCGGTGCGGCCGGCGGCACCACGGCCCGGAACGGCGGCTGACCCGTGAGCGAGCTCCCGATGTACGTCGACACCGACGAGGCCGACGAGGCCGACGAGGCGGACGGGTCCGACGAGACCCTCGACACCGGCGGCCGGCCGACGCCGATCCTCGACCTCGTCGACGTCGGCAAGACCTACCGCAGCGGCTCCCTCAGCGTCGACGCGCTGCGTGGGGTCACCCTCTCCGTCGCCGAGGGCGACTACGTCGCGGTCATGGGCCCGTCCGGCTCCGGCAAGTCGACCCTGATGCACATCCTCGGCTGTCTCGACGTGCCCACGAGCGGCCGCTACCGCCTCGCGGGAGAGGACGTCAGCGGTATGCAGGAGCGCGAGCTGGCCGACATCCGCAACCGCCGTATCGGCTTCGTCTTCCAGCAGTTCAACCTGCTGCCGGCGATGTCGGCGTGGCGCAACGTCGAGCTGCCGCTCGTGTATGCCGGTGTGCCGCGGGCCGAGCGCCGCGCGCGGGCCGTCGAGGCCCTCGGACGGGTCGGGCTCGCCGACCGGGTGGACCACCGTCCCGGCGAGCTGAGCGGCGGCCAGCAGCAGCGGGTGTCGGTGGCGCGGGCCCTGGTGACCAACCCGAGTCTCATCCTGGCCGACGAGCCCACCGGCAACCTCGACTCCGTGTCGACGGCCGACGTGCTCAGTCTCTTCCGGGAGCTGCACGAGCAGGGCCGCACCGTCGTGATCATCACGCACGAGCCTGACGTGGCCGGCCAGGCTGCACGCACCATCCACATCCTCGACGGGCAGGTCGTCGACGACCACGCGGTGACGGCAGGGGTGGCGTCGTGACCTGGACCGAGACGCTGCACACGGCATACGACGCCATCCGCACGCGGCGGATGCGCTCGGCGCTGACGATGCTCGGGATCCTCATCGGTATCGCCGCGGTCATGTTGACCGTCGGGCTCGGGCAGGGCGCCCAGGCTCAGGTGGCCAGCCAGATCGACGCACTCGGGTCCAACCTGCTCATCGTCACCCCTGGCAGCTCGACGCAGGTGGGCGGCATCCGTGGTGGTCGTGGTTCGGCGACGACCCTCACCACGGCCGACGCGGCGGTGCTCTCCGACACCCGAGTGGTTCCCGACGTCGCCGCAGTCGCCCCCGTCTCGACCTCGTCACAGAGCGTCGTGGCCAACGGCCAGAACTGGACGACGAGCATCGTCGGCACGACCCCGCAGTGGCCTGTCGTGCGGGCGCGCTCGACCGACTCCGGTCGGTTCTTCACCCAGGCCGAGCTCAGCGGCGTCGTCCCGGTGGCGGTCATCGGCTCGACGACCGCCCAGCAGCTCTTCGGCGGCCGCTCTCCCGTCGGGCAGTTCCTCTCGATCGGTGGCGTGCAGCTGACCGTCGTGGGTGAGCTCAACACGGCCGGGTCGACGGTCGGCGGGGACCAGGACGACCAGGTCGTCATCCCGGCGACGACGTTCGCGAACGACTTCTCGTCGGGCGGCACCTCGGTCTCCTCGATCTACCTCCAGGCCGCGAGCCAACAAGACCTCTCTGCCGCCTACCAGGAGACATCGAACGCGATGCTGACCGCGCACGGGGTGACGCCGGCGACCGCCGACTTCCAGGTCAACAGCCAGGCCTCGCTCGTTCAGACCGCGACCAGCACGGCGCGCACCCTCACGGTGCTGCTCGGCGGCATCGCGGCGATCTCCCTGCTCGTCGGTGGGATCGGCGTCATGAACATCATGCTCGTGTCGGTCACGGAGCGGATCCGTGAGATCGGCCTGCGCAAGGCTCTGGGGGCCACCCCGCGCGTCATCCTGCGCCAGTTCCTCACGGAGGCAAGCCTGCTCGGGCTCGTCGGAGGGGTCCTCGGCGTGGGCCTCGGCACCGTCGGCGCCCTCACGCTCCCCCAGTTCCTCGGCCAGCCGGTCGCACTGTCCACCACGGCGGCGCTCGGTGCGCTCGTCGTCTCCCTCGTCATCGGCATTGTCGCGGGGGTCTACCCTGCGAACCGCGCTGCCCGTCTCGCCCCCATCGACGCCCTGAGAAGTGAGTGACCCCAGCATGAAGCGCATCGTGATCGTCATCGCCGCCGCCGCCGCCCTGGGACTGGCCGGATGCAGCAGTTCGGCACAGTCCGCGCCATCGACCGGTTCGGGGCAGACGGCGGCAACCGGAGGCTCGACGGGCACCGGTCGCACCCCCGGCGTCTCGGGTCTCGTCGCGGCCGTCACGGGCTCGACGGCACAGGTGCAGGGCGCCAACCAGCAGACCGCCGTCGCGTGGACGCGCACGACCCGGTTCACCGACCAGGTCGTCGTGTCCGCCTCTGCCGTCACGGTGGGCGAATGCGTCATGGTGCGACCCGCTCGCGGCGGCCGCGGCGCGCAGGGCAGCAGCGGATCGTCGACCTCCGTGGCCGCCGCCTCCGTCGAGCTGCTTCCCAAGCAGGGGGGCACCTGCGCGTTCGGCGGGTTCGCCGGCCGCACGGGCCCCCGGCCGTCGGGCGCGCCCACCGGCACGGCGGTCCCCAGGCCGAGCGCTGGCACCGGTGCCGGTGGCCGCGGCTTCGGTGCCGTCGGCACGGTCTCGGCCGTGCGCTTCGGGCAGTTCACCGTCACGCCGGTCGTCCAGCCCGGGGCAACCGCCACGGCTCCGGTCTCGGTCACGTACACCTCGTCGACGGTCTTCACCCGCCTCACGGCGACGAGCGCCTCGGCCGTCAAGGTGGGCGTGTGTGTCACGGCCCAGGGCCGCACCGACGACACGGGCGCGATGACGGCGAGGACCATCACCGTCAGCGCTGCCACCAACGGCGCCTGCGCGAGCGGCTTCGGCGGCCGTGGTCCCGGCGGTGGCCGCGGGGCGGGTGGCGGTGCTGGCAACGGCGGTGGGGGTGGCACCGGCGGCGCCTCGAGCACCGCAGGGGCCGGCAATGCCTGACCGTTCTCGCATCGGCCGCGGGCCGCTCGTCGCGGGCGGCAGCCTCCTCGCCGTGCTGATCGCGGCCGGTGGCGTCTACACCGCCTCGGCGAGCACCGGCACGGCCGCATCGGCCGACTACCGCACCGCGGCCGTGAGCCGGGGCCCGGTCAGCCAGGTCCTGACCCTGACCGGCACCGCCCAGCGCGTCGACCAGGTCACCGCGGCCTTCCCGACCAGCGGCACCGTGACGGGCATCAGCGTCAAGGTGGGCGACCACGTGTCGGCCGGGCAGCCGCTCGCCACCATCGACCCCACGGCGCTCCATGCCAGCCTCCTGGCAGCCCGGGCGGCGCTCGCCCAGGACCAGGCCTCGCTGATCGCCGACGAGACGGCGTCGACAAGCAGCGCCACCAGTGCCACCAGTGCTGGCAGCGGGGGCACTGGGGCCAGCGCGTCGAGCTCGGGCTCGGCCTCGCAAGGTGGTGCCGGCTCCGGCAGCCGGACCAGCTCGGGACTCCGCGCGGCCGCAGGCGGCAGCGCCGGAGCGACGGGCGGCACCGGCGGCACGGGTTCGACCGGCGGGGCTTCGACGGGCGGCGGTTCGGCCAGCACGGGTCACTCGGGCGGGTCGGCCCCGACCGCTGGAGGACATGCCGCCGGTGGGTCCAGCCTCCCGAAGCTGAGCACCAGCGCCATGCAGCGCGCCGTCGCCGAGGCGCAGCAGGCCCTGCTGGCCGAGGAGCAGGCGTGCGCACCCGTGCTCGGCACACCATCGTCGTCCGGCACGAGCCACCACCGTCCCTCGACGGGCCCGACGGGCCTCTCGTCGTCGCCACGCGTCAACCCCGCCGCCTTCACCCCGCAGGCGACGCCCGGGCCCGCAGCCACCGGGACAGCAACCCCCACCACCGGTGTCCCCTCCGGCACCGCGACCGTGCCGCCCACCGGCACCGCGACCGTGCCGCCCACCGGCACCCCGACCGTGCCGCCGACCGGCACCCCGACCGTGCCGCCCACTGGCACCCCGACGGACACGCCGAACCCGACCGGCTCGCCCACGAGCCCGGCTCCCGGCCACGGCAGCACGACACCGAGCGCCGACCAGCTGCGCACCTGCGCCACCGCGATGGCGTCGGCCTCGAGGACCCAGCACGCAGCAGAAACGGCACTGACCGGCCTCGCCACGCAGATCGCCCACGAGTTGACCGTGATCATGCAGCTGGCCACGGTGACGTCCTCCGGGTCGAGCTCGTCGGCGCATCCCTCGGGCTCGTCCGCAGCCTCGTCCGCAGCCTCGTCCGCAGCCTCGTCCGCAGGCTCGAGTGGCGGCGCAACCTCCTCTGCAGGCTCGTCCGCCGGCGTCGCGACGAGCGCCACGCGCAGCACCGGCGGTACCGGGAGCCCGGCCGGAGGCGGCAGCAGCTCCGCCACCCGCGTCGCCGCCGACGAAGTCGCCATCCTGCAGGACCAGGACGCGGTGACCCAGGCCCAGAGCGACCTCGAGGGCGCGACCCTCAAGGCACCCATCGCCGGCACGGTCGGCAGGATCGACCTCACCGTCGGACAGACGGCGAGCACCTCGACCGGCATCGTCATCGTCGGGGCCGGGGCCGCTGACGTGACGGTGAACGTCCCCCTGGCCGACATGGGTCTCGTGCACGCCGGCCTGGCCACCGAGGTCACCCCTGCCGGTGACGTGACCGCCGTCCCCGGCACGGTCTCCAGCGTCAGCCTGCTCCCGTCCTCGTCGACGGCCACGACTCCGACGTACCCCGCCACGATCGTCGTCCCGGCGCCGCCGCGATCGATGGCCAGCGGGTCCGTTGCATCCGTCGCCATCACGGTGGGACAGGCTCCAGACGCGGTTCGTGTGCCGGTCTCGGCGCTTGCCGGCGTGCAGTCCGGCACGGGTCAGGCGCAGGTCCTCACCGGCAGCGGGACCACGACACGTGCGGTGACCATCGGCGCCGTCGGAAGTGGCTTCGCCCAGGTGATGACCGGTCTCGCAGTCGGCGACCGTGTCGTGCTCGCCGACGTCAACGCAGCGCTGCCGTCCAACCAGTCGAACGGCCTACGCGGCCTCGGTGGCGGTGGGTTCGGTGGACGGGGCGGCGGCGCCGCTGGAGCGGCAGCGGGCGGACGTCCAGGAGGGTGATGCGCGCGGCCACCCCCGGACATCAGAGCCGCACCGGTTCTGGGCTGCCCTCTCGACCACCCGGGACCGGCTCGTCCATCGGTAGCGTGCAGCCATGAGCGAGTCGAGGTTCGTCGTCGGGCAGAGGCACTTCGGACGGCTGACCCGAAACCCGGAGGAGAACGACGCGGCCGTGACCGCCGCGAGGGCAGACCTGACGTCCGCTGTCGAAGCCGCGCCTGGCGATGCCGCAGGCAGCGCCGTGCTCGACGCCGCCGTCGACCTCGCCGAAGCCCTGACGATCGCCGGGAGGGAGCACGAGGCGATGACGCTGGCCGGTCCGGCCGCGCGGGTCGCCCGGGAGACCGGCCGCGACGAGACCCTCCGCTGGGCCCTGCTCGTGCTCGCGACGGCCGAGCACTACGCCGACGAGGAGGCCGAGGCCGAGGAGCACTTCCGCGAGGCGCTCGCCCTCGCCCGCGCCTCGGGGGACCGGGTCCTCGAGCACTACACGTTGCACCACGTCGGCCGGTTCCTCGTCGACACGGCTCGCACCGACGAGGCGGTCGAGTGCTTCACCCTGTGCCTCGCGATCCGCGAGGAGCTCGGAGAGCCCCGCGCAGAGTCCACACGCAGGGCTCTCGCCGCCCTGAGCTCAGCCGGGTGAACCACGGTTGGACCCCGGGCCGTCCGCACGGTCGCGGACGAGGGCCCGGCTCACGGCAGGCGTCGCTGGCGCCACCAGCCGACAACGTTCTTCCGGTGCCGGGCGAGCACGAGCAGCCCGATCGCCGTGAGCCACAAGCCGGTCCACACGTCGCCTGGTGCGTGTCCCGTCCAGATGAGGACCGCGACGACGAGCATTGCCAACGCCCCGAAGATGGAGCCGGCAGCGACCCAGCGCGTGAGCAGCACCGCGACGGCGAAGACCACGACGACGACGAGGGCGAACCACGGGTGCACCCCGAGGATCACCCCGAGAGTCGTGGCGACCCCTTTGCCGCCGCGCCCCTTGAGGAAGGGCGACCAGATGTGTCCGAGCACGGCCGCGATGCCGACCGCGTATGCCGCGTGCGCGCCGAAGAGCTGACCCGCGACCAGCGTCGGGACGAGTCCCTTGAGGACGTCGAGCACGCCGACGACGACGCCCCACTTGCGGCCGAGAACCCGGCCGGCATTGGTCGCTCCCGGGTTGCCCGACCCCGACGACGCGAGGTCCTTGCCGAGCAGCCGGGCGATCATCGTCGCCGGGTTGAGCGAGCCGACGAGGAAGGCTGCGAGCACCCCTCCTGCCCAGGCGAGCGCGGTACCGACGTTCACGACCCGGTGACCTCGCCCGGTGACAGCGACTCGGGCAACGGCTCGCCGGGACGCGGTGACACGGCGATGGCGACGGTGCCGGGACCCACGTGCGCGCCCACCACGGCCCCGAGCTCGACGACGAGGACCTCGGGCGATCCGGGGACCAGGGTGTGCAGCTCGCCCGCGATCTGCTCCGCGCGGGCCGGTGCGTCGAGGTGGTGGACCGCGATGTCGACGACGTGGCCTCCCTTCGCGACCTGGTCGAGGACCATCGCCTCGATGCGCGCGACCGCCCGCGACGACGTGCGGACCTTCTCGACCGGCACGATGCGACCGCCGCGGACGGCGAGGATCGGCTTGATCGCGAGGGCCGACCCGAGCAGCGCCGAGGCGGCGCCGATGCGTCCGCCTCGGCGCAGGTGCTCGAGGGTGTCGACGTAGAACAGGACTCCGGAGGGGCCGAGCCGCGAGTGCACGGCCTCCAGGACCTCGGGCACCTCGGCGCCGTTGGCGGCTGCCTCGGCCGCAGCCACCACCGCGAATCCCATTGCCATACCGATGGTCTCGCTGTCGATGACCTCAACCGGCACCGGGGCTTCAGCAGCTGCGAGCCGGGCCGCCTCCACCGTGCCAGACATCTGGGACGACAGGTGGACCGAGACGATGGACGTCGCGCCCTCGGCGGCCAGACGCTGGTACGTCTCGGCGAAGACCTGCGGCGTGGGCCGCGACGTGGTGACGATGGTGTACTCGCGCAGCGCAGCTGCGACCTGCGCCGCCGAGATGTCCCGCCCCTCGACGAAGTCCCGCCCGCCGACGACGACGTGGAGCGGGACGACCTCGATGCCGTGCCGCTCGACGACCTCTGTCGGCAGGTAGGACGTCGAGTCGGTGACGACCCGTGTGCTCACGTCGCGCTCCTTCCGTCGCCGGCCGTCTGAGGGACTACACCGGGACGACGTTGACGAGCTTCGGCGCCCGGACGATGACCGTCCGGACACCGCCCTCGGTCGCCGCCCTGACCTTGTCACGGCCGAGCGCGAGCTCGCGCAGGTCGTCCTCGGAGATGTCAGGGCTCACCTCGACCCGGTCGCGGACCTTGCCCTTGATCTGGATGACGCAGGTGACCTGCTCCTGCACGATCTTCGCGGGGTCGCTCACGGGGAACGCGGCATACGCCACCCCGTCGTCGTGACCGAGCCGCTGCCACATCTCCTCGGCGATGTGCGGGGCCACGGGCGCCAGCATGAGCACCATCGCCTCGACGACCTCGCGCGGGGGTGCGTGCAGCTTCGTCACGGCGTTGTTGAGCTCGATGAGCTTGGCGATCGCGGTGTTGAAGCGCAGCCCCTCGAAGTCCTCGCGGACCCCGGCGATCGTCTGGTGCAGCTGCGTCGTCAGCGCCTGGTCGAGGGCCGCGTCGACGACGCGCACCTCACCGGTCGCCTCGTCGATCACGTTGCGCCACAGGCGTTGCAGGAAGCGCTGGCTGCCGACGACCGCGCGGATCTCCCACGGCTTGGACAGTTCGAGCGGCCCCATCGACATCTCGTAGACGCGGAAGGTGTCGGCGCCGTAGGCGTCGTACATCTCGTCGGGGCTGACGGAGTTCTTCAGCGACTTGCCGATCTTGCCGTACTCACGGTTGACGGGCTGCCCCTGCCACGTGAACGTCGGCTCCTCGCCATGACCGCCGGGGTGCTCCTCCACCTCGGACGCGGTGACGTACTGACCGCGGCTGTCGGTGTAGGCGTAGGCCTGGATGTAGCCCTGCGAGAAGTACTTCCGGAACGGCTCCTCGCTCGTGACGTGGCCGAGGTCGAAGAGGACCTTGTGCCAGAAGCGGGCGTAGAGCAGGTGCAGGACCGCGTGCTCGACGCCGCCGACGTAGAGGTCGACGCCGCCCGGGTCGCGCGTGCCGGCGGGGGCGCCCGCGACCGGGGTGTCGTGACGGCCCAGCCAGTAGGCCTCGTTGGCCGGGTCCACGAAGGCGTCGTGGTTCGCCGGGTCGAGGTAGCGCAGGTAGTACCAGCACGAGCCGGCCCAGTTGGGCATCGTGTTCGTCTCGCGGCGGAACTTCCGCAGTCCGCGGCCGTCGCCGAGGTCCTTCTCGACCTCGACCCACTCAGGCACGCGCGACAGCGGCGGCTCGGGGCTGCTCTGGGCGTCGTCCGGGTCGAACGTCTTGGGGCTGTAGTCCGGCACGTCGGGGAGGGTCAGCGGCAGCTCGTCGTCGGGGACGGCATACGCCACCCCGTCCTCGTCGAACATGATGGGGAACGGCTCGCCCCAGTAGCGCTGGCGGCTGAAGAGCCAGTCGCGGATGCGGTAGCTGATGGTCCCCTCGCCGAGCCCCTCGTCCTCGAGGAACTCGATGATGCGCGCCTTCGCCTCGGCGACGTGCAGCCCGTCGAGCGAGATGCGCTCGTTGGCACTGTTGATCGCGACGCCGTCGCCGAGGAACGGCTCGTCGTCCGGGTGGCCCTCGGCCGGCTGGACGGTGCGGACGATCGGGATGTCGAACTTCTCGGCGAACTCCCAGTCGCGCGTGTCCTGACCGGGGACCGCCATGATGGCGCCGGTGCCGTATCCCATCAGCACGTAGTCGGCGACGAAGACCGGGATCCGCTCTCCCGTCAGGGGATTCGTCGCCCACGAGCCGGTGAAGACGCCGGTCTTGTCCTTGCCCTCGGTCTGTCGCTCGACATCACCCTTGCGTGACGCCGCGAGCTGGTATGCCGCCACGGACTCCTTCGGGGTCGCGCTCGCGTCGGCGTCCGACCCCTTCCAGGCGTCCTTGGTCCCGTCGGGCCAGTTGCCTTGCGGCACCAGTGAATCCACGAGCGGGTGCTCGGGCGCGATGACCATGAACGTCGCGCCGAAGATGGTGTCGGGGCGCGTGGTGAAGACGTCGATGCCGTCCTGTTCGCCCGTGCCGGTGATGACGGGGAAGGTGACCCGCGCGCCCTTGGACCGGCCGATCCAGTTGCGCTGCATGAGCTTGACCTTCTCGGGCCAGTCGACGCCGTCGAGGTCGTCGGCCAGGCGGTCGGCATACGCCGTGATGCGCATCTTCCACTGGCTGAGGTTGCGACGGAAGACCGGGAAGTTGCCGCGCTCCGAACGGCCCTCGTTGGTGACCTCCTCGTTGGAGAGCACGGTGCCGAGGCCCGGGCACCAGTTGACCGGCGCCTCGGACGTGTAGGCCAGGCGGTGGCCCTCGATGACCGTGGCGCGCTCGGTGGCGGACAGGTCGGCCCACCCCCGGCCGTCGGCGTCGAGGACGGCTCGGCGGCCGGACTCGAACTCCTCGACGAGCTCGCTGATCGGGCGCGCCTTGCCGCGGCCACCGTCCTCGCGCACGGCCTCGGTGTCGTACCACGCGTCCCAGATCTGCAGGAAGATCCACTGCGTCCAGCGGTAGTAGTCGTCGTCGATCGTCGCGAACGTGCGGCGGTTGTCGAAGCCCAGCCCGAGGCGGCGCAGCTGGCGCTTCATGTTCGTCATGTTCTCCTCGGTGGTCTTCCGAGGGTGCTGCCCGGTCTGGACGGCGAACTGCTCCGCGGGCAGGCCGAAGGCGTCGTAGCCCAGGGCGTGCAGGACGTTCTTGCCGAGCATCCGGTGGAAGCGGCTGTAGACGTCGGTCGCGATGTAGCCGAGCGGGTGGCCGACGTGCAGGCCGACGCCGGAGGGGTACGGGAACATGTCGAGGACGATGAGCTTCTCACCGCGAGCGGCCACCTTCTCGGGCTCGGCCCACGGCCCGGCCGGGTTGGGGGCGTTGAACGTGCCGTCCTCCTCCCACCGGTCCTGCCAGGAGGTCTCGATCTGCTGCGCCATCGCCGCGGTGTAGCGGAACGGGGTGTCGTTCGTCTGCTCGCTCATGTCGTCTCTCTCGTCGCTGCTCGTCTGGGCAAAGAAAAACCCCTCGCACAGGAGGGGAAGCCGCGTTGATGTCGGGAGTCCCGACCTTGGTCAACGCGGCTGCGGAAGGAGCAGCAGTCCAGCCATGCGCCCAAGGTTAGCGCAGGGCCCGGTCCGGACCCGATCGGGCGCGCCCTCCCCTGTCCCGACTCAGTCGCACGAGCGGTGGGTCCCGCCCTCACTCGACCGTCAGCGGAAGAGGGCGACGACGATGAGGGCTTGTGCGACGTGGTAGGTCACGATGACCGTCAGCGGGGCCCAGCGCCGCTCGTGGACGAAGCGGTCGTGGCCGAGCACCGCGTCCGAGACCACGAAGACCGCACATCCGAGCAGCAGCAGCCAGTCCCCCTTCCACGCCGCGACGAGCACGAGCGCACTCAGCACGAGCTGGTAGACGAAGACCGGGACGCGCTGCGCACCCGCGTGGCGCACGATGTCGCGCCCGACCTTCGCGTGCAGCAGCACGAGGGCCGGCACGGCCACCAGCAGCGGCCACGCGAAGCCCTCGACCCCCGGCGTCTCGAGGATCGCCCAGATGTACGCGACGTGTGCGGCGAGGAAGGCGGCGAGCCCGACGAGGAAGCGGGTCTCGGTCGCCCGCACCAGCGCGACGTCCCCGACCAGGCAGAACGCGAGGGCCACGACCACCGGCAGCAGCGGCGGGGAGCCCGGTACGCGCCCCTCCCAGTGGAGCGACCAGGCGAGCCCCATGAGGAGCAGCACGACGAGCGGCTTGGTCAGCCGCTCGACGAAGTGGTCGCCGCGCAGGACGGATCGCCAGTTGATGAGCGCCGTCACGCCGAGCGCCACGCTGATGACCCACAGGTGGGTGGTCACGGCCCAGATTCCCAGCAACGACTCAGGTTCGCGGTGCAGACACGCTGCGGGGCCCCCACCACCAGCCGAGACGAATCGGCGAACGTCCGGTTCTCTGCCAGACTCGTCCAATGCCCATGCGCAAGTTCCAGCACACGGTCACCGCCGACGACACATCCGCTCGGGTCGGCAGCGGTGACCTCGACGTCCTCGCGACACCCCGCCTCATCACGTGGTGCGAGAACGCCGCGTTCCAGGTCTGCAAGCAGACCATCGACGCCGACCACACGACCGTCGGCACGACGGTGAAGCTCGAGCACGTCAGGGGCAGCGCCGTCGGCGCCGAGATCACCGTCCTGTGCGCCGAGCCGATCAACGACGGACGTCGCCTCGTGTGCCACGTCACCGTCAAGGACTCCGAGGGCGAGGAGATCGCCAAGGGCGAGATCCACCGTGCGGTGGTCGATCCCGATCGTTTCATGAGCAAGTGCCAGCGGATCCTCTGACCCGCAGCCCCCTCCCAGCCGCGGTTGCCACGATGTCCGCGTGACGCCCGGACTTCTCGGCGCCCTCCTCGCGGCGCTCGCCTACGGCGCCGCCACCGTGCTCCAGGCCGTGGGCGTACGCCGCGCCGGCGCCCTGCCTGTCGGCACCCGGCTGTTCGCACGCGTGCGGGCCGGGTGGCCGTATGCCGCCGGCCTCGCCCTCGACGGACTCGGCTTCCTCGCGTCCGTGGCCGCCTTGCGCACGCTGCCCCTCTTCCTCGTCGAGTCCGCGGTCGCGGCCTCGGTCGCCGTCACCGCCGTGCTGTCCGTGCTCGTGCTCCACGTCCGCCTCGGGGCGACCGAGGTCGTCGCGCTGGTCGCCATCGGGGCCGGACTCACCGGCCTCGCCCTGACGGCCGCGGAGGGCCCGGCCGTGCGCCCCGGGCCGTCCGCGCCGTGGTGGTTGCTCGCGGCGGCCGCGCTCGTCGGGGCCCTGCTCGTGATCGGCGCCGTCGACCGGGACAGGGGCCGCGGGGCCGTCGTGCTCAGCATCGCCGCGGGGCTCGGGTTCGGCGGGGTCGGGGTCGCGGCCCGACTGCTCGAGGTCCCCTCTCCCGTGTGGGCGCTCGCCACGGACGGCACCGCCTGGGCACTCGTCGTGCACGCCGCGCTGGCGACGGTGGCCTACGGGCTCGCCCTGAGCCGCGGCCGCGTGACGACCGTGGCGGCCCTGACCTTCGCGACCGAGACGGTAGTCCCCGCAGTCATCGGCCTGGTGGCGCTCGGCGACCACGTCGTGTCGGGGCATGCGCCGGCGGCGGGCGTGGCGTTCGCCGTGACCCTGGGCGGGTGCATCGCGCTCGCGGGCCGCGCCGAGCCGACCGGCCCGGCCACCCCCTCGGACGGCGTGCAGACAACACCTCCGGCACGGCAGGACGTCTCCCAGCAGCCATGACGTCGGGTCACCGACGCCGCAGCCGGTCCATCTCGCTCTCGATCTGCTCCTCGGAGGGAGCGTCGACGGCGTAGGCATCCACGGCGTTCGCCACGAGGCCGATGCCCCAGCCGGCGATCACCCAGGCGGGCCAGAAGAAGCCCGCTCCCGTCATGGCCCAGATCAGGACGAACATGCCGTTCACGAGCAGGTAGATGAGCAGGTGGACGCGGAAGTCGGCCTTCTTCTTGAGCCGGCGGAGGGCTCTGCCGCGGAGATCGACCTCGGGGACGACGCGGTCGACCGTCGGGTCGGGCACGTCAGCGTGGGGTTCGACCGGAAGCTGGTTCGCGGTCATGATCTTCACCGCTCCTTCGTGGGCCGCCGTGTGGCGGGACCCACACGGCTCCCTACCTCCAGCGTAGGTCGGCCGCCGGCGTGCGGACCGAAAGGGTGCGGGAGATCACCCTCGGCCGCGAGGCGTATGCCGTCCGGTCCGGCGGGTGCGTCACAGGACGTACGCGTCGCCGTCCCGGCGGAACCCGAGGTTCTCGTAGTACGGCTCGAGCATGTCCGGCGGCGTCAGCACCCGTCGGAACCCGCGCCGACGGAACGGCCCCTCGGGCCCGAAGACGAACTCGCCCGGTGTGAGGTCGCGGTGCCGCGGCGTCACCCAGTCCAGCAGCAGCTGCGCCGTGCCCTCCCCCGCGTCGCGCATGAGCACGACCCCGACCGTCTCGTCCCCGCGGAGCACGAGGTAGGACGGGTCGCCCGCGAAGGGGTCGTGCACGAACTGCGGGTTGTAGCGCCGGATGTCGCCCTCGTGGACCCGAAGCACGTGGCGCAGGTAGGTGTCGTCACCGGCGACCTCGAGCACCTCGTAGACCTCGGCGTCGTGCTTCTCCCGGGACATCCGCGCGAGGTAGAAGACGTTGATGCCGGCGAGGACGACGTTGAGGCCGACCATCGGCCAGACGTGGTTGAGCGTGTTGTAGACGATGAGCACGACGCAGCCCACGAGGTTGATGACCCGGAGCCGGCGCAGCCGCGTCTGCAGCAGCGACCATACGAGGATCGCGGAGCCGACCCAGCCCAGCAGCTCCAGCCACGGGGTACCCATGGGCGCGACCCTAGCGCTGCCGCGCCGGCCCGTCCGTGGATCCGACCGACCGAGAAGGCTCGTGCCCGATGATCTTGAGCCCGACGACCGCGGCGACGATGCCCACGAGCAGGGCGACCTTGACCGCGGAGAAGTCCTCCCCGCCGGTCGTCATGGCCCACGTCACCGTGAGCGCCGCTCCAAGACCCGTCCACACGGCATACGCCGTCCCGATGGGGATGGTGCGCACGGCCCGCGCGAGGCCGACCATGCTGAGCGTGCCGGCGACGAGGAAGACGACGGCCGGGACAGGACGCGAGAGGCCCTCCGACGCGGCGAGCGCCGACGCCCAGACCGCTTCCAGGACGGCGCTGACGAGCAGGACGACCCACGGCATCACGCCACCACCTTGAGCCCGGCGACGCACGCGACCAGGACGAGCAGCAGTGCGGCCCGTCCGGCACCGAGCCGCTCCTCGCGGCGCGCGACCGCGAGCAGGACGGTGCCGACGGCACCGATCCCGACCCACACGGCATACGCGGTGCCGGCGGGCAGAGCGGTCATCGCCCACGCGAGGCCGACCATGCTGAGCACGAGCGAGACGGCGAAGAGGGCGGTCGGCCGGGGGCGGCGGAAGCCGTCGGACGCGGCGAGCGCGGTGGCCCAGACGGCCTCCAGCGCGCCGGAGAGGACGAGCACGAGCCAGTGCACGGCGATTCCGATCTGGCCGTCTTGTCGCAGGGCGGGTACGGCTCCCTCGTCCGCGAGCACGGCTCGCGCGCTCACCTCCAAGGCTACCCGGTGCAGCTGGGCACGTCCCGGTCGAAACGGTGTATCAAGGGCACGGCCCGGCGTACTGTCGAGTGCAGGCGCGCTCCTGCGAACAGAGGATCGCCATGAGCCGTGACTATCTCGACTTCGACGTCGCCGTGACCCCCGAGGGTCAGGGGTATGCCGCACACGTGCTCGCGTCGCCCGCTGGCGACGCGTCGGCACCGTTCACCCTCCCGTTCTCGGCCACCGACCTCGCCCAGTTCATGATCGCCGTGGGGCCGCCACGCGTCTCCTCGAGGCGGCTCGTCCCGGCGGAGGCGCGCGTCGTCGACGTCAAGGAGTACGGGCGGCGGCTCGGGGACGCACTGCTCTCCGGCGAGGTGGGCAAGACCTTCCGGGCGAGCCTGACCGCGGCCCAGGCCGGTGGGCGGGACCTGCGGCTGCGGCTGCGACTCGACGCCGTGCCCGATCTCGACCCGGTCCCGTGGGAGTACCTCTACGACTCGACCCTCGGCCGCTTCCTCACCCTCTCCCAGGAGACGCCCGTCGTGCGCCTGCTCGACTCGCTCGAGCGGCCCCCGGTCGTCCAGGTGGAGGCGCCGCTGCGGGTCCTCGTCATGATCTCGAGCCCGAGCGACATGCCCGAGCTGGCGGTCGAGCGCGAGCGCCAGCTGCTCGTGGCGACGACCGGCGACCTCGTCACGAGCGGCCGTCTGACGATCACGGTCCTCGAGGACGCCACCCTGACGGGGCTGCAGCGCGCCCTGCTCGACGACTTCCACGTGTTCCACTTCATCGGCCACGGCGGCTTCGACCAGCAGGCGCAGGAGGGCGTGCTCGTGCTCGAGCGCGACGACGGCACGGCACACCGCGTCTCGGGCGCCCGCCTCGGCACCCTGCTCCACGACGCCCGGACGATGCAGCTCGCCGTCCTCAACGCCTGCGAGGGGGCGCGGACCTCCGGACGCGACGCGTTCTCCGGGGTCGCCCAGGCGCTCGTGCGCCAGGGCCTGCCGGCGGTGGTCGCGATGCAGACGGAGATCTCCGACCGGGCCGCGCTCGTCTTCAGCCACGAGTTCTACTACTTCCTGACGCGCGGGCTCGGGATCGATGCCGCCATCTGCGAGGTGCGCAAGTCGATGGCGGTGTCCGACGAGGCGTCGGAGTGGGGCACCGCGGTGCTGCTCCGGTCAGGCGCCGACCAGCCGTTCTCGTTCACGACGAGCGCCACCGAGCCGGTCGAGCGTCCCGAGAGCCGGCTCGAGTCCCTCTACGACGCCGCGAACGGGGCGATGACGGCGAGCGCCCCGGCGACCGCCCTGCCGCTGCTCGAGCAGATCGCGGCCGAGCACCCCGACTACCGCGACGTCACGCAGCTGCTCGAACGCGTACGGCCGGCTGCTCAGGCCGGGCTGCCTGTGCCGCTCGAGCCGGTCGAGCCGGTCGAGCCGGTCGTGCCGGCCGGGCCCGACGATGGCCGCGTGGACCGGCCGGTGGTGCAGGACGTGGTGCACGACGAACCCGTGGTGACGGACGAGCCGTCCACCAGCGAGGCGCAGACCCGGCCCCGTCCTGCGCCACCCGAGGGGCGGGGTGGCAGCAAGGCGGGGAAGCGCGTCGCGACGTGGGTCCGGGCCGGTCTGCTCGTGGCCGTCCTCGCCGGCGGATGGTTCGCCTGGCGGGTCCTGCCCTCCCTGCTCCAGAAGGCCGGGCCCCTCGTGGCTGCGGCCTGCGGGACGAGCGCGACCACGCCGGCGGCGACCGACGTCACGATCGGCTGCGCACCGGTCGCCCCCACGATCGACGGGTCCTTCGACGACTGGCGGTCGGTCCCCGAGAACGACACGGATGCGGCGGTGTTCGGCGCGGCGCAACGCCGACCGGGACTCACCGCCACGTGGCAGGCGCTGTGGGACGCCGACGCGTTGTACCTGCACGCCGTCGTCGTGGACCCGGTCGTCACGCCGACCCAGGGACCCGCGCCGCAGTGGTGGAACGGGGACGCCGTCTCCTTCGAGATCGGCCCCGACGCCCGGACGCTGGCTCGCACCGCGCCGTTGCGGCCGGGACAGGACTTCCACGTGATCCTCGCGGTGCGGGACGACACCGACCGGCGCGCGGCGGCCGACGTCAACACCGTGGGCACCAGCGCGCAGGGCAGGGTCGTCTTCGCGACCGGCACCGAGAGGCCCGCGATCTCCGTCGTGGCCCGGTCGCGGGACGACGGCTACGAGCTCGAGGCCAGGATCCCCTGGACCGAGGTGGGCCGGAGCGTGGCTCCCCAGCGCGGCGACGTGCTCGCGATGAACGTCAACCTCAGCGACGCCACCGGCCCCGGAGCGAGCTGGGCCCTGCGCACGATGCTCAGCAGCAACCCCCAGCGCTCGGGCGCCAACCAGAACCTGCCCGCCCGGTGGCAGAGCGTCGCCCTCGGCGACTCCGGGTGACCATGGCCGGCCGGCTCTACGCCCTCCTCGTCGGGATCGACGCCTATCCGCCTCCGATCCCTGCGTTGTCCGGGTGTGTCAACGACGTCACCGGCTTCGCCGAGGTCCTGCGTGAGCGCGTCGGCGCGGACGCCCTCGACCTCGTGGCGCTGGCGGACGGCGAGGCGACGAGGTCCGCCGTGACGACGCAGCTGAGCGACCACCTCGGACGCGCCACTGCGCAGGACGTCGCCGTCTTCTACTTCAGCGGCCACGGCTCGCAGCAGGCGACGCCCGAGGAGCTCTGGTCCATCGAGCCGGACCGGCGCAACGAGACGCTGGTGTGCGTCGACAGCCGATCCCCGGGCAGCTGGGACCTCGCCGACAAGGAGCTCGCGGGCCTGCTCCACGGCATCTCGGCGTCCGGGTGCCACACGCTCGTCGTGCTCGACTGCTGCCACTCCGGCGACGGCACCCGCAACGCGGACGAGGTCGTGCGGCTCGCACCCCCCGACCCCCGGTCGCGCCCCGCAGCCACCTTCGTGGCGCTCGACGGCCCGACCACCGCCGTCCGCGGCACCGGGCGCTGGACTCCCGCGGGTCATCACGTGCTGCTGGCGGCCTGCAGGTCGTCGGAGAAGGCCAAGGAGGTCACCGCCGGGGGGCGCCGCCACGGTGCCCTGTCCGCGGCGCTCGACGCCGCCCTGCTCGGCTTCGACGGGCGGCCCACCTACCGCGACGTGCTGCGCCTCGTCACCGCCGACGTGACGGGCCGGGTCACGGACCAGCACCCGCAGCTCGAGACGACCGACGCGACCGAGCTCGACCGGCCCTTCCTCGGGGGCGCGATCCAGGCCACGCCCCGCCCGCTCACCCTGAGCCGGCTGCCAGACGGGTGGTCCATCGACTCCGGCGCCGTGCACGGCGTGCCCGAGCCCCGCGGTGACGACACGACCGAGCTCGCCGTCTACCCGTTGACGGGCGAGACGTCGGGCTCGCCCCTCGCGACTGCGTCGGTGACCAAGGTCCTGCCCGACCGCAGCCTGGTGCGCCTGACGCCCGAGCTCGACGAGTCCTTCATCTACCGCGCCGTCGTCACCTCGATCCCGCTCGATCCACTCCTCGTGGGGGTCGTCGGCGACGCTGTCGGCACGGCGGCCCTGCGCCGCGCCGCCGACCACGCCGACGAGACGCTCGTCGACCTCGTCGATGTCGGCCGCGACGGCACCGTCAGCGGCGGCACCACCGTGGCGGACCTGCTCGTCGAGGCCACCTCGGAAGGCTTCGTCATCACTCGTCCCGGCGTCACGCGCCCCCTCGTTCCCGTCGTCGAGGGCGAGGGACGCGAGGAGCGGACCGTCCTCGCGCTCGAGCGCGTCGCCCGCTGGCTGCGCCTCTCGGCGCTGACCAACGCGACGACGGCCCTGGGCGCCGACGCCGTCCGCGTCGAGGTGGACGCGGGGACGGGCGCGGTGGGCGCCGGCGGCACCCTGACCATCGCGTATGCCGGGAGCGACGCCCCTCGCTTCACCGTCCGCCTCACGAACACCACCGCCGCCCCCCTGTGGGCCGCGCTGCTCGACCTCACGGAGACGTACGGCATCTTCACCGACGCGTTCCCGGCGGGGTCGGTTGCGCTGGGACCGGGTGAGTCGACGAGCGTCGACCTGGTCGGCCAGGTGTCGGACGCCCTGTGGGAAGCCGGGACCGCGTCGCTGCGGGACCAGCTCATGGTCGTCACCAGCACGCTCGAGTTCGACCCGCGCACGCTCGAGCAGGAGGAGCTCGACGTGAGCGAGGTCCCGGCCGCCGGGACCACGAGAGGCGCCGACATGGCCCCGAGCCCGAGGTCCAACCTCGAGCGGGCCCTGGGCGGCACCCGGACCCGGCGTCTGGGACGAAGTCCCGAGTCGGCCGGGGTCGCCGACTGGCGGACGGACTCGGTCTTCGTCGTCACCGTGCGGCCTCGCTGACGAGGAGGCTTGACAGCGGGGTCGATCGGGCGTGGGCTGGCATCCCATGACAGAGGGTTGGGCCTTCACGGGCGGGCCCCCGACCACGCCCAGCATGTCGACGGTGTCCCTCGTCGAGGGACGGTCCTTCTGCGTCTCGGAACCATCCGGTGACATCGGTGCGGCCGGAGGGCATGGGCTGGTGGTCAAGGACACCCGCTTCCTGGACCACCTCGAGCTGCGCGTCGACGGCGAACCGCTC
This sequence comes from Terrabacter sp. 01T434, assembly GCF_056398545.1. Lineage (NCBI taxonomy): Bacteria > Bacillati > Actinomycetota > Actinomycetes > Micrococcales > Intrasporangiaceae > Terrabacter > Terrabacter sp. 01T434. Next base: position 48,935 of record NZ_JBFTPP010000006.1, read on the forward strand.
GAGTCGCTGACCGTGGAACACACCGGGCCACATGCCGCGACCTTCGTCACGCGCCGTCGGCCGCGCCCCGGGCTCGCCGACAGCACCCTTCTCGTCGTCAGACGCCGCTATGTCGGCAACGGGATGGTCGAGGATGTCACGCTCGAAAACCTCAGTGCCGGGGCCGTGACCGTGACGCTGACACTCACGGCGAGCACCGACTTCGCGGGCCTCTTCGACGTCAAGGAGGGCCGTCTCGTCAAGCGGGCGGACGCCATCGAGGTCACGACGGACGACACCACCCTTCGTCAACGCATCGACCGGGCGGACTCCCGGGCGGTCGAGATCAGCGCAACCGGTGAGTACCAGGTGTTCCGGCACGGCCTGATCTGGCACCTCACCGTCCCGGCCCGAGCCACCACGGAGTTCACCCTGCAGGTCGTGCCCGTCTTCCGGGAGGTTCCGCTCCGGTCGCCGTACCTCCCAGGGGTGTCTCGTCGCGAGAGCCACCCGGAGAGAGAACACCGACGGTGGCGCGAGCGCAGCCCCGTCGTCTCCTCCGCCGACCCCCGCCTCCACCGGCTCGTCCGCAACAGCACGGAGGACCTGTCCGGCCTGCGCATCACCGACTCGCGGCACCCGAGACGCATCGTCCTGGCTGCGGGCGCGCCATGGTTCATGACGATCTTCGGGCGCGACGCCCTGTTGACCAGCTGGATGCTGCTCCCCCTGGACGCGCGAGTGGCCCGGGGCACGCTCGAGACGCTCGCGGAGACCCAGGGACGGGTGGTCGAACCCCGCACCGAGGGACAGCCGGGCCGGATCCTCCACGAGATCCGCTCCGGGTTGCTGGACGACGCGGACGCGGGCGAGGAGACCGTCTACTACGGCAGCGTCGATGCCACCCCGCTGTTCGTCATGCTCGCCGGCGAGCTCCACCGATGGGGTGGCACGACGCCGGAGATGGCCCGGCTGATGCCACACGTCCGACGGGCGCTGGACTGGATCGAGGACTACGGCGACGCCGACGGGGACGGTTTCGTCGAGTACGAGCGGGCCACCGACCGCGGTCTGGTCAACCAGGGCTGGAAGGACTCCTTCGACGGCATCACGTATGCCTCGGGCGCCCTGGCCGGGGCTCCGCTGGCGCTTGCCGAGGTCCAGGGCTATGTCTATGCCGCGCTGCTCGCGGGGGCGCGGCTGTCTCGGGTCGCACACGACGACGACCGCGCCCGGCGGCTCGAAGAGCAGGCCGCGACGCTCAAGCGCCGTTTCAACGAACAGTTCTGGTTGCCGGACCGCGGCTACTACGCGCTCGCTCTCGATGCCGACAAGCGGCCGGTCGACGCCCTCGCCTCCAACATGGGGCACTGCCTGTGGACCGGCATCATCGAGGAGGAGCACGCGCCGGCGGTGGCAGCAGCACTGATGTCACCCGAGATGTTCACCGGCTTCGGGATCCGGACCCTGTCCACGTCCGCCGGCGCCTACAACCCGATGAGCTACCACAACGGCTCGGTGTGGCCGCACGACAACGCCATCATCGCTGCCGGCCTGCGCCGCTACGGCTTCGCGGCCGAGGCCAACCGAGTGATCCTCGCCCTGCTCGATGCGGCGGAGGGCTTCGGCGACCGCCTCCCCGAGCTCTACTGCGGGTTCGACCGGGACGAGTTCGCCCACCCCGTCCCCTACCCGACATCGTGTTCGCCGCAGGCCTGGGCCGCGGCTGCCCCCCTACTGCTCGTCCGGACCCTCTGCGGCCTGGAAGTGGACCTGCCGCGCGGGCTCCTGGGGCTCGACCCACACGTGCCCGAGCAGCTGCTACCGCTCTCGGTCGAGCAGCTGCACATCGGCAGGGACATGGTCGGCGTCGCCGTCGACACGTCGGGATGGCACGTCACCGGCCTGACGAGCGCCCTGAGCGTCCAGTGACGGTGGAGCGAGAGGTCGAGTCAGGCCGGTCCGGTGAGGCAGGTCGCCATCCGCCTTCCACCACCTCGTTTGCCGAGTACCGTGAGGGTGAGTTCCCCGGCAGGACGGTGTGGGGCCGTCACGGACCTTGTGGGTGGTGCACAGTGTCGACGACATCGACGTCCACCGCATCGCCACGCGTCGTCCTGCGACCGCGACCGCTGCGCATCGCCATGGTGGCGCCGCCCTACTACACGGTGCCCCCGCAGGGTTACGGCGGCGTCGAGTCCGTCGTCGCGGGGTTGGTCGACCGACTCGTCGCGCGTGGACACCACGTCACGCTCTTCGCCGCCGGCACACGCGGGACAGCCGCGCAGGAGTTCGTGCGCACGTGGGAGCTCCCGCCGGCGGAGCAGCTGGCGCTGGCGCTGCCGGAGGTCGTGCACGCGGCCAGGGTCGAGGGCCTGCTGCGGGCGCACACCGTCGACCTCGTCCACGACCACACCCTCGCCGGGCCCCTCACGGCGGCCGCACGTCGCTCGCCCACCGTCGTGACCGTTCACGGCGCGATGGACGAGCTCTCCGAGATCTACCGGCCGTTGGGGAGCACGGTCAGCCTGGTGGCCGTGAGCGAGGCACAACGAGCGCGGGCCCCGGACCTGAACTGGGTGGGGACGGTCCACAACGGCATCGACGTGGACAGCTTCCCCTACCGCGCCGACAAGGACGACTACGTCCTCTTCCTCGGTCGTTTCCACCCGCAGAAGGCCCCGCACCTCGCGATCGAGGCCGCGCGGCGGGCCGGGGTCCGCATCATCCTCGCCGGCAAGTGCACCGAGAGGATCGAGCACGAGTACTACGCCGGGCAGGTGGCGCCGCTCCTCGGGCCCGACGCCGTCGAGGTGGGGGTTGCCGACCCGGCCGTGAAACGGCGCCTGCTGGCCGGCGCCCGCTGCCTCGTCTTCCCGATCCGGTGGGAGGAGCCGTTCGGACTGGTCATGGTCGAGGCGATGGCCTGCGGGACGCCGGTCGTGGCCCTGGCCCGCGGCGCCGCGCCCGAGGTGGTCGCGCACGGTCGCACGGGTTTCGTCGTCGAGCGGCCCGAGGAGCTCGCAGCGGCCATCTCGGCCGTCGCCACCCTGGACCCCGCCGACTGCCGCCGCCACGCGAGCAGCCGCTTCAGCCTCGATGCCATGACGACCGGCTACGAGAGCGCCTACCGCCGGCTGCTGGCTTGTCAGGGCGCCGGGCCCACGGCGAGCTCCCGACCGACCCCGAACCGCACCGTCGTCTGATCGGGAGCAGCCAGACCTCACACCCCGGGAACCGAAGCGGCAAACGAAGAAGGACCGGACGGCGAACGCGTCCGGTCCTTCTCTCTGGTGGAGCTGAGGGGACTCGAACCCCTGACCCCCTGCATGCCATGCAGGTGCGCTACCAGCTGCGCCACAGCCCCTTGCGGGTGTCACCTCGTCGAAGCGACTGCGTAACCATAGCGGGTCCGCGGCCGTCCGCCAAAATCCGGGACGGCCTGCCGGATCAGACGTTCCAGGGGCCGAGGTTCCAGCCGCTGATGCGCCACCTGGTGATCTCGGAGAAGCTCTTCCCGGCCTCGACGAGCTCGATCCAGTGGCAGTTGTCGAGCCCGCGGAACACCGCATCCGACGTGTCCTGGTCGAGCCCCACGAGCTCGCTCGCCGCGACCCGGGCCGAGACCCCGTGCGCCACGACGATGGCGGTCTCGCCCGACTTCAGCTCGTCCGCGATCTCGCGCAGGGCGCCTCCCGCCCGCTGCGCCACGTCCGCCCGGGTCTCCCCGGTCACCCCTCGGGGGGCGTCCTCACCGCGGTCCAGGGCCGCGATGACGTCGGGATAGCGCGCGCGCACCTCGTCGGCGTGCAGGCCCTCCCACTCCCCCACGTGGACCTCCCGCAGACGCGCGTCGAGGCGCACCTCCCGACCTGTCAGTCCGGCGATGGCATCGGCGGTCGAGGCCGCGCGCCGCAGGTCGCTCGAGACGATGAGCGCCGGCGCGTAGGCAGCGAGGTGCGGCGCCGCGGCCTGCACCTGCTCGCGCCCGCGGTCGGACAGCTCGGTGTCCTTGTGGCCCTGCCAGACCCGCGCTGCGTTGTCCACCGTCTCGGCGTGACGCACGATGACGACGCGACGCGGCCCGGCGGGCGGCACGGTTGCGGCGGCGGTCACGCCTCGTCGGCCGCGTCGGCGTCGCTGGCGGCACCGCTCCGGGCCGGGGCCGCGACGGTCGCCAGGTCGATCTCCGGGCAGTCCTTCCACAGACGCTCGAGCGCGTAGTACTCGCGCTCCTCCTCGTGCTGGACGTGCACGATGATGTCGCCGAAGTCGATGAGGACCCAGCGGCCCTCGCGCTCACCCTCGCGGCGGACGGGCTTGCTGCCCAGCTCACGCAGCCGGTCCTCGACCTCGTCGACGATGGCGCCGACCTGACGTTCGGACGGGGCCGAGGCGATGACGAACACATCGGTGAGCGGCATCTGCTCACTCACGTCGATGGCGAGCACCTTCTCGGCGAGCTTCTCCTCGGCGGCCAGCGAGGCCACCTTGGCGAGCTGGATCGAATGGTCTGCTGCGGTCACGAATCTCCTTGTGGTGGCGAAAAAGCCCTGACGGGCTCCGCGGGCGTGGCCACGCGCGCGTTGTGCTGATGGTGCACGAGGGGCGGCGCCCCCTGTGGGTGGGAGTAGAGGTGGTACTTGTTGATGTACTGGACGACTCCGTCGGGGACGAGGTACCAGACCGGCTCTCCGTCGGCGACGCGCGCCCGGCAGTCGGTGGAGCTGATCGCCATCGCCGGCACCTCCTGGAGCGTGACCCGCTGCCCGGGCAGTCCCTTGTCGGACAGCTCGTGCCCGGGCCGGGTGACCCCGATGAAGTGCGCCAGCTCCCAGAGGTGCTGGGCGTCCTTCCACGACAGGATCTCGGCGAGGGCGTCGGCGCCGGTGATGAAGAACAGCTCGTCGTCGGGCCGCTCCGCACGGATGTCACGCAGGGTGTCTATCGTGAACGTCGGGCCGGGCCGGTCGATGTCGACCCGGCTGACGGTGAAGCGCGGGTTGGAGGCCGTCGCGATGACGGTCATGAGGTAGCGGTCCTCAGCCGGCGAGACGTAGCGGTCGGCCTTCTGCCACGGTTGCCCGGTGGGGACGAAGACGACCTCGTCGAGGTCGAAGCGCGACTGGACCTCGCTGGCGGCCACGAGGTGACCGTGGTGGATCGGGTCGAAGGTCCCACCCATGACGCCGAGGCGCATGGTCAGTGGTGGGTCCCGTCGGGTCCGCTCGAGCTGCCGTGCGTGCCCTCGGTCGGACGGGCGGGCCGGGGCGCCTGCACCTTGTAGGCGGTGTTGCGGAAGGTCCACGTGACGCCCAGGGCCACGAGGAACAGCGCGAACGTGATGAGGAAGTAGGCGATCACCGGCAAGGGAAGCTCGCGCGCAGCTCCCTCCCCCTCGGCGACGAGTGCGAGGACACGATCAGACATGCGCCCAGCCTAGCGCCAGCGGTCGTATGCCGGCCGCCGGGCTCACGCGCCGGCCGTTCCCCCGGGTGGGACCTCCGGCTCGCCCGCCCGCCGGAGCCACTCGTGGCCGACCGTGGCGAACGGCTCGTCCCCTGCGGCCACGGCCGCGAGGACGACGTCGCGCCAGCGCTCCGCGAGCGCCACGACCTCGGCCGGGTAGCCGAGCTCGACCTGGTGCTCCGCGAACTCGTCCTCGTCGTAGACGAAAAGATGTCCCTCGCGGGTCAGGACGACGTCGAGGTCGAGGTCGACCATCGTCACCTCCCACTCCGGCCCGGTCTCGTCGGCATCGGCAGCCTCCCGCCGCCGCCACACCGGTTCGGTCGTCATGTCGACGTACACGCGGATCTCGCGATGGGCGGGGTAGAAGCCCCCGGCATACGCCCCCTCGTGGGGCACGAGCGAGACCCAGCCGTCCGTCGCGACGAACTCCATGCCGGGGCGCGAGCGCCGTGTGCCCGCTGGGGAGTACCACCAGTGCCCGTGCGCGTCGGCGCCGAGGTAGTGGCCGACCCACTCCCAGTGGCGGCCCCCGCCCCACTTGGTGAAGCGTCCGGCGACCGGTGTGCCCGGCGCGAGGCCGCCCGGCGGCAGACCGCGTCCCCCTGGGAGGTGGGACGTCGGCTCGCTCACGCGGGCACCCTACCGCTGGGGCAGACAGGGGCAGCGGCGCCGACGGGCCCATAGTGCCGAGACAGCGACGTGACAGCCGTGGGCCATCCCCGGCCGTACGCTAGATCGCATGGTTCCTGAGTTGTCCGTGGTCATCCCGATGTACAACGAGGAGGAGGTGCTCCCCCTGCTCGTCGGGCGGCTCCGACCGCTCCTCGACTCCATGGACACGACCTACGAGGTCGTCGCGGTCGACGACGGGAGCAAGGACCTGACGGCCGCGCTGCTCCAGCGCTACCACCGCGAGTGGCCGGCACTCCGCGTGGTGCGCCTGCGCGCCAACGCCGGGCACCAGGCAGCCATCTCGGCCGGTCTCGTCAGCGCCCTCGGCGACTACGTCGTCACCCTCGACGCCGACCTGCAGGACCCCCCCGAGATCATCCCCCAGATGCTCACCGCTGCGAAGGACGACGGGGTCGACGTCGTCTACGGCGTGCGCAACGACCGCTCCACCGACACGTGGTTCAAGCGGGTCTCGGCCCGGGCCTTCTACCGGTTCATCGGCCTGATGTCCCAGACGTCGGCGCACGCCGACGCCGGTGACTTCCGGCTCATGTCGCGCGCCACGGTCGACGCCATCAACAGCCTGCCCGAGCACAACCGAGTCCTGCGCTTCATCGTGCCGGCCCTGAACTTCCCCTCCGACACCGTGCACTACAAGCGCGAGGAGCGGGCGGCCGGGGACTCGAAGTACCCCCTCCTGAAGATGGTCAAGCTCTCGCTCGACTCCCTCACGGGCTTCTCGACGGCGCCGCTGCGGCTCGCGACGTTCGCCGGCTTCGGCGGCGCGGTCCTCGCGGTGCTGCTCGTGCTCTACACGCTCATCTCGCGCTCGCAGGGACACACCGTGGCCGGCTGGACCTCGACCGTCGCCATCGTCGCCGGGGTCGGCGCGGTCCAGCTCGTCTGCGTCGGCATCCTCGGCGAGTACATCGGACGGATGTACGCCCACATGCAGGGCCGGCCGACCTACTTCATCGCCTACGACTCGATGACGGCCGACTCCGGGTCACACGGACCGACCGACACGCCGTTGCCGGCGCACCCGACCGGGACGCAGCGACAGATCAGCCCGGAGCCCGCGGCCGAGGCGCGGCCTGCTGTCGAGGCGCAGCCCGCCGTCGAGGCCCAGCCGAGTCAGCTGCGCGGCTGAGCCCGGAGGAGCAGGCTGACCCCGGGCAGGCTGCCGACCGGGAGGTAGCGCTCGGCCGTGATGATGGAGCGCAGGCCGAAGTTGACGATCGGATGCACGTCGTCGAGGTCGGAGCCCGAGCTCGTCCTGCGCCGCATCGCCACGACCGGGCGCAGCAGCACGTTCCACGAGCGCACGTCGGTGACCTCGAACCCGCCGCGGTCGAGCAGGTCGAGCAGGCCCTGTCTCGTGTAGCGGCGGACGTGGTCGACCGCTTCGTCGTGGTCGGACCACAGCTTGGGGTCGGCCGGGACCGCCACGAGGTAGGTTCCGGTCGGCTTGAGGACGCGACGCACCTCGGCCACCGCCGCGTCGTCGTCCACGAGGTGCTCGAGCAGGTCAAAGGCCACGACGAGGTCGAGCGAGGCGTCCGCGAGCGGGAGCCGGGTCGCGTCGCCGCGCACAGTGGCGAGTCCCCGGCCGTGGGCCACCTCGGCGCCGTCGGCGCCGTACTCGAGGGCGATGGCGTCCCAGCCGTGCTGACGCAGGACGCGGGTGTTGCCACCGCCTGCGGCCCCGATGTCGAGGGCGCGCCCAGGGGCGAGCCCCGAGATGGCCTTGGCCAGGAGGTGACGTCGCTCGCGATACCACCAGTGGTCGTCCTCGAGCTCAGCGAGCTTGCGGACCTCGGTGCCTTCCATGGTCGGACATCATGCCATCCGCGGCGCCCGGCCCCCGACACGGTGTCAGCGGGTGTGACCGTCGCCCTCGACGACCCACTTCGTCGTCGTCAGCTCAGGTAGCGCCATCGGGCCCCGGGCGTGCAGCTTCTGGGTCGAGATGCCGATCTCGGCGCCGAAGCCGAACTCGCCACCGTCGGTGAAACGGGTGCTCGCGTTGACCATGACGACTGCGGCGTCGACCTCCGCCGTGAAGCGTCGGGCGACCGCACGGTCCTCGGTGATGATCGCCTCGGTGTGCCCCGTGCCGTAGCGACGGATGCGGCCCATGGCCTCGTCGAGGTCGTCGACCAGCGCCACGCTCATCTCCAGGCCGTGCCACTCCGTCCCGAAGTCCGCCTCGCTCGCGAGGGCGTATGCCGCCCCGGCCGCCTCGGCATACTCCGTGACCTCGGGCGCCACGTGCAGTCGCACACCAGCCCCGGCGAGGTCGGTCAAAGCCTTGGGCAGGAAGTCGGCGGCGACGTCGCGGTGGACGAGCAGCGACTCGGCGGCGTTGCAGACGCTGGGCCGCTGCGTCTTGGCGTTGAGGGTGATCGCCTGCGCCTTGTCGAGGTCGGCCGCGCGGTCGACGTAGACGTGACACACCCCGACGCCGGTCTCGATGACGGGGACGGTGGACTCGCGGACGACGGTCTGGATGAGATCGGCTCCCCCACGCGGGATGACGAGGTCGACGTAGCCACGCGCCGTCATGAGGGCACGAGCAGCATCATGGCCACCACCCTCGAGGAGCGTGACTGCGTCTGCTGGGAGTCCTTGTGCCGCAAGGGATCCGCGCATCGCCTCGACGAGGGCGTGGTTGCTGCTCGCTGCCGCGGAGCCACCGCGAAGGATGACGGCGTTCCCGGACTTGAGGGCGAGGCCTGCGGCGTCGACGGTGACGTTGGGACGCGCCTCGTAGATCATCCCGATGACGCCCATCGGCACCCTCACCTGACGGATCTGCAGGCCGTTGGCGAGCGTGGACCCGCGCACGATCTCCCCGACGGGGTCCGGCAGGGCCGCCACGTCACGCAGCGCCTGCGCCACGGCCGCCACCCGCGCGTCATCGAGCCGCAGGCGGTCCTGCAGGCTCTCGCTCATCCCCTTGGCGCGGCCGCGTTCGAGGTCCTCGCCGTTGGCGGCGATGACCTCGGCGACCGCGGCGTCGACGGCGTCGGCGAGCTGCAGCAGCGCCGCGTCCTTCTCGGCGCGTGACATCAGGGCGAGGCGGCGCGAGGCCACGCGCGCGCGCTCGGCGAGGGTCGTGACGTGCTCGACGACGGCGGGATCGATGGTCTGGGACATGCCTCAAGCGTAGGTCGTGCAGCTCTGACCGGACCGCCCGTTCCCGGGGGCCGGACCGACGGACCGTCACGAACCTTCGGCCATCGGGGCACCGCCGCACGGTCCGGCCGCGGCACAGCCGTTCGTGGCGGTCGGACGGGTCGGATGGACGCCCCTGCGTGAGCCGCGGTCCGTCACTAGAGTTCGAGATGTGTCGCCTCACTCCGTCATCAGCACCGCCCGACGGCTCGTCGTCAAGGTCGGCTCGAGCTCCCTGACGGGCACCGACGGTGGCCTCGACCACGCCCGGCTCGTCGCCCTCGTCGATGCCCTGGCCCACCAGCACCTCGGCGGCACCCAGGTCGTCCTCGTCAGCTCGGGCGCGATCGCGGCCGGCATCCACCCCCTCGGGCTCAGCGCGCGCCCCCGCGACCTGGCGACGCAGCAGGCCGCGGCCTCCGTCGGGCAGGGCGCCCTGCTCGCCGCCTACACCCAGGCCTTCGGTGGCCACGACATCACCGTCGGCCAGGTGCTGCTCACCGCCGACGACGTGACGCGTCGGACCCACTACGCCAATGCCCGGCGCACGCTGGAGCGGCTGCTCGACCTCGGCGTCATGCCCATCGTCAACGAGAACGACACCGTCGCGACGAGCGAGATCCGCTTCGGCGACAACGACCGGCTGGCCGCCCTGGTGGCCCACCTCATCGACGCCGACGCACTCGTGCTGCTCTCCGACGTCGACGCCCTCTACGACGCGCCGCCGAACCGGCCGGGTGCGAAACGCATCCCCGTCGTGCGCGGCCCCCACGACCTCACCGACATCGAGGTCGGCGGCACCGGGTCCAAGGTCGGCACCGGCGGCATGGCGACGAAGATCGAGGCCGCCCGCATCGCCACGGCCGCCGGCGTCGTGACGTCCGTGACGGCCGCCGACAGGGTCGTGGAGGTGCTCGCGGGTCAGGACGTCGGCACCGTCTTCCTGCCCATCGGCGTCCGGGGTCGCTCGCGGCGGCTGTGGCTCGAGCACGCGACCACGGCCCGCGGACGGCTCCTCATCGACGCCGGGGCCGTCACCGCGCTCGTCCACCGGAAGAAGTCACTCCTGCCCGCCGGCATCACGGCAGTCGAGGGCACCTTCCACGACGGGGACCCCGTCGACGTCTGCGGCCCGGACGGGGCGACGGTGGCACGTGGCCTCGTCAACTACAGCTCGAACGAGCTGCCGTCGCTGCTCGGACGGTCGACGAAGGAGCTCGCCCGCGACCTCGGACCCGAGTACGAGCGCGAGGTCATCCATCGCGACGACCTCGTCGTCCTCTGACCGGCGCGACGCGTCCCGGGGTCGCGACGGCATACACCCTGACAGCGCCAGATCGTGACGCGCGAGTGGCCACGCATCCCGTGGGTGCGTGGCCACTCGACGGACGAGGTTCGCTTCGGGTCAGTGATGGGTCGCCGTCTCGGCGCCGTGACCAGTGAGCGAGCGGACCTCCATCTCGGCGTACTTGGCCGCGTTGTACTCCTTGCTCGTGACCGTCCCGATGTAGCCGAGGACGAACCCGAGCGGGATCGAGACGATGCCCGGGTTGTCGAGCGGGAACCAGTGGAAGTCGACGCCCTGGAGCATCGACGGGCTCTTCTTCGTCACCGCGTCGACCGCCTTGCCCGAGACGACCGGGCTGAAGATGATCAGCGTGATGGCGCTGACGAGACCGCCGTAGATGCTCCACAGCGCGCCCCGGGTGTTGAACCGCTTCCAGAAGAGCGAGTAGAGGATCGTCGGCAGGTTCGCGCTCGCCGCGATGGCGAAGGCGAGCGCCACGAGGAAGGCGATGTTCTGCCCCAGGGCGAAGATGCCACCGATGATGGCGATGGCGCCGAGGACGAGCGCAGCGAGCCGTGCGACCTTGACCTCCTCCTCGGGTGTGGCCTTGCCCTTCTTGACGACCGTGTTGTAGATGTCGTGCGAGAGCGAGGCGCTCGCCGTGATCGTCAGGCCGGCGACGACCGCGAGGATCGTCGCGAACGCCACCGCCGAGATGATCCCCAGCAGGATCTCCCCACCGAGCTCGAACGCGAGGAGTGGAGCCGCCGAGTTGACACCGCCGGGTGCGTTCTTGATCTCCTTGGCGCCCACGAGCTCGGCGGCCCCGAAGCCGAGCACGAGGGTGAAGAGGTAGAAGATGCCGATGAGCCAGATCGCCCACACGACCGAACGGCGGGCCTCGCGCGAGGTCGGCACCGTGTAGAAGCGCATGAGCACGTGCGGCAGGCCCGCCGTGCCGAGCACGAGCGCCATCGAGAGCGAGATGAAGTCGACGGGGTTCTTGTACTGCAGTCCCGGCTGGAGCAGGTCCTTGCCGCCTGCGTCCTGCGAGGCCGTCGTGGCGTCGCCGAGCAGCGTCGAGAGGCTGAAGCCGAACTTGCCCAGCACCCAGACCGTCATGATCGCCGCGCCGATGATGAGCAGCACGGCCTTGATGATCTGCACCCAGGTCGTGCCCTTCATGCCGCCGTAGATGACGTAGAAGATCATCAGGATGCCGACGACGACGATGACCAGCCGCTGGCCGAGCGCGCCCTCGATGCCGAGCAGGAGGGCCACGAGACCGCCGGCTCCCGCCATCTGGGCGAGCAGGTAGAAGAACGAGACGACGAGCGTCGAGATCGCTGCCGCGATGCGCACCGGGCGCTGGCGCAGTCGGAAGCTGAGCACGTCGGCCATCGTGTACTTGCCGACGTTGCGGAGCAGCTCCGCGACGAGGAGCAGGGCGACGAGCCAGGCGACGAGGAAGCCGATGGAGTAGAGGAACCCGTCGTAGCCGTTGATGGCGATGGCGCCCGCGATGCCGAGGAACGAGGCCGCCGAGAGATAGTCGCCGGCGATGGCGATGCCGTTCTGGCGACCCGTGAAGGCCCGGCCGCCGGCGTAGTACTCGGCCGCACTCCGGTTGTTGCGCGAGGCCCGGATGACGATCGCGAGGGTGACGACGACGAAGAGGGCGAAGATGCCGATGTTGATCGCCGGGTTGCCCACCGTCGTCGCAGCGGGCGCGACCGTTGGAGCGAGCGACGCGGCCGATGTGAGGAGCGCGCTCACTTCTCCCCTCCCATCTTCCGGGCGAGGGCTTCGGCCTCGGGGTCGAACACGCGGTCGGCCCAGCGGGCGTAGATCATCGTGATGGCAAAGGTGGAGACGAACTGGAGGAGCCCGAGGATCAGGCCCCACGTGATGTTGCCGGCCACCCGCGTCCCCATGAAGTCCTTGGCGAAGACGGACATCAGGACGTAGAGGAAGTACCACGCGAGGAACAGCGCGGTCAGCGGGAAGACGAACTTGCGGAATTTGCTGCGCAGCTGGTCGAACTCGGGCGAGTTCTGCATGACGACGTTCGGATCGTCCACCACGCGCTCTGGAGCCTCTTTGCTCACCGGGCCACCTCCGGGCGGTTGGTCGCTGCCGGCCGCGCGGCCGGCGAGAGCAAAGGTAGGAGTTGTCGCGCGTGCCCGGCAGGGACACCGCCCCCGGCATCGCTCAGTGGCGCCGACCGCTCGCCGTGCGTGGACTCAGTCGCGACGAGCGGTCTGCTCGGAGCGACGAGCGGTCACGTCCGTGCTGGCGTATGCCGCGTGCTGCGCGCCGCCGACCGCGCCCTCCGTCGTGGTTGCCGTCGGGGCTGTCGTCGGGGCTGTCGTCGGGGCCGTCGATGGGCGACGGTCCCATCGTTCGGGGTGGAACGATCCCCGGTTGAGGTCGATGTGCTCCGGCGCGTGCAGCCGGACCATCGTCTGGGCGACGTGCTCGGGGGCGCTCGCGCGGGTGGCGACCGACACGAGCACCATCGTCGCGAACGACAGCGGGACGCTCACGGCCGCCGGTTGCGTCATGACGACGCCGAACCAGCCGCCGGTAGCGATGCCGAACGTCGTCGCCACGACGGCCCCCATCGCCAGGCCACCGCCCACGACGATGCCGGCGATCGCACCCCGCGCCGTGAGGCCTCGCCACCAGATGCCGAGCAGCAGCATCGGGCAGAACGTCGAGGCCGCCACGGCGAACGTCAGTTCCACTGCATGGGCCACGGGCACGCCCGCCGACACGACCGTGAGGACCAGCGAGACCGCGACGACGACGACCGTCGAGAGCCGGAAGGTGCGGATGCCCTGTCGGTGCCCGGCTCCCCAGCGCACGAGGTCCTGGCTCACGACGCCGGCCACCGAGACCACGAGCCCGGTCGACGTCGACAGGAACGCCGCGAAGGCGCCGGCGGCGAGCAGCGCCGTAAGGCCCTCGGCGAGCGGGCCGTCGAAGAGGCGGCTCGGCAGCTCGAGCACGACCGAGTCGGCGCGGCCCGCGGCGACGAGGTCCGAGGCGACGTAGCGACCGATGACGCCGTAGGCGACGGGCAGCAGGTAGAAGGCCGAGAGCAGGACGAGGACCGCCAGTGTCGCTCGCCGTGCGGCTCGGCCGTCCCGGTTGGTGTAGAAGCGCACGACGACATGAGGCAAGCCCATCGTGCCGAAGAAGGTGGCCAGCACGAGCGAGTAGGTCAGGTAGAGCGCATGGTCACCGCGCAGCGGCTCGACCCAGTCGGCGACGAGGACGGCGCCGACGTCGGGGTCCGCACTCCGGTCCCCGAGCGCCCCGAGGAGGAAGAAGAGCGGCGTCAGCAGGGCCAGCAGCTTGAGCCAGTAGTGGAAGGCCTGCACGAGGGTGACGCTCCGCATGCCACCGGGAAGGACGTTGAGGCACACGACGACCGCGACGGCCAGCTGACCCACCCACGACGGGGCCCCGGTGAGGGTGCGCAGGGTCAGGCCGGCACCCTGGAACTGCGGGATGAGGTAGAGCAGGCCGATCGCGACCACGAGCAGGCTCGAGACTCGCCGTGCCCCGGCGGACTCGAGCCGCAGCTGGGCGAAGTCGGGCAGCGTGTAGGCGCCCGACCGCCGGAGCGGCGCAGCGACGAACACGAGCAGCAGAAGGTAGCCCGCGGTCCAGCCGACGGGCAGCCACACCATGTCCACACCGCGGGCCAGGATGAGACCCGCGACCCCGAGGAACGATGCGGCAGAGAGGTACTCGCCGCTGATGGCCGACGCATTGAGCACCGGGCTCACACCGCGCGATGCGACGTAGAAGTCGCTCATCGTGCGCGAGAGCCGCAACCCGAAGGCGCCGACGGCGAGCGATGCGAGGGACACCAGGATGACGGCGACGATGCTGGCCGTGTTGCTCACCGGTCGCGCACCCCGCTCACCTGCCGTCGAGAAGGTCGCTGAAGTCGTCCTCGTTGCGCTCGGACTGGCGCACGTAGAACCAGCCCAGGGCGATGATCTCCGTGAAGGCGACGGCGGTGAGCAGGACCCAGGGCAGCGGAACCGCGACGACGTCGACGTCGGCGATGCCGGGGACGGCCCGGAAGAGCAGCGGCAGCAGCCCGAGCGTCGCGGCCAGGACGAGCAGGACCGCGAGGGCCAGACGGAGCTGGCTGCGCATGAGCGAGGTGATGTAGACCTCCCCGAGGCGTGTCTGCTCGTCGATCTCGGAGGCGATCGAGACGTTCCGGGTGCGCGCGGCGGACGTGCGGGGGCTCGTGACCCGGACCCGGGCGCGAGGCGGGTCCTGGGGTCTCATGAGCCACCGCGTCCGAGTGGTTGGGCACGTCGGACGAGGAGGTCGCGGAGCGCGCGGGTGTGACGGCGGCTCACGACGAGCTCGTGTCCGCCGACGACGACCGTCGTGCGTCCGCTCTCGGTCCGCCACTCGGTGATGTGGCCCAGCGCGACGAGCGAGGACCGGTGGATGCGCACGAACCCCGCGTCGTGCCACTGGTCGGCGAGCGTGGTGAGCGGGACGCGCACGAGGTGGCTCTCGGTGGCCGTGTGGAGACGGGCGTAGTCACCCTGCGCCTCGACGAAGAGCACGTCGGAACGCGGCACGAGCCGGCTCACCCCCGCCAGCTCGACGACGATGCTCTCGTCGGCCGGCGACGCAACGGGCTCTCGGCCGTGGATCTGGCGCACGACGCGGCGCACGGCCTGGTCGAGCCGCTCGTCCCGCACGGGCTTGAGGACGTAGTCGACGACGTTGAGCTCGAAGGCGTCGACAGCATGCTGCTCGTGCGCCGTGACGAAGACGACCGGTGGCTGCGTGGTGAACCGCGACAGCACGCGCGCGAGGTCGAGGCCGTTGAGGCCCGGCATCTGCACGTCCATGAAGATCGCGTCGACCTGCTCGTCGTGGAGCACCCGCAGGGCCGCCTCCCCCGACCGGACCGGCACGACCTGTCTGACGCAATCGTGCCGACCGAGCATCCAGGCCAGCTCGTCGAGAGCCGGAGCCTCATCGTCGACGGCGAGCACTCGCAGCAGTGGTGATTCGGTCGTGGCAGCCGAATCACCATGCGTCTCATGGCTGCTCGCGGAGCCGCTCACACGTGAACCCCCGGCCGGAACTTGGGCAACCGCACGATGACCTTCGTGCCGGCGCCGGGGGCGGTCTCCACGACGAGGCCGTAGTCGTCGCCGAAGGCCGTGCGTAGCCGCTCGTCGACGTTGGCCAGTCCCACCGACTCGCTGCTCGGGTCACCGGCCAGCACGCGCCGAACGCGTTCGGGGTGTTCCCCCACGCCGTTGTCCTCGATCGTCACGAGGCACTCGTGCTCGGCGTCCTGCGCCAGGATGCTGATCTCGCCCTGCCCCTCGCGGCCCTCGATGCCGTGCTGGACGGCATTCTCGACGAGCGGCTGGAGGCACAGGAACGGCACGACGACCGGAAGCACTTCCGGGGCCACCCGCACGGTCACGGTGAGGCGGTCGCCGAAGCGCGCCTTCTCGATGACGAGATAGGCCTCGATGGACCGCAGCTCCTCGGCGAGCGTCGTGAACTCGCCGTGCCGCCGGAAGGAGTAGCGCGTGAACTCGGCGAGGTCGAGGAGCAGCTCGCGCGCCCGTTCGGGGTCGGTGCGGGTGAAGGACGCGATCGCCGTCAGCGAGTTGTAGATGAAGTGCGGGCTGATCTGTGCGCGCAGGGCCCGGACCTCGGCTTCCATGAGGCGGGTGCGCGAGGCGTCGAGCTCGGCGAGATCGAGCTGTCCGGAGACCCAGCGAGCGACCTCGTTCGTGGCCCGGACGAGTCCCGCCGAGGCGCGGCCTGTGAAGACCTGCAGGGTGCCGACGACCTTCTCGTCCACGTCGAGCGGCGCGACGATGGCCTGGCGCACCACGCACGACGGCTCCGCGCAGGCGACGTCGGCGCCGTCGACGACGGTCGTGCGTCCGTGGGCGAGGGTGCCGGCCGAGATCACAGCCGGTTGGTGGGCGTGGTGCGAACGACCACCGTCCCAGGCGAGCAGACCGGTGGTGTCGGTCATCGCCACGGCGGTCGCTCCGAGGAGCGATCGCAGGTGCTTGAGGGACTTCTCGGCAGCGGCCGGCGTCAGGCCCATCCGCAGCGGCGGCGAGGCGAGCAGGGCGGTGTGCAGTGTGCGGTAGGTCGCGCGGTCGGCCTCGGTGCCGAGATGACCGCGACGCAGCAGCGCGCCCCACGAGCTCATGCCGACACCCTATGCGCCGACACCTGCCCGGACCCCAGGTCGATGTATTCGCGCGTCACCGGGGCCGCGCAGATACATCGACCCGGGAAGTCAGGCCTTCTGGTCGTCGTCCTCGTCGGCGGCGACGTGCCACAGGCCAGAGCGGCGCTCGGCGTCGAGCTCCTCCTGCGTCGCGGCCCGAGCCGCGTAGCGGTCCTTCTGCGCCTCTCGCTTCTCGTCACGGGTCGGGCGCGAGGACTCGGACAGGCGCAGGTCGGTGCCGCGTGAGCCGAGCAGCTCCGCTCCGGCCTGCAGCGTGGGCTCCCAGTCGAAGACGACCGCGTCGTCGGTGGCACCGATGACGACGGTGTCTCCGGCGACCGCGCCGACCTTGTAGAGCTCTTCCTCGACACCGAGCCGGCCGAGCCGGTCCGCGAGGTAGCCGACGGCCTCGTCGTTGCTGAAGTCGGTCTGGCGCACCCAGCGCACGGGGCGCGCGCCGGTGACGCGGAAGAAGACGCCGTCGGGACCGTTCTCCTTGGTCACCGTGAAGCCCTGGTCGTCGACGGACCGCGGTCGCAGGACGACCCGCTTGGGCACGGCCTCGCCGATCTCCTTGCGGGCGGCGTCGACGTGGCGGGCCATCGCGAAGCTCAGCTCGCGCAGACCCTCGTGCGCCACGGCGGAGACGATGAAGACCTCGATGCCCCGGGCCTCGAGGTCGGGCTTGACCATCTCGGCCAGCTCGCGGGCCTCGGGGACGTCGGCCTTGTTGAGCACGACGATGCGGGTGCGCTCGGAGAGCGGGCGACCGCCGAGGTCGGCGTCGGGGACGTAGAGCGAGAGCTCGTTCTCGATGACGTCGAGGTCGCTCATCGGGTCACGACCCGGCTCGAGGGTCGCGCAGTCGATGACGTGGACGAGCACCGAGCAGCGCTCGACGTGGCGCAGGAACTCGAGTCCCAGGCCCTTGCCCTCGTGGGCGCCAGGGATGAGCCCGGGCACGTCGGCGACGGTGAAGCGGCTCGACCCCGCGGTCACGACACCGAGGTTGGGCACGAGCGTCGTGAAGGGGTAGTCGGCGATCTTCGGCTTGGCCGCGGACAGCACCGAGACGAGCGAGGACTTGCCCGCGCTCGGGAAGCCGATGAGGGCCACGTCGGCGAGCGACTTCAGCTCGAGCACGACGTCGACGTCCTCGCCGGGCTCGCCGAGGAGGGCGAAGCCGGGCGCCTTGCGGCGGGCGCTCGAGAGGGCCTTGTTGCCGAGGCCGCCTCGGCCACCAGCGGCGATCACGTGCTCGGTGCCCATGCCGACGAGGTCGACGATGATCTGCCCCGAGGCGTCCTTGACGACGGTGCCCTCCGGAACCGCCAGCACGAGGTCGTCACCGTCGGCGCCGTTGCGCTCGTCACCGGCACCGGGTGCGCCATTGCCGGCCTTGCGGTGCGGGTGGCGGTGGTAGTCGAGCAGCGTCGTCGACGACGGGTCGACGCGCAGGATGACCGAGCCTCCCCGCCCCCCGTTGCCACCGTCGGGTCCGCCGAGCGGCTTGAACTTCTCGCGCTTGACGGAGGCGACACCGTGCCCGCCCGCCCCGGCGCTGAGATGCAGCACCACGCGGTCGACGAAGGTCACTGCCATGGGAGGTCACTCTTCCAGATCAGGGTGGGCGGACGGCATACGCAAGATCGCGAATGCCGTGTCGCCCGGAAAGGCGGAAGGGCGGGCCGCACGGGCCCGCCCTTCCGGTGAATCAGTGGTGATCACGTCGATCACTCAGCGGCAGCGGTCTCCGGCTGCTCGATGTTGACGGTCTTGCGGCCGCGCTTGGTGCCGAACTTGACGGCGCCGGCGACGAGGGCGAACAGCGTGTCGTCGCCACCGCGACCCACACCCTCACCCGGGTGGAAGTGCGTGCCGCGCTGACGGACGAGGATCTCGCCCGCGTTGACCTTCTGGCCACCGAAACGCTTGACGCCGAGGAACTGTGCGTTCGAGTCGCGACCGTTGCGGGTCGAGGACGCACCCTTCTTGTGTGCCATGTCAGTCCTTCTCTCGTGAGTCTCTGGGTTCCGGGCAGATCACGCGTTGATGGCGGTGATCTTGACCTGGGTCAGCGGCTGACGGTGGCCCTGACGCTTGCGGTAGCCGGTCTTGTTCTTGTACTTCATGATGACGATCTTGGGGCCCTTGGCGGCCTTGACGACCTCGGCCTTCACCGACACCTTCGACAGCTTGTCGGCGTCGGACGTGACGGTCGTGCCGTCCACGAGGAGCAGCGGCGTGAGCTCGATGGCATCGCCGGGCTGACCCGTCACCTTGTCGACGAGCAGGACATCGCCCACCGACACCTTCTCCTGGCGACCGCCAGCGCGAACAATCGCGTACACAGTGAAACTCACTCTCTCATCAAGGGGTGGTATCGCCACTTTCGGCACCGGCCCGTCAACACGGGCCCGGTGGGCGCACCAAGGACAGAGATTACCGGCTGGAAGCGCCCAGCTCCAAACCGAGGTCAGGCGCCGTCGGCGGGACCGGACTCGCTGCTGGCGCGGGGCGGGCCGGCCGGGGCGACGACCCGTCCACGACGGCGGCGCCCCCGGGCGGCGGGCTGCACCGTCGGATCGACCGGGGACGTCCCGGTGGTGTCGGTGGTCCCAGTGGTCTCGACGGTCGACTCGGGCTGCGTCGCAGCGACTGCGGGTCCCGAGCCCTGGGTGCCGTCTGTGCCGGCGGTGCCATCGGTCGCGGCCGTGACGTCGGACTCGAGCTCCACGTGCACGCCCCCAGCGGTGGCCTGCCTGTTCGCGCGGTCCCCGTCATGGGCGTCGTCACCGGACCAGGGGCCGTTGTCCTCGGGGAAGCCGTGGCCGACGCTGACCTCGCTGCGGGCCTCGCCGTGGACCTCGCCGTTGACCTCGGCGATGGCCTCGGCCGCCGCCTCGCCAGCGGGCTGGCCGGACGCGCTCTTGAGCGCGGCCGCGTGGGCCGCCGCGGCGATCTGTGCCGCGGTCGGACCGTTGCTCTTCGACTCCGGATGGGAGGGCTGCTGGCCGGCCTGCTGGCCGGACTGCTGGCCACCGGCGCCGTTCCCGTTCTGGGCACCGCCGCCCTGGCCGGAGCCCTGGCCCCGGCCGCGACGGCGGCTGCTGCCGCCGGAGTCGCCCTGGCTCTGCTCCTGCGGGTGCGCGCCCTTGTCGACGGGGTCGGTGTGGATGATGAAACCGCGTCCGTTGCAGTGGTCGCAGGTCTCCGAGAAGACCTCGATGAGTCCCGAGCCCACGCGCTTGCGGGTCATCTGGACCAGGCCCAGCGAGGTGACCTCGGCGACCTGGTGCTTGGTCCGGTCGCGGCCGAGGCACTCGAGCAGGCGGCGCACGACGAGCTCGCGGTTGCTCTCGAGCACCATGTCGATGAAGTCGATGACGATGATGCCGCCGATGTCGCGCAGCCGGAGCTGCCGCACGATCTCCTCGGCCGCCTCGATGTTGTTCTTCGTCACCGTCTCCTCGAGGTTGCCGCCCGAGCCCACGAACTTGCCGGTGTTGACGTCGACGACGGTCATCGCCTCGGTGCGGTCGATGACGAGGGAGCCGCCGCTCGGCAGCCAGACCTTGCGGTCCATCGCCTTGGAGAGCTGCTCGTCGACCCGGTGGTGGGTGAAGAGGTCCTCCTCGGCCGTCCACTTGCTGACTCGGTCGGCGAGGTCGGGGGCGACCGAGCTGATGTAGGGGTGGATCTCGTTCCACGCCTGGTCCCCGGCGACGACGAGCTGCTTGAAGTCCTCGTTGAAGACGTCGCGGATGACACGGACCGTGAGGTCGGGCTCACCGTGCAGGAGCATGGGGGCCTGCCCGCCCGTCGCCGAGCCGGCCGCACCGTTCTTCTTCTTGCCCTTGCTCTTGCCCGCCCGTGGGCTGGAGGCCTCCTCAGCCTTGGCCTGGATGTCCTCCCACGTCCGGGTGAGGCGCTCGACGTCGGCGCGCAGCTCCTCCTCGCTCGCCCCCTCCGCGGCGGTGCGGACGATGACGCCGGCGGAGTCCGGCACGACGTCGCGCAGGATCTTCTTGAGGCGGGCGCGCTCGGTGTCGGGCAGCTTGCGGCTGATGCCCGTCATCGAGCTGTTGGGAACGTAGACGAGGTACCGGCCCGGCAAAGAGATCTGCGAGGTGAGACGCGCACCCTTGTGGCCGATCGGGTCCTTCGTCACCTGGACGAGCACGGTCTGACCGGAGCCGAGGGCGTTCTCGATGCGCTTGGGCTGGTTGGTCTCGAGGCCGGCGGCGTCCCAGTTGACCTCACCGGCGTAGAGCACGGCGTTGCGGCCCTTGCCGATGTCGACGAAGGCGGCCTCCATCGAGGGCAGGACGTTCTGGACCCGACCGAGGTAGATGTTGCCGGCCATCGAGACGTTCGTGGCCTGGTCGATGTAGTGCTCGACGAGGACCCCGTCCTCGAGGACGCCCATCTGGGTGCGCCCGTCCTTGTTGCGCACGACCATGACCCGGTCGACGGCCTCGCGGCGGGCGAGGAACTCGGCCTCGGTGATGATCGTGCGACGCCGGCCGGCCTCGCGACCCTCACGACGGCGCTGCTTCTTCGCCTCGAGACGGGTCGACCCCTTGACGGCGACCGGCTCGTCGCTCTGGGTGCGCGGCTGACGCACGCGGGTCGACACGTTGGGGGTGTCGTCGCCGGCCTCGGCGGCGGAGCCGGCGCGGCGGCGCCGACGGCGACGGCGGCTCGAGCCACCCTCGTCGTCGGCCTCACCCTCGGAGTCGGCGTCGATCTCCGCCTCGCGGTCGGCCTCCGCCTCGTCCACGGTCTCGGCGGACCCTCGGCGTGCCCCACGCGAACCTCGGGAGTCGTCGGTGTCGGCCTGCTGGTCCTGGGTCTCGTCCTCGTCGTTGCCGCGCCCACGGCGGCCCTTGCCGCCACGGCGGCGGCGCGAGCGGCGCGGGCTGCCCTCATCGTCGGACTGGGCGTCGGGCTGCTCGTCCGTCTCGGACAGGTCCTCGTCGGTGGCGACGGGCTCCTCGACGTCCTCGGCCGGCTCCTCGACCTCAGGCGGCGGCGTGCCCCGGCGGCGACGGGTCGGCACGGCCTGGCTCGCGTCGGGCGCCTGGAACAACACGCTGAAGCTGGGGACCGCAGCGGTCGGGCGGTCGTCGTCCGAGTCGGAGATGCCGACGGTGGGCAGCTCCTCGGCCTCGTCGAGCGCCTCGACGTCGATGACGGCGGTGCGGTCGACGGTCGCGGCCACGGACCCAGCGGCGGGGTCCTGCTCCGGCTCGGTGGCGACCTCGTCGTCGCCGGTCAGCGCCCCGGCCACGAGCTCCTCGACGGCGGCGCTGGCTCGGTCGGCCTTCGTGGTGCGCGACCCGCGCTTCGCGGCCCGTGGGGCCGCGGCCGAGTCGCCGGAGTCGACCTTCTTGCGGGTGGCCCGCTTGCGGGCCGGACGCTTCGTCTCGGAGGCCTCAGTGGCGCCGGCATCGTTGGTAACGGCCTCGTTGGTGACGGCCTCGTTGGTGACGGCCTGGGCCTCGGCGCCCCCGATGGTGGCGCCGGACGTGTCACCCGAGTCGCCGGCGGAGACGGGTGCCGCGGCTGCTTCCTCGTGCGCGGAGGACACCTCGGCAGCGGCGGCGGGCTCGATGGTGGTGGCCTTCTTCGTCGAGCGACGCGGCGCGCGACGGCGCGGGGCAGGCGCGCTCGCAGCCGTAGGGGCCTCCGCGGTGGGGGCCTGGGCGTCCTGCCCGGCACTCCCGTCATGACCGTGCTCGGCGGGGAACAGCGTCGCGTCGGCGCCGGAGGTGGTGTCGTTGGGTGCCATCAGGCAGCCTCCCGTCAGGTGCGGTGTGACCCACACCCGGCCGGAGCCGCCGACACCGCACGAGTGCGGTTGCAGTCGTCGCGCCGCGTGTGCGACGGAACGGAAGTCGTCTCGCTACACCCGAAAACGGTTCGCGCTGGGCGCGGCCCCGTGATCGAATGCCGTCGGCGTTCTGGTCGGCAACCCTGTCGCCGTCATGACCTGGCAGGTCATTCCAGCGGGTCGGTCACCCTCACGTTTACGGTGTCGAGCGGTCCCTGCGCCAGTCGCGTCACCAGTGGGGGGCGCGGAGGCTGCAGGTCGGCGATCTCACGCAGCGCGGTCAGAATGTCGTCGGGGCGTACAGCCGGTGTGGTGTGCCGTACGACCATGCGAAGTATCGCACAGTCGGCCCCGACTTCGTGAGTCGTGACCGTGTCGGTGAGCGCGTCGCTCGGCGCGAGCACGCGGGCAGAGACGATCGAGCCACGCACGTCGAAGGTGCGCGGACCCGACTTCGTCAACCGGGTCACTTCAGCCGTGTCGCGCGCCAGCAGGGCCGCCACGGCCGCGTCGAGGACTTCCAGCGGCACGCCGGCGAACTCGAGCAGCCAGTCGCTGGCCTCGAGGCGGTCGGCGAGCGCCCCCGGCGGCGCCTCGACGACCTGGAGGATGTCGATCCCCCGGGGCAGGGCCTCATCGAGCGCGACACGCACGGAGTCGGGCTCGACGCGCTGGGTCACCGAGATCTCGAAGTACTCCGCCTCGCTGCCCGTGCCGGTGGCGGCCGCATTGGCATAGCTGATCTTCGGGTGCGGGTGGAAGCCTGCAGAGAAGGCCATCGGCACGTCCGCCCGCCGCAGCGCCCGCTCGAGCGCGCGCTGGAAGTCGCGGCTCGAGGTGAACCTCAGCCGCCCCCGCTTCGTGTAGCGGATCCGGAGCTTCTGGACCGCGGGATCCGGTGCCGGACCCTCGGGGACGCGCTGACGTGCCTGACGAGCCATGCCCGGAAGGCTAGCCCGTGGGGGCTCGCGGCCCCAGCCGGGCCGCAGCCCGACGCAGCGTCGGCGAGGTCAGTCGGTGGAGAAGCCTCGTCGCTCGTCGGCGCGGCGCTGCCGCTCGGCGGTGTCGGCCTCGTCGAGCCGGGTCGCCTCCGCGAGGGTCGGGGCCGTGCCGCCCAGACTGGCCGGGAGGTACTTGAGGTCGGGGCCGGTGAGCGGCTCGTAGGCCGCTCTCGCGACGTCGAGCAGGTCGGCCATGACCGCCTTGTACTGCCCGGTGACCGCCTCGGGGTCGGCGTCGGGCGCGACGGGGATCGGCTCACCCACGTTGATGAGGATCGGCACGTTCGTGCGCCCGAGACGCTTGGGGTGACCCTTCGTCCAGACCCGCTGGGAGCCCCAGATCACGACGGGCAGGATCGGCACGCCCGCCTCGATCGCCATCCGCGCCGCGCCGGTCTTGAAGTCCTTCAGCTCGAAGGAGCGGGAGATCGTCGCCTCGGGGAAGACCCCGACGATCTCGCCGGCCCGCAGCGCCGCAACCGCGGCGGCATACGACGCCGCGCCGGCGGTGCGGTCGACGGGGATGTGGTGCATGCCGCGCATGAGCGGGCCGCTCACCGGGTGGGAGAAGACGCCGTCCTTGGCCATGAAGCGCACGAGCCGGTCGGACTTCTGGGCGGCGAGGCCGGCGTAGGCGAAGTCGAAGTAGCCGGTGTGGTTGATGGTCATCACCGCTCCCCCGGTGCGCGGCACGTTGTCGTCGCCGAGGATGGTGAACTTCAGTCCCTGCATCGCGAAGACCCCACGGGCGACACCGATGACGGACGAGTAGACGGGCTCCATGGGGGACACTCTGCCCTGCGTCGCCACGCTTCGGCACGCCGATGCCGGCAACCCGGCGTGCCGTGGACCAGGGATGACCGTGAGCACGAGCGCTGCGGTGACGCACGCCACGCAGGCGACGGGTGCGACCTGCCCGATTGCGACGTCTGACTCGGGTACCCGGGGCGCCGGCGGAGCCGGCCACCCGGCATACGCCCCGAAAGGCGGTCGAGGGCACCCCGGCGGCCATGGAAGGATTGGGCGCATGACTGACACGCCTGCCACCACGACCTCGCGGATCCCCGAGCGGCCCTCGCTCGACGGGCTCGAGGAGAAGTGGATGCAGGTATGGGCCGAGCAGGGCACCTACTCCTTCGACCGCGAGAAGGCACTCGCCCTCCCGCGCGAGCAGGTCTTCGCCATCGACACCCCGCCGCCGACGGCGAGCGGCAGCCTGCACGTCGGCCACGTCTTCAGCTACACGCACACCGACTGCATGGCCCGCTACAAGCGCATGCAGGGCCTCGAGGTGTTCTACCCGATCGGCTGGGACGACAACGGGCTGCCGACCGAGCGCCGCGTGCAGAACTACTACGGCGTGCGCGGCGACGCGAGCCTGCCCTACGAGGCGGGCTTCACCCCACCCTTCGAGGCGGGCGTGGACGCGAACGGCAAGGCCATCAAGGCGGCCGACCAGCGCCCGATCAGCCGCAAGAACTTCATCGAGCTGTGCGACGTGCTCACCGTCAAGGACGAGGTGACCTTCGAGTCGCTCTTCCGTCGCCTCGGCTTCAGCCTCGACTGGAACATCACCTACCGCACCATCGACGAGCGGTCGCGCGCCGTCGCGCAGCAGGCGTTCCTGCGCAACCTCGAGCGCGGAGAGGCCTACCAGAGCGAGGCCCCGGGCCTCTGGGACGTGACGTTCCAGACCGCCGTCGCGCAGGCCGAGCTCGAGGCGCGCGACTACCCCGGCGCCTACCACCGCGTCGCGTTCCACCGTGACGGCGGCGAGCCCGTGTACATCGAGACGACGCGACCCGAGCTCATCCCGTCGGTCGTGGCGCTCATCGCGCACCCCGACGACGAGCGCTACCAGCCGCTCTTCGGCACGACGGTGACCTCGCCGCTCTTCGGCGTCGAGGTGCCGGTGGTCGCGCACCACGCCGCCGAGATGGACAAGGGCGCCGGCATCGCCATGTGCTGCACGTTCGGCGACCTCACCGACGTCATGTGGTGGCGCGAGCTCCAGCTGCCGATCCGCTCGCTCATCACCCGCAACGGCCGGCTCCAGGCCGAGACGCCAGAGTGGCTCGTCGGTGGCCCGGGCGAGGAGCTATATGCCGGGTCGCTCGCGACCAAGACGACGTTCAGCGCCCGTGAGGCCGTGGTCGCCGCGCTGCGCGAGTCGGGTGACCTCGACGGCGAGCCGCAGAAGACCCAGCGCAAGGCCAACTTCTACGAGAAGGGCGACAAGCCGCTCGAGATCGTCACCTCGCGCCAGTGGTACATCCGCAACGGCGGCCGCGACGAGGCGCTGCGCTCCAAGCTCGTCGGCATGGGCGAGACGGTGGACTTCCACCCGGCCTTCATGCGCTCGCGCTACAAGAACTGGGTCGAGGGCCTCAACGGCGACTGGCTCATCTCGCGCCAGCGCTTCTTCGGCGTGCCCTTCCCGGTCTGGTACCCCGTGACCGCCGACGGCGAGACCGACCACGACCACCCGATCGTGGCTCCGGAGTCTGCGCTGCCCGTCGACCCGCAGATCGACGTGCCGCAGGGCTACGAGGAGAGCCAGCGCGGCGTGCCCGGTGGTTTCGTCGCCGACCCCGACATCATGGACACGTGGGCGACCTCGTCGCTGACGCCTCAGATCGCCGCCGGCTGGCCGGTGCGCGAGGGCGCGGCAGAGGCCGACCGTCTCGGCTCCGACGAGGCGCTCTTCTCGTCCCTCTTCCCCTACGACATGCGCCCGCAGGCACACGACATCATCCGCACCTGGCTCTTCGCCACGGTGACGCGCTCCTACCTCGAGCACGGCGTCGCGCCCTGGAAGCACGCGGCCATCAGCGGCTGGATCCTCGACCCGGACCGCAAGAAGATGAGCAAGTCCAAGGGCAACGCCGAGACGCCCGAGGACGTCGTCAAGGCCAACGGCGCCGATGCCGTGCGCTACTGGGCGGCCTCCGGCCGCCTCGGCACGGACGCCGCGTACGACACCGGTCAGATGAAGGTCGGCCGTCGGCTCGCGATCAAGGTGCTCAACGCCAGCAAGTTCGCCCTCGGCTTCGGTGACGTCTCGGGCGACCTCCGTGCCGCGGTCACGAACCCTCTTGACCTGTCGATGCTCGCGGCGCTCGTCGACGTCGTCGACAAGGCCACCCAGGGTTTCGAGAGCTGGGACTACACTCGCTCGCTCGAGGCCACCGAGACCTTCTTCTGGACCTTCTGCGACGACTACCTCGAGCTCGTCAAGGACCGTGCCTACGGCGGCCAGGGCGACGAGGCGGCCGCGAGCGCCCGGGCGGCGCTCCGCCTCGCCCTCGAGACCCTGCTGCGCCTGCTCGCCCCGTTCATCCCGTACGCGACCGAGGAGGTCTGGTCCTGGTTCGGCCAGGGCTCGGTGCACCGCCAGTCCTGGCCGACGCGCGACGAGCTCCCGGCAGGTGGGGACCCGGCGCTCCTCTCGTCCGTCGGTGCGGCCCTCGCCGGGGTGCGCAAGGTCAAGTCCGAGGCGAAGGTCGGCATGCGCGCCGAGGTGCGCACCATGACCCTCGTCGCCCCCGCCGCGTCCGTCGCGCACGTGCGGGCCGCCGAGTCCGACCTGCGCGCCAGCGGACGCATCAGCGAGCTGGCGTATGCCGAGGGTGACGTCGTCGAGGTCCGCGACGCCGAGCTCGTCCCCGTCGAGAAGGCGCCGAGCAAGGCCTGATCGTCCCGCGGCACCACGGAGCGTTGCCGTCCTGACTTCTCAGGACGGCAACGATCGGACCGCTAGCCGGGTGCCGACGACCCCGCTGGCATAGGGTCTCCGCATGTCGAGACGGGGGCTGCAGACCGCCATCCTCGGTGGTGCCGTCGTCATGGCCGCACTGGTCGTGGCTGCGCTGGGCCAGCCCGTGCCCCTGCTGTCAGGCCCAGCAGAGGTGCAGACGATCCCGCCCCTGCCCACGGTGACCTCCCCGCAGCCGTCGGCGACGACCCCGCTGCCGACGGCGACATCGACGGCGACACCCTTCGACCCCTCGCCCGTGCTCATCGTCCTCGTCCAGGTCATCCTCGTCCTGGCGGCGCTCGCGGTCGTCCTCGCCCTGGCCCAGCTCCTCCGGTCCCTCCTGCGACGACGGCCGCACCTCGAGCTCCACGAGGAGCCTGACTTCGCCATCCCGCTCGTGCCGAGCGAGCTGCTCGAGGCTGCGCGGGAACGGTTGCAGGACCTCGAGTCCGGCGAACCGCGCAACGCCATCGTGGCGGCGTGGCTCGGCCTCGAGACGTCGGCAGCCGCGACCGGACTGCCCCGGCTCGCGGCCGAGACGTCGACCGACTACACCGAGCGGGTCATCGGCGTGTGGCCCGTGGACTCGGAGCGGCTGGGCGACCTCGCGGCGCTCTACCGGGAGGCTCGCTTCTCCGTCCACGAGCTCGGCGAGACCCACCGTGACCGCGCCATCAACGATCTCCGGGTGCTCATCGCCGACCTCGAACAGGTCGCCACCCGGCAGGCGGCCGAACGGGCCCCGCATCCGGTCGAGCCGGCGATCCCCCGCGGCACACGAAGGGAGGGGGCGTGACCAGCTCTCCGGACGGCATACCCCCACGGTCGCGCACCCTCCTGACGGCGCTGCGTCCCTGGCGGCGGCGGCTCGTCGGCCTGCTCCTCACGTGGGTCGTCCTCTCGGCGCTGACGGCCGCGCTCGGCCTCGCCCCGGACGTGCCCGTGCTCCTTGCGATCATCGTCGCCACGGCCCTGCTGCTCTGGCACCTCCTCGACCACACCGCGCCGCAGCACCTCACGGTGTGGCCTCTCGTCGACGGCGACTTCGCGAGCCCCTCGAGGGGCAACGACTTCCGCGTCACCAACCTCGCGGCTCGGCTCGAGGCCGCCGACACCCGCAGGGAGGGGCGCGAGAGCGTCGTGCACGACGTGCACCTGCAGCTGCAGGTGCTCATCCGCGAACGGCTCTACGCCAAGCACGGGATCGTCGCGGAGGAGGAGCCCCGCTGGGCCCAAGGGGCCACGCCGCCCGAGCTGTGGGACCTGCTCGTCGGACTCCCACCGCCAGACCTCTACCGCCCGCAGCGCCTGGACCCCATCCTCCGACGAATCGAGCAGTGGTAACGCATGACCGAGATGAACCTGGCCCGCGTCAGTGAGCTGAGCAGCGCCGTCCTCGACGAGGTCGACCGCGCGGTCGTCGGCAAGCGCGAGACGCTGCGGCTCGTGCTGTCGGGCATCCTCGCCGGCGGGCACGTCCTCATGGAGGACTTCCCCGGACTGGGCAAGACGCTTGCCGCGCGCAGCTTCGCCCAGACGCTCGGACTCGACTTCAAGCGCGCCCAGTTCACCCCCGACCTCCTGCCCGGGGACATCACCGGGTCGTTCGTCTACGACCAGCGCGCGGGCGAGTTCGAGTTCCGGGCCGGTCCGCTCTTCGCCGGCCTGCTCCTCGCCGACGAGATCAACCGCACGCCTCCGAAGACCCAGGCGGCGCTGCTCGAGGCGATGCAGGAGAAGCAGGTGACCGTCGAGGGCCGGACGTTCCAGCTGCCGCGCCCCTTCCACGTCCTCGCGACCGCGAATCCCGTTGAGTACGAAGGGACCTACCCCCTGCCCGAGGCGCAGCTCGACCGCTTCCTCATGCGCATCTCGTTCGGCTACCCGACGCCCGACGAGGAGTGGGAGATCCTGTCGAACCGCATGGCCCGTCAGCGCGAGGAGCAGGAGCTGTCCCCCGTCGTCGACGCCGAGCAGCTGCTCGCCATGCAGGCCGCCGTCGAGGCGACGGCCGTCGACGAGTCGGTCGGCCGCTACTGCGTCGCGCTGGCCGCGGCGAGCCGTGTCCACGGCGACGTCCTCATGGGCGCCTCCCCGCGCGGCTCGCTCGGCCTGCTGCTCTGCGCCCGGGCGTATGCCGTCGTCGACGGCCGCGACTACGTGACCCCCGAGGACGTCAAGGCCGTCGCGGTGCCCGTCCTGGCGCACCGCATCACCGTCAAGCCCGAGCTGTGGATGAGCAACGCGTCCGGGCACAGCATCGTCGAGAGCCTGCTGCGGACCGTCGCGACCCCGTCGGCGCGCGAGCACCTCGCCGCCGGCCCGACCGCGGGCGCCTGACCGACCATGCAGCCGTGGCACCCCCATCGGACCGCGACCCGTCGACTCGGCGGGTGGGAGCCCACGGCTGCCCACCAGCGCGCCATCGTCCTCGCGGCCGCGGGCGCCATCGTCGCGGTC
Organism: Terrabacter sp. 01T434; assembly: GCF_056398545.1. NCBI lineage: Bacteria > Bacillati > Actinomycetota > Actinomycetes > Micrococcales > Intrasporangiaceae > Terrabacter > Terrabacter sp. 01T434. Next base: position 78,833 of record NZ_JBFTPP010000006.1, read on the forward strand.
ATCGGCCGGCGTGCGGACCTCCTCGTCATCGTCACGCCGCTCGTCGTCGCCGCCATCTGGGGGCACCTCGTGCGGCCGCGGGACGAGGTCACGGGCACGGCACGCCTCGGGGACACGACGCTTCGGGAGGGCGCGGTCACCGGCCTGCAGGTGACCGTCGAGCCGCCCCTGCCGGATCTCCACGGCGTCGTCACCCTGGCCCAGGCACCGTGGGTGGAGCGCAAGCCCTCGAGCGGGATCGCCGAGCTCGAAGGAGGCGCAGCCGCTCTCGGGGTCCGGTCGACCCGCTGGGGCCGCCGCCGGGTGGGCACCGTCAGCATCGCGGTCGCCAGCACCTGGGGAGCCTTCCGCGCCGGTCCGGTCGACCTGCCGGACCTCGACGCCGCCACCCTGCCCGTGCCGGCGTCCTTCGACGCCAGCGCGCCGACCCCGCACCCGCGTGGCATCGTCGGGCTCAACCGCTCGAACCGGCCGGGGTCCGGCTCCGAGTTCAACACGATCCGCCAGTTCCATCCCGGTGACCGGCTGCGCCGCATCCACTGGCCCGTGTCGATGCGCACCGGCACCCTGCACGTCACGTCGACGTTCACCGACGAGGACGCCCACGTCTTCCTGCTCGTCGACTGCTTCAGCGACCTCGGTCCCAGGGAGGGCATCGACGGACGCCCGACGAGCCTCGACGTCACGGTGCGTGCTGCGGCCGCGATCAGCGAGCACTTCCTGCGGAGCAGCGACCGCCTGACGCTCCGCACGGTCGGCGCGGCCGAGGTCCCCACGCTCGGGGTCGGGTCCGGCACGAACCACCTCCGTCGCGTGCTCGACACCCTCGCCGCCATCTCGCCCGCGACGGAGCGCCGTGACACCGGCGACCGCGCCGTCCGGGGCGTCGACCCGAATGCCCTGTGTCTGGTCCTGTCGCCGCTCATCGACCCGACGATGGTGACGATGGCGCACACCCTCGCCGCCCGCGGGATCACCGTCGTCGTCGTCGACACCTTCCCCGAGCACCTCGTCGCCGACCCGACGAACGTCTACCAGGCGCTGGCCTGGCGGATCCGGCTGCTCTCCCGCGACGCCGAGGTCCATGCCCTTCGGCTGCGCGGCGTCCCCGTCGTGCCGTGGCGCGGTCCCGGGTCACTGGACCAGGTGCTGCGCGACATCGCCCGGCGCGCCTCCGCCCCGCGGATGGCGAGGCGGTGACCGTGTCCGATCGTGACCGGCAGCGGGTCCGGGTGCGCCGCGCCGTGCACTTCGGCGCCGGCCCAGAGTGGTCGCTGAGCCAGGTGGGTGCGACGGTCGCGGCGATGGGTGGCGTCGCCGTCTACCTCGGTAGCCTGTCCCTGGCGGTCGGTGGGTTCGACGCCGTGTGGTGGGCGCTCGTCCTGCTGCCGTTGCTCACCATGGCCTGGGCGGGCTCGGCGGCTCCCCTCGTCTACTGGGCACTGCTGCTCTACGGCTGGTTCAACCTCGCCCCGGCAGGGAGCTTCTCCTGGTGGTCGCTGCCGGCGGCCGCAGGGTGCGTCGTGGGGCACGCCGCGACCGCCTTGTCCGCCTCGTCGCCGCCGGCCGGGTCGTTCACCTCGCGGACGGCCCGTCGCTGGGCGCGCCACACCGGCCTGGCCTTCGCTGCGGCCGTGCCCGTCGCCGTGCTCGCCGGACTCCTGGCCGGGCGTCCGCTGGGACTCGTCCCCGCGGCATACGTCATCGGGCTCGGAGGGGTCGCGGTCGGCCTGTGGGTCGTGCGCACGAGCCCGCCCGTCGAGCGGGAGTGAGCCGGGCCGGACGTCCCCGCGGTCGGCAGGGCACGGGCTCGGACACGACGTTTGCCTTTCGCCGGAAGGCGACCTATGGTTTCGATGAAACGAAACAGTTTCGTTTCATCGGGGGCAGGGTCGGGGGTGAGCATGAGCACTACCAGCGCGAGCACGACCAGCGCGAGCACGACCAGCGCGAGCACGACGGACGCAGCGCACGCGAGCCGCCCGCGCGTCGCCGGTGACCGCGAGGTCGAGATCCTCGAGGCGGCGATCGACGTCCTGCGCGAGTCCGGCTACGACCGGCTCACGTTCGACGCCGTCGCCAGCGCCGCCCGGGCGTCCAAGGCGACGCTCTACCGACGCTGGCCGCACAAGCGCGACCTCGTCATCGACGCCGTCGGACTGTTCATCGACTGCCCCGCCGAGCAGGACCCCGACACCGGGAACCTCCGCGGCGACCTGCTCGCCCAGGCCTGCGCCGACGGGGGCCTCGACGACGAGGTCGTCATCGGCACGTGGGGGGCACTCCTTCCCGTCATCCACCGTGAGCCAGAGCTGGCGAACGGCATCCACGAGCGGTTCCTGGCCCCCAAGCTCGAGGCCACCCGCACCATCTTCGAGCACGCCCGACAGCGAGGTGAGATCGGCGCCGACGCCGACCTCGACACCCTGCTGATGATCCTGCCGTCCCTGTCGATCCACGAGGCACTGCTCTCCGGACGTCGACCCGGGCCGGACCGCATCGCCGAGTTCGTGGACAGCGTCGTCCTCCCGGCGTGCGCCGCCACCCTCGCAGCCGCGCCCAGCACCCGCTGAGCCGGACCGCGACCAGGCGTCCACACACCACCATTCCCGCATGCCTTCGAGAGGAACGCCCATGTCTTCGACCACGGTGGAGCAGGTGAACGAGCCCACGGGCGAGTTCACCTCCCACGACACCCCGCCGAAGCGCCTCGGCCTGGCGCTCTTCGTCATCTGCGCCGCGCAGCTCATGATCGTGCTCGACGGCACCATCGTGAACATCGCACTCCCCCACATCGAGACCGACCTCGGCTTCAGCCAGGCCAACCTCCAGTGGGTCATCACGATCTACACGCTCGCCTTCGGTGGCGTGCTGCTCCTCGGCGGCCGCCTCGGCGACCTCTACGGTCGTCGACGCATGTTCGTCTGGGGCATCGTGCTGTTCACGCTCGCCTCGCTCGTTGCCGGCGTCGCGCAGAACGAGACGATGATGCTCGCCGCCCGCGCCGTGCAGGGCCTCGGCGGCGCGCTCGCCGCGCCCAACGCCCTCGCGCTCATCACGACGACCTTCCCGGCCGGCAAGGAGCGCAACCGCGCCATGGGCGTCTTCGCGGCCATGTCGGGCGCCGGAGCCGCCATCGGCCTCATCCTCGGTGGTGCCCTGACGGAGATCGACTGGCGCTGGAACTTCTTCATCAACCTGCCCATCGGCATCGTCGTCGCGTTCCTCGCGCAGCGCATCCTCACCGAGTCCGAGGACGGCCGGGGCTCGCTCGACGTCCCCGGCGCGATCACCTCGATCGTCGGCCTGTCCACGCTCGTCTACGGCCTGACGCATGCCGCGAGCACCTCGTGGGGCGATGCCACGACGATTGCCTACCTCGCCGTCGGTGTCGCGCTGCTCGTCGCGTTCGTCGTCATCGAGACCCGTGTCGCGCACCCGCTCCTGCCGATGCGCATCCCGGGTGACCGCACCCGCGGCACGTCGTACTTCGTCATGCTCATCGTCGGCGCCGGCATGTTCGCGATGTTCTACTTCCTCGGCATCTACATCCAGAGCATCCTCGGCTACTCCCCGCTCAAGACCGGCCTGGCGTTCCTGCCGTTCTCGGTCGGCATCGTCGTCGCGGCGCAGGTCGCGAGCTTCCTCATCGCCAAGGTCGACCCGCGCTGGATCTCGGGCGCCGGCGCGGGCTTCGCGACGCTGGGCATGTGGGGCTTCACGCACCTGACGCCGCAGAGCACGTATGCCTCGGGCCTGCTCCCGTGGATCGTCGTCCTCGCGTTCGGGCTGGGACTGATCTTCGTGCCGCTGACCCTCACGGCGGTGCACGGCGTCGCTCACGAGGACTCCTCGGTCGCCTCGGCCGTGCTCAACACGATGCAGCAGGTCGGTGGCACCCTCGGCCTCGCGACGCTGAGCACGATCTTCGTCAACAACATGGGCGACAAGGTCGCCGAGCTGACCGCGAAGCTGCCCCAGGGCGGCCCCGCGCCGACGAAGGACCAGCTCGCCGCGGCGCAGAAGATGATCGCCGACGAGGCGTTCACCTACGGCGCCAGCAGGGCCTACCTCGTGGCCGCGATCATGATCGCGGTCGGCGGCATCGTCACGCTCGTCGCGCTGCACGTGCGGCACCAGGAGCTCGCGACCGACGGCGCAGCCCCGGCGCACATGGGCTGACCCCCACACCAATCGAGAGAGCAATCCGTCCCCGCGTCAGGCGGGGACGGATTGCTCTTTCGATTCTGCCCAGACGACGGCCCACGGGACGTCCCAGCCGGCGATCGCGAGCCTGCGCTCGACGAAGGCCTGCTTCGGCAGGTCGACGACCCGACCGACCGACGGCTCGTAGACGTCGAGCTCCTGCTCCCCCGTGGGCGGCATGACGAGCACGACGTGCCGCGGAGTCCAGGCGTTGCCGACGTAGAGCAGCGCGGGACGGCCGGCACGCACCCGGGCCTGGAGCCCGGCATACGCACGCTCGAGACCCGCGCGGCCGCGGTGGCGCACCCACGCGACGGTGTAGTCGGCCGCCGGGTCGGCCGCGCCGAACTCGAGCTCGTTCAGCGCTCCCCACGGTGGCGTGCCGAGGGCCCGCGGCCACGGCAGCTGCAGGCGGCGACCGGCGCCCACGAGGGCATTGGTGCGGGACGCGACGACCTGCTCGTACGCCGCGAACCGCTGCGCCTCGGTGCCGTGGTCGGGCCGGTCACCGTCCTGGGCATCCTTGCGTATGCCGTCCCGGATCCACCCCGCGAAGGCGGGGTTGGCGAGCATGCGGGCGACGGTCAGGGACGCCGACCCGCACGTGGTGCTCGTCTGCTGCACGGGCGCGTGATCGCCGGCGACGAGCCGGAAGGGAGCAACCACGACGGGCCTCCGTTCACGCGAGAGTGTGCCGCGCGTCCCTCAGGATCAGGCGGATTCCTTGCGCGGGCGCTTGGCGCGGGGCTCGGCCTCACGGCGGACGATCGTCGGGTTGACGTTGTCGAGGACGACCTCGCGGGTCACGACGACGCGGGCGATCTCGTCGTCGCTGGGCACGTCGAACATGACGGGCAGGAGGACTTCCTCCATGATGGCGCGCAGGCCGCGGGCACCGGTGCCGCGCAGCAGCGCCTGGTCGGCGACCGCCGCGATGGCGTCCTCGGTGAACTCGAGGTCGACGCCGTCGATCTCGAACATCTTCTGGTACTGCTTGACGAGCGCGTTGCGCGGCACCGTGAGGATGTTGACGAGGGCCTGCTGGTCGAGCGGCGCGAGGGTCGTCAGGACGGGCAGTCGGCCGATGAACTCCGGGATGAGGCCGAACTTCAGCAGGTCCTCCGGCATGACGTCCTGGAAGCTGTCGCCGAGGTCCTTCGGGTTGTGCAACGGCTGGCCGAAGCCGAGGCCCTTGCGACCCGATCGCGACTCGATGATCTTCTCGAGACCAGCGAAGGCGCCGCCGACGATGAAGAGCACGTTGGTCGTGTCGATCTGGATGAACTCCTGGTGCGGGTGCTTGCGCCCACCCTGCGGCGGGACCGACGCGGTCGTGCCCTCGAGGATCTTGAGCAGCGCCTGCTGCACGCCCTCACCGGAGACGTCGCGGGTGATCGACGGGTTCTCGCTCTTGCGGGCGATCTTGTCGACCTCGTCGATGTAGATGATGCCGGTCTCGGCCTTCTTGACGTCGTAGTCGGCCGCCTGGATGAGCTTGAGGAGGATGTTCTCGACGTCCTCGCCGACGTAGCCGGCCTCGGTCAGGGCCGTGGCGTCGGCGATGGCGAACGGCACGTTGAGCATCTTGGCCAGGGTCTGGGCGAGGTAGGTCTTGCCCGAGCCGGTGGGGCCGATGAGCAGGATGTTGGACTTCGCGATGTCGATGTGGTCGCCGTCGCGCTTCACGCCCTCACCGGCCTGGATGCGCTTGTAGTGGTTGTAGACGGCGACGGCGAGGGACTTCTTCGCGACGTCCTGCCCGATGACGTAGTTCTCGAGGAAGTCGAAGATCTCGCGCGGCTTCGGCAGGTGGTCGAGGCCCAGCTCGCTGCTCTCGGCGAGCTCTTCCTCGATGATCTCGTTGCAGAGGTCGATGCACTCGTCGCAGATGTACACACCGGGACCGGCGATGAGCTTCTTGACCTGCTTCTGGCTCTTTCCGCAGAAAGAGCACTTGAGGAGGTCTCCGCCTTCTCCGATGCGTGCCACCGATTCGCTCCTGGTTCGTCGGCGCCGAACGCTGGGGTGCACCCGGCCAGCCCCACAGGAGGGCCGACTCCATTAGACGACGAAGGGGGCCACCCTCGCTCGCGCAACGCCGTTTGTCCGCTGATGGCGGACAAACGGCGGCGCGGTCACATATCCGGCATTTTCGTCGAATCGGGCCCTGCCGAACCGTCCTCGCCCGGCCGGCCACGCCGCCTGCCGGCGAGGAGGCCAAGGCCGACCGCCAGCGCGAGACCGCCGACGATCACGACGAGCAGACCCACGAGCGCGATGACGAGCATCGTCGTCAGCGACATCCCACCGCCACCGAGATCGGGGGCGACGCTCCCCACCAATCCCGGCGCAGCCGTACTCGGCGGGGATGCCGTGCCCGCGGCCGCGAGCAGGGCACGTCCGGAGGCTGTCGAGGGATCCTCCAGCCCTTGGCAGGTGTCGAGCACGAGCCGGCCGTCACGCGCCGACGCCGCGAAGACCTGGAGCCGGCCGTGCTCCGGAGCGACCGGGCCGCACGCGTCCTGGGCGATGACGTAGGTCGTGGTCGCCGCCCGGCCCTTGAAGACCTGGGCCACGTCCAGCGCCCAGACGACGTCATGTGGGCTGCTCGAGCCGCCAGGGTCGTCGACGTCCGCGACCGCCCCGGTGACGATGACCGCGTTGCGGCTGACGACCTCGTCCGGTGTCGCGGCGGCGCAGGAGCACGCCGCGGCGACGGATGCCGGCGCGACCACCGAACCGAGCAGCAGACCCAGCACCACGAGGACGCGGGCGACCGGTGACCTCATGCGCTGCAGCGTACGACGCGACAGTCCGCCATCTGGCGCGGTGTCGTGGCGCGAAGGACCCGTCTCACGCAACAAGTGACCAGATGGCGCGGGTCGGCGGTCCGCGCGGCCGCTTGGACGCAACAACCGACCAGATGGCCCCGTGTCTCGGTTCACGCGGGGACCGCGACATCGCCCGGCAGGCTCGGGAAGTGCCGTCGCCACTCGTCCGACAGCCGCGGAACGCGCATGCCGCGAGCCCGCATCACTCCAGTGATCCGACCGAGCGTGCGGGCGGGCGTGCGGTGGACGTCCTTGGAGCGCACGACGACGAGGCGCACGCCGTTGCCGTCCATCCACTCGCGCCGGTCGATGTCGTGGTCCCACTGCTCGTCCGACTCCGCGTGCTGGCGGCCGTCGTACTCGATGACGACCCCGTGGCTCGGATAGGACAGATCGAACCGGAACCGCACCGTGCCGTCTGCCCACCGGACCTTGTGGTTGACCGTGGGCTCGGGCAGACCGGCCAGCACCATGAGGAGGCGGAGCCGGCTCTCCATCGGAGAGTCCACCTCGGCGCGGACCAGCGCTGCCGCTCTCCGCGCGAGCAGGCACCCCCTGCCCCGGCGCGTCCGAGCGGCTTCGAGGAGCTGCTCGACCGTACAGCGCCCCTTGCGCACGAGAGAGTCCCCGAGGACGACGAGATCCACCAGCCCCAGGTGCGTACTCAGATCGAGGAACGTGTCGACGGGTGTCGTGACGAGGACGCCCTGTGTCGTCGTGCCCCGCTGGCCCGCCCGCGGCCGATGGGCCTTGAGGCCGCTGCCGCGCGGCCGCCCGACGCACGTCACGTGGATCAGCCCGTCGTCGGGGACGATCGCGCCCCACAGACGTGCTGCCGTGTGGTGCGACACGACACCCTTCCCGCCTGCGGCGAGCAGCCCGGCCTGAGCGAGCAGCAGCGGCGTGAGCGGCGCTGTCGCCGCCACGTAGACGCCGCGCAGCAGGCGACGGAACCGGCCCGAGCGCAGATCCCACGGTGTGATCCCGTCCGGTGGCGAGAGCACCCGGCGCCCTGTCGACGGATCGGTCGTGGTGCCGACCCGGAACGGCTGTCGTGACGACATGGGTCGATCGTGGCTTGCCGCTCGGCCTCGGGACGGCCGGCATCCACAGGCACGCCCAGGTCCCCCAGCGACCCGGCGCCACGTGGCGACTTGTCGCGCTGGCACCGTCGGACGCACCACGACAACCCGCCAGGTGGCGGTGAACGGCGGACGGAACCGAGTCAGGCGGCGGTCAGGTCGCGGACGATCGCGACGTACTGCTCCTGCGCTGCCTCGGTCGACGTGCCCGACAGCTTGGCCCACGCGTCGTACTTGGCGCGCCCGACGGGGTTCGTGAAGCCGGGGCGCGAGCCGGTCGCGTCACCGGCCGTGGCCTGCTTGAACAGCCCGTAGAGCTTGAGCTTGACGTCGTTCCCCGGGTCGGTCGACAGCCCCTTGACCGCCTCGACCGCCTGCTCGAACTCCGCACTCGCCATGACTGGACCTCCACGCTCGACGCCGTGTTCACGTCCATCCAAGCAGGTGCGCAGAATCGAAAGAGCAGTTCGTCCGCCTCAGCGCCCACGCGGGGCGCCGACCAACGGCGGACGAACTGCTCTTTCGATCGGGAGAGTCAGACCTCGAGGGAGGCCTTGCGCGAGGCGAGGACCTCGTCGATGAGGCCGTAGTCCTTGGCGTCCTCGGACGAGAGGATCTTGTCGCGCTCGATGTCGGTGCGGACCTGCTCGGACGTGCGGCCCGTGTGGTGCGCGAGGGTGTCCTCGAGCCACGTGCGCATGCGGAGCACCTCGTTGGCCTGGATCTCGATGTCCGAGGCCTGGCCGTAGTCGCCGCCCGAGAGCGCCGGCTGGTGGATGAGGATGCGGGCGTTCGGCAGGGCGAAGCGCTTGCCCGGCGCGCCGGCGCCGAGGAGCACCGCCGCGGCCGAGGCGGCCTGGCCGATGACGAAGGTCTGGATGTCGGGCCGAACGAACTGCATCGTGTCGTAGATCGCCGTCATGGCGGTGAACGAGCCACCCGGGCTGTTGATGTACATGAGGATGTCGCGGTCGGGGTCGAGCGACTCCAGCACGAGCAGCTGGGCGATGATGTCGTCGGCCGACGCGTCATCGACCTGCACGCCGAGGAAGATGATGCGGTCCTCGAAGAGCTTGTTGTAGGGGTCGGACCGCTTCATGCCGTACGAGGTGCGCTCCTCGAACTGCGGCAGGATGTAGCGGCTCGACGGTGCGGCGACCGCGAGGCGGTTGGTGGGTTCGATGTTCATGCGTGTCTCCAAGTCCTGTTCAGGCCGCGGTCAGTTCTCGCCCTTGGCATCGGCCTGGCCGACACCCTTGCCCTCGACCGCCTGGTCGGACCGGCTGAAGACGTGGTCGACGAAGCCGTAGTCCTTGGCCTCCTCCGCGCTGAACCAGCGGTCGCGGTCGGAGTCCTTCTCGATCTGCTCGACGGTCTGGCCGGTGTGCTCGGCGATGAGCTGCGCCATCTGCTTCTTGACGTAGAGCATCTGCTCGGCCTGGATCTTGATGTCGGTCGCCGTGCCGCCGATGCCGCCCGAGGGCTGGTGCATCATGACGCGGGCGTGGGGCGTGGCGTAGCGCTTGCCCTGCGTGCCGGCCGAGAGCAGGAACTGGCCCATCGAGGCGGCCATGCCCATCGCGACGGTGGCGACGTCGTTGGGGATCCAGTTCATCGTGTCGAAGATGGCCATGCCGGCAGAGATCGATCCGCCGGGGCTGTTGATGTAGAGCCAGATGTCCTTCTCGGGGTCCTCGGCCGAGAGCAGCAGCAGCTGCGCGGCGATGGCGTTCGCGTTGTCGTCGCGGACGTCGGACCCGAGGAAGATGATCCGCTCCTTGAGCAGGCGGTTGTAGATGTGGTCGTCCAGACCACCCGGCATGCCGTTGCCGTTGGCGGAGGTCTCCGAATTCACCGTGTCTCCATCGTCGAAGTGGTCCAGCCTCTCGCCACGGGAGGTGGCGCCGGCTGGCTCGTCACTGACCCTAACGCCCCACCCCTCGGGCAGATTTCCCGAACCGCGCCGTGTTCGCCGTGAGCGCACAAACCTGAGCCGGTCCGACGCAACCACTCGCGCCCGCACGCGCGGACCCCGCCCTGCGTATGCCGCCGGGCGGGGTCCATGGGAACGCGCGGTCACTCGTTCAGGCCGTTGTCCTGCCCTGCGTCCACGGCGTCGGACTCGGCACCGTTCGTCTCTGGCGCGGCCTCGTCGAAGGAGCCGTTGCCACCTCCCTCGGAACCGGCCTGGTCGAGGGAGCGGTCGCGCGGCTCGGCGACGGGGTTGCTGCCGTCGAGGTTGCCGCGGTCCGCGTCGTCACCCGAGCCCTGGGCCGCAGCGCTGCCGCTGTCGCGGCGGGGGACGTTCGTGCCGTCGGGGTCGGTGCTGTTGATGTCGGTGTCCGCCATGCCGGCGGACTCGTCGGTGCTGCTCATCTCTGGCTCCCTCGTCGAGGTGCGAGCCGCCGGGCGGCGACCGTCCGTCACGTACCCGCGCCACCCGCCCGACAACCCGCAGGTCACCCGACGGTCGGGACCCGGGTACACGTGAGGCCGGCTCCCGCGCGGGAGCCGGCCTCACGGCATTCGTGGTGTCAGACGGTCAGGCGTCGGCCTTCTCGGCCTGCGCGTCGTCGGCAGCCTCGTCGGCGTCGACAGCGGCGTCGGCCTCGTCACCCTCGGTGCCGGGGACGGCCTCGTTGAGGTCGATGACGTTGCCGGCGGTGTCCTTGACGGCGACCTTCTCGAGGACCGTGGCGAGCGCCTTGCGGCGGGCGACCTCGGCGACCATGGCGGGGATCTGACCCTCCTGGTCGAGCGACTGCGCGAACTGGTTGGGGTCCATGCCGTACTGCTGCGAGCTCATGACGAGGAACTCGATGAGCTCCTGCTGCTCGACCTTGACCTCTTCCTTCTCGGCGATGGCGTCGAGCACGAGCTGGGTCTTGAGGCCCTTGCGGGTGCTCTCGCCGACCTCGGCGCGGTGCTCGTCGTCCTCGAGACGACCCTCGCCCTCGAGGTGGCTGTGCACCTCGGCCTCGACGATGCTCTCGGGGATCGGCACCTCGACCTTCTCGAGGATGGCCTCGAGGAGCTTGTCACGGGCCGCAACACCCTGGGCGAACTTGGCGTCGACCTCGGCCTTGGCGGTGAGGTCGGCCTTGAGCTCCTCGAGCGTGTCGAACTCGGAGGCCAGCTGGGCGAACTCGTCGTCGAGCTCGGGGAGCTCGCGCTCCTTGACCGCGGTGACGGTCACGGTGCAGTTGGCGTCCTGGCCCTCCTGGTCGCCACCGGCGAGGGGGGCGGTGAACTGCTTGGTCTCGTCGGCCGTCATGCCGAGGAGGGCCTCGTCGAGACCGTCGAGCATGTTCTTGCTGCCGACCTCGTAGGAGACACCGGTCACCTCGTCGATCTGCTCGCCGTCGATCTCGGCGGACAGGTCGATGGAGACGAAGTCGCCGTCCTGGACGGCACGGTCGACGCCCTTGAGCGTGCCGAAGCGGGCGCGGAGGTCGGTGAGGCGCTGCTCGACCGCCTCGTCCTCGACCTTGGCCTCGTCGACGGTCAGCTCGATGTCGCTGAAGTCGGGCAGCTCGATCTCGGGCCGCTTGTCGACCTCAGCGGTGAAGACGAAGTCCTCGCCGTCGGTCGCGGGCACCTGGAGGTCGGTGATCTCGGGCTGGCCGAGCGGGCGGACCTCGTTCTCCTCGAGGGCCTGGCCGTAGAACGTCGGGAGGGCGTTGTTGACGGCCTCCTCGAGGACGGCCGCGCGGCCGACGCGCTGCTCGATGATGCGAGCGGGGACCTTGCCCTTGCGGAAGCCGGGCACCTGGATGTGCTCACCGATGTGCTTGATGGCCGCATCGAGGCTCGGCTTGAGCTCCTCGAACGGGACCTCGACGGTCATCTTGACCCGGGTCGGGCTGAGGGTCTCGAGCGCACTCTTCACTGCGGGTTACTCCATTGGGGTGGTGCCGACGTGTCGTCGACGGTGAATGGACGGGCCAGCGCACCATGCTATCGGGCGCGCGGCCGATGGCTAAATGCGCGGATCGTCCGCGGACGCCGCCCGCCTATGCTCGGGACCCATGAGCACCTCTCCCGGACCGTTCACCTCCCCCGAGAGCGCTGCCCTGCGGCCGATCCAGATGGTCTCGGTCGCGGTCGGCATGGGGGCCCTGATGCTGAGCGTGGTGCGCATCCTCGTCGACCCGTCCGCGCCGATGCCGTCGCCGTGGGCGGTCGGCATCGTGCTGGCCACGCTCGTCGCCTCGGCCACGCTCATCCGCTACGTCGGGTATGCCGTCCCGGCCCTCCCGCACGGCCTGCCGCGGGAGAACGCCGAGACCACGAGCCTGCGTTACTTCACCTCCACGACGACCCTGCGGGTGGCGCTCGCCGAGGCTCCGGTGCTCGTCGCGTTCGCGTGCTCGTTCGCGTTCACGCCGCACTCGTGGCTGCCGTTGCTCATCGCGCTTCCGGGCGGCCTGGCGCTGTTCTGGGTCCACGGGTGGCCGTCGGCCCGCACGGCGGCCGCGGTCGAGGCCGGCCTCGAGGCCGACGGCGCGGAGAGCTGGCTCAGCGAGACGCTCGGCTTCCGCTGAGCTCGGTCTCGATGGCGTATGCCGTGTGGCCGGTCAGGCGACCGTGCCGCCGCTGCGCCAGTACTGCCCGTCGGCCCGGTCGAGGAAGCCCTCCTCGACGAGGTAGCGACGCAGTGCCGCGACATCGGGGTGGAAGGCACGCAGCCGGTTGTTGACCTGCGTCTCGTCGTAGCGCTCCCCCGGGTCGAACTCCTGCGCGAGCAGGTCGAGCACGACGAGGCGCTTGCGGATCTTGGTGGGGATGCTCGTCAGGGTGCCGTCGGGAGCAAGGAAGGCGCGGAGCACGGCGTCGCGGTCGCGTAGGGCCTCGTGCAGGTCGGGGCGGAACATGCCAGCCACCGTAGGAACGCACGGGTTGCGAGGTCCAGTCGTTTGTGCTGCAGGGACACTGAACGCCACCCCAGTCCCACCCGCCACAAAACGGGTGATATCACACGATGTCCGGTAGCCTCCGCCGCATGAACCATGCAACACCTCCCTCCATCGCACCATCCCGGCGCGTCCTCCTGCCGATCGCCATCGTGGTCGGCCTCATCACGGCACTGCTCCTGCCCGCCGGCGCGGCGTCCGCGCTGGGCAAGGTCAAGTGCGACGTGTCCGGGCAGCCGGCGGTGGCGGTCGGCTCCTACGACCCCATCGTCAACCACAACTCCCCCGGCCCGTCGATGCACGAGCACCAGTTCTTCGGGAACATCGCCTGGCACTCGCTGGCCAACCCCAACGCCGCGAACTACGCCGACCTCGTCGGCAAGGCCACCAACTGCCGCAACGTCCTCGGCCTGTCGTACAGCGCCGACTCGGCCGGGTACTGGACCCCCACCCTGCGCTACGTCTCCGGCCCGAAGGCTGGGCAGCTGATCCCCGCGCAGCAGTTCACCGCCTACTACCGCAGCGCGTCGGGTGACACGTTCGGCGCTGCGCAGCCGATCCCGGCAGACACGCGCCTCATCGGCACCCGCTACAACTGGTCGTGCGGGATGAAGTCCGGCGCCCGCTCCGCGCCGGTCCAGAGCATCCCCGACTGCACCGGCCTGTCGGGCAAGCCGGGGCTGACGCTGACCGCGCACATCGACTTCCCCTCCTGCTGGGACGGCGTCAAGCCGAACCACACGGCGGCCCAGAACGGTGACACCAGGGACAACGCGCACTACGCGTACGCGGTCGCGAAGAAGTGCCCCGCAGGGTTCCCCATCGGTGTGGCCGAGCTGCGCGAGACGATCCAGTTCCCCTATGTGGGCAACGGCACGGACGTGGCGCTGTCCTCGGACAAGATGATGGGCACCAGCGACGGCCGCTCCCTGCACGCTGACTTCTGGCAGACGTGGAGGGACAAGGAGTTCGGCGACTTCCTCAAGACGTGCATCGTCTCCCAGACCGCCGCGTACAGCACCTCCAAGTGCGACCCGTGACCTGACCCGCCCGGAGACCCCTCCACCGCGACACTGACTGAGCCCCGCTCACCTTCGGGTGAGCGGGGCTCAGGACGTCTTGAGGGTTGGATGCCGACCTGCAAAAGCGTTCAGCGCCAAGCTGTTTCGTGCTGACAATCGGAGCGGGCGACGAGAATCGAACTCGCGTGATCAGTTTGGAAGACTGAGGCTCTACCATTGAGCTACGCCCGCAAGGCGCCGGTCGTGCCGGCGACCCGCTGCGCTAGCCTACTGGTTCGCGTCCGGTCCGCTGAAATCGACCCGCCCGCGGGCGCGTTCGCGTCCGGCACCCGGACGCGACGGGGCATGGCGCAGTTTGGTAGCGCGTCCGCTTTGGGAGTGGAAGGTCGCAGGTTCGAATCCTGTTGCCCCGACCGTGTGATGTCCCGGGACATCGAGACGAGCCGGACCTACGCAAGGTAGGTCCGGCTCGTTCGTTGCCGGGCTGCGCCCGGGCGGCGTCAGTCGGTGAGGTCCAGACGGAGCTCGTTGATGGCGCGCCCCACGGCAATCCCCTTGGCCTCGAAGCCATCTCGCGGCCGCCACTGGGGACGGTCGACCCGGTGGGCCTCGAAGCGCGGATGAGCGGCAACCTCGGCCAGCGCGTGCTCGGCGTAGAAGTCCTGGTCGGTGGCGATGAGCACGTGCCCACCGGGCTTGAGGGTGCGGGCGAGCAGGTCGAGGTTCGCGGGACTGACGAACCGCCGCTTCGTGTGCTTCTGCTTGCGCCACGGGTCGGGGAAGAAGAGGTGGACGGCGTCGAACGTGGCGTCGTGTACCCGCTCCTCGAGGAAGAGCACCGCGTCGCCGATCTCGACGCGCAGGTTGGGCACCCCGGCCTCATCGGCGTCGGCGAGCATCCGGGCGAGTCCGGGGGTGTGGACGTCCATGGCGACGATGTCGTGCTCGGGGAAGGCCGCGGCATACGCGATCGCCGCATGCCCGTGCCCGCAGCCGATCTCGAGGACGACGGGCGCCCTTCGCCCGAACGCGGCCGAGGCGTCGAAGGGGCCCTCGGGCAGGGACCGGGACGGCGCGAGGCGCTCGACGCGTTCCCTGGTCAGGGACGACAGCCGCCCACGGCGGACGAACGTGCGCACCCGTGCCGGCGTGACGCCCGGCGGCAGGTCGGGGACGGCGTGCTCCTTGCGGCCCGTCGACGCGGCCGGCGCGCTCGCCGTCCGGATGGGCACGGCATCGGTTGAGTCTGGCTGTTGGCTCACCCCGGCATCGTAGTGAGCGGTGGCGATGGCCGACGCACGCGCCGGCGACGGCTCAGGTGCGCCAGATGGTGACGACGGCGCGGTCGTCGCCGAGGCCGGCCGCGGCCTGGTCGCAGAGCCGCTGGGCGAGCCCCTCGAAGCCGGTGCGGACGAACGACTCGGCCCGGCCGAGCATGCGGTCGATGCCGTCGACCAGGGTCTTGTCGCGGGCCTCGATGACGCCGTCGCTGTAGAGCACGAGCGCGTCACCGCGACGGAGCGTGCCCGTCTCGCGGGGGTAGGTGGCATGGTCGATGACACCGAGCAGCGGCCCCCGCCCACCGGAGAGCATCCGCCACCGGCCGGAACCCGCCGCGAACTGGGCGGCCGCCGGGTGGCCGGCGTACCCGATGGTGAAGTTGCCGGTCTCGAGGTCGACGGCGAGGTGCACGGCCGTGGCGAAGCCCTCGTCCCAGCGCAGCCGCAGCAGGTGGTTGTTGGCGGACTGGAGGAAGCGCCCCTCGCTCATCTCCCCCAGCAGGCCGCCGAGCGCACCGGAGAGCAGCAGCGAACGGGTGCCTGCCTCACGGCCCTTGCCCGACACGTCGACCAGGGCGATCTCGAGGGTGGCGCCATCGGTGGAGCGGCTCGCCACGACGAAGTCACCGGCGAACCCGTCGCCGTAGGCGGACTCGAGGGCGACCTCGGCCCGCCACGAGGGTGGCAGGGGCGGCAGCTCGCCCTGGGCCCGGAGCCGGTCCCGCATGTCGACGAGCATCGACTCGCCGCTGACACCGACGACGCCGACCTGGGCGCGGGCGTGCGAGAGCCACAGCATGAGCGTCATGATGGCGACGGTCACGATCTGCGCGCCGGTGTTCGCGGGCTTCAGCTCGCCGAGGTAGGCGCCGAGGATCGACATGGCGAGGAAGAGGCCGATGTAGACCACGAGCAGCAGACGGGGCTCGAGGAAGAGGCCCGAGAGCACGACGACGAACGCATACACGCCCCACGGCACGTAGTCCGGCCAGAGGACGACCGACACCGTCGCCGCGACGCCCAGGGCGAGGAAGGCGCTGACGAGAACCCACGGTGCTCGGCCCAGCCACGCGCCCAGCTGACGGAGGCGTCGCACCGGTCCGGCAGCGTAGTGAGAGCGCCGAGAGACGACGCTCTCGATCCTGGACACGTGCCTCCTCGCCGTGATGGAGGGGACGGCGGACGCCAAGCAGTCAGCCCGCGGACGAATCCGGCAAAGCCGGCAAGTCCCCCGTGTTCTCGTACGCCGAAACCATACCCAGACGCCGGCTGTGGCGCGCCTCATCGGTGAAGTTCGTCGCGACGAAGGTGTCGACGATCTCCTTGGCGACGTCGTCCGGCGTGAACCGGGCGCCGATGGAGACGACCTGGGCGTTGTTGTGCTCGCGCGCCAGGCGTGCCAGCTCGGCGCTGTAGGCCAGGGCCGCCCGGATGCCCGAGACCTTGTTGGCGGCGATCTGCTCGCCGTTGCCCGAGCCGCCGAGCACGACACCGAGGGATCCCGGGTCGGCCGCGACGGCCTCGGCCGCCCGCAGCACGAAGACCGGGTAGTCGTCCTGCGCGTCGTAGCCGAACGGGCCGTGGTCGACGACGTCGTGGCCGGCGTCGCGCAGGTGGGCGGCGAGGGACTGGTGGAGCTCGTATGCCGCGTGGTCGCCGCCGATGTGGATGCGCATGTCCGTCCTTGGGTGCGTCGGAGTGGTGTCTTGAGGAACCGGGGTGCTGCGGGGTGGAAGGAGCGAGGTCCGTCTCAGGTGAGGATGGGGCCCTGGGTGCGGCTGCGCTTCAGCTCGTAGAAGCCGGGGATGCCGGCGACGAGCACGCAGCCGTCCCAGAGTCGCGCGGCGTCCTCGCCCTTCGGGGCGGGCGTCACGACCGGGCCGAAGAACGCGACGCCGTTGACGGCGATGATCGGCGTGCCGACGTCGGTGCCGACGAGGCTGATCCCGCGCTTGTGGCTGCGGTGCAGCGCCGCGTCGTGCTTCTTGTGGTGGGCCTCCTTGGCGAGCGCCGCGGGCAGGCCGACCTCCTCGAGCGACTCGCGGATGACCTGGTCGAAGTCGGCGATCTTGCGCAGGTGGATGCGGGTGCCCATGGAGTCGTAGAGGGGCTTGATGACGGAGTCTCCGTGCGCCTCGGCGGCGGCGATGATGACGCGGACCGGGGCCCACGCCTCGTCCATGCGCGCCCGGTAGGCGGCGTCGAGGTCGTGCCGGTGCTCGTTGAGCACCGCAAGACTCATGACCGACCACGTCACGTCGAGGTCGCGCAGCGTCTCGACCTCCATCAGCCAGCGCGACGTCATCCACGCCCACGGACAGATCGGGTCGAACCACATCTCGACGGTGTCACCGCTCGTCTTCGGGCTGTCCTTCACATCGACCATGCGGCCCATCATGGCACTGCCCCTGACGCACCGATTGCGGTGGTGGACCGGTGGGGGTTCCGTGCGAGGATGGCCCGCGACGACGCCGTCCACCGACGCACCGTCGCGCCCCCGAACCCTTCCCAGGAGGTCCCTACGTGCCCGGCAAGAACCTCACCCGCGACGAGGCGGCCAGCCGCGCGGGCATCCTGCGCGTCGATGCCTACGACGTCCGCCTCGACCTGACCACGGGCCCGGAGAACTTCCACACCGTCACCACGGTCGCGTTCACCTGCTCCGAGCCCGGCGCCGACACGTTCATCGACCTCATCGCCGACTCCGTCGAGAAGGTGACGCTCAACGGCGTGGACCTCGACCCGGCCGAGGTCTTCGCGGACTCACGCATCGCCCTGCCCGGCCTGGCCGCCGAGAACGAGCTCACCGTCGACGCGACGGGCCGCTACACCAACACCGGCGAGGGACTGCACCGCTTCGTCGACCCCGTCGACAACGAGGTCTACCTCTACACGCAGTTCGAGGTCCCGGACTCCCGGCGCATGTATGCCGTGTTCGAGCAGCCGGACCTCAAGGCGTCCTTCCGCTTCACGGTGACCGCGCCCGCGCACTGGAAGGTGATCAGCAACTCCCCCACGCCCGCCCCCCAGGCCGCCGGCGTGGCGGACGGCGTCGAGCGCGCGACGTGGTCGTTCGAGCCGACGCAGCGCATCTCCTCGTACATCACGGCGCTCATCGCCGGCCCGTACGACGAGGTCCGCGACGAGGTGCAGACGCGCAAGGGTGTCGTGCCGCTCGGTGTCTACTGCCGCAAGTCGCTGACGCAGTACCTCGACGCCGACAACATCTTCGACTGCACGAAGAAGGGCTTCGCGTTCTTCGAGGCGGAGTTCGACCAGCCGTACCCGTTCGAGAAGTACGACCAGATCTTCACGCCCGAGTACAACATGGGTGCGATGGAGAACGCCGGGGCCGTCACCTTCGTCGAGGTCTACGTCTTCCGGTCCAAGGTCTCCGAGGCCAAGATCGAGCGCCGCGCCCTGACGATCCTGCACGAGCTGGCCCACATGTGGTTCGGCAACCTCGTGACGATGAAGTGGTGGGACGACCTCTGGCTCAACGAGTCCTTCGCCGAGTGGGCGTCGACGACGTGCCAGGCCGAGGCCACCGAGTGGACGAGCGCGTGGACGACGTTCGGCACCGCGGAGAAGGCGTGGGCCTACACCCAGGACCAGCTCTCCTCGACCCACCCCATCGCCGCCGACATGCGCCACCTCGAGGACGTCGAGGTCAACTTCGACGGCATCACGTATGCCAAGGGCGCGTCGGTGCTCAAGCAGCTCGTCGCGTACGTCGGTCGTGAGCCGTTCGTCGCCGCGCTGCGCGAGTACTTCCGCAAGCACGCGTGGGGCAACACGACGCTCTCCGACCTGCTCGGCGAGCTCGAGAAGGCCTCCGGCCGCGAGCTGACCGAGTGGAGCAAGCTGTGGCTCGAGACGGCCGGCGTCAACACGCTGCGGCCCGTCTTCGAGGTCGACGCGGACGGTCGCTACAGCTCGTTCGCGATCACGCAGACCGCGACCGAGGAGCACCCGACGCTCCGCCCGCACCGCATCGGCATCGGCCGGTATGCCGTCCGACGCGATGGGGCGGGGGCGGCCGGCGACGTGCTCGAGCGGGTCGGCTACGACGAGGTGGACATCTCCGGGGCGCGCACCGATCTCGCGGAGCTCGTCGGCCAGGAGCAGCCCGACCTGCTGCTGGTCAACGACGACGACCTCGCCTACGGCAAGATCCGCCTCGACGAGCGCTCGCTCGCGACGGCGCTCTCACTGCCCCGCGGCTTCCAGGACTCGCTGCCCCGCTCGCTCGTGCTCGGCGCGACGTGGGACATGACCCGTGACGGCGAGATGCCGGCCCGTGACTTCGTCCGCTTCGTCCTCGAGTCGATGCCGGGCGAGACCGACTCGACCCTGCTGCGCGTCCTCCTCGGTCAGGTCTCGACGGCCGCGCGCCTCTACACGGCACCGGAGCACCGCGCCGAGGTCTCCGCGCTGCTGTCGTCCTCGCTGCGATCGCTGGCCGAGACGGCCGAGGCCGGCAGTGACGCCCAGTTCCAGCTCGTCGAGGCCTGGGCGGGCACGACGTCCGACCCGGCCGACGAGGCGCGGCTGCGGGCCTTGCTGTCGGGCGCCGAGTCCCTCCCGGAGCTGACCGTCGACACGGAGCTGCGGTGGACCTTCATCAAGGCTCTCGCGGCTCTCGGTGCGGCCGATGATGTCGAGATCGCGGCCGAGCTCGACCGGGACCCCACGGCCACCGGCAAGGAGCGAGCCGCCGAGGCGCTCGCCGCACGGCCCACCGCAGAGGCCAAGGCCGACGCCTGGGCCAAGGCCGTCGAGCGCAACGACCTGTCCAACCAGATGGTCGAGGCCATCAGCGCCGGCTTCCGTCGGAGCGCCGACCTGTCGCTGCTCGAGCCCTACGTCGAGAAGTACCACGCGATGCTCGTCGACGCGTGGGCCGAGCGCAGTGTCGCCATCGGCGAGCGCGTCGTGGGCGGCTTCTACCCGTTCTCGCTCGCGAGCCAGCAGCTCAAGGACGCCTCGGACGCCTGGCTCGCCGCCAACGCGGACGAGGCGCCCGGCCTGGTGCGCACCGTCGCCGAAAACCGCGACACGATCGCCCGCGCGCTGGTGGCGCAGGAGCGCGACCGCCGCGGCTGAGCCACGGGTGCGGGGCCGCCTCGCGAGGCGGCCCCGCACCACGGCTCTGCCGGCTCCCGGCTGAGGCCTCACCGACCACCTGACCGACCACCTGACTGAGAACCTGCTGAGAACCTGTGATCGACGCCTTCACGAACCTGACCGCTGTGACCCCCCTGACCTCCACGCCCACACCGACACCGAGTCCGTCTCCCTCGCAGGAGCTGCCCGTGAACCTCTCGATGCCCGACCTCTCCAACCTCACGTGGGCCGGGGTCGGGGACTGGCTCGTGGGCACACCGCTGCTCATCATCACGGTGGTCGTCGTGGGTCTGCTCGCGCGCTTCGTGCTGCACCGGCTCATCAACCGGGTCGTCGCGACGGCGACGTCGCGGCGCGCGGAGCGTCTCGCGAGCATCCCCGGCGCGGGCCGCGCCCTCCAGGCCGTCCGTGGCGCGAACGTGCGACACGTCCAGCGCACCCAGACGATGGGCGCCCTGCTCAAGAGCATCACGACGTTCGTCGTGCTCGGCATCACCGCCCTGACCGTCCTGTCGCTGGTCGGGATCCCGCTCGGGCCGATGCTCGCCTCGGCGAGTGTCGGCGGCGTGGCGCTCGCCTTCGGCGCACAGAGCCTCGTCAAGGACTTCCTGTCCGGGGTCTTCATGATCGTCGAGGACCAGTACGGCGTCGGTGACGTCATCGACACCGGCGAGGTCGTCGGTACGGTCGAGAACGTGTCGCTGCGCGTCACCCAGCTGCGCGATGCCGGCGGCATGACGTGGTACGTCCGCAACGGCGAGATCGTCCGGATCGGCAACAAGACTCAGGGCTGGTCGACGGCCATCGTGGACATCCCCGTCGCCTACGACCAGGACGTCGAGAAGGCGATCTCCGTGATCCGTGACGTCGTGAGCGTCATGGACGACGACGACGCCTTCAAGGACATCCTCCTCGAGGAGCCCAACGTCGTCGGTGTCGAGTCGATCGCCAACGGCGCCATCACGATCCGCATCATCGCCAAGACGATCGCCAACGAGCAGTTCGGCGTCCAGCGCGAGATCCGCGAACGGGTCAAGAGGGCCTTCGACCGTGAAGGCGTGCGCAGCCCACTGCCCGTCATGGCGCCCTACAGCGGGCCCGCCCCGAAGTGACGGGCGAATGGAGCCTGCCCGGTACGCGGCCGTCCGCCGCGGCAGCCGGACGGCGACCGTGAACCCGCCTCTGCGAGACTGACCGACGTGACGTACTACGACGACTTCGGGGGCCACGAGACCTTCGCCAAGCTCGTGCGCGAGTTCTACCGCGGCGTCGCAGAGGACGAGCCGCTGCGCGCCCTCTACCCCGAGCAGGACCTCGGTCCGGCGCAGGAGCGCCTCCGGATGTTCTTCGAGCAGTACTGGGGCGGCCCGACGACGTACTCCGAGCAGCGCGGTCATCCGCGACTGCGGATGCGCCACCTGCCCTTCCAGGTGACGCCCGACATGCGCGACCGATGGCTGCTGCACATGATGAACGCCGTCGACACCCTCGAGCTCTCGCCGGAGAACGACGACCGGCTGCGCGACTACCTGACGCGGGCGGCCTACAGCCTCGTCAACGCGCCGGGTCCCGACGGCACGTTCTGAGGCGCCGATCGGCCCGCTCCCGGTGGGACTCACAGCAACTCACAGCCCGTTCACGGCTGTGGACCCACAGCCGGGGTGTTCTCTGGTCGCAGGAGAACCCACGTCCGGGTGCGTGTGCCCGGTGACCACGACGGAAGGACGCGCATGCTGTCGATCAACGGGAAGCCGCTGAACAAGAAGGTGGCGGGCGTCGCTGCCGTGGGCGCGGCGGCGGCGGTCATCGGGCTCGGCGTCACCCAGGTGGCGCGCGCGGACGACGCGAGCACGACCACACCCACCCCGACGGCGAGCTCGACGCAGGGGGACGCGAACCAGGGCACGACGGGCGGCGGCGCCGGCCACGGCTGGGGCCCCGGGGGCCGCCACGGCGGCAGGGGCGGGGGAATGGGTGCGGGCGTCGACGTGTCAGCGCTCGCCACGAAGCTGGGTGTCGACCAGACCAAGCTCGCCGACGCGCTCAAGGCCGTTCGTGACGAGCTGCGGGCCAGCCACACCCCCGGTCAGGGCAACGCGACGAGGCCCGACCCGGCGACGATGCAGGACCAGCTGGCGACCAAGCTCGCGGGCAAGCTCGGCATCGACGCGGCCAAGGTCAAGGCGGCTTTCGCCGACCTGCGGGCCGCTCACGGGGCCACCGAGCAGAAGGCGTTCGACGACCGGCTCGCGCAGGCCGTCAAGGACGGCAAGCTGACCCAGGCTGAGGCCGACGCCGTCAAGAAGGCGGCCAAGGCCGGCGTCATCGACATGCACGGCGGGCCCCGCTGACGACGGGCACACCCGCTGAAGGGCGTCACCGCGGTCCGGGGTGATGCCCTTCAGCGGAGAGCGAGGTGAGCCCTCAGCGACGGCACGACGTGGTTGCTCAGCAGCGGGGCGAGGTCGGCGGGGAGCTCGTCGTCGAGCCCGAGCCAGCGCTGCTCGGCGATCTCGGCGAGCGGCGCGGGGACGTCGTCGGGCCGCAGCTGCGTGACGTAGACGGTGGCGTCGACCCAGGCGTCCGGTTCGTTGGCCGCGACGTCGTGGAATCGGCCGAGCCGCTCACCGAGTCCCGAGACGTCGAGCCCGACCTCCTCCATGACCTCGCGCACGGCTGCCTCACGGGTGCTCTCCCCGAGGTCGATCTTGCCGCCGGGCAGCATGAAACGCACCGACCCGGCTTTGCGGACCGTGAGCAACTGCCCGTCCCGGACGAGGCAGAAGGCAGCCGTGACAAAGGTCGTCATGCACCAGACGGTAGCGCCACGCCATCGGGGTCCTCGGCCGGGCGGGCCCCGGGGTCATCGCGACGGCGGCGGACCCGCTGCGACGCGGCGGCGCACCTCGGCCAGGCCCTCGCGGCCCTGAGGCACGTCCCACCAGCTCTCGATCCACCACGTCGCCCCGGCCTGCTCCCAGGCGGGAGGCTCCGCCGGCTCGAGGGTGGTGAACGAGCCCCACGAGTCCGCCTCGATGACGACGTCGTAGCCCTCCCAGGGCAGTCCCTGCTCCGCGCGGAGCCTGCGCACCGTGTCGACGACCGCAGCGAAGGCCTCGACCGTCTTGGGTCGACCGTCGGGTGCGTGGATCGCCGGGATCAGACCCTGCCAACGGACGGCCCGCTCGAGCGAACGCTGCCGGCCACCCCCAGGGCTCGGTGCGCCGACGACCCAGACCGGCGGGTGGGGCCGTTGCGGAGTGGGCGGCGGCAGCATGAAGTCGTTGGCTCCGGCGCTGTAGTACCTCCCGGCATACGTGAAGGTGGCGGCGTCACCGAGCAGCCCGGCGTAGATCGCGAGGCTCTCGTCGAGCTTGCGGGCGCGGGCGGCGCGACCCTCGTCGGCCTCGAAGGCGAGCCATCCGGGGTGGAGGGCGCCCAGACCGACCGACATGAACGCACGACCACCGCTGATCCGGTCGACCGAACCGACCCGGGAGGCCAGGTCCCAGGGTCGGTGGCGTGAGGCGGGGGTCAGCAGCGTGCCGAGGCGGATGCGCTCGGTGACCATCGCCGCCGCGCCGAGCTGCACCCACGCCTCGACGCCGTAGAGCGCCTCCCAGCCGAGGACGGCGTCCCATCCGCGCTCCTCGCCGAGACGCCCCAGCTCGGCGAACTCGCGTTCGGTGGCGTACGGGACGACGAAGCCGCTCTTCATCCTCCGTTCCTACCAAGAAGCAGGGACAGTCCGGCCCCGAGCGACACGTTGCAAGAACTTGCAGAATTTTCTTTGAGTTTTCGGTCCGATGAGGAACGATGGTGGCTCGTGACGCCATCAGCAACCCAGACCCTGAACCACCCCGAGCTCGAGTCCGGGCTCGCCGCCGGACACGACGTGGACGTTCGCGAGGACGCGACCCCCGTGCACGCCGCCGACCGGCCCGACGCCGCGTGGTGGCGGCAGGCGGTCATCTACCAGATCTACCCGCGCTCGTGGGCCGACAGCGACGGCGACGGCATCGGCGACCTCCCCGGCATCACCTCGCGCCTGCCGCACCTGCGCGCCCTCGGCGTCGACGCGATCTGGCTCTCGCCCTTCTACACCTCGCCGCAGGCCGACGCCGGCTACGACGTCGCCGACTACCGCGACATCGACCCGATCTTCGGCTCCCTCGACGACGCCGACGCGATGATCGCCCGCGCCCACGAGCTCGACCTCAAGGTCATCGTCGACATGGTGCCCAACCACTCGTCCGACGAGCACGAGTGGTTCAAGGCCGCCCTCGCCGCGGGTCCGGGCTCGGCGGAGCGCGCGCGCTACATGTTCCGCGAGGGCCGTGGCGAGCACGGCGAGCTGCCCCCGAACAACTGGGAGTCCGTCTTCGGCGGGGCCGCGTGGACGCGCGTCAACGAGGCCGACGGCCGCCCGGGCCAGTGGTACCTGCACATCTTCGACACCAAGCAGCCCGACTTCAACTGGGAGCACCCCGAGGTGCGCGCCGAGTTCGAGTCGATCCTGCGCTTCTGGCTCGACCGTGGCGTCGACGGCTTCCGTGTGGACGTCGCGCACGGCCTGATCAAGGAGCAGGGCCTGCCCGACACCGACGACGAGCGCACGACGATGCTCGGGCACGCCGAGCACGAGGGCGAGCACGGGCACGGAATCGCCGAGGAGGCGCCGCGCATCGACCACACGAAGCGCAGCCCGATGTGGGACCAGGACGGTGTCCACGAGGTCTACCGCGCGTGGCGCCAGATCCTCGAGTCCTACGGCACGCCCGACCGCATCCTCTGCGCCGAGGCCTGGGTCGAGCCGCAGGAGCGCGCGGTGGCCTACGTCCGCCCGGACGAGATGCACCAGGCGTTCAACTTCGACTTCCTCACCTCCTCGTGGATCGCCCACGACCTGCGCGCGGTCATCACCTCGTCGCTGCACGCCGCGGACTCCGTCGGCGCGCCGTCGACGTGGGTGCTGTCGAACCACGACGTGGTCCGCCACGCGTCGCGTCTCGGCTTCGCGCCCGGCACGCCGCGGATGAACGGCATCTCGGCGACCGACCCGCAGCCCGACCGCGCGCTCGGCTTGCGCCGGGCCCGCGCGGCGACCGCGCTCATGCTCGCGCTGCCCGGTGGCGCGTACATCTACCAGGGCGAGGAGCTCGGTCTGCCCGACTCGACCGACATGCCGGCCGAGTTCCGCCAGGACCCCACGTTCGCTCGCACCGCCGGCGCCGAGACGGGCCGTGACGGCTGCCGCGTGCCGATCCCGTGGTCGGCCGACGGACCGTCGCTGGGCTTCGGTCCGAGCGCCAGCACGTGGCTCCCGCAGCCCGACGTCTACGCCGACTACGCCGTGGACCGCCAGGAGGGCGTCGCCGGCTCGACGCTCGAGCTCTACCGCGCGCTGCTCGCCGCGCGTCGCGAGCTGTCCCTCGGGACCGGCTCGCTGACGTGGGTCGAGGGGTATGCCGGCGACGTCGTCGCGCTGACCAACGGCTCGTCCCTGCGCGACCGGGTCCTCGTGGTCGCCAACCTCGGCGCCGAGCCCGTCGCCCTGCCGAAGGGCGCCGAGGTCATCGTCACCTCTGCCCCGCTCGAGGACGGCCTCGTGCCGACCGACGTGACGGTCTGGGCCCGCTGGTCCTGATGTCGTGACAGGCGGTCTGCCCGCCCGCACGTGAGGCCCCTGTCCTTCGGGACGGGGGCCTCACGGCATACCCGGGCCTGTGGATGACGGCCGATGCGGTCGGCCCCGCTCTCCTACGGTCGAGGCATGACGCGCTACTCCATCGACACCGAAGGGGTGTCCCGTGAGCGGCTCGCGCTGGCACGCGACCCCGCCGAGCTGCACGACTGCGCGTCACTCGTCGCCGCAGCGACGGCGGGTGCCCTGAGCGCACTGGGCGTCGAGGGTGAGGGCATCCGAGTCGCACTCGAGCGCTTCCGTGCCGTGCACGCGTATGCCCTCGACGCGGTTGCCGACGCGGCGAGTGCCCTCGGCGACCGACTCGACCGGTCGACCCTGGAAGTCCGCGCGGTGGAGCTCTTCGTCACGGCCGGATTCGCGCAGGTGTCGGCGAGCTGGCTTGCGTCGCAGGGCATCTCGGCCTCCGGCTCCGGATGAGTCGCGTCCACGACGTCGGGAGCGCTGCCGCATCGATCGCAGGAGCGGTCGCGCTCCCGCTGCCCGCGGGAGACGTCGAAGGCCTGCGTGGGGCGGCGCGGTCGCTGGACCGGGTCGCCGCGCGGGCTCGTTCGACCCTCACCGTGCGCGGGACGCTGGGCGCGAGACTCGGCGCGGTCTGGACAGGAGACGCGGCGACTGCGGCCGGAGCCGAGGCGGCCGAGCTCGCAAGGCGGTGTCACCCCGTCGTCGACGCCCTCCCCGCGGCCGCACGCGCACTGCTGGCGTATGCCGCCGCACTCGACCACGCGATCGCGCGGGTGCGCTCATTGCAGCGCCAGTGGGATGCGCTCGACGCCGAGCACGTGCTGACCGCCCTTCACCTCGCCGCCCTCCCGGACCCGACGGGGACGATCGGCGTGCTGGGGATGGAGCGTTCCCGCGCGGACCTGGCCGCGGGACGCGCTCGGCTGAGCCGCGCGTACTCGGGCGTCATCGACGAGCTGACGGCAACGGCGCGCCGGTGCGCCGGCGGCATCTCCGGTGTGACCGGCGCGACGTTCCCGCCGGGGAGGACGGTGAGCGCAGCAACAGTGCAGTCCGCCGTCACCGGAGGCCTGTGGTTCGCCGACGGTGTCGTGGCAGCACGGGCGTCGCGAGACGCCGGCCTCGCCGACAGCGTGCTGGTGCGCCGTGCGGTCTCAGCGGGTGGGGGCTCGGCGGGCGGATTGCGGGACGACACGGTCGCGCAGATCGCGACCCGCATCGAGGCACGCGTCGATGACCCGGTGTACGCACAGACCCTGCTCTCGGAGCTCGGTGCCGACGGGCTGGCGCAGCTGCTCCTGGCCGCGGGCGTGACGAGGAGCGGGTCGGGTGCCCACGTCGACACGGTGCGCCGGGTTCTCGGCGCGTTCGGGTCACTCGTCATCACGGCAACGAGCCATCGTCCGCCCCCGGGCACCGACCCCCGGACTCGCTCCCAGCTGGCGTCGGGGGCGGCACTGCTCGCAGACGACCTCGTCGCCGGGGTGGACACGGTCCGTGTCGACCCGTCGGGCAGCGGCCGCGCCGCCGGCGCCTGGCTGCTGGGACAGCTGCTCTCGGGGGCGCGAGCGGCACGTGACGACCGACGGCTACCCGCACGACTCACCCGGCGGGCGGCGGCAGCAGTCGCCTCTGCCGAGGTCGCCGAGACCCGCGACGCGGACTCGGAGATGCGGCACGGCGCGACCGTGTGCCCTGACGGCGCGGAGGCGTTCGCCTCCTGGTTCGACGACGCCGCGCGGACGGGCGACGCCCTGCACGTCCTGCTCGAGAACGTGGGCGACGACCCTGCCGAGCAGGCCGCGCTGCTGGCCGAGCCGTTGCCCGGTCCGGGGGCCACAGGTGGCGCGCTGTCGAACTCGCGAGGTGACCGGCTCACCCTCGGCGAGCACCTCGTTCGACGCTGGATCACCCACGAGGCCAACAGGATCGAGAGCCACCCCGATCTGCGCCTGGCAACCGACGCCGACCTCGTGCGACTGCTGTCGGGTGTCGTCTCGAGCACCGACGCCGGTGCTGCTGAGACCCGTGCGCGCGTCATGCTCGAGCTCTCCCGCACGAGCGCACACGCGATGCTCGAGGCGTCGACGACACGGATCTACGCCCGGTCCACCGCGCCGGTCGAGAACCTCGTCGTCGACTGGTTCTCCGCGATGCGCGAGAACGTCGACCTCGCGCTGACGACACCACTCCAGGCGTCTGGACCGGCTCCGAGGTACTCCGCCGAGACGTCACGCGGCACACAGCCGTGGCTCGACAGTCAGGAGCTGGCGGGGGTCGTCGGCGCGCTGGCGGTCGACACCGGGACGGGGCTGCACGCGAAGGACGCCGGTGCGGCATACGACCGGCTCGTCGACCACGAGCTCGCAGCAGCGCGGACGACTGTCGGGGGTGGTGGCGACGTGCGTCGCGACATCGTGCGCCTCGGGTTCCTCGACCAGGCAGCGTCGGCCGCGCTCGTCGCCGTCGCGCGACGTCAGGACGCCCTCAACCGTTCGGCGTGGCAGGGGCTCGCCGAGGCGGGGCACGCCATCGACGAGATCCGCCGTGGAGGCCCGATGGGGGTGGTGTCGATGGTGCACACCTACGCGCAGGGCGGGACGCTGCGGACCACGAGTGACGACCTCGTCATCGCGCTCGTGCGCTCTGACGTCGAGCTGTCCCAGACCGAACTCGACGACGCTCGGCGTGCGACGCTCGTGTCCCGCGTCGAATCGCTCGCGGGCGGGTGCGCCGACGTGCGATCGACGATCACGGTCGGCGCCGGACGCGCGCCCCTGCTCCCGACGGCCGGCGACCTCCGGGCCGCGCGCCAGGTGGAGATCCGTGCGGCTATGGACGCCCTGCTCGACGACAAGGCGGGCGGCTCCGCCGGCTCGCCCACGGAGCGGCTCGGGCAACGAACTCGTGGCACCGACCGCGCCCACATGGTCGATTCGCCGAGCAGCCGACTGCCCGAGCTGGACCGGCTGCCGCTCGGAAGGTCACGGGGCGTGCACACCGTGCCCGACGAGCGGGCTCTGCGCGTCCTGTTCGACCAATGGACGGCAGGCGCCACACGGCGCGCTCGTCCGCAGTACAACGGCGACTGGTTCGAGCGTCCGGACGGCATCCAGGTGGGTCTGCGATCCGACTCGCGCAGCGGCGGTGCGACGATCGACGTGCACTACCCCGACGACCAGGTATGGAAGGTCCACATCCAGTGACGCTCCAACAGCCCAGACGTTCAGCCGTGGAAGAACTGCTCGTCTCCACGATCTACGACTGGATCGACCTCGGATTCCTTCGCTCCACGGTCCGGAAGATGACCGGCGTCGGTCCCGCTGAGCTCCATGCTGCTGTGATGACGGTCGTGGCGCAGCTCGTGATGGACGGGCTCGTCGCGGCAGGGGACGTCACCAACGAGGGCTTCCGGGCCTGGGACTGTTCTCGCGCTCAAGCCGTCTCTCGTATCGATCGTGAGTGGCGTGCGGAGCCCGACCCCCAGCTCTGGCCGTTCCAGGTGGCCGCGCTCGCCCCGACCCAGGAGGGTGTCACCGTCATCGAGTCAGTCATGGCGCGCGAAGGAGGCGACGGGTCCTGGCGAGAGCGCATGGCGCAGAACCCCTTGGCGATGGCCCACCCCATGGAGGAGTGACTACGTCCGCGACATCCCACGCCGCACGTCGCCCCACTCACCATCCCGAGGTTTGTCTCCGCGCTGCCACTAGCCTCGGCGTCATGGGGACGACACGGGCCTACCTCGAACGGACTCCGGTGGCCTTGGCCCACCGGGGCGGATCGCTCTACGCGCCCAACGTGGGGCTCGAGAACACCATGACCGCCTTCGGCAACGCCGTCGGCCTGGGCTACACCCATCTCGAGACCGACGTCCACGTCACGAGGGACGGGAAGCTGGTCGCGTTCCACGACACCGACCTCGACCGGGTCAGCAACGCGCACGGGCGGATCCGCGACCTGCCGTGGTCCGAGGTGTCGCACGCCGAGGTCGGCGACGGCGGCCACGTGCCGCTGCTCACCGACGTGCTCGACGCCTGGCCCGACGTCAACCTCAACATCGACCTCAAGGCCCCCGGAACGGCCGAGCCCCTGTGGCGCCTCATCGAGGAGCGGGGGCTGCACGACCAGGTCTGTGTCGGCTCGTTCTCCCAGCGCAACATCTCGCAGTTCCGGCGGCTCTCGCACGGAACGGTGGCGACAGCGGCCGCCCAGATCGGCACGGCGTTGGCCCGATTCGGGCCCCGTGCGCTCACCGCGGTCCTCCGCACCCCGGCGGACGTCTTCCAGGTGCCCACGTCGATCCCGTTGCGCGGCAGGCCTGTTCGGGTGGTCACCGAGCGTCTCGTCGAGACCGCGCACCGTTACGGCAAGCAGGTGCACGTCTGGACCATCGACGACGCCGACGAGATGCGGCGCCTGCTCGACGTCGGCATCGACGGCCTCGTCAGCGACCGCATCGACGTGCTCAAGGACGTGCTCGTCGAACGTGGCGTGTGGACCGGCCGCGACTGAGGCGACCCGACCAGGCGCCCGGGCCGGCGCACGCCGCGAGGCGGACGGCATACGCCATCGGTTCAGCGGACGAGGACGTGACCCCGCGAGGTGCTGAGGCGGGTCCACCGGCCGTGGGCCGCGATCGACGCGCCCTCCCCCGCTGCGGTGAAGCCCAGCACGTGCGCGCCGAAGGCGAGGCCGGCGGCGATGGGCGGCACGGTGTCGCTCATCGCACCCCAGGTGCGCCGTCTCAGGGAGTCGACCGCGTGACCACCGGCATTGGCGGGCGTGCCCTCCGCGACCTGCGAGATGCCTTGGAGCGCAATGGATTCGATGACCCGGCCGTCGAGCTGACCCACAGGCTCCCATCCGTCACGCGGCGGCGTGAGTCCGCTCCACGGAGCACGCACGGTGGTCGGGGGGACGCTGAGCACGGCGGTGTTCCCGTCACGCGCCAGACGGTCGTTGACGGACGCGATCGACACGGTCGTGTCCACCGCGGCGGACGGTGCGATCGTGACGACGCGCATCCCTAGCACCGTGCCGTCGCCCAGGAGCCCGGTCCCCTCGATGACCGCGACGGTCGTGACGAGCAGGTCACCGAGCACCTGGAGGCGCACCGCGCCGTCGGGGTTGGCCCGGCTCGCGCGGGCGAGGTAGGTGCCGAGGTCGGCGAGCCCGCGCGGGTCGCCGAAGTCGATGTGCGTGGTGTCGGTCACCGACGCCGCCTCCGGAACGGCGCAGGCTCGCCGAGGTGGGCCCGGACCGACGCACGCTCGTCGGGTCGCATGCGCCGGGGCGCCTCGCTCGCGAAGTCGTAGAGCGCGAGCTCGGTCTCCGCGACGGCGTAGACCGGTCGCTCACCGTCGCCCACGCCGTCGGGGTCGGTCACGATGTAGGCGACGTCGAAACCCGCCCCGCCGATCCGCGAGACCCACATCTGGATCTCCACGGGCGCATGCCGGAAACCCAGGGGGCGGCGGTACTCGATCTCGTGACGCGACACGAGCACGCCCTCGTCGAGCATGGTCTTGTCGCCCGCTCCCCCGCCGTCGAACCAGTCGCGGAAGGCGATGACTCGCGCATCCTCGAGCAGCCGGAGGAACTGCACGTTGTTGATGTGGGCGTACGCGTCCATGTCGGACCAGCGCAACGAGACCTGCGCGGCATACGGCCTCGCCTGTGGTTCGGCCTCGGGAGGGGTGCCGGTCACGTCGCTCGTCTCCGTCATAGGCCCCATCCTTCCAGCCCTGAGCGGCCACGCTCGTCCACATCCCCTCCGTGGACGGCCCGTGCGTCCACAGCCTGCGTATGCCGGTCGGGCCGGTCGGTGCGGCCACGTAGGTTGGGTGCCATGACGTCACCCTCCACCTCGGCCCCCTCCGCACCGTCCGTCGCCGACGTCGACCCAGCCCTCCGCGACCGAGCGACCACCGCGCTCCGTCGGCTCGTCGGCCGAGAGGACGTCGACTTCCGCGACGGCCAGCTCGAGGCGATCAACGAGCTCGTGGCCGGGCGGCGCCGCGTGCTCGTCGTGCAACGTACCGGCTGGGGCAAGTCGGCCGTCTACTTCGTGGCCACCGCCCTCCGGCGGGCCGAGGGCGCGGGTCCCACCGTCATCGTCAGCCCCCTGTTGGCGCTGATGCGCGACCAGATCGCGGCTGCCCAGCGCGCGGGCATCAGGGCCGTCACGCTCAACTCGACGAACGCCGAGGAGTGGGGCGCCGTGTCCGGCGCTCTCGCACGTGGCGAGGTCGACGTGCTGCTCGTCAGCCCCGAACGCCTCAACAACCCGCGCTTCCGCGACGAGCAGCTGCCCGCGCTCGCCGAGACGTGCGGACTGCTCGTCGTCGACGAGGCCCACTGCATCAGCGACTGGGGCCACGACTTCCGACCGGACTACCGGCGCATCCGCGACCTGCTGACGACGCTGCCCGAGCGCACACCGGTCCTGGCGACGACAGCGACGGCCAACGCGCGCGTCGTCACCGACGTCGTCGAGCAGCTGGGGGCTGGCGGCCGCGACGTCCTGACGCTGCGAGGGCCCCTGGCCCGGGCGTCGCTGCGTCTCGGCGTGCTGCCCCTCGCGGCCCCGGAGCAGCGCCTCGCCTGGCTCATCGCCCACCTGGGCGAGCTGCCCGGCTCGGGCATCGTCTACGCGCTCACGGTGGCGGCCGCCGAAGACGTCGCAGCGGCGCTCCGCGAGGCAGGACACCAGGTGGCCGCCTACACCGGACGCACCGAGCCGTCCGAGCGGATCCGGCTCGAGGAGGCGCTGCGCGACAACGAGGTCAAGGCCCTCATCGCGACCTCGGCTCTCGGCATGGGTTTCGACAAGCCCGATCTCGGTTTCGTCCTGCACCTCGGCGCCCCGTCGTCGCCGGTCGCCTACTACCAGCAGGTCGGTCGCGCGGGCCGCGCCACCGAGCGTGCCGACGTGCTGCTCATGCCCGGCCCCGAGGACAAGGACATCTGGCGCTACTTCGCCTCGGCCTCGATGCCCAAGCAGGATCAGGCAGACGCCGTCGTGCGTGCACTGACCGAGTCCCCCAAGGCCCTCTCGACGGTGGCACTGGAGACCATCGTCGACGTGCGCCGCACTCGCCTCGAGCTGCTCCTCAAGGTGCTCGACGTCGACGGCGCCGTCCACCGCGTGCCCGGCGGCTGGACCGCCACCGGCGAGCCGTGGACCTACGACGCCGAGCGCTACGGCCGAGTCACCGAGGCCCGGGAGCTCGAGCAGCAGCTCATGGTCGACTACGAACGCACGGACCGCTGTCGCATGGCCTTCCTCCAGGAGACCCTCGACGACGACTCCGCCGAGCCCTGCGGCCGGTGCGACCGGTGCGTCGGGCCCTGGTTCGACACGACGATCCCCGAGGCCGCGGTCAACACGGCCCGGTCACGCCTCGAGCGACCTGGTGTCGTGCTCGACGCGCGCGCCCAGTGGCCGTCCGGCATGGACCGCCTCGGCGTCCCGTTCAAGGGAAAGATCGCGCCCTCGGTCGCCATGGACGAAGGCCGAGCCGTCGCCCGCCTGAGCGACCTCGGGTGGGGCCAGCGTCTGCGCGAGCTGCTCAGGGGCGAGGACCGGGAGGTCCCGGCCGAGGTCCTGCGAGCGTGCGTCGACGTCCTCGCAGGCTGGGGCTGGCGGGAGCGGCCCGCGGCGATCGTGTCGGTCCCCTCGCGCCGACGGCCGCTGCTCGTCAGCTCGTTGGCCGAAGGCATCGGTCGGCTCGGGCGCCTGCCCTACCTGGGGGCGCTCGACCTCGTCGAGGGCGGTCCCGTCGGCGAGCCGGGCGGTAACAGCGCCTTTCGGCTGGCCAACGTCTGGGGACGACTCGCGGTGGGGCCCGAGCTCGGGAACGCCCTGACTGGCATACCCGGGCCGGTGCTGCTGCTCGACGACGTCAGCGACTCCCGCTGGACCCTGACCGTCTGCGCCGGCCTCCTCCGTGACGCCGGTGCGCCGGCCGTGCTCCCGATGGCGCTGGCCATGGAGGCGTGACACCGGTCGCGGGCTGCGACGGCGACTCGGTCGCTGCCACTAGGGTCGTCCCGTGACTGCAGACGCCCCCTCCGAGCCGCGCCCGCTCCCCCCGCTCGACGACCTCATCGAGGTGCTGACCCTCGAGGACGTCGGCACGGCCCACATCGCCGTCACGGACGTCCAGGGGCGCGACGCCGCCGAGTCGATCGGCGCCGCGTCCGCGCGGGTCTTCGAGGGCCGCAGCCAGAAGATGCCCCATGGCCGCGTGTTCGGTGGACAGGTCCTGGCCCAGTGCGTCATGGCCGCCGGCATCACCGTGCGCGACCTCAACGACGGCGACGGGTCGCGCCCCATCCACTCGCTCCACGGCTACTTCATGCGGCCGGGCGACGACACGCTGCCGATCCGCTTCGCCGTCGAGGAGATGCGCGACGGCAACTCCTTCTCCACCAGGCGCGTGCATGCGGTCCAGAAGGGCGCGCCGATCATGTCGATGACCTGCTCCTTCCAGGAGCGGGCCGGGGGCCTCGACCACCAGAACGCGATGCCGCACGTGCCCGGGCCCGAGGGCCTCGTCTCGCTGGCGGACGCCTTCCGCGGCGTCGACCACCCCGGCGCCCGCCACATCGCAGAGGCGCGCCCCATCGAGCTGCGTCCCGTCGAGAGCAACATGTTCCTCGATGCGGGTCCCGAGCAGGTCGCGGCGAACCACGTGTGGATGCGTGCGGTTGCCCGGCTCCCCGACGATCCCCTCCTGCACGCCGCGGTCCTCGCCTACTCGAGCGACTACTCGCTGCTCGAGCCGGTGCTCCGCCGGCACGGCCTCGTCTGGACCGACCGACGGCTCCGGGTCGCGAGCCTGGACCACTCGATGTGGTTCCACCGCGACGTCCGCGCCGACGAGTGGCTGCTCTACGCCCAGCAGTCGCCGTCCGCCGTGAGCGGCCGAGGCCTGTCGATCGGCGAGATCTTCAGCCAGGACGGCACCCTCGTCGCCACGACGGCCCAGGAGGGCATGGTCCGCGTCAAGCAGTCCTGAGGCGCGACCGTCTGGCGCGGCCCCACATCGTCGTCGGGCCAGAGGCGCGTCTGCACACTCGGCTGGCCCCGTCACCACACGCACACCTCGCGGGGTGGTGTGACGGGGCCGGTCGAGTGGGCGCGTCAGACCGTCGTGCGCAGGACCGCCACGTCGTGGCCGTCGAGTCCGACGCCGTGCGAGTCGACGATCGGGGCCCGACCCCAGGACGCGAGCACGTGCTCGACCTCGCCGTGGAAGGGCACCACCTGCGCGCGACCCGCCAGGTTGGCGACGACATGGACGGAGCCGCGCGACATGATGATCCACTCCGCGTCCTCGTCGAACCGAACCGACGTGGCGCGGAGGTCGCCGGACGCGACGTCGGGCTGTGTCCGGCGCACCTTGATCAGCTCACGGTAGAAGTGCAGCATCTCGTTGTGCCCGGGCGCGCTCGGCTCGCTCCAGTCGAGCACGCTGTGCGCTCGCGTCGCGGGGTCCTGCGGGTCCGGCACGTCCGCCTCGTCCCACCCGTGGGCGGCGAACTCGGCACGCCGGCCCGAGCGGACGGCCTCGGCGAGCCAGTCCTCCTCGAACGAGGTGAAGAAGGCGAACGGGGTGCTGGCGCGCCACTCCTCACCCATGAAGACCATCGCCGTGAAGGGTGAGAGCAGGTAGAGCGCGGCGCCGACGGCTTGACGACCCGGGGAAACCTGATCGCTGATGCGGTCGCCGGTGGCGCGGTTGCCGACCTGGTCATGGGTCTGGAGGTAGGCGAGGAACTGGTGCCCCGACCGCGCCTCCCGGTCGACGCGCGCGCCCCATACGGAACCGCGGAAGGTCGACATGCGGCCGTCGTGCAGGAACGCCTCGGAGAGCGTCTTGGCCAGCACGGAGATGGGACCCCCCTCGGGCCACGCCTCCGTGCCACCGGCGAAGTCGGCGTAGTAGCCCTGCGTCTCCCCCGTCAGCGCGACATGGAGCGCGTGGTGGATGTCGTCGTCCCACTGCGCCGTCATGCCCCGGCCGCCCTCACCGGTCGGCGTCACCATGACGGCGTCGTTGAGGTCACTCTCGGCGATGAGGTCGAGCGGACGCCCGAGCTCCATTGCGAGAGAAGCGGTCTCGTCGGACAGCTGGGCGAGGACGTGGGGCTCGGACTCGTCACGCAGCTCGTGCACGGCGTCCAGACGGAGCGCGTCGACGTGGAAGTCACGGAACCAGCGCAGGGCGTTGTCGATCACCCAGCGGCGCACCTCGTGGCTGCCGTCGGCATCCAGGTTGACGGCCGGCCCCCACGGCGTGGTGTGGGTGTCGGTGAAGTAGGGCCCGAACTCGGCGAGGTAGTTGCCCGTGGGTCCGAGGTGGTTGTAGACGACGTCGAGGCAGACTCCGAGGCCGCGTGCGTGGCACGCGTCGACGAAGCGCTGGAACGCGGCCGGACCGCCGTAGGCCTGCTGGACGGCATACGGCGCGACCCCGTCGTAGCCCCAGCCGTGCGTCCCCCCGAAGGCCGCGACGGGCATGACCTCGACGACGTCGACGCCGAGATCGACGAGGTGCCCCAGGTGGCCGATCGCCGCATCGAAGGTGCCCTCGGGCGTGAACGTGCCGACGTGCATCTCGTAGACGACCCCGCCGAGCACGCCGCGGCCGTCGCGGGTGCCGGGCCAGCTCGCGTCGCTCCAGGCGTACGCCGCCGCGTCATAGGTGCGGCTCGCCCCGTGGACGCCGTGAGGCAGCCAGGCACTGCGCGGGTCGGGACGCGGATCCCCGCCGTTGACGCTGAAGGAGTAGTCCAGCGCGCCCTGGTCGGGGCGCGGCCACGACCACCAGCCGCCGTCCTCGGCGGTCATGGCGTGACGTCGCACAGCCGTCGTCGGCTCGTGCTGGCCCTCGAGCGGCGTGACGAGGATGTCGACCCGGGACGCAGAGGGCGCCCAGACGCGGATGCTTTCGGTCTCGGAGGTCATGACTCGTCCCGTACCCGCACGAGCAGGGCGACCGGCAGACCTGCGCCCACGACGTCCGCGAGAGGAGTCGCTCCACCAACGAACGTCCGCGACGAGATGACGTCGGACCAGCGGCCCTCGGGCAGCTCCACCGTGGCCTCGCCGTAACCGCCGGCATCCGCGAGCCGTCCGGCAAGACGGGTCACCACCGTGACGACCTCGACGGCCTCGCCCGTGCCGCGACCGAACGCCACGGCGTGCTCGGACGTCGTCGCCACGGGGAGGTACGTCGCGTTCTCCCCCGTGAAGAAGTCCGCCCGCTCCCGGCGCGTGCGCAGGGCTGCGCTCGTCACGAGCAGCTTCTCGTCGTGCAGGTCGGCCGGGACGGCACCACCGTCGAGACGTGCGAGGCGACCCCGACGCTCCGCGTAATCGACCGCGCGGCGGTTGTCCGGGTCGACGAGGGAGAGGTCGACGAGGTCCGTGCCCTGGTAGACGTCCGGCACGCCCGGCATCGTCAGCTGGACGAGCTTCTGACCGAGCACGTTCGCCCGCGTCTCGCGTCTCGTCGACCCGACCCAGGACTCGACATGAGCCACGATCTCGGGCGTCGTCACGACTCCGGAGACGAAGCGCTCGACGGCCGACTCGTAGGCCTCGTCGGGCTCGGTCCACCGCGTGTAGAGCTTCGACTCCCGGATCGCCTTGAGGGCGTAGGCCTGCAGGCGGTCCTCGCTGATCGGCCACGCGCCGACGAGGGTCTGCCACAGGAAGTACTCGGTGAGCACGTCGAGCTCCTCGGCTCGCACCGGTGCAGCGAGCTCACGGGCCGTGCGCACCCAGGACGCCCACGCGTCGGGTCGCTCGGCGAGGACGAAGAGCCGCGCCCGGACGTCCTCCGCGCGCTTGGTGTCGTGGGTCGAGAGCGTCGTCATCGACTGCGGCCACGCGCCCAGCAGGTCCTGCGCGAACTCGTGGAACTCTTGGGTCGGCACGCCCACCAGGGTGGGATCGCCGCCCACCTCGTTGAGCCCGACGAGGCGCAGGTAGCGGTAGTACGCCGTGTCCTCGATCGCCTTGGCCATGGCCGGACCGCACGTCTGCTGGAACCGGACGACGAACTCGTCAGCGGCGGCCTGGTCGTCGGGTGACGCCTGCCCCAGCGCGAGGTCGACGACGGCCTCGACGGTCCCACGGTCGAGGGCCCCACGCGCGCTCTCCTCGCCGCGCGACACGGCCGACTGGAGCTCGTCAGCGTCGTGCGGGTGGGGAGGCGTGCCCGGCCGCAGGTAGACGCGATAGCGGTCCATGCCGACGAGCATCGCCTCGATGACCTGACGCGCCGCGTCGGCGTCGAGGTCGGGCCGCGCCCGTGCGACGAGTCGCAGCAGCCGGCTCACCTCGGTGGCGAGCATGACCTGCACGACCCACCGCTTCGACGCCGTGACGATGGCCTCGAGGTCCTGTCGCTCGCCGAGCAGCTCCGTCGAGAGGTCGTCGAGCGGCTGCGCACCGGCCGGGTCGACGAAGAGGCCGCCGACGCGCAGCAGGGCGTCGTATCCGGTCGTCCCGGCCGTCCGCCACCCGTGCGGCAGCTGCTCCGACCCCTCGAGGATCTTCTCGACGACGACCCACGCGTCACCGGTCGCCTCGCCGAGTCGCTCGAGGTAGCCCTCGGGGTCGGCGAGGCCATCGGGGTGGTCGATGCGCAGGCCGTCGATGGCGCCGGAGCGGACGCCGTCGACGAGCAGCGCGTGGGTGGCGTCGAAAACCTCGGGATCCTCGACGCGCACCGCGATGAGGGAGGTGACGTCGAAGAAGCGACGGTAGTTCAGCTCCGAGTCCCCGACCGTCCACGACGCGAGCTGGTAGTGCTGGGCGTCGAGGAGGTCAGCCAGCGGCGTTCCCGGGTCGGTCCCGGGGGCGAGCGGGAAGACGTGGTCGTAGTACTGCACGACCGGCTCACCCTCGTGCTCTCCGACGGAGATCTCGCCCGCTGCGAGCACCTCGTCGAGCGGCGAACCGAGCACAGGCATGAGGATGCGGCCGCCCTGGGCGTCCCAGTCGACGTCGAACCACGTGGCGTATGCCGACTGTCGGCCCTCGCGGAGCACCGACCACAGCGGACGGTTGAGCGAGAGCGGCGTCGGGGTGGTCATGTGGTTCGGCACGACGTCGACGACGACACCGAGGCCGGCTGCGTGGGCGGCCTCGACGAGGCGCGCGAACCCGGCGTCGCCGCCGAGTCCCTCGGCGACCGTCGTGTGGTCGGTGACGTCGTATCCGTGCTTGGAGCCGACAGTCGCCTGCAGGACGGGCGACAGGTAGAGGTGCGTGATCCCCAGTGTCGCAAGGTGATCCACCTGCGCGACCGCGTCGTCGAGGGTGAAGTCCGGCTCGAGCTGGAGACGGAAGGTGGAGACGGGTGCGTTGGCGTACCTCACGCGGTGGCCTCCAGGGTGACGCCGGGGACAACCGGCGAGACCTCCACGCGCGGACACCTCAGGACGACGATGCTGCGCGGCTGGACCTGGATCTGCCACGTCGGGTCGAGCGGGCTGGCGTCGATCTCATGCAGCGCCGTGTCGATGACCGGGAGCCAGTGCGCGCCGTACTCCTCCTCGGGCAGCGTGAACGCGAGCGGCTCGTCGTGCGCGTTGAACATGACGAGGAACGAGTCGTCGAGGATCTGCTGCCCGCGCGGGTCCGGCTCGGGGATCGCCGAGCCGTTGAGGAAGATCATGAGCGACTTGGCCAGGCCGTTGCTCCAGTCCTCCTCGTCCATGTGCTGGGCCTCGGGGGTGAACCAGGCGATGTCGCCGAGCTCGCTCTCGCCGCCGTGGTCGGCGCTGCCCGCGAAGAACCGACGGCGTCGGAAGACCGGGTGCTCCCGACGCAGCTTCACCAGCGACTGCGTGAAGGCGAGGAGCTTCTGGTCGTCCTCGTCGAGGATCCACTGGATCCACGAGATGTCGTTGTCCTGGCAGTAGCCGTTGTTGTTGCCGCTCTGGGTGCGACCGAGCTCGTCGCCGTGGAGCATCATCGGCACGCCCTGCGAGAAGAGCAGGGTGGTGAGGAAGTTGCGCTGCTGACGCAGGCGCAGGTCGCGGATCCCGGGATCGTCCGTCGGGCCCTCGACGCCGCAGTTCCACGAGCGGTTGTGGCTCTCGCCGTCGTTGTTGCCCTCGCCGTTGGCCTCGTTGTGCTTCTCGTTGTAGGACACGAGGTCGCGCAGGGTGAACCCGTCATGGGCGGTGACGAAGTTGATCGAGGCGATCGGCTTGCGGCCGGAGTGCTCGTAGAGGTCGCTGGATCCTGTGAAGCGAGACGCGAACTCGCCGAGGGCGCCACCCTCGCCGCGCCAGAAGTCGCGCACGGTGTCGCGGTACTTCCCGTTCCACTCGGTCCACAGCGGCGGGAAGTTGCCGACCTGGTAGCCACCCTCGCCGACGTCCCACGGCTCGGCGATGAGCTTGACCTGGCTGACGACCGGGTCCTGCTGGATGAGGTCGAAGAAGGCGGACAGCTTGTCGACCTCGTGGAACTGGCGGGCCAGGGTCGCAGCGAGGTCGAACCGGAAGCCGTCGACGTGCATCTCGGTGACCCAGTAGCGCAGCGAGTCCATGATCAGCTGCAGCACGTGCGGGCTGCGCATGAGGAGGCTGTTGCCGGTGCCGGTCGTGTCGTAGTAGTGCGTCAGGTCGTCACTGACGAGGCGGTAGTAGCTGTTGTTGTCGAGCCCGCGGAACGCGAGCGTCGGCCCCATGTGGTTGCCCTCGGCCGTGTGGTTGTAGACGACGTCGAGGATGACCTCGATGTCGGCCGCGTGCAGCTCCTTGACCATGGCCTTGAACTCGAGGACCTGCTGCCCGCGCTGCCCGCCGGCCGCGTACTCGTTGTGCGGCGCGAGGAAGCCGATGGTGTTGTAGCCCCAGTAGTTCGACAGTCCACGGTCGACGAGGGGCGCGTCCTGGACGAACTGGTGCACCGGCATCAGCTCGATGGCGGTGATGCCCAGCTCGCTCAGGTGCTTGATCATGGCGGGGTGGCCGATGCCGGCGTAGGTGCCGCGGATCTCCTCGGGGATCTCCGGGTGGAGCATCGTCAGGCCCTTGACGTGGGCCTCGTAGATGATGCTCTCGTGGTACTCGTGGCGGGGCGGACGGTCGTCGCCCCAGTCGAAGAACGGGTTGATGACGACGGAGTGCATCGTGTGGCGCACGCTGTCGTCGGTGTTGATCTCCGTCGTCGTCGCCGCGTCCTCGTCACCGAAGGTGTACGAGTAGAGCGACTGGTCGTTCTCGGCCTGCCCCTCGATCGCCTTGGCGTACGGGTCGAGCAGGAACTTGCTCGGGTTGCAGCGATGGCCGTGCTCGGGATCGTAGGGCCCGTGCACGCGGAACCCGTAGCGCTGCCCCGGCTGCACGTAGGGGACGTAGCCGTGCCAGACGAAGCCGTCCGTCTCGGGCAGGTCGAGGCGCGTCTCGGCGAGGTCGTCGTCGAGCAGGCACAGCTCGACGCGCTCGGCAGCCTCGGAGAAGACCGCGAAGTTGACCCCGGACCCGTCGTACGTTGCCCCGAGGGGGTAGGGCTTGCCCGGCCAGATCTCCATGAACTGCTACTTTCCGTCGTTCGGTTGCGGCGCGGCGCCGCGGCGCCACTGCGTGGCCACCAGCGGACGACGATGGCCGCAGAGCGCATTCTTCCCTGCCGAGGCCCGTCGAGCGCAAGGCGGCCGTATGCCGGTCGACATGCCCCGAGGGGGGCGTCGACGGCGAACGGCGAGAAGACGCTGCTCAGCCAGGGCGTCCGCGAGTCTTGTACCCGGTCCGGTCGGCGTGGAGACAGCGCCGGTGGGGGCGAGGTCGACCCGGGAGATCGGTCGCGGCCCCTGGCTAGAGGGCCCCGCCCAGCGTCACGCCGCCGTCGATGGTCAACGTCTGCCCGGTGACCCACGAGGCATCGCTGCTCAGCAGGAAGCTGACGGCGCCGGCGACGTCCTCGGGCAGGCCGAGCCGCTTCATCGGGTAGGCGCGGACCACCTTCTCCTCACGTCCCTCGTACAGCGCCTCGGCGAACTTCGTCTTGACGACGGCGGGGGCGACGGCGTTGACACGGACGTCGGGACCGAGCTCGTAGCCCAGCTCGGTCGTCAGGTGGATGAGTGCCGCCTTGGACACGCCGTACCAGCCGATGACGCCGCTGGCGCCCTGACCGGCGACCGAGGCGAGGTTGACCACGGCACCGGGATGGCTCTCGTCGCCCAGCCCGGCGGCGACGGCCTTCTTGATCCACGAGAAGGCGGCGACGACGTTGACGTCGAGCACCTTGCGCGCGATGTCGAGCCCCGAGTCGAGCATCGGGCCGTAGACCGGGTTGATGCCGGTGTTGTTGACGAGCAGGTGCAGCCCGCCGAACGTCTCACGGGCCCTGGCGATGACCTCGTCCTGGTGCGCCTCGTCGGCCGCGTTGCCCGCGATGCCGAGGGCGTTCTCGGTGCCGCCCAGCTGCTCGACGGCCGCCGCCAGCGCCTCGGGCCGCCGGGCGGTGATGACGACCTTCGCACCCTCGGCGACGAGGCGCTCGGCGATGCCGAGGCCGATCCCTCGGCTGGCGCCCGTGATGATCGCGACGGCGCCCTCGTGGCGTCCGCCGTTGCGGGTGGCCCCCATCAGAAGCCGAGGTCCCGGCCGATGAGCTCCTTCATGATCTCGTTCGAGCCGGCCCAGATCTTCGTGACCCGGGCGTCGCGCCAGGCGCGGGCCACGCGGTACTCGTTCATGAAGCCGTAGCCGCCGTGCAGCTGGACGCAGTGGTCGAGCACGTCGTTCTGCACCTGCGAGCTCCACCACTTCGCCTTGGCGGCGTCGACCGCGGACAGCTTGCCCTCGGCGTGGGCGGCGACGCAGTCGTCGACGTAGGCCTCCGCCACCTCGATCTTCGTGACGAGCTCGGCCATGAGGAACTTGTTGTGCTGGAAGGCGCCGATCGGCTGGCCGAAGGCCTTGCGGTCCTTGGCGTACTGGATGGTCTCCTCGAGGATCGCCTTGGCGTGGGCGACGTTGGAGACCGCGGCGCCGACGCGCTCCTGCGGGAGGCGCTGCATCATCGAGATGAACCCCATTCCCTCAGGTCCGAGACGGTTCTCGTCGGGGACACGCACGTTCTCGAAGAAGAGCTCGGCCGTGTCGGACTCGTCCATCCCGACCTTGTCGAGCTTGCGCCCGTTGACGAAGCCCTCCATGCCGCGCTCGACCATGAGCAACGTGATGCCCTTGGCGCCCTTCGACGGGTCGGTCCGGGCCGCCACGATGACGAGGTCGGCCTGGTAGCCGTTGGTGATGAAGGTCTTGGAGCCGTTGAGGACCCAGGCATCACCGTCGCGGACCGCGGTCGTCTTGAGGGCTGCGAGGTCGGAGCCGCCGGAGGGCTCGGTCATCGCGATGGCGCAGATGAGCTGGCCGCTCGCCATGCCGGGCAGCCAGCGCTGCTTCTGCTCCTCGGTGCCGAGGTCGACGATGTAGGGCGGGCACACGTCGGAGTGGATGCCGAAGCAGGAGCTCGTCGCCGCGTTGAAGCGGGACATCTCCTCGGCGACGACGGCGTTGAAGCGGTAGTCGTCGACCCCGGCGCCGCCGAACTCCTCGGGGATGTCGAGGCCGAAGAAGCCCTGCTTGCCGGCCTCGAGCCAGATGTCGCGCGGGATCGACTTGCCCTCGATCATCTCCTGCGCGCGGGGCGCGAGCGTGCGGCTGACGAACTCGCGCGCCGACGCGCGCATCGCCTCGTGGTCCTCGTCGTAGATGTTGCGGGGCATGGCGTCCTCCATCGGGCGTGCTCACGGGTGCGTTGCGCCGGTACCCACCGGTAACTAAGCGCTTGCTTAGTTTCCCTCCCCTGCGGCATGCTGTCAACGTGCCGCAGCCCACCACGACCCCGCCAGCCGCAGGCGCCCGGACGTCCGACCCGGACGCGTCCACGGTCGAGAGACTCCTGCAAGCCGCAGCCCACGCGTTCGCAGACAAGGGCTTCCACGCCACGACGACTCGCGACATCGCGTCCGGGGCCGGACTCTCCCCCGCCGGCGTCTACGTCCACTTCGGCTCCAAGGAGGAGCTGCTCTTCGCCCTGAGCCGCAGTGGGCACGAGTCGGCCCTCCGACTGCTGCGCTCGGCCATCGCGGACGGGGCGACCCCGGCCGAGCAGCTCGTCACCGCCATGGCCCGCTTCACCGAGTGGCACGTCGAGCAGTACCAGGTGGCGCGAGTCGTGCAGTACGAGCACCACCACCTGACCCCCGAGCACCATGCCGAGGTCCTCGCCCTGCGCAAGGAGATGGACTCGCTCGTGCGCGACGTCCTCGACCGCGGCGTCGCCGACGCCACCTTCTCCGTCGACGACAGCGCCGACACCGCACTGGCCCTGCTCTCGATCGTCGTCGACGTGGCCCGCTGGTACTCCCCGAC
This sequence comes from Terrabacter sp. 01T434, assembly GCF_056398545.1. NCBI lineage: Bacteria > Bacillati > Actinomycetota > Actinomycetes > Micrococcales > Intrasporangiaceae > Terrabacter > Terrabacter sp. 01T434. The sequence continues at coordinate 123,385 of NZ_JBFTPP010000006.1, forward strand.
GATCCGGCGCACCCCGGCCGAGATCGGCGCGACGAACGCCGCCCTCGCGCTCCGGCTCGTGGGTGCCGGACGCTGAGCGCGCCACCGGCCGTCAGGGGTCACTCGGTGCTCCAGGTGCCGGTGCCCGAGCTCGAGCCGTTCGTGCGTGCCCGCACCGGGCACTACGACACCGACTACCTCTCGACCGCCCCGGGCTTCGTGCACGCCCACGTCACCGCGCTCGCACCGTTCCTCGACGGAGCCGACCTCACGGCCGAGGTGCTCGACAAGGTCGCCGAGATCGCCTCCACCACCAGGCACTTCGACTTCACCCTGGCGGAGCTCGACACCTTCCCCAACGGCATCGTGCACCTCCTGCCCGAGCCCACGGGCCCCTTCGCCGCCCTCACCACGAGGCTCTGGGCCGCCTTCCCGCAGTGCCCGCCGTATGCCGGCCGGTTCGGTGACGTCGTCCCGCACCTGACGCTCGACGCGCTGGGCGACGACGTCACCGAGGACTCGACGCGCGACCTCGTCGGTCCGCACGTCCCGGCGCACTGTCGGGCCGAACGACTCGACCTCGCGTGGTACGAACCGGGCTCATGCCGGGTCCTTCACTCGTGGCGCCTCGGCGCCTGACGCCTGCCAGGTCGACCGTCAGGCGGGGCAGGAAGAACTGGACGAGCGGGCCGATCGACACGGCATACAGCACGGTGCCGAGGCCGACGGGGCCGCCGAGCAGCCAGCCCACGGACAGCACGACCACCTCGATGGTCGTGCGCACCAGACGGATGGACAGGCCGGTGCGGCGCGCGAAGCCCGTCATGAGTCCGTCACGCGGACCGGGGCCGAGCTGGCTGCCGATGTAGAGCCCGCCGGCGACTCCGTTGAGGACGATGCCGAAGCCGAGCAGCAGGACGCGTGCCCACATCGACTCGGGTGAGGCGATGAGCGCCAGGCCCGCGTCGGCGGCGAGACCGATGACGACGACGTTGGCCACCGTGCCGAGCCCGGGCCACTGCCGCAACGGCACCCAGAGCAGCAGGACGAGGGCGCCGACGATGATCGTGACCTGGCCGAACGTCAGCGGCACGTGCGTCGCGATGCCCGCATGGAAGACGTCCCACGGGTCGAGGCCGAGCGTCGAACGGATCATCATCGCCATCGACACGCCATAGAGGACGAGGCCGGCCATGAGCTGGGCAAGCCGGCGTGGCAGCAGTCCGGCGCGCAGCTGCTGGCGCGGGGTGAGGTTCGCAAGCTGGACATGACGGCGCATGCCGTCCATCATGACGGCGCAGTGGACTGACTTTTAAGGGCCAGTCGTGCGACAGTGGACCGGTGCGCACCGTCTCGGCCCGCTCCCTGGCACTGCTCCTCGGCGCTGACCCGCTCCCCCGGCCGGCCTACCGCAGCCTCGCGGACGGCATCCGACGCCTCGTCTCCGACGGGAGGCTCCTCGTCGGCACGCGCCTGCCGAGCGAGCGCACGCTGACGACCGAGCTCGGCCTCAGCCGGACCACCGTCGGCGCGGCGCTCGACGCGCTACGCGACGAGGGTTTCATCGCGACTCGTCGAGGCTCGGGCAGCGTCGTCTGCCTGCCGACGGGTCCGTCAGGACTGGCGCTCTCGCAGGCCGGCCTCATCCCCACCGACGTCCCGCCCGACGTCATCGACCTCACGTATGCCGCCCTCCCTGCCGCCGCCGGGGTCACCGCGGCCTACGAGCGGGCGCTCGCGGAGCTCCCCCGGTTCCTCGCGACGGCGGGCTACGACCCGCGCGGCCTCCCCGAGACCCGGGCAGCGGTCGCACGGTGGTTCGACGGACGGGGGCTTGCCACCTCGCCGGACCAGGTGGTCATCACCTCGGGCGCGCACAGCGGCCTGTCGGCTGTGCTGCGCGCCCACCTCGACGTCGGGGACCGCGTCCTCGTCGAGAGTCCCACCTACCCGAATGCCGTTGTGGGAGTGCGACGCTCCGCCTACCGCGCGGTGCCGACCCAGTTGACCGCGACCGGGTGGGACGTCGACGCGATCGAGGTCGGCCTGCGTCAGAGCGGCGCCCGGGCGGCATACCTCATCCCCGACCACCAGAACCCGACCGGGCTCGTCATGGACACCCCGACACGTGAGGCGCTCGCACAGGTGCTCGCCCGGACGAAGGCGATGCCCGTCGTCGACGAGACGTTCGTCGAGCTCGGACTCGACACGTCAGCCACCGCCACGCGTCCGGCTCCCTTCGCCGCCTCGTCACGCGGGGCCCACACCCTCGGCAGCGCCGGCAAGACGTGGTGGGGCGGCCTGCGCGTCGGGTGGGTACGGGCCCCCGAGGGCCGCGCGGAGTCCGTCATCGAGGCGCGCCACAGTCTTGACCTCGGCACCGCGATCCTCGAGCAGCTCGTCGTCACCGACCTGCTCCGCCAGGGCGAGGCACTCCTGGCCGAACGGCGTCGGGAGGCTCGTGCGCGCCGCGACGCCCTCGTCGTGGCGCTCCGGCAGCACGTGCCCGACTGGCGCTTCACCGTGCCCACCGGCGGTCTGAACCTCTGGTGCGAGCTGCCCGAGGCCCGCGGCGACGAGCTGGCCCGGGTCGCCGAGTCCGCCGGCGTGCGACTGGCCCGCGGCAGCCAGTTCGGGGTCGAGGGTGGCTTCACCCGGTGGGTCCGGGTGCCCTTCTGCGTCGCCCCCGACGAGGCTGACGAGGTGGGGCGCCGCCTCGCGAACGCCTGGCAGCTCGCGCTGGGCGAGCGCCCCACAGCCCACGACGTCACCCCCCTCATCGCCTGATCCCGAACCCGGCGCACCCGCCCACGTCTCACTCTCGAGGGAGATCGACTGAGAGACTGGGCGAGTGGGCAACAACGCAGCCGGACGCATCACCTCCTGCCGGTGGGAGCACGGCAAGGTCGTCGACGAGGGCTTCCCCCTCGAGGACGTGTCCGAGCTCCTCGAGCGTGAGAACTCGCTCATCTGGGTCGACCTGTGCGAGCCGGACCATACCGGGCTGCGCGCCCTGTCCGCAGAGCTCGGGCTCGACCCGCACGCCGTCGAGGACGCCGTCTCCGCCGGCGAGCGACCGAAGGCGACCCGGCACGCCAAGCACACCTTCATCACCGTCTACGCCACACGGCTCGAGCCCGGCGGCACCGCCACGGACGCACGCGACCCCGAGCCCCCGGGGCCGGAGTCCCGCCTGCGCACGGCACGGATCTCGGCCTTCGTGCTCCCCGGGGGCATCATCACCGTCCGCGGCAGCGACGACGTCGACATGCAGCAGGTGCTCGACCGGTGGAACGACGACCCCGAGCTGCTCGACCTCGGCGTCGGAGCGCTCGTGCACGGGCTGCTCGACACCGTGGTCGACGGGCACTTCGAGGCGATCCAGCAGCTCGACGACGCGATCGAGGACCTCGAAGACCTGCTCTTCGACGAGAGCAGCCGGACGCACGCCGTCCAGGTGCGCACCTACCGGCTGCGCAAGGAGCTCGTCGAGCTGCGACGTGTCGTGCTGCCGATGCGCGACGTCGTCAACGCGGTGCTCCGGCACCGGGGCGAGCTCGACCAGCGGCACACCGAGCTCGACGGCTTCTACGACGACCTCTACGACCACGTCCTCCGCGCCGCCGAGTGGACCGAGTCGCTGCGCGACATGGTGACGACGATCTTCGAGACCAACCTGTCGCTGCAGGACGCCCGGCTCAACACGGTCATGAAGAAGCTCACCGGCTGGGCCGCGATCATCGCCGTCCCGACCGCGGTGACGGGATGGTTCGGCCAGAACGTGCCCTACCCCGGCTTCGGGCGCCCCTGGGGTGTGCTCTTCAGTGCGGCTGTCATCGCCGGCGTGGCCGTCACGCTCTACGGCGTCTTCCGGCGCAAGGGCTGGATCTGACGCCAGAGGGCCGGGATGCGGGTGCATCCCGGCCCTCTCGTCGACGGCGTCGCCGTCGCTCGCGCGATCAGTCGCGCGTCAGCTTGCGGTAGGTGACGCGGTGCGGTCGGGCTGCCTCCGGACCCAGGCGCTCGACCTTGTTGGCCTCGTAGGACTCGAAGTTGCCCTCGAACCAGTACCAGTTGGCGGGATTCTCCTCGGTGCCCTCGTAGGCGAGGATGTGCGTCGCGACCCGGTCGAGGAACCACCGGTCGTGGGTGATGACGACCGCGCAGCCCGAGAACTCGAGCAGCGCGTTCTCGAGCGAGCCGAGGGTCTCGACGTCGAGGTCGTTGGTCGGCTCGTCGAGGAGCAGGAGGTTGCCGCCCTGCTTGAGGGTGAGCGCGAGGTTGAGACGGTTGCGCTCACCACCGGACAGGACGCCGGAGAGCTTCTGCTGGTCGGGGCCCTTGAAGCCGAACTGCGACACGTAGGCCCGCGACGGGATCTCGACGTTGCCGACCTTCATGTGGTCGAGGCCGTCGGACACGATCTCCCAGAGGTTCTTCTTGGGGTCGAGGCCTTCACGGCCCTGGTCGACGTAGGAGATCTTGACGGTCTCGCCGATCTTCACCTCGCCGCCGTCGGGCTCCTCGAAGCCGACGATGGTCTTGAAGAGGGTCGACTTGCCGACACCGTTGGGGCCGATGACGCCGACGATGCCGTTGCGGGGCAGTGAGAACGACAGGTTGTCGATGAGGACCCGGTCGCCGAAGCCCTTCTTGAGGTTCTTGACCTCGATGACCGTCGAGCCGAGGCGCGGGCCCGGCGGGATCTGCAGCTCCTCGAAGTCGAGCTTGCGCGTGCGCTCGGCCTCGGCCGCCATCTCCTCGTAGCGGGCCAGTCGAGCCTTGCTCTTGACCTGACGGCCCTTGGCGTTGCTGCGGACCCACTCGAGCTCGGTCTTGAGCCGCTTGGCCAGCTTGGCGTCCTTCTTGCCCTGGATCGTGAGGCGCTCGGACTTCTTCTCGAGGTAGGTCGAGTAGTTGCCCTCGTAGGGGTAGAGCCGACCGCGGTCGACCTCGGCGATCCACTGCGCGACGTTGTCGAGGAAGTAGCGGTCGTGGGTGACGGCGATGACAGCACCGGGGTAGGTCTCGAGGTGCTGCTCCAGCCAGAGCACCGACTCGGCGTCGAGGTGGTTCGTCGGCTCGTCGAGCAGGAGCAGGTCGGGCTTCTGCAGGAGCAGCTTGCACAGCGCGACGCGGCGACGCTCACCACCGGACAGGTTGGTCACGGGCGAGTCCGGCGGCGGGCAGCGAAGGGCGTCCATGGCCTGCTCGAGCTGGCTGTCGAGGTCCCACGCGTCGGCGTGGTCGATGTCCTCCTGCAGCTTGCCCATCTCGGTGAGCAGGGCGTCGTAGTCGGCGTCGGGGTCGGCCATCAGGGCGGAGATCTCGTTGTAGCGGTCGAGCTTGGCCTTGATCTCGCCGGCGCCCTCCTCGACGTTGCCGAGGACGGTCTTGTCCTCGTTGAGCGGCGGCTCCTGGAGCAGGATGCCCACGCTCGCGCCCGGGGCCAGGCGGGCCTCACCGTTGCTCGGCTGGTCGAGTCCCGCCATGATCTTGAGGATCGTCGACTTGCCGGCGCCGTTGGGGCCGACCATGCCGATCTTCGCGCCGGGGTAGAAGGACATCGAGACGTCATCGAGGATGACCTTCTCGTTGTGTGCCTTGCGCGCACGGGTCATGGTGTAGATGTACTCGGCCATGCGCAGAAGGCTATCTGTCGGCGAGCGCGGCACCGAATCGGTGTCCGCGCCCGCTGACCGCCACCACCGTCAGGCCGTGAGCCGCTCGACCACCTCGTAGTCGTCGGTCTCGGGATCCCCCGTCGCGAGGACGTCGTCGATGTTCGCGGCCGTTGCGCCATCCGACTCGGCGTCGTAGTCGTCGTCGACCACTCCGTCTGCGTCGACGTGGGCCGGGCGCACGTCCGACGGTCCCGACTCCCCCTCGGCCATCGCGCGAACCGAGGCCTGGACGTCGGGGTCGGCGGTGCGGTCCTGACCGAGTGCTGCCGCCCGGCTGACGCGCTCGAACGTGGCCCGCCCCCAGGACATGTCGTGGCCGATGTGGGCGGCGTCGATCTGCGGCGATGTGCGCGGTGTGCCGTCGTTGCTCAGGTACGGCTTGATCGAGATGTGCCCCGTGACGATGACGGGCTGCCCCTTGCGCAGGGCTGACGCGACGTTGGCCGCGAGGGCGTTGAACGCGATGACGTCGTAGAAGCTCGTGTCGCCGTCGACGAACTTGCCGTCAGGGGTGCGGCGGTAGGGCGTCGTCGCGACGCGGAAGGTGGTGTAGGTGCTGCCGTTGCGGGCCTGTCGCTCGACGGGCTCGCTCACGACGTTGCCGTGCACAGTGATGCTGGTCTCGTTCATCGGTGCTCCTCAGAGGGTTCGGCAGGCGACCTCGCGCCGCCTGGAACCACCTTCGGACCCGGTCGTCCTGACCGACAGCGCCGCTCGGCCACCTGTGGACACGGAGACCTTCCGCCACGGGGGTGTGGACGAGCGCCCCGGCGGACCGCTCCGCCTCCCTCGCTCCCCCCAGGCCTCGTTCGGCAGGCGTCAGCCGGTCGCGGCCTCGAGGTGCTCGCGGGTCTCGCGGTGACGCGCGAGGACCTCGTCGACCGGGACGAGGATGTGCTCGTCGGTCACGAGCGCCACGGACTCGGTGAGACGCTTCCCCACGACAGTCCTGCGGTGACGGGCACCGACGCGCGCCCACCACCGCGACAGGATCCCGAGCCCGATGCCGACGAGGACACCGACGACGACCAGGACGAGCGGCAGCGGCAGGATGCCGACCGACGGGGTCTCGGGATGCGGGAGCTGCAAGAACGCGGAGGCCCACAGGACGGAATACCAGATCAGCCCGGCGAGGGCCACGACGCCGAACGCCCACTGCAGGACGTTGACCATGAACCACCAGACCGGGCGCCGCGCGCGCAAGGACGTGCCGATGACGGCTCGGTCGAGCGCGTCGGTCAGGGCGCCGTCGCCACGGTCGACAGCGTCCTCTGTGGCCTGGGCCCAACGCACCGGCAGACCGTGCGACGCCTCGCGCACGAAGTGACGGGTGGCGAGGTCGACGGCCGACACGGTCGAGACGGTCGGCGCCGGAATCGACGACCGCCCCAGCAGGGCCCGCACGTCGGCTCCCTCGATCTCCACGGGGATGGGTGGTCGGCCGCCGGTGCGGTCGAGGCGCAGTCGGCGGAGCGGGTCGGCGGCGAAGCCCTTGGTCCAGCGGGCGAACAGCCAGCCGGTGTGCGCGAACGCCTCCCGACGGTAGTCGCGCTCGACGGCATCCAGCACGATCGGGACTCCGGCTGCACGGGCCAGCGAGGCATCCAGCTCGTCACGGGGCACCTCGGCCACCTCGACCTCGGCGTCGGCGACCCCGGACCGCAGCCTCGTTGCAGCACCGATGATGTCCGCCTTCAGGCGCTGGCGCGAAGCTGCATGTCCCGCAACGGCATTGGCCAGACGCTGCGTGAACTCAGGTATGCCTTGGCCGGTGACGGTCGACGTCGCGAGGACTTTGGCGTCGGCCACGCCGTCTACGACGAGCAGTTTCGCAAGGTCTCCGGTGACGGTCTTCACCGCCTCGGCGGTCAGCCGGTCCGACTGGTTGAGCACCGCCAGCGTGACGGCGTCGTGCTGTGAGAGCAGACTGACGAACTCGTCGTGGAGTCGGGCGTCGGCGTACTTCTGGGGATCGGTCACCCAGACGAAGACGTCGACGAGCTCGAGCACCCGCTCCGCCTCCTGGCGGTGGTCGAGCTCGCGCGAGTCGAAGTCGGGCAGGTCGAGCAGCACCATCCCATCGAGCGATCCCACGACCTGTGTCGGCGCGGCCACCGCATCGGCGGCGCCCTTCCCCGGACCGGAGGCGGTGTCGACGACGTGGCGGGCGGCGACGCCGAGCCAGTCCAGCAGCTCGGACGCGTCGGGGTCACCCCACACACCGGCGGTCGGGCGCGACGTCGTCGGTCGGCGCGCGCCGATGGTCGCGACGTCGGCCCCGACGAGGGCGTTGAAGAGTGAGGACTTGCCGCTGCCCGTGGCCCCCGCGAGGGCCACGACCGTGTGGTCGCCGCCGATCCCGGAACGCTCGACGGCCTTGTCGACGACCCTCCGCGCGACCGCGACTCCGGAGGGGTCGAGCTCGTCAGCGCCCGACACGAGCGCCAACGACAACTCGGTGGTGCGGGTGCCGAGCTCGGCGGCCGAGACCGCCCGCACGGTGGCACGTCCCATCCTGATCGGGCTCATCGCGCGCCCCTCACGGCTGCGGCAGCCGTGGTCAGGCGCTCGGTCTGGTCGGTGTCGACCTGCAATGTCGTGACAGCTCCTTGGTAGCGGGCGAGCTCGGCGGCATACAGGTCGTCGACGCGACCGGTCAGCTGTTCGCGCGCCTTCCGGGCCAGCTCTCGAACGGCCTGGTCGCCGAACACGGCCTCGAGCAGCTTCTGACCGACGACGGCGGTGCCTCCGGCGATGCCGACCTCGGCCCCGGTGATGCCGGCGGTGCTCGCGAACGTCACGAGCATGAGGACGACACCGAGCCCGTTGACGCCGTAGGCCATGATCCGTGCGGTCGTGCGACGGTCCCGACCCTCGTCGCGGACCATCTGGAGGATGTCGCCCTGCCAGTCGCGCACGAGGCGCTGGATGCGCCGGTCGACGTCGGTGCCGGAACGCCCGAGCGTCGGGTCGGCCGTGAGCAGCTGGTCGCCGCCCGGCAGGGTGCGCCAGACCCGCGCGATCGAGCTCGCGGCCAGCTCGGCGCGGTTGACGACGAGCGACTCGACCCCGGACTGGAGCGCCTCCCCGAGGTCATCGGCACGCGCCGGCTCACCCTTGAGGAGGGACGTGAAGCGGTCCCGGACCCGGGAGACGGTCGACTCGACCTGACGGAAGAACTCACCGGTGCCGACGAACTCCTGCCACCGGGCCAGCACCTCACCGCGCAGGAGCGTGCCGTCGAGCATCCCCTCGCGCACGTGGCGCCTCGCCTCGTCGTAGGAGGCCGCGGCTGCGGCCACGAGTGCCCGGCCCGCTGCGGTCTGCTCCTTCGAGGCCTCGGCCAGCGCCTGGGTCAGGGCGTCCAGGGAGACGAGGGCACCCTGGAGTGTCTGCCGCACGACGTCGGCCCGTGCCTGGGCGTCGCCCGCGAGCGCCGCGAGCCAGCCGCGCAGGCGAGCGGTCTGCTCGGGGGGCAGGAGCCCGTCCGCGAGCTCGGACTCGACCACCGTGAAGATCGGCGCCTGGTCGAGGCCCTGCTCGCGCAACATGGACGCGAAGTGCGTGCGGATCTCGTCGACGGCTTTCGGAGGCACCCGGTCGAGGACGATGGCCACGGCCGTGCCGCGCTCGGACGCCTCGCGCAGCAGCTGCCACGGCACCGCGTCGGCGTAGCGCGCTGCCGTCGTGACGAACACCCAGAGGTCGGCGGCGGAGAGCAGCTGCGTCGCGAGGTCGCGGTTCGTCTCGACCACGCTGTCGATGTCCGGGGCGTCGATCAGGGCCAGACCGGCGGCGACCTCGTCGGTCGAGACGAGACGCACCGCGCCCGGACCGTCGGACGACGAGTGTCTGCCGGTGATGCGGGCCAGACCCGGCAGGACGCGCGATCCGGAGAACCACGCGGCGTCGGACGGGTGGTGGATGAGCACCGGCGAGCGCGTCGTCGGCCGCAGCACGCCGGGCAGCGTCACCTCGCGTCCGACGACGGAGTTGACGAGGGTCGACTTGCCCGCGCCCGTCGACCCGCCGACGACCGCGAGCAGGGGCGCGTCGAGAGACGTCAGCCGCGGGACGACGTAGTCGTCGAGCTGGTTCAGGAGGCGGGTGCGCTCGAGCCGGGCGGTCGCGGCGCTGGGCAGGTCGAGGGGGAACGAGGTGTCCGAGACGGTCGAACGCAGGGCCTGCACCATCGAGAGGAGCCGCTCGTTGTCTCCGGAGTCAGCCGCCACGCGGGCCATCTTCTCCTGTCAGCCGGAACAGACCAAACCGAGACGTTCCTGCCCCTCACGGGTCGGGCAGCGCGTCGGGTCGAGCGGCCGGTGGTTGCGCGCGTTCGCGCAGCTCGGCCTGCACGGCCCGGGAGATGTTGCCGTGGACGTGGTCGGCTCCGAGTCGATCCAGCACCCCGTCGACCTCGAGCGTGGCCCGCACGGAGGCCTTGAGCCGGGCCAGACGCAGCACGACGGCCGAGTCGTGGGCGAGGTCGAGCACGTCGCCCATCTTGGCCGACCCCTGGGAGTCGACGAAGTCGATGCCGCCGCAGTCGAGCACGATGCCGAAGACCCCCGGCTCCGAGTGGATGACCTCCCTGATCCGGTCCTCGAGGGCGTCGGAGGTGGCGAAGAAGAGGCCGCCGTCCATCCGGATCACCGCGATGCCGGGCACGACCTCGCCGTCCGGGTGGTCGCTGAGGTCGCGGTAGACGTCGGTGCCGGGCTCGCGCGCGAGGGTCGGGATGTGCGGCCTCGTCGCGACCTTGACGAGCCAGAAGATCGAGAGCGCCACGCCGATGAGGACACCGGCCAGCACGCCGAAGACGAGGGCACCCAGCAGGGCGGCGAGCGCCACCCCGAAGTCGAACCGCTTGACCCGGAGGAGCCGCCTCATCTCCGGGAGGTCCATCATGCCCATGACGACGGCCTCGATGATGATCGCGGCGAGCACGGGCTTCGGCAGGCCGGAGAAGAGCGGCGCCAGCAACAGCAGGGTCAGCAGGACGCCGAACCCGGTGGTGAGCGAGGCCAGCCCCGACCTGGCCCCGGAGTGGTCGTTGAGCGAGCTTGCCGACAGGCTCGTCGAGACCGGCATCCCCTGGAGGAGTCCGGCCCCCGCATTGGCGACTCCCTGAGCCACCGACTCCTGGTCGACGTCGATCTGGTAGCGGTGCCTGGCGGCGAAGGCACGGGCGTCGCCGGCGGTCTGTGAGAAGCCGATGAGCACGAGCGCGAAGGCAGCGACGGCCCCGACTCCGACGTGGTCCCACATCAGGGTCAGGTCGGGCACGACGACGGTCGGCAGGCCTCGCGGCACGTCTCCGACGAGTGCCACGCCGCGGTCGCCGAGACCCAGCAGCCACGAGGCCAGCAGGCCGCCGACCACCAGCACGAGAGCCCCGGGCACCTGCGGCGCGACGACCCGCAACCCGAAGACGACGGCGAGCGAGAGGACGCCGACCACGACCGTCGTGCCGTGCGCTGCTCCGAGGGGCGTCAGCCACGACCACAGCTCCTGGATCGGGTTGCTGCCCGAGACCGTCGTGCCGGTGAGCTTGGGCAGCTCACCGATGACGACGTCGAGCGCAGCCCCGAAGAGGAAGCCGGTGACGACGGCGCGCGAGAGGAACTGCGCGATCCACCCCATCCTGAGCACCGCGACGACCAGGTACAGCAGTCCCGATGCGAGCGTGATCCCGGCGACGAACGACGCGACGGCCTTCTCGTCGACGATGCCGGCGGCGAGGACGGCGCTCGCGGCCACGGCCGCCAGTCCGGAGCTCGGCCCGACGGAGATCTGCCGGCTCGTGCCGAAGATCGCGTAGAGAATCGCGCCGGCCGCCGCGGCATACAAGCCGTTCTGCAGCGGGATCCCGGCGATGCCGGCATAGCCGAGGTTCTTGGGGACGACCAGCGCGAGCACGGTCACCCCGGCGATGAGGTCGCCACGCAACCAGCTGCGGTCATAGGTGCGCAGCCAGCCGATGATGGGGACCCGGCTCGTTCCCGTGGTCCGACCCGTCATCTGACCGCCGCCCCTCCCGTCAGGGGCACGCGGCGGCGGCGCCTGGAGGGACGAGTGCGCTCGTGCGGCTGACGGTTCCCATGATGGCAGCGGACGCCGCGGCGTCGCGGGGGTTTCGACCGGGCACGCCCCGGGGCCGAACGAGAACGGCGCCCCCGGCAGGACTCGAACCTGCGACCAAGAGATTAGAAGGCTCTTGCTCTATCCGCTGAGCTACAGGGGCCGTCGCCCCAACCGGGGCCGTCCAATGATAGGCACCCCGGGCCGGGACGGCCGGTCAGGTCACGGGCGAGCCGACGAAGCCACGACGATGGGCCGTGATCGCCTCGAGCAGGACCATCTCCCGTTCCGAGGCCCCGTCCTCGGCCGTCCCGTGGACCAGCCGGGATCGCAGCAGCGCGAGGTCGCTGGCGCTGTCCTGGAACGCGTCCATCGAGCGCCTCGCCGGGCGGCCGCCGTTCTGCCCGGCCCAGGCCCGCGCCGCGCGGCGCAGCCGGAGGTTGGAGAGCATCGCGACCTCGGCGTGGGTGAGCCACCCGGCGTCCGCATACGGCGACAGGTACCGCCCGATGAGGCGACCCTCACGACGACGGAGCCAGATGAGGAATCCGATGAAGGCGAGGAAGAGCGGCACCTGGTAGGTCACGTACGCCGCGAAGAAGCCGTCCATGCCGGCCAGGGCCGAGAGGTTCCAGGCGCCGTGGAGCAGCATCGCGCACACCCATCCGGTGAGGATCGCCACGACGCGCACGACCGGCCGCCGCGCGGTCACGGCGATGCCGATGCCGATGCCGGTGAGGGAGGTGAAGAGCGGGTGCCCGAAGGGGCCCATGAGCCCGCGGACGAGGAACGTCGACGTGAGCCCCTCGCTGCCGTACTCGTTGTAGGCCTGCCCGAGGTAGAGGATGTTCTCGCTGAACGCGAAGCCCGCCCCGATGAGGCCGGCGTAGACGATGCCGTCGATGATGCCGTCGAACTCGCGGCGACGGAACAGGTAGATGAGCAGGATGCCGAGTCCCTTGAGGGTCTCCTCGGTGATCGGCGCCAGGTAGACCGCGCCCGTCTCGAGCGGGTCGCTCCACCGCGCCTCGACGAGGATCTTGAGCCCGAACGTGTTGAGGAAGAAGGCGCCGACGACGGCGACCAGGGCTCCCCACAAGAAGGCGAAGACGATGTAGCGCACCGGCTCGGCCTCGTAGCGGTCGAGCCAGAGGAACGTCGGCACGATGACGAGGAGCGGGATGACCGCCATCAGGACGGACGTGGTGAGCGTCTGCGTCGTCAGCCGCTCCCCGAGGATGCCGAGCAGGATGAGCAGGCACACGAGGAAGAGGGAGGCCGCGACGCCGATCGTCAGCGCCGTGCGAAGCATCGGTCGCCGGGTCGGGTTGCGCACCGAACTCCATTGCTGCGTCGGCCCGCCCGGGCTTGCGCCCGGCCCTGGTGTCGTCACGTCCCCTGAAGTCATGAGGGCAGGCTAGTGCAGCGACGCTCCCCCGCACCCGGACGCACGCCCGCGCGACGCGAGGGGTCCGGTCGCCCTCAGCCTCTATGGTGGAGCGGTGAGCGACACCAACCACCGAGCCATCGCCGACCGGATCATCTGGATCGACTGCGAGATGACGGGCCTGTCCCTGAAGTCCGACGCCCTGGTGGAGGTGGCTGCCCTCGTCACGGACTTCGAGCTCAACCAGCTCGGCGACGGCATCGACGTCGTCGTCAAGCCACCGGCCGAGGCCCTCGAGCAGATGGACGACTTCGTCCGTGACATGCACACCACCTCCGGCCTCATCAACGAGCTCGACTCGGGCGTGACGCTGCAGGAGGCCGAGCACATCGTCCTCGACTACGTCCGTACGTTCGTCCCCGAGCCGCGCAAGGCCCCGCTCGGTGGCAACACCGTGGCCACCGACCGGGGGTTCCTCTCGCGGGACATGCCCGTGCTCGAGTCCTACCTGCACTACCGGATCATCGATGTCAGCTCGATCAAGGAGCTGTCGCGCCGCTGGTATCCCCGCGTCTACTTCAACGCGCCCAAGAAGTCCGGAGGCCACCGGGCCCTGGCCGACATCCGCGAGTCGATCGCCGAGCTGCGCTACTACCGCCAGGCCGTCTTCGTCCCGCAGCCGGGCCCCGACAGCGCCACCGCGAAGGCTCTGGCGACGCCCCACGTCATCGAGCACGGAGCCGCCGACCCCGCCTGACGGCATACGACCACCGAGGGCGTATGCCGTCCGTCGGGGTGGTCACGAGCACCTCGCGAGAGCCTGTAGCATTGTCGACGCCGTGACACGGCGCCGAGCCCTCGGGCCCGGCTCGTGTTGTGCATGGTGGGTGTAGCTCAGCTGGTAGAGCACCTGGTTGTGGTCCAGGTGGCCGCGGGTTCAAGTCCCGTCACTCACCCCATGGTCCTGCCCGGCAGGACGATCCCGTGGCCCGGTGCCCCTCACGAGGGGCACCGGGCCACGGTCGTGTCCAGGTCCGGTGCGACCGCTCTCAGTGCGGCCTCGGCCTGCGGCATGCCGCACAATGGACCCATGCTCATGGGGAACAAGAAGGCCCAGCGGATCACGGTCGGCGTCATCATCGGCGTCATCGTGCTCGGCCTCGCGCTGACCCTCCTGTCGACCGCGAGCGCCACGTCGTAGTCCCGCCCAAGCGCTCGGCGCCTCAGCGGCAGCGCACCTGAATCCGCTCTGACGAGCGGCGATCCGGTGCCCCGCGAGACCCCAGGGCCTGACTCCGGACGGGCCGCGACGGCCGATTTTGTCCCGACGCGGGGCGGCTGCTAACGTTTCCCCTCGTTGCGCCGCTAGCTCAATTGGCAGAGCAAGTGACTCTTAATCACTGGGTTCGGGGTTCGAGTCCCTGGCGGCGCACTTCAAGACCCCCGTTCGGATCACTCCGGACGGGGGTCTTCTCGTTCGCCGGCAGTCGCGCACCTACCGGCGCACGCCAGCCGCGGACCTCAGAGGTAGAGCCCGGTCTGCCCGTCCTCGACGCGCTGGGCGGCGACGGCGTGGATGTCGCGTTCGCGCAGCAGCACGTAGCCCTTGCCCTGCAGCTCCACCTCCGCGCGCTCCTCGGGGTCGAAGAGCACGCGGTCGCCGAGCTGCACCTGGCGCACGGTGGGGCCGGTGGCGACGACCTCGGCCCAGGCGAGGCGCTTTCCGACGGAGGCCGTCGAGGGGATGAGGATGCCCCCGCCGGAGCGCCGCTCGCCCTCCGTCTCGAGCGAGACGAGGACGCGGTCGTGCAGCATCCGGATGGGCAGCAGCTCGGCCGCCGACGCGGACTCCTTCTTCGCCATGGTGGTCGCGTGAGGTGAGCAGTCAGGTGGTGCAGTCCGGCTCAGCGGCGGCGGCGGAGCAGGCCGACGGCGACCACGACGACGACCACGGCCGCGACGACGGCGGCGACGCGCTCGACGCGCAGCTCGCCGTCCTCGGTGTGCGTCGCCGCATCGAGACGGAGCCTGAGGCCCTGGAGCTGCCGTTGGGCGATGACCTGGGGCTGGGCGCGGTAGGCCAACTCGTTGACGGTGCCCTCGAGGCGCGTGCGGGCGGCCTGGATGTCCTGCTCGATGCGTGCGGTGTCGCTCATCTGGTTTTCCTTTCGGGAGGTGCGGACTCTAGTCGGCGATGCCGAGGTCGCGACGGAGCTTGGCCACGTGGCCGGTCGCCTTGACGTTGTAGAAGGCGTGGCTCACCTTGCCCTCCTCGTCGACGACGAAGGTGGACCGGATGACGCCCTCGACGGTCTTGCCGTAGAGCTTCTTCTCTCCCCAGGCGCCGTATGCCGTGTGGACCGCGAGGTCCTCGTCGCTGAGCAGCGGGATGGTCAGGTGGTCGCGCTCGCGGAACTTCGCCAGCTTGGCAGGCTTGTCCTTGGAGATCCCGACGACCTCGTAGCCGTCCTTCTTCAGCGAGTCGAGCGACTCGCTGAAGTCGCAGGCCTGCTTGGTGCAGCCGGGGGTCATGGCGGCCGGGTAGAAGTAGACGATGACCTTGCGGCCGGCGAAGTCAGCGAGGCTGACGGTCTGGCCGGCGTCGTCGGTCAGGCTGAAGGCGGGCGCCTGCTGTCCCGGCTCTAGTCGTGCGGTCACGATCTGCTCCTTCGTCGTCTCGTCCAGCGGGCTCGTACCCGTTCCGGCCGTGGCCGGGCGGTGCTGCCGGGTGCTGCCGGGTGCTGCCGGGTGCGGACGGCGGGACTCGAACCCGCACACCTAGGGCACAGGAACCTAAATCCTGCGTGTCTACCAGTTCCACCACGTCCGCTCGCGGGGTGCGCGCCCCCACTGTAGTTGCCACCCCGGCGTATCACGGCCCGCGCCTCCGGCTCCGACCTGGAGAGGTTCTCGACGAAACGTGCAGCAGGAGGTGTCTCGTGGACGAACCGAACGGCACGAGCGGACCGGCGCTCGACACGACGACGTGCCCGGAGTGCGGCGCCGTGGCCGAGGTGACGGAGCGAGCCGTGCTCGAGAGCACCGCGGGCCCTGTCGAGCACGTGCGGGTCGTGTGCCTCGACCGGCACTGGTTCCTCCTGCCCGCGGAGTCGGTGACCAGCGCCACCGCGGCCGGCCGGAGCTGTCCCGTCCCGGCGGGCTCGCGCGCGAAGCGCTGAACCCCGGCCCCGTCTCCCCGGGCACGACTAGCCTGCGGCCATGAGGCAGAACGTCGGGACGGGCAGCGCCTGGGAGGGCGTCGTCGGCTACTCACGAGCCGTCCGCGTCGGCGACACCGTCCACGTGGCCGGAACCACCGCGATCCGCGAGGGCAGGGTCGTCGCAGCGGGTGACGCCTACGAGCAGGCGCGTGTGGCGCTGGAGATCGTCGTCGAGGCGCTCGCCACGTGCGGCGCGTCACCCGCCGACGTCGTGCGGACGCGGATGTTCGTCACCGACATCCGCGACTGGGAGGCGGTCGGCCGGGCGCACGGCGAGGTCTTTGCCGACGTGCGGCCCGCGTCGACCATGGTCCAGGTCACCGCTCTCATCGACCCCGACCTGCTCGTCGAGATCGAGGCGGACGCCGTCGTGGGCTCCGCCGCGGCCGTCGCAGCCGACGAACCCTCGGGCGTCACTCCACCCTGACGTTGACGACGTGGATGCCGGTGGCGCCGTCAGGGGCGGGCGGCGCCTCGAGCGGGGACTGCACCTGGCCCTTGGCGTCGTAGGCACGCACGCGGACGTCGTGGCTGCCGGGAGTCGCGTCCCACTCGTAGACCCACTGCCGCCACGTGTCGATGCTCGCGTCCGCGGCGAGGCGCGCCTCGGTCCACGGCTGCTGGTCGACCTGCACCTCCACCTTGGAGATGCCCGTGTGCTGCGCCCACGCGACCCCGGCGACGGCGACGGTACCCGCCTTGACGACGGCACCGGCCTGCGGGACGTCGATGCGCGACGCGGTCTTGATCGGCCCGGTCGCCGACCATCCGCGTGGCGTCCAGTAGGCCACGTCGGCGGCATACGTCGTGACCTTGAGCTCGGTCACCCACTTGGTGGCCGAGACGTAGCCGTAGAGCCCGGGCACGACGACCCGGACGGGGAAGCCGTGCTCGAAGGGCAGCGGCTCGCCGTTCATCCGGATCGCGAGCAGGGCGTTGCGGTCGTCGGTGAGGGCGCCGAGAGGTGTCGAGGCGGTGAAGCCGTCGATGCTCGTCTGCAGCACCATGTCGGCGCCTGCCTTGGGCCCGGCCATGGCGAGGAGCTCGCGCACCGGCCACCCGGTCCACACGGCGTTGCCGACGAGGTCGCCGCCGACCTCGTTGGAGACGCAGGTCAGCGTGACGAGCGCCTCCTGCATCTGCTTGCCCTGCAACGTCTTCCAGTCGATCTCGACCTCACGGTCGACCATGCCGGTGACCTTGAGCTTCCACTCGTTGGCGTCGATGCGCGGGACGACGATGGCGGTGTCTATGCGGTAGAAGTCGGCGTTCGGGACGATGTAGGGGGTCAGGCCCGGCAGCCTCAGGTCGGCGCCGGCGGGGATGGCCAGCTTCGTGCCCTTGAGCGGAGTGCTCTTCAGGGCGTCACGCGACACCGTCGCTGCCGCGGAGCCGCCCCCGAGCAGACTGCCGGCGTATGCCGCCACCGCACCGACCGCTCCCCCGATGAGCCAGCGCCGGCCGGGGTTGGGGGCGCCCGATGCGCTTGTCGACGGTGTCGCGGCGCGACTGAGGAACCACAGGCCGGCGGCGGTGCCGAGGATCGTCGGCAGGACGTCCGCCGGGCCCGCACCTGGGCGGCTGAGCACCGCTGCCGCCCCGACGAGGCCGACGACGGCGAAGACGACGAGCCCCGCGACGAGACGACGGCTGGCCAGGACGCCGATGGCGGCACACGCCAGCGCCAGCATGAGGACGGTCCCGACGAGCAGGGCCCGCTTGTCGTTGGTGCCGAACGTCGTGACGGCGAAGTCCTTGAGCCACGGCGGCGTCCGGTCGATGAAGGCTCCCCCGACCGCCGCGATCGGCGCCGGCTGTCCCGAGGACTGGCCCACGGCCGTGAGCACTGACGCCGCGAGCGTCGCGAGCCCGACCGTGAGCAGCCCGGCCACCACCCCGTCGAGGGCCCCCCACCACAGCGGACGAACCGGCTGCTGCGGGGCGGTCCCAGGACGGGTGGCCGGGCTGGTCGTGGTCATGGCCTCAGGTGCTCCTTCAGGTGTGGCACGAGTGCGCGGAAGGCGAGTGCCCGGTGCGAGACCTGGTTCTTCTCGTCCGCGTCGTACTCCGCCAGTGTGCGTTCGTTGCCGAGCGACTGGTCGGATGGGACGAAGATGGGGTCGTAGCCGAAGCCTCCCGTGCCCCTGGCCTCACGGGCCACCGTGCCGGGGAAGCGTCCCAGCTCGGCCGCCGACCGCCCGTCGGGCAGGACGATCGCGGCGGCGCAGACGAACGCCGCGGCGCGGTGCTCGTCGCGGACGTCGCCGAGCTGCGCGAGGAGCAGCTCGAGGTTGGCCCGGTCGCCCCCGCCCCCGGACCACCGGGCGCTGAAGATGCCGGGGGCACCTCCGAGCACGTCGACGGCCAGACCCGAGTCGTCGGCCAGGGCGGGCAGTCCCGTGACGTGGGCAGCGGACGCGGCCTTGAGGATCGCGTTCTGCTCGAACGTCACGCCGTCCTCGACGACGTCGGGCGCCTCGGGGTAGCCGTCGAGGCCGATGATCTCGAGCCCGAGGTCCGCGCTGACGTCGGCGAGGATCTCTCGCAGCTCCTCGACCTTGTTGCTGTTGCGGGTGGCGAGGACGACCTTCGTCACGCGACCACCCCGCCGTCCGTGGTCTCCTGCGACGCTCGAGTCGACGTCGGGACCGACGCCGACAGCGCGGCCTGCTGGCGGTCGGTCAGGTCGGCGCAGCCCTTCGTCGCGAGGTCGAGCAGCTGGCCGAGGAGGTCGCGGTCGAACGGCTCACCCTCCGCGGTGCCCTGGACCTCGATGAAGCGGCCGTCACCGGTCATGACGACGTTCATGTCGGTCTCGGCCGTCGAGTCCTCCGGGTAGTCGAGGTCGAGGACGGCGCGGCCCCCGACGATGCCGACGGAGATGGCGGCGACCGAGCCGGTGAGGGGCTGGGCCTTCCTGCCGATGAGGCCCTGCGAGCGGGCGTGCTCGATCGCGTCGGCGAGGGCCACGAAGGCGCCGGTGATGGCGGCCGTTCGGGTGCCGCCGTCGGCCTGCAGCACGTCGCAGTCGAGGACGATGGTGTTCTCGCCCAGGGCCTTGGTGTCGATGACGGCTCGCAGGCTGCGGCCGATGAGCCGGCTGATCTCGTGGGTGCGGCCGCCGATGCGGCCCTTGACGCTCTCGCGGTCGGAGCGGGTGTTGGTCGCCCGGGGCAGCATGGCGTACTCGGCGGTGACCCAGCCGGTGCCCTTGCCCTTGAGCCAGCGCGGCACGCCCTCGGTGAAGGACGCGGCGCACAGCACGCGCGTGCGCCCGAACTCGATGAGGACGCTGCCTTCCGCGTGGTCGAGCCAGTTGCGGGTGATCCGCACCTCGCGCGTCTGGTCGGGGGCACGGCCGTCATGTCGGTCAGTCATGCCCTCGAGGCTAGCCATGACTCCACGTTAGGCCTCAATCGCGGGGGCGGGGACGGGCCCGGACGCCTCGTTCGCGAAGCGTAAGGACCCGTCCCACAGTGCCTCCGGCGGCTCGTCAGTCGACGGTCTCGGCGGAGAGCCGCGCCACCTCGTCGGCGGACAGCTCGAGGTCGAGCGCCTGCACCGAGTCCTCGATGCTCTCCGGACGCGAGGCGCCGGGGATCGGCACGACCACGGGCGCGAGCGCGAGCTCCCACGCGAGCGCCACCCGCTGCGGGCTCACGTCGTGCGACCTCGCCACCTCTGCGAAGGCGTCGTGCCGGCTGCCGAGGTCCCCGGCCTTACTGATGCCGCCGAGCGGGCTCCACGGCAGGAAGGCGATGCCGAGCTCGGCGCACAGGTCGAGCTCGGCCCGGCTGCTGCGGAAGGCCGGCGAGAACTGGTTCTGCACCGACACGAGCCGGCCACCGAGCACCTCCTGCGCCTCGCGGATCTGGTCGGGGTTCGCGTTCGAGATGCCGGCCATCTCGATGACGCCCTCGTCGAGCAGGTCGCGGATTGCACCGACCGACTCGGCGTAGGGCACGTCGGGGTCGGGACGGTGGAACTGGTAGAGCCCGATGGCATCGCCGCCGAGCCGCTGGAGCGACGCCCTCGCTGCCTCCTTGAGGTGCTCCGGGCGCCCGTCGAGGGTCCACGACCCGTCGCCGGGGCGCAGGTGCCCGCCCTTGGTCGCGACGAGGACGTCCGACGAGCTGCCCGACCACGACGACAGGGCCTTGGCGATGAGGGACTCGTTGTGCCCCACCTCGTCGGCGTCACGGTGGTAGGCGTCAGCCGTGTCGATGAGGGTGACGCCGGCGTCGAGCGCGGCGTGGATGGTCCGGATCGAGCGGTCCTCGTCGGGCCGGCCCTCGATCGACATGGGCATGCCCCCGAGCCCGATCGCGCTGACCTTCCTCGATCCGATGGTTCGCTGCTGCAACGGTGCCTCCTTGGTTCGGTCATGGTGGTGGGCGGCGCACCCGCCACGTGACGAGTCGCGAACCGCACCGTGACGTTCCATACCCGGGTGCTCTCCTCCGACACCGGCCTCGGGCAACCGTCGGGGACTGTCCCGTCAGAGACAGTAGGTGGCGTCAGCCTGGGCGAGCTCGACGTCGCCCGGCCACACCGCCGCGGCCTGCTCGCGGCACACCTCGGGGTCGTTCCAGGCCGGGATGTGCGTCAGCATGAGGCGCCGCACTCCCCCGGCTCGCACGGCCGCCTCGGCCGCGCGACGGCCCGACAGGTGGATGTCGGGCACGGTGTCACGCCCGTCGACGAACGCCGCGTCGGCGAGCACGAGGTGGGCGCCCGTCATGAGCTCGTCGAGCTCGTCGCAGATGTCGGTGTCACCGGTGTAGGCCAGGACTCGGCCACCTGCCTCCACGCGGAAGCCGTAGGCCTCGACCGGATGGTTCACGCGGACCGGGGTGATGGTGAACGGTCCGACCGTCACGGGGTCGCGGTGGCGCAGGTCGCGGAAGTCGAAGACGCCGAGGACGTCCTCGGCCTCTCCGCTGCCGTAGGCACGGGCGAGGTGCGCGCCGGTGCCGGGTGGACCCCACACGGGCATCGTCGCTCGCCCGGGGCCGCCGGGGACGTAGCGCATCATGACGTAGAGACCGCACATGTCGATGCAGTGGTCGACGTGCAGGTGGCTGAGCAGGACGGCGTCGACGGCATACGGCTGGATGTGGCGCTGCAAGGCGCCCAGTGCGCCGTTGCCGAGGTCGAGCACGATGCTCCACGTGCGTCCCTCGTGCTCGGCACGCACGAGATAGGACGAGGCGGGCGAGCCCGGCCCGGCGAAGGATCCGGAGCACCCGACGATCGTGACGTCCACGCAACGAGCCTAGGTGCCCACACCGACGCCGGCCCGGCGACCGCGGGTCGGATGCGTCACACCGGGCCGTCCCGTGGACCGCCCTCGTCGGGGAGGTCCTCGAGGTCGTCGTCGTCCTCGTCATCGTCGTATGCCGTCACGACGTCGCGGAGGTCGGTGCCCATGAGCGCCTGGGTCAGGGTCTCCTGCAGCCAGGTGAGGAAGTCGTACCACGCCATGGCATAGCCCAGCGGGTCCTCGTCGTCGATGTCCTCCATCGCGGCGTGCAGCGCCTCGGCGTCCTCCTCGGTGCGCATGCCCATGCGCTCGCCGAGCAGGAGGCGGACGTCGGTGAGGGCCATGAGGAACGCCGGCGCCTGCGACTCGTCGAGCACGACGCGGTCGCCGGCGGCCTGCTCGACGCACTCGATCGCGACGTCGAGGTTGCCGCTCTTGCGCTGGCGCAACCCCTCCTCGGTGAGCCGGCGGAACTCGGCCGCGATCTGGTCGTCGCCACGGTGCGCGGTCGGCAGCAGCCGGTCCAACGCGGGGTCACGGTCGGCGAACGATGACGAGTCCGCTTCTGCGGCAGAGTCGTTCGCACCGGAAGCCGCTTGGTCGGCGGCACTCAGGGACAGGCCCATCGAGGCGACGAGGTCGTCGAACGCGTCACCGGTCGGCTCGATCTCCGGGGAGAGGAGCAGTCGCGTCTGCTGCATGAGTCCCTGGAGCACGAGGCGCTCGGTCGACTCGAGGACACCGACGTAGCGGCCGTGCTCCCGCAGGAAGGCGCGCGCCATCAGCTGTCCTTCTCGAAGGTGGCCCAGAGGCCGTAGCCCTGGAGGGCCTCGGCGTCGCGCTCCATGGACTCGCGCGGACCGTTGGACACGACGGCGCGGCCCTTGACGTGGACGTCCATCATCAGCTTCTCGGCCTTGGCCCGCGCGTAGCCGAAGTAGGTCTCGAAGACCCACGTCACGTAGGTCATGAGGTTGACGGGGTCGTTCCAGACGATCGTCACCCACGGCACGTCGGGTGCGACGACCTCGTCGGTGGAGGTCACCTCCTGCTCGACGGGAGCGAGGGAGAGGGTGGCTGCGGTCACAGGGCCACCCTAGGTCCACCGGGGTGCGCGGGGCAGACCGTCCCCGGCGACCGTTCGCGCCTAGGGTGGGCTCGTGAGCCCGACGAGCCCCCGCGCCCCGAGCACGGCGCTGCTGACCGACCACTACGAGCTGACGATGCTGCAGGCCGCGCTCGCCTCGGGCGAGGCCCGCCGCCGTTGCGTCTTCGAGGCGTTCGCCCGGCGGCTGCCCGACGGACGACGCTACGGCGTCATCGCAGGGACGGGCCGGGTGCTCGAGGCGCTCGAGCAGTTCCGCTTCGGCGACGACGAGCTCCGCTTCCTCTCGGACCAGAAGGTCGTCGACCGGGCGACCGTCGACTGGCTCGAGGGGTATCGCTTCTCGGGTGACGTCAGCGGCTACGCGGAAGGCGAGTGCTACTTCCCGCAGTCGCCGGTCCTCGTCGTCGAGTCGACCTTCGCGGAGGGCGTGATCCTCGAGACGCTCGTCCTGTCGATCCTCAACCACGACACGGCGATCGCGTCGGCCGCCTCGCGCATGACGACGGCCGCCGTGGGCAGGCCGTGCATCGAGATGGGGTCCCGGCGCACGCACGAGGAGTCGGCCGTCGCCGCCGCGCGCGCCGCCTACGTCGCAGGGTTCGAGGCGACGAGCAACCTCGAGGCCGGACGCCGCTACGGCGTCCCGACGACGGGCACCGCGGCCCACGCCTTCACCCTCCTGTACGACTCGGAGAAGGAGGCCTTCACCGCCCAGGTCGACTCGCTCGGCAAGGGCACGACCCTCCTCGTCGACACCTATGACGTGAGGACTGCGGTCGCGCTCGCGATGGAGATCGCCGGGCCCGAGCTGGGGGCGGTCCGGCTCGACTCCGGTGACCTGCTCATCCAGGCCACCGAGGTCCGCGCCCAGCTCGACGAGGCCGGCAACACCGACACACGCATCATCGTGACGTCCGACCTCGACGAGTACGCCATCGCCGGTCTCGCGGCCGGTCCGGTCAGCGGCTACGGCGTCGGCACCGCGCTCGTGACCGGCTCGGGCGCGCCCACGGCATCGATGGTCTACAAGCTCGTCCAGCGCGAGGACGCGTCGGGGCACATGCAGGGCGTGGCGAAGAAGAGCAAGGACAAGACCTCGGTCGGCGGCCGCAAGTGGGCGATGCGCCGGCTCAGCGACTCCGGCGTT
The DNA here is from genome assembly GCF_056398545.1 of Terrabacter sp. 01T434. Taxonomy (NCBI): domain Bacteria; kingdom Bacillati; phylum Actinomycetota; class Actinomycetes; order Micrococcales; family Intrasporangiaceae; genus Terrabacter; species Terrabacter sp. 01T434. Next base: position 147,255 of record NZ_JBFTPP010000006.1, read on the forward strand.
GCGCAGGCGGAGGTCATCGGCATCGGCGAGCACCCGCGCGACGACGGCAACGACCGACCGCTCATGATCGACCTCGTCCGTGCCGGTGCGGTCGTCGACCACCAGGACATCCATGAGGCACGCGCGCGGCACGAGGCGTCGCGCGCCGAGCTCCCCAGAGCGGCCGCCCAGCTGTCGCGCGGCGAGCCCGTGATCCCCACCATCTACGAGGAGGACTGAGCCATGGCCAGATCCACGCGCCGCGACGGGGGACGGGCCCTGATCATCGTCGACGTTCAGAACGACTTCTGCGAGGGTGGCTCCCTGGCCGTGCGTGGCGGCGCCGACGTGGCCCGCCGGATCGGCGACCACGTCAACGCCCACGTGGCCGACTACGACCACGTCGTTGCGACGGCCGACTGGCACATCGACCCGGGCGAGCACTTCTCGGCCACTCCCGACTACGTCGACTCGTGGCCGGTCCACTGTGTCGCCGACAGCGACGGCGCCGACTTCCACCCTCACCTCGTCGGCGCGTTCGACAACATCGAGGCGGTCTTCCGCAAGGGCGAGCACGCGGCTGCCTACAGCGGATTCGAAGGCCGCTCCGCCGACGACGAAGGCGTGGCGTTGGCGACCTGGCTCACGGAGCGTGACATCTCCCGCGTCGACGTCGTCGGCATCGCCACCGACCACTGCGTCAGGGCAACCGCCGTCGACGCCCGACGCGAGGGCTTCGAGACGACGGTGCTGCTCGACCTCACGGCGGGGGTGGCTCGCGCGACGACCGACCAGGCGCTCGCCGAGCTCACCGAGGCGGGCGTGCGCCTGCTGGGCGCACCCACGGTCGAAGGCTGACGGCATACGCCAAATCCCTTGTGCGGCAAGGCCGCCCGCAACTCGGCATCAACTCATGGGTGATCATCAGGCCACGTGGCTCGGGTCACCGTTCCCCCGGCCACGGCCACGGTCAGGACGACCGGACCGTCAGGCAACGGGAACAGCTCGTGCTCGCCCTCGCGGACGGCCGGATAGACGAGCGCGTACGACAGACCGGCACCGGTCGGGCGAGCCACCACGGCCACGTGGGGGTGCGCCCCGTGGGGGTGGTGGTCGCCGTGGTCGTTCGGTGGATCCGCCGTCGCTCCGGCAGGACGGATCCCGACCTCGAGGCCCTCGGTGGACGCGGGCATGGAAACCACCACGGCCCCGATGTCGTCGCCGATGTCGAGCAGGACCGGCCCCTGCCCGGAATGGGGATTCTCAGCGGTGGGCATGGACCTCCTCCCGTTCGGGGTCGAGTCAGGCGGCCGGCGTGCCGGGCTTGCTCTGGAACCCGCCGGCGGGGTTGGGCATGTAGGGGAACGTGGGGAGCAGCGCCAGGTTGGTGTTGGTCGTGCCGTCCTGGAGGAGTGCGGCGGCCGCGTCGGGGGTGAACGAGTGGTCGACGAGCGGGATCGTCGCCCCGGCGACGGCCCGGAGCTCGATGGCCACGACGTTGTCGACGAGGCGTCGCCCGTTGGGGAAGCCGGCCGGGTCGCCGGCGATGAGACCGATCGGGTTCGGGTGCGCGGTCGGCCTGACGGCGAGGTTGAGACGCAGCAGGTCCGCCTGCGTCGGGCCGGTGAAGTTCTGGAACCCGGGGACGACCCCGGCCGGGATGCCCGTCAGCAGGATCGCGACCAGGTCCGCTCGGTCCTTCTTGTAGGCGGCGAGGTGCGGGAAGACGCCGGGGTAGAGCGCGGGCAGCAGTCGCGCGAGCTCGGGTCGCGCGACATACTTCGCGAACTGCCCGTCGTTGTGCGGGAACACGGTGTTCCAGCGGTCCTTGTCGGCCATGGGGGTGATGACCTCGTTGAAAAGCGGGTTGCCCAGCCGGGAGACCTGGCCGAAGGGGCCGTGTCCCGTGTAGCGGCCTTGCGCGTCCTCCCACATGAGGGCCTTCTGCCGACTGGCGGTGGCCCACACTCCGATGACGGACGAGGCCTTCATCGGGTCGCTGGGAAGGTCGCCGTTGCGGCTCACGTCGGAGATCGGCACCTGGATCGCGATGGTGTGCACGTTGAGGCCCTGCAGCCCGTTCACCCCCGCGGCGCTGGGCAGCGGGATGAGGTGCAGGTTCTGGAAGGGACGCAGGGCACCGAGATCGAAGACGCTGCCCAGGTCGACGTAGAAGGCATCCCCGCGCTGCCCGGCGAAGACGGTGCGGCTGCCCTGGATCGGGTGGACCGCCGCCGGCGTGAAGACGGCGCCGTAGTGCGGGGTGCTTCGGGTGCCGACGTTGACCGGCGGGCAGGCCAGGTTCGTGGCCAGACGCTGCGGCGCCTTCCCGCGCGCGATCCGCGTGACGGAGTAGAACTGCGGGCGGTTCCAGTTCGGGTCGTCGATCGAGGTGAGCGGGCCGGTGTTGTAGAGGAAGGTGTCGGCGTGGAGCACCTTCGTGGTGAACCGGAACTGGTACGTCACGTCGGCACGGGCGTCGCCCCGGTTGCTCACGTGGATCTCGTAGAGGACGTCGTCACCGAACTCGTAGAAGTTCGGGCCGCCCTGCGGGTTCTGGAAGGGAATGAAGTTCGCGATGAGGGTGACGGTGCGCAGCTTGTCGGGGCTGACGAAGGCGTAGACGTCGGTGTTGTCGGCGACGGGGTCCTTGGAGATCTCCGGTGCTTCCCGGTGCGAGGACATCGTCATCGCCCCGCTGCGCGCGTCAGGCGTCGGACGAGGTCGTGGTCCTGGACGACGACCTCGTCGTGGCCGACGTACAACACGACCGTGCCGGCCGCGGCATCGCGCACGTGGGCGACGAGCGGTTGGGTGCTGGCCGACGTGGACGCTGACGAGGACGCGGACGAGGAGGACGCCGCCCGGCTGCTGGGGGCTGCGGCCACGACCGCGGTGGTGACGGCGCCGGACCCGGCGACGGCCAGGAACGATCGGCGGGAGGCTTGGGACATGACCTGCTCCTTCTGACGGGAACCGCACTCTGGCAGGTGGCGGCCATCCGTCGGATGCGCAGACGAGGTCGCGACCGCAATCGACGCTACGCCGCCGGAGGCGCCGCGGTCGGTGGTTTCGCAGGCACCGCTGAGATCCGGGGGTCGCAAACCGGTCGGGTCGGACCAATGGGCGCCCCGAGCCGTCAAGCCGGTCTGGTCGTAGGTCGACCCGGTCGCCAGGCGTGGCGGACGAGGCGTGGTCTCAGCGTGGCTTCAGCGCAGAACCCCGCGGAGCGCCCGCGCCGCGCGCTCCAACCGGGGGCCGACGGCGCCCACGTCGAGGGGCTCGAGGGAGACGACGCCGACCGATGCCTCCACCCCACCGGGCGTGGGCTCGGCGCGGGTCGACAGGGACAGCGCGAGTCCGTGGGCTCCGGCCTGCAGCTCGCCGTCAGTGCCCACCACACCGGTCTCCCCCGCTCGACCGGCGAGGATCGCCCGCCCGGCCGCGCCCTGGTCGAGCGCGTGCCGCGCGCCGGATCGGTAGGCGACGTGGACGTCGGTCCAGGACGGTTCGACGACGACGAGGGCGAGCGCCTCGTCACCCTCGGCGATCGTCAGGTGCGCCGTCGCGCCGACGGCGTCGGCGAGCTCGCGCAGCACGGGCCGCGCCTCGCTGCGCACGATCGGCGTGACGGCAGAGGCAAGGCGGCTGATGCCGAGCGCGAGACGGACCCGCCCGTCGGTCGCCCGCGAGACGAGGTGGTGCTCCTCGAGCGTCGTGACGAAGCGGTAGACGACGGGTCGCCCGACCCCGAGCCGGGCCGCGAGCTCGGTGATCGTCAGGCCGGTCGACTCCCCACCCTCGGCGAGGGTCTCGAGCACGCGGATGCCCCGGTCGAGCGTCTGGGAGGACTCTCCACGCGGAGCCGCGGCCGCAGGACCGGGCACCCGGTCAGCCCTCGGAGTGCGCGCCGCCGGCCGAGGCCGACCGCCCTGCACTCTTGGACCACGACATCGCGTAGAGCCCGTCGTCGACGGCGAGCCCACCCTCGCCGAGTTCGAGCGGGCGGAACGTGTCGACCATGACGGCGAGCTCGTCGAAGCTCTCGATGCCGATCGAGCCCTCCGTGGCACCGGGCTGGGGCCCGTGCGCGTGGCCTCCGGGATGCACCGAGATCGACCCCTTGCCGATGCCCGAGCCCTTGCGGGCCTCGTAGTCACCGTCGACGTAGAACATGATCTCGTCGCTGTCGACGTTGGAGTGGTAGTACGGCACGGGGATGGCGAGGGGGTGGTAGTCGACCTTGCGCGGCACGAAGTTGCAGATGACGAAGTTCCAGCCCTCGAAGACCTGGTGCACCGGTGGCGGCTGGTGGATGCGGCCCGTGATGGGCTCGAAGTCACGCACGTTGAAGACGTACGGGTAGAGGCAGCCGTCCCAGCCGACGACGTCGAGCGGGTGGAAGGGCAGCGTGTGGATCGTGCCGACGACCCCGCCGGGCCCGTTGCCGCGGTGCTTGATGTAGACGTCGGTCTGCTCGTCGGGGGCCGCGCCGACGTCCTCGGCGAGGAGTGGTCCCTCCGGCTGCCGGAGGTCGCGCTCGCAGTAGGGCGCGTGCTCGAGGAGCTGGCCGTACTTGCTGAGGTAGCGCTTCGGTGGCGCGATGTGGCTGTTGGCCTCGATGCAGTAGGCGCGCAGTGGCTCGTCGTCGGAGGCCGCGGGGATCCAGCGGTGCGTCGTCGCCCGGGGGATGATGACGTAGTCGCCCTCCCCCACCTCGAAGGCGCCGAAGACCGTCTCGACGCGTGCGGCGCCGCGCTCGACGTAGACGCACTCGTCGCCGATGCCGTTGCGGTACCACGGGCTCGCTTGTGCGGCAACGGCATACGAGATGCGCACGTCGCCGTTGCCGAGGACGAGGCGGCGACCCGTCACGACGTCGGTCTGCGCGACGGAGCCGGCATCGAAGAGGTCGTGCAGCTTGAGGTGGCGCGGCGTCAGCGGGTGGTTCGGCGTCGTCGACTGGTCGGGCAGCTCCCACACCGCGGCGCCGATCGTCGTCGACGGGATGTTGCGGTGGTAGAGCAGCGAGCTGTCGGAGCTGAAGCCCTCCTCGCCCATGAGCTCCTCGTAGTAGAGCTCGCCCGGCGCTGTCCCCTCCCCCGGCCGCCGGTGCTGGGTGTGCCGTTTGGGCGGGATGCTTCCGACCGCCTGGTAGTGGGCCATGGGCGAGCCTCTCCGTCCGACCGCGTCCGATGAGCGGACGCTGATGTATCGCTATTGCAACAGTGGAGTACGCTCCCGGTCATGTCAAGGACGCCCTTCGCGCCGCTCTTCGACCGCCTCGTCGACGACGCCGCGGTGTTCCCGCCGGGCCTGGCCCCGCTCGACGTGGCCGTCCGTGAGCACCTCGACCGGCGCGTGGGGCCGTATGCCGCCCACATCGGTCCGCTGCTCGTGCCCGCCGCGTCGGCGGCCGAGCTCACGACCCTCGCAGCAGCCGACCCGCGGACGCTGCAGACACCGCTCGAGGTCAGTCTCGTCGTGCGGCCCGGGAGCCCGACGGAACCACTCGTCGACGCCCTCACGTCCCTGCGTGACGACGACAGGGTCCTCGTCACGGCCGCCGAGCTCGGCTGGTCGGACGACTGGCGGCAGGTCCTCCGCGCCGGGGTCCCCGTCGTCGTCGAGGTCGGCCTCGGTGAGGAGCAGGCGCGTGGACTCGACGACATCGCAGCCGCCGTCGACGAGGAGCACGACGTCACGGTGAAGTTCCGCACCGGCGCGACGCCGACGTGGGGCTGGCCGGACGAGCGGGTGCTCGGCGGCTTCCTCGACGCCGTCGTCCTGCACGGCCTGAGCTTCAAGCTGACGGGCGGACTGCACCACGCCGTCCGGGGTCGCCGCGGCGGTGAGCAGATGCACGGCCTGCTCAACGTCCTGCTCGCCACCCACGAGGCGCTGCACGGGGCGGAGGCCCACGAGCTCGCCGGCGAGCTCGGGCGTCGCGACACCGAGGTGCTCGTCACCGCCGTCGCCTCCCTGGGCACCGACGACGCCGAGCGCGTCCGCACGAGCTTCACGGCCTACGGCTGCTGTGGTGTGCTCGACCCCCTGACCGAGCTCGAGGCCCTCGGGCTCATCCCTGCGACCGACACGACGGAGGAGCACCGGTGACCACCTGGCTCGACGTGCCCGACGACCACCTCTTCGGCATCGACAACCTGCCCTACGGCGTCTTCAGCACCGCCGACGACCCCACCCGTCGGGTCGGCGTGCGCATCGGTGACGACGTGCTCGACGCCGGGGCGGTGGCTGCCGTCGGTCGCGACGCCGGACTCGTCGGCGACGGGCCCGACCTCGCGACCGCGTGGCAGACGCCGAGCCTCAACGCCTTCCTGGCGCTCGGCCGTCCGGCCTGGACGACGGCGCGGGCCTGGCTCACCGAGATCCTCCGCGACGAGGTGCACCGTGACGGGGTCACCCCCCACCTGCACCCGCTGGACGAGGTCGTGCTTCACCTGCCGATCGAGGTCGCCGACTACGTCGACTTCTACGCGAGCGAGGACCACGCGAGCAACGTCGGGCAGATCTTCCGCCCCGACAACGCCGCCCTTCCGCCGAACTGGAAGCACCTGCCGATCGGCTACCACGGCCGCGCGGGCACCGTCGTCGTCACGGGCACCGACGTCGTGCGTCCCAACGGCCAGCGCAAGGGCCCGAACGACCCCCTGCCGCTCTTCGGCCCGAGCATCCGCCTCGACATCGAGGCCGAGCTCGGCTACGTCGTGGGGGGCGCGACCGCCCTCGGCTCCCGTGTCTCGGTCGACGAGGCTGGCGACCACCTCTTCGGCGTCGTCATCCTCAACGACTGGAGCGCCCGCGACATCCAGGCGTGGGAGTACGTCCCGCTCGGACCGTTCCTCGGCAAGTCCTTCGCGACGTCGGTCTCGGCCTGGGTGACCCCCCTCGAGGCCCTCACGTCGGCGCGCGTTCCCCTTCCGGGACAGTCGGATCCGGAGATCCTGCCCTACCTGCGCGGGGACGTGTTCGGTCTCGACGTCCACGTCGAGGTGGCCCTCAACGGCACCGTCGTCTCCCGCCCCGAGCACTCCGGGATGTACTGGTCGCCGGCCCAGATGCTGGCGCACCTCACCGTCAACGGCGCCTCGGTCCGCGACGGCGACCTCTTCGGGTCGGGGACGATCAGCGGCCCGACCCGCGAGACCCGTGGCAGCCTGCTCGAGCTGACGTGGAACGGCACCGAGCCGCTGACGCTCGCGGACGGCACGACCCGTGGCTTCCTCGAGGACGGCGACGTCGTGACGATGACGGCCTGGGCGCCGGGTCCCGCCCGTGCGCGCATCGGTCTCGGTGAGGTCACCGGAACCATCCGCCCTGCCCCCTGAGCCTCGCGCCGACGTCTGGCACTCAGTGGACGATGGCCGCTGACGTCTCGGGCTGGTCGTCGAGGAAGTGCGAGTGCTCGTGCTTGCGCGGCAGGAAGGCGGCCGGGATCAAGGTGAGGGCGAGCAGGACCGCGGCGACGAGGAAGGTGCTGCCGAAGGCGTCGGCCGCGTCGGCCAGCCCCTTCTGGACGGCGACCTGACCACCGACGGAGTTGACGAGCGCCGGGTTGTGCAGTGCCGCGATGGCCGGACCCGCCAGGGCGGAGGCGCTGAGGTAGTTCGTGAAGACCACCGAGATGACGGCCACACCGATCGAGCTCGCGATCTGCTGCGAGATGTTGAGCAGCGTCGAACCGCGGGCCACCTGGTGGCTCTGCAAGGTCTTGAGCGCCGAGGTCATGAGCGGCATCATCGTGCCGCCCATGCCCAGGCCCATGACGAAGAGCACCGGGATCATGAAGCCCCAGTACGGCGTGTCGGTGCCCACCTGCGTCAGCGCGAACATGCCGCCGGTCATGAGCACCAGCCCGAAGGGCACGATGCGCCCCACGGGGATCCTGTCGGAGAGGGCACCCGCGATCGGCATCGTCACCATGGCGCCCAGGCCCTGCGGCACCATGAGGAAGGCCGCGTGGAGGGTGTCGAGCCCCCGGACCTGCTGGTAGTAGGTCGGAATCAGGAGCAGGCCGCCGAAGAAGGCGGCGGCGAACATGAACATGGTGATCGTCGCGGTGCTGAGGCGACGGTTGCGGAAGAGCCGCAGGTCGAGGAGCGGGTGCTTGGGGCGGAAGCTGTAGAAGACGAAGGTCACGATCATGACGAGCCCGATGCACAGCGGCACGAGCACCTTCTTCGCCATCACGGTCCCCTCCCCCGGGATGGAGCTGATGCCGTAGAGGAAGAGGGCCAGGCCGGGTGACATCAGCAGCATTCCCACGAAGTCGAACGACTCGGACGGCTCGGGCGCGTCGGAGGGCAGCGCCCACAACGCGTACAGCACCGCGACGGTGCCGATCGGCACGTTGATGAGGAAGATCCAGTGCCAGGACGCGACCTCGATCAGCCAGCCGCCGAGGATCGGCCCGAAGATCGGACCGAGCAGCATGGGCACGCCGAGGATCGCCATAAGCCTGCCCATCCGAGCCGGCCCGGCGGCCCGGGTCATGATGGTCATGCCGAGGGGCATGAGCATGCCGCCGCCCAGGCCCTGCAGGACGCGGAAACCGATGAGCATCTCGATGGACCCGGCGGTCGCGCACAGGGCCGAACCCGAGGTGAAGAGGACGACGGCCAGGATGTAGAGCCGCTTGGTGCCGAACCGGTCGGCTGCCCAGCCTGTCAGCGGGATGACCGTCGCGAGGGCGAGGGTGTAGGCCGTGACCGACCACGCGACCGTGGAGTACGCCAGGGCCTTCCCCGGGCTCTCGGCGAACACGGTCTGGAAGGTCGGCAGGGCGATGTTGACGACCGTGATGTCGAGGATGGACATGATGGCCCCGAGCACGACCACGCCGGCGATCTTGAGGACCGGCCCGTCGATCTTGTCGGGGTAGTCGGTCAGTGCAGGAGCGGCAGGAGTGGACACGATGACTCCGGTTCGGACGGTGGTACGTGGACAGCTGTGAGGCCGTGGCCGCAGGCTGCCCGGGTAGCTTTCATTGTCGCGCCGACCACCGACGGCAGCGCAAGGGACTTATGCCGCCCGTATCGCTTCCTCGTGCCATCCGGCCCTGCCGGGGTGTCCGTCAGTGCTGCTTGCGCGGCTGCTTGCCCTCGACGACCTGCGTGCCGGCGACCTTGTCGTGCAGCGCCTGGCGCTTGTCGTCCCAGAGCGGCCACAGACCGTCGAGCAGGAAGATGATGAAGTAGATGCCGCTGATGAACGGCACGAGCTGGATCGCGGAGAGCAGGCGTCGACGGATGGCCGTGACGACGTCGAGGGGGCCCGCGGCGTCAGCACGACGGACACTGATGCCGAGGACCATCTTGCCGGGAGTCTGCGCGGTCGTCGTCCAGAAGGCGATGCAGTAGAGCGTCGAGAAGACCCACGTGACCAGACCGGCCTTGACGGCCTCGCCGGCGATCTGGTTGATGAGCGAGGTCATCGCCGCCTGGTCCTGGGTCGCGGCAGCGTCGACGGCCCGCTGGATGGAGGTCAGGTAGTCGGGCACGAACGCGCGGATGAGCAGGTAGGAGGCGATCCCGAGGATGATGCCGTCGATGAGCCAGGCGGCGAAACGCTTGCCCCACGGCGCGAGCGGTATGCCGTCGGCCGTGGTGCGGATGTTGTGCATCCACTGCGCGTTGGCCGGGGCCTGCTGGTAGTAGCCCTGCGGCGCCTGCTGCTGGGGGATCTGCGGCGCCTGGGGCTGGTTCTGCCAGCCGCTCCCCTGCGGCATCGGCGTCGTGGCCGTCGGCGCGCCCGTGCGGTCGGCGGGCACCTGCCCAGGTCCGCCCTGCGGGGGTCGACCGATGGTGCTCTGCGCGATGGTCGGCGACTTCTTCGGGGCGGTGTGGTTGGTCCACGACACGCCGTCCCAGTAGCGGAGCATGTCGGCGTTGCTGGGGTCGTCGTACCACCCGGAGGGCTGCTGGCTCATGCTCCAACTGTGCCACGACGGCGCTCGACCGCGGGCCCGGCATGCCGGGCCCGCGGTCGATGGGTCGCTGGTCGCACCAGCGACCGCCTCAGAGGTTGCCGCGCTTGTCCTGCTCGCGCTCGATCGCCTCGAAGAGCGCCTTGAAGTTGCCCTTGCCGAAACCGAGCGAGCCGTGCCGCTCGATGAGCTCGAAGAAGACCGTCGGCCGGTCGCCCAGCGGCTTGGTGAAGATCTGCAGGAGGTAGCCGTCCTCGTCGCGGTCGACGAGGATCTTGCGCTTCTGCAGCTCCTCGATCGGCACGCGGACGTTGCCGATCCGCTCGCGCAGCTCGGCGTCCTCGTAGTAGCTGTCCGGGGTGTCGAGGAACTCGACGCCGTTGGCGCGCAGGGCGTCGACCGAGGCGAGGATGTCGTTCGTCGCGACGGCGAGGTGCTGGGCGCCGGCGCCGCGGTAGAACTCGAGGTACTCGTCGATCTGGCTCTTCTTCTTCGCGATGGCCGGCTCGTTGAGCGGGAACTTCACGCGGTGGTTGCCGTTGGCGACGACCTTGCTCATGAGCGCCGAGTAGTCGGTGGCGATGTCGTCACCGATGAACTCAGCCATGTTCACGAAGCCCATGACCTTGTTGTAGAAGGTGACCCACTCGTCCATGTGGCCCAGCTCGACGTTGCCGACGATGTGGTCGAGGGCCTGGAAGAGACGCTTGGGCTGGCCGTCGCGCTTCTCGTAGGAGGAGCTCGTGGCGAGGTAGCCGGGAAGGTAGGGTCCGGCATACGTCTGACCGTTCACGTGACGCTGCACGAGCGTGTGGCGGGTCTCGCCGTACGTCGCGATCGCCGCGGTGCGCACCGTGCCGTGCTCGTCGGTGTGGTCGGTCGGCTCCTCGAGCACCGTGGCGCCGGCCTTGCGGGCCTGGGCGACGCACCGGTCGACGTCAGGCACCTCGAGGGCGATGTCGACGACGCCGTCGCCGTGCCGGCGGTGGTGGTCGGCGAGCGAGCTGTCGGGGTCGACGGCGCCCATGATCACGAAGCGGATGGAGCCGCTCTTCAGGACGAAGGACTTGTGGTCCCGGTTGCCGTTCTCGGGGCCCGAGTAGGCGACGAGCTCCATGCCCCAGGCGCTCTGGTAGTAGTGCGCGCTCTGGGTGGCGTTGCCCGCGACGAAGACGATCGCGTCCCATCCGGTGACGGGAAAGACGTCGGTGTTCTCGTCGTACTCGACGAGACCGACGAGCTGCTTGAGCTGGTCGAGGTCGAGGTCGGCCTCGCGCTCCTGGTCGGTGAGGTCGGCGGCCGCAGAGGGCATCGTGTCGGTCATGGACCGAGAGTGGCCGAGTGCACGTGGGTGTGCAAGAGCAGTCGCCACTGGTGAACACAGTGCACAAAGTGTTGCCCGTATGCCGTGTCATGCTGGACACTCTGACCATGACGTCAGCCGTGGGCCCAGCACCGCGACCGCCGGTCGACCACCTGGACTGCCGCATCCTGCTCCTGCTGCTCACCGAGCCGGGCATCGGCGTGCTCGGCGCCTCGCGCCGGCTCGGCGTGGCCCGCGGCACGGTGCAGGCCCGCCTCGACCGCCTGCAGCGCACCGGGGTGCTGCGGTCCATGGCGCCCGACGTCGACCCCGCGGCGCTGGGCTACCCCGTCACGGCGTTCTGCACGCTCGAGATCCGACAGGGCCGCGGGGGCCACTCCCCCGTCGTCGAGCACCTGGCCGCGATCCCCGAGGTGCTCGAGGCCCACACCATCACCGGTTCGGGCGACGTGCTCATCCGCATCGTCGGCCGCGACAACGCCGACCTGCAACGCGTCATCGACCAGGTCGTCGACGACGCGCACGTCACCCGGGCCTCGACCGTCATCTCCCTCGCCACCCGCCTCGACCACCGCACCGTCCCACTCGTCGAGCACCTCCTCGACGCCACCTCGTGACGGGGTAGGACCGCACCATCCGCTCGACCTCGCCCACCGCCCCCTGCGACCAGGAGCTCCCGTGACCGCCAACCCGTACGCCCCACGGCCCGCCGTCGAGCTGACCCACCCCGAGTGGAGCCGCAGCGCGACGATCTACCAGATCAACCAGCGCCACTTCACGCCCGAGGGCACCTTCCGCGCCGCCGAGGCGCACCTGCCGCGCATCCGCGACCTCGGCATCGACATCGTCTGGCTCATGCCGGTGCACCCGATCGGCGAGGAGAACCGCAAGGGCGTGCTCGGCAGCCCGTATGCCGTCAAGGACTACCTCGGCGTCAACCCGGAGTTCGGCACCCTGGAGGACCTGCGCCACTTCGTCGACACCGCCCACGACCTCGGCCTGCACGTCATCCTCGACTGGGTCGCCAACCACACGGCGTGGGACAACCGTCTCGTCGAGGAGCACCCCGAGTGGTACGCCCGTGACTGGAAGGGCGACTTCCGCCCGACCCCGTGGTGGGACTGGGACGACATCATCGACCTCGACTACGACAACCCCGGCCTGCGTCGCTACATGACCGACGCCATGAAGTACTGGGTGGGCGATGTCGGATTCGACGGGTTCCGTTGCGACGTGGCCGGATTCGTGCCCGTGGACTTCTGGGACAACGTCCGTCGCGAGCTCGACGAGATCAAGCCGGTCTTCATGCTCGCCGAGTGGGAGTCGCGCGACCTGCACGTGCGCGCCTTCGACATGACGTACGGCTGGAGCTGGAACGAGACGCTGCACAAGATCGCGCACGGCAAGGCCGACGTCGAGGCGCTCAAGGTCTACTACGCCTGGAACGACCGCTTCTACCAACGCGACGCCTACCGCATGCTCTTCGTCAGCAACCACGACAAGAACGCCTGGGAGGGGACGGAGTACGAGCAGTTCGGCGACGCGCTCGTGCCCGCGATCGTGCTGTCCGTCATCAGCGAGGGCGTGCCCCTCGTCTACAACGGGCAGGAGGCCGGCAGCGACAAGCGGCTCGTCTTCTTCGACAAGGACGAGATCGAGTGGCGCGAGGACGAGCAGGGCGAGCTCTACCGCACCCTGTTCGCGCTCAAGAAGCAGCACCCCGCACTGTGGAACGGCGCCGCCGGTGGCCGCATGGTGCGCGTCCCCAACTCGGCCGAGTCCGCGGTGCTGAGCTTCGTCCGGGCCGTCGGTGACGACCGGGTCCTCGGGGCCTTCAACTTCAGCGACGAGGACCTGACGGTCACGCTCGGAGACGGTCCGCAGGTCGGTTCGTGGCGCGACGCCTTCACCGGCGAGACCCTCGAGCTGGCGCGGGGACAGGAGTACCACCTGCCGGCGTGGGGCTACCAGGTCCTCGTCGGCGCCTGAGCGCCTCCCGCCCGATCGAAAGAGCATTCCGTCCGCGCGGACGGAATGCTCTTTCGATCGGGCGGCGGAGAGGGGTCACGGATCAGGACACGGTCACTCGAAATCGACCACGCACACGGCCCGGATCCGCGAGGATGGAGGTGCGTACCCGTCGGTGCTCCCCTGTCCCGGCGGGTACGTCTGCGCCCCGGCCGACGTCCCACCCACCGTCGGCTCGGGGTCGGGTGTCCCGTTCTCCTCCCACGTGGCGGGACACAGCACGTGTCCGGCAACGCGGAGGTCAGGGCGTGACGGTGATCGGGCTCCCGTTGCTGACGAGCTTCCAGTCGAGGCTCGAGAAGGTCGCCGGGTCGATGACCTTGTTGGCCGTCGCCCAGTCGATGAGCAGCTGACGGATCTCGATCTGGCGGTTGTAGACGACCGGGGCGGTCGCGACGCCGGGGAAGCCGCCGCCCCCGGACTGGCGGTAGTTGTTGATCGCCACGACGAAGCGGGCGTCCGACGCGACGGGGGTGCCGGCATACGCGAGGCCCACGATGCGGGAGCCGACGGCCTTGGCGAGGTCGATGTCGTAGGTGAGGTCGGCGTCGAGCCCACCCATGATGTCGTAGTTGTAGTCGGGGGTGCCGTTCGCGCCGGTGATGGTGTCGGCGGCGACCGGGCCCGTCGTCGTGCAGGGCTGGAAGTACTCGGCGCTCTTCTCGAGGTACGCCTTGACCTGGGCCCCGGTCAGCACGATCCCGAGCAGGGTGTTGTCGTAGATGTAGAGGCCGGCCACGTCACGGATCGTCACGTCGCCGGCCGGGATCGCGGCGAGCTTGTTGAACGGCGCGGCGATCGACAGCACGGGGAGGGACGCCTCGGGGGTGCCGGCGATGGCCTTCTTGACCGCGTCGGCCTGGACGTAGTTGATGAAGTCGATCGCGGCGGTGTCCTCGTAGCGCGACGTGGCCGCCGACATGGCCGTCGTGCACGTCCCGATGACGCCGTTGACGTAGGCGAGGACCTTCTGGTGGGCGGCGGCGACGGCGCGAGTCACAGCGGGGTCCTCGGGTGCGACGTTGGAGTTGTAGAGGGTCGCCTCGGAGTGCACGACCTGCCACTGTCCACGGACCTTCTGCAGGTCGAGCGACATGCGGGTGACGCGCATGCCCCAGTAGTACGGCTCGGAGAGCAGCACCTGCTTGCCGGTCTGCTGGTTCGTCACGTAGCGCTGCGGGATCTCGAGGTGGGCGTGGCCGACGAGCACGGCGTCGATGCCGGGGACCTGTTCGGCGAGGAGCGCGCTCGCGTTCTCGACGTAGGGCAGCGCGTCGCCCCACGAGGACTTGCCGCTGTCGCCGGAGTGGCACGCCACGAGAACGACGTCGGCGCCGGCCGCCTTGAGGCGGGGCACCATGACCTTGGCCTGCTCGATGATGCCGGGGAACTTCACCTTGCCCTCGACGTTCGCCTTGTCCCAGATCGCGACGCCTGGCGTGACCAGGCCGAGGACGCCGACCTTGATCGGCTTGCTGCCCTCCACCTCGACTGTCCTGATGACCCACGGCTTGAAGACGGGGGCGCCGGTGTTCCAGTCGACCGAGTTGGCCGACAGCAGCGGGAAGTCCAGCTGCTTCTCGAAGGCCCGCAGCGTGTCGAGGCCGTAGTTGTACTCGTGGTTGCCGAGGGCCGCGGCGTCGTAGCCGACCTGGTTCATGGCGGCGGCCATCGGGTGCTCCGCACCACCGGTGATCGGGTCGATCTTGGCGTAGTAGTACGCGAGAGGAGTGCCCTGGATCGTGTCACCGGCGTCGATCGTCAGGGTGCGCTGGGCGCCGACCTCGGCGCGGATCGCCTTGATGATGGACGACGCCTTGGCGACACCGATGTCGTTGTGCACCTTGTCGTCGTACTCGGCGTTCTTGAAGTAGTCCCAGTTGTAGACGTTGCCGTGGAGGTCCGTCGTGCCGAGTACGGTCAGTCGCACGACCTTGCCGTTGGTGCCCTGCCCGGGCGCGGCGGGGGCCGGCGAGGCAGCCCGCACCGTGGCGAGTCCGGCACCCCCGACCGCCGCGAGCGCCAGCAGCTGGCGGCGGGTGGTCGAGGAGCCGAGGAGGTCAGGCGTCGTGGAGGTGTGGTCGGTGCTCATGTCGTCCTTCGTCTGTTCGGTGCTCGATCGGAGCAGTCCCGTGTCCAGGTGCGCGGCTCGCCCCCGAGGCGCAAGGAGACCCTAGCCCGACATCTGGCCCCAAAAGGGGCGAGCCGTCGACCGGATCGTGAACCGTCAGCGACGTCCGACGAGCCAGAGCCGGATCTTGTCGATGCGCTCCGAGACCTGGTCCGACGACGCGGCCGCGAGGTCGGGGCCGCCGCACACCCGACGCAGGTCCATGTGGACGTTGGCGTGCGGCAGGCCCTTCTGCCGGGCGTAGGTCGAGACGAGCTTGTTGAGCTCCTTGCGCTGCGCGGCCAGGGCCCGGTGTGCGGCGACGGGCATCGGCGCGGAGGCCCCCTGCGGCGCCTTCTTGACCTGGCGGCTCTGCCGCTCGCGGAGCAGCGCCGACACCTGGTCGGGCTCGAGCAGGCCCGGGAGCCCGAGGTACTCCTCCTCGTCCTCGGAGCCGATCTGGGCGTGCATGCCCCACTGCTGCTTGTCGAAGAGCACGTGGTCGAAGTGGGCGTCGGACTCGAGTGCCTCGAAGGCCCCCTCGTCGAGGGCGCCGCTCGCCTTGTCGGCGCGGTTGGCCTCGTCGAGCAGGCTCTGCTCCTCGGCCCACATCTGGCCGATGTCGTCAGGGTCGGGCTTGCGGTCGAGGGCGTGGTCGCGCTGCTCCTCGAGCCGCGAGGCGTGGTCGAGGACGACGGGGACGGACGGCAGGAAGACCGACGCGGTCTCACCGCGCCGACGGGCCCGGACGAAGCGGCCGACGGCCTGGGCGAAGAAGAGGGGCGTCGAGGTCGACGTCGCGTAGACGCCGACCGCCAGCCGCGGCACGTCGACACCCTCGGACACCATGCGCACGGCGACCATCCACCGCTCGTCGCTCGCCCCGAAGTCCTCGATGCGCTTGCTCGCGCCGAGGTCGTCGGAGAGCACGACCGTGGGGGCCTCGCCGGTCAGCGTGCGGAGGATCGCTGCATACGCCCTCGCCTGGGTCTGGTTCGACGCGATGACGAGCCCGCCCGCGTCCTCGACGTGGCGACGCACCTCGGTCAGGCGGCGGTCGGCGGCCGCGAGCACGGCCGGGATCCACTCCCCCTTGGGGTCGAGGGCCGTGCGCCACGCGTGCGCGACGAAGTCCTTCGTCATCGGCTCGCCGAGTCGGGCCTCGAGCTCGTCGCCCGCCTTGGTGCGCCAGCGCATGCTGCCGCCGTAGGCCATGAAGAGCACCGGGCGCACGACGCCGTCGCGCAGCGCCTCGGCGTAGCCGTACGTGTAGTCGCTCGAGCTGACGAGCGTGCCCTCGGCGTCGAGCTCGTAGGTGACGAACGGGATGGGTGAGGTGTCCGAGCGGAACGGCGTGCCCGTCAACGACAGGCGCCGGGTCGCGGGCTCGAAGGCCTCGCGTATGCCGTCACCCCAGCTCTTCGCGTCACCGCCGTGGTGGACCTCGTCGAGGATGACGAGCGTCGAGCGCGACGTCGTCAGCTCGCGGTGCAGCGAGGGCCGCGACGCCACCTGGGCGTACGTGACCGCGACGCCGTGGTAGTCGTCGCTGTGCCGACCGATGCTGTTGCTGAACTTCGGGTCGAGACTGATGCCGACCCGGGCAGCGGCGTCGGCCCACTGGGTCTTGAGGTGCTCGGTGGGGGCCACGACGGTGACCCGCTGGACGATGCCGGCGGTCAGCAGCTCGGTGGCGACGCGCAGGGCATACGTCGTCTTGCCGGCGCCCGGCGTCGCGACCGCGAGGAAGTCACGCGGCGCCTTGCCGAGGTAGAGGTCGAGGGCCTCCTGCTGCCACGCTCGCAGCTTGCTGGCGGTACCCCAGGCGGCCCGCTCCGGGAAAGCGGGTGGGAGGTGGAAAGCGGCGCCGGAACTCATAGAGGGATCACCGTAACGAATCTCCGGCGGCGACATGCCGAGGCCCCGCCCTGCGGACGGGGCCTCGAGCTGGGTGGTATGCCGTTCAGTCACCCTCGCGACCCGGTGCGGTGGCGGGTGTGGCAGGGGCGCTGGCGGTCACCGGCCGGCGCGGTAGGCCGTCCACTGGGCCTGCATGCGCGAGACCTGACCGGCCGTGAAGGTCGTCATGCACGCGTCGTAGGTGTAGTCCATGAAGTTCTTGATCGGGTCGAGACCCGGGCTGGTGCACGTGTCGCGGCCGGTGGGGCACTGGTAGGCCGCGCTGGCCTCGGCGGGGGTGTCGTCGACGTAGTCGCCGTTGCCCTTACAGCCGCCCTGGAAGGTGTGGTAGAGCCCGACCCAGTGGCCGACCTCGTGCGTGGCCGTGTCGCCCTGGTTGTAGTTCGTGGCGCTGCCGCCGGGCAGCGACCCGGTGAGGATCACGACCCCGTCCATGGCGTCGTACGTGCTCTTCGGGAACGTCGCCCAGCCGAGCAGGCCCTGCCCGATGTTGGCCGAGTAGAGGTTGAGGTCGGCCATCGTGCCCTTGCGGAGCGTCGTCTTCATGCTCTTCTCGGCGGCCGAGCCTGGCGTCACGGTGTACCAGGACGGGTTGCTCGTCGAGTCGGACCCGGCGAGGCTGAAGCTGAGACCGGTGCCGGAGTAGGCGCGGTTGAGGACGGTGACCTGGCTGCTGATCGCGCTGCTGCTGACGGCGCCCTGGCCGCCGTCGGTGATGGTGTGCCAGTAGACCTTGACCGTCGCGGGGGCGAAGGTGCCGCCGGTGACGGGCTTGCCGTTCCGGGCCTGCTGGACGAGCTTGCCGGATGAGTCACGGGTCAGGCCCTTGGCCTCGAGGGCCTTCGTGAGGGCCGCCTCGTTGGCGCGCACCTGCGCGTCGATCAGCTCGTGCGGGTCCTTCGCCGCGCTGTGGGCACCTCGGGCTCCGACCGCGCCGACGGCCTGTGGGTCGACGCACGCGGGGCTGTCGTGGCCGTCGAGCACGGGTGCGGCCTGGGCCGGTGCGCCGAGTGACGCCGCGGCCAGTGCGAGGGGTGCCGCGAGCATCAGGGAGCGAAGCTTCATGGGGTGACCTTTCTCGTCCGACACGACGCCCGGTCAGGCATCGATCCCAGCGACTGTAGGCAGGCGACAGTCAGCGGCGGAGCAGGGGCGAGTAAAGAACCCTTCAGGAAGTGCTGCGCGACGGTGTCGGACGAGTAGGTCAGGACTGCCCGTCGCCGCCGGACTTGTCCCCGTCGCCGCCGTCCTGCGGGTCGCGCAGGCCGTCGTAGATCTCCTTGCAGACCGGGCACACGGGGAACTTCTGCGGGTCGCGGCCCGGGACCCAGATCTTGCCGCAGAGGGCCACGACGGGCTCACCGGACAGGGCGCTCTCGAGGATCTTCTCCTTGCGCACGTAGTGCGAGAAGCGCTCGTGGTCACCCGGCTCCTGGAGCTCTTCACGGACCTCCTCGCGCTCGATCGTGGCCGTGCTCGTGCCGCGCAGAGGCTCCGGCTCGAACGGGTCAGGAGGCATCGTGCTCATGCCGGAAGTCTACGGCTGGGGTCGACCGGCCGGAACGACGCCGGCTTGCTGCTCCCTGACGCCGTTTCGACGGCTCGTTCCGGCCGGTCGAACCGGGGGCGGCGCGGCGAGCAGGCGTCGACCTGCGGGGTAGGACCCCCACGACGTCGGGAGCGCGCCGGCTCGACCACTGAGGAGCACGGCCTCGACGCCGCCCTCGGGGGCGGCGGTCGGGTCGGGCTCGAGGCCGATGCGGCGCAGGGTCTGGCGGGCGACCGCGACCGGAGAGTCGTGGATCGTCACCTCGCGCCCCAGGGCGGCGACGATGCGGTCGACGACGAGCCCGTAGTGGGTGCAGCCGAGCACGAGGGAGCGCACTCCCCTGGGGGTCCGCGACACGGCATACGCGATGCACGCGTCGATGTCCGCGCGGTCCCCGGACTCGATGGCCTCGGCGAGGCCGAGCGCCGCCACGGGATACGTCTCGACGTCGGCGGCGAAGGCGTCGACGAGGCCACGGAGGTAGTCGCTCGACGTCGTCGCCGCGGTCGACCAGATGGCGACCGGCCCTCCGGCCGCGGCCGCCGGACGGATGGCCGGGACCGTGCCGATGACGGGCACGTCCGGCTCGAGCTCGGCACGCAGGACGCCGAGGCCGTGGACCGAGGCGGTGTTGCACGCGACGACGATGGCGGCCGGTTCGTGCGGGAGGGTGGCGCGCGCCGAGGCGAGGATGAGCCGCTGCACCTCGTCCGGGGTGCGCGGGCCGTAGGGCATGTTGTCCGGGTCGAGCGACAGGACGAGACCGAGGTCGGGGCGCAGCGCGTGGAGGGCATCGGCATACCCCAGGAGCCCGAGTCCGCTGTCGACGAAGGCAATTCGCCTCGTCGACCCTGACGTCTCGGGAGCCTCCGTGGGGTCGGGCAGCACGATCTCTGGCACGTCCATGTCAGTTCATCGACGGGTCGTCGGGGAAGTTGGCGACGTACGCGAGGCTGTCGCGCTGGCGCCGGAGCACCTCTCGCCACAGTCCCTCGGGATCGGGCGTGAAGGCGTCACGCACCTCGGCGTCGACGACGTACCAGTCGCCACGCAGCACCTCGTTCTCGAGCTGGCCCGCCTCCCAGCCGGAGTAGCCGGCGAAGATCCGCAAACCCGCGAGCTCCGCGGCGACCACCGGGGTCGGCACGTCGAGGTCGACGAGCCCGATCGAGCCGAAGAGCCGCTTGACGCCGAGCGGCTCGGGCTCGTCGCCCGGGACCGTGACGAGACCCAGCGCCGACGACGTCGACACCGGACCGCCCTGGAAGAGCACGTGGGGAGCCGTGACGACGCGTTGCCACCCGGGCAGCACCGAGTCCACCTCGGCGGACAGCGGCTTGTTGAGCACGACGCCCTGAGCGCCGTCGTCGTCGTGGTGGAGCATGAGGATGACGGACCGATGGAACACGTCACCCCCGACGGACGGCGTCGCCACGAGGAGGCGGCCGGTGTGGAACGTCGAGCGCACGGGCCCAGCCTTCCACACCGGGGACCGCTCAGAAGCGAGCGCCCCGACGGCCGCCGCGCTCGTCGTCGCCCCAGCGGGAGACGAGGCCGTCACCGCGGTCGTTGCGGTGACCGCGTCGGTCGTCCCGTCGGTCGTCCCGACCGCCACCGTGGTGCGGGCGCGAGCCGCCACGCTGGCCCTGGCGCGGGCCGCGCGGACCGGCGGGCCCCCGGCGGTGCTGCTTCGGTCCTGCGATGAGGCGCTGGAAGTCGTCCTCGGCGATGGCGACGCCGCTCGGGGTGGTGGCACCGGTGGCCGCGAGGGTCGCGTCGCCGGGCGTGGCCCGGACCGGCGAGATCTCGAGCCCGGCGTCCTTGAGCTGACGCTCCATCGTCTTGCGCTGGTGCGGCAGCGCAAGGGTCACGACAGTGCCCTTGTCACCGGCGCGGGCCGTGCGGCCCGAGCGGTGCAGGTAGTCCTTGTGGTCGGCCGGCGGGTCGACCTGCAGGACGACCGAGACGTCGTCGACGTGGATGCCGCGGGCGGCGACGTCCGTGGCGACGAGCACCGGGAGGGTGCCGTCACGGAACGCGCCGAGGACGCGGTTGCGCTGGCCCTGGTTGAGGCCGCCGTGGAGCGCGGCCGCCATGACGCCCTGCTCGCGCAGCTGGAGCGCGATGCGGTCGGCGCCCAGCTTGGTGCGGCAGAACACGACGGTGCGACCCTCACGGTTCGCGACCTCGGCCGTGATGACCTTCTTGTGCTGCGGGTCGATGAGCAGGACGTGGTGGTCCATGCCCTCGACGGACGCGGTCGCGTCGTTCGTCGAGTGCGTCACCGGGTCGGTGAGGTACTTCTCGACGATCGCGTCGATGCCGCGGTCGAGCGTCGCCGAGAAGAGCAGGCGCTGGCCGTCGGCCGGGATCTTGTCGAGGCTCGTGGTGATCTCGGCCATGAAGCCCATCTCGGCCATGTGGTCGGCCTCGTCGAGGACGGTGATCGAGATGTCGTCC
This sequence comes from Terrabacter sp. 01T434, assembly GCF_056398545.1. Classification (NCBI taxonomy): domain Bacteria; kingdom Bacillati; phylum Actinomycetota; class Actinomycetes; order Micrococcales; family Intrasporangiaceae; genus Terrabacter; species Terrabacter sp. 01T434. Next base: position 168,571 of record NZ_JBFTPP010000006.1, read on the forward strand.
ATCTCGACGGCGCCGCGCTCGAGGAGGTCGTTGAGGCGGCCGGGCGTCGCGATGAGGATGTCGACGCCCTTGTTGAGGGCGTTGATCTGGGTCGTGTAGCTGAGGCCACCGGCGACGAGCTTGTGGCGCAGGCCGGCGACGTGCACGAGCGGCTCGAGCGCGTCGGAGATCTGCATCGCGAGCTCACGCGTGGGCGTGAGGATCAGGGCATGCGGCTTGCGCGGCCGGCGCGGGGCCTGGCCCTCGAGCAGTCGCGTGATGAGCGGCAGCCCGAACGCGAGCGTCTTGCCGGAGCCGGTCTGGCCACGGCCGAGGACGTCGCGCCCCGCGAGGGCGTCGGGGATGGTCGCGGTCTGGATGGGGAACGGGGAGGTGATGCCCTCGCGGGCGAGGCGCTCGACGATCCGCTCGGGCAGGCCGAGGGCGGCGAAGCCGTTGTCGGCCGCGACGTCGACGGGACCGTCGGAGACGTCGGCGCGGGTCGACTTGGTCCAGCTGTCGGCGTCCATGCGCTCGGCCTCGGCGTCCTCGAAGCTCACGGGAGCCGGGCTGGCGAAGCGGTCGGCACCGCGGTCGCCACGGTCGTTGCGGCGGTCGAACGACGGACGGTCGTCACGACGCTGGAAACCACGGTCACCACGGTCGTCACGACGCTGGAAGCCGCCACGGTCGCCACTACGGTCATCACGGCGGTCGAACGACGGACGGTCGTCGCGACGCTGGTAGCCGCCACGGTCGCCACTACGGTCATCACGGCGGTCGAACGACGGACGGTCGTCGCGACGCTGGAAACCACGGTCACCACGGTCGTCACGACGCTGGTACCCACCGCGGTCGCCGCCACGGTCATCACGGCGGTCGAACGACGGACGGTCGTCGCGACGCTGGAAACCACGGTCACCACGGTCGTCACGACGCTGGTACCCACCGCGGTCGCCGCCACGGTCATCGCGGCGGTCGAACGACGGACGGTCGTCGCGACGCTGGAAACCACGGTCACCACGGTCGTCACGACGCTGGTAGCCACCGCGGTCGCCACGGTCATCGCGCCGGTCCGAGGAGCGGTGCTCGTCACGCGGGGCGCGCCACTCGCGCCCACCGACGTGGGAGGAGCCCGACGAGGCCGGGCGGGAGGACTTGGGGCCGGAGAAGGAACCAGTGGACTTGGGTCCACCCTGCCCGCGGTGCGGCTTCTTGGTCGCTGCGGACTTCTTCTCGGCAGACCAGCGGGCCTTCTTGGGCGCGCCGGAGGAGGTGTGCTTGGGCATTGCGTATTCAACTCTCTTGACTCGAGCAGACTTCGCCTCGAGCCGTGAGTCACACCACGACCATGCAGACGAGCCTCAGGCGCAGGAATGTCTGCGCCCCATGTGTACCGGTGCCCGGCATCTGTGCCGTCCGGTGTTCGGATCCGCTCCGCGTCGGTGCCGGGCCGCGCCGTCTGCGCGATCTGCCGGTGGGGTGTCACCCCGTCGGACGAGCCTGCCCGCCGGGCATCCCCGGCGCCATCTCTTCCGTCGTGATCCGAGGAGACCTCGGAGTCGGATGCCGCCCAGTCTACCAGCGGCGCTGCCGTGCCCTGACCACCAGCACGGCGGCGCCGAGCGCGACGCCGACGAGGTCGACCACGGCGTCCCACACGTCGCCCGAGCGTCCGGGGAGCAGGAAGTGCTGGACGAGCTCACTCACCGGAGCGTGCACCGCGAAGACCAGGACCGCGGTCCGCACGGACCCGAGGGCGCGCCCCACGGCATACGTGGGCACGGCGAAGACGAGGAGGTGGACGACCTTGTCGGTCCAGCTGACCGGGCCCTCGACGGTGACGACGGGCCAGTAGAGCACGAGCAGCTGCACGACGACGGCTGCGACGGCCAGACCGACCACGACCCGGGAGCGGGGGGCGGAACGTGGCGAGAGGGTCGTCATGGCATCGCAGTCTAGGTAGGTTGCGACGAGAGCCCGGAAACCCCTCCGCGGGCCGTGACGAGAGGAACCCCATGGGCAAGCGCACGGTCACCGTCATCGGCAGCGGCCGGGCCGCCGTGTCCCCCGACGTCGTCCGGCTCGACCTGCGGGTCGGTCACGACGCCGGTGACGTCGCGGCGGCGCTCTCCGGGGCGTCCGAGGGCATCACCAAGGTGGGGGCGGTCGTGCGCGACCACGACGTCGCCGACGCCGACATCCGCACCCTCGATGCGGGCGTCAACCAGCGCTGGGACAACACCGGCACGGCGATCGGCTTCACGGCGCAGCAGCGCCTCGCCGTGACGGTGCGCCGCCTCGAGTCGGTCGGCGAGATCCTCGAAGCAGCCGCGTCCGCGGTCGGCAACGCGCTCCTCGTCGACCAGGTGCGGCTCGACGTGTCCGACCGGAGCGAGGGGCTGCGGCGCGCGCGCGACGCCGCCTTCGCGGACGCGCGCGACAAGGCGGAGCAGTATGCGGCGCTCTCCGGCTCGCAGCTCGGCGCAGTCCTCGGCGTGGCCGAGGCCGGCGCCGTCGCGCCCGTCGCGTACAAGGCGATGGCTGCGTCCCGTGATCTCGCGGGCGGGATGCCGGTCGAGGGCGGCGACCTCGACCTCGGCGCCACCGTCACCGTGACGTGGGAGCTGCGCTGACGTCGGAATACCCGTCCCGCACGATCCGTTGGGAGAGACATGGCTACCACTGACCTGACCGCGCAGTCCTTCGAGAAGACCGTTCTCGACAACGACATCGTCCTGGTCGACTTCTGGGCGTCCTGGTGCGGCCCGTGTCGACAGTTCGCCCCGGTCTACGACGCCGCCTCGCAGAGCGGTGACAACGAGGGCATCGTGTTCGGCAAGGTCGACACCGAGGCCGAGCAGTCCCTCGCGTCGGCGGCGAACATCACCTCCATCCCGACCCTGATGGCCTTCAAGGAGGGCGTGCTCGTCTTCGCCCAGCCCGGCGCGCTGCCGCAGTCCGCGCTGCAGGACGTCATCGAGCAGGTCAAGAACCTCGACATGGCCCCGATCAAGGAGCAGATGGCGGCCGAGGCGTCGGCCGGCTCCGTCGCGACCGAGCAGGCCTGACAGCGCCCGGAGGCACGGCATACGTCCAGTCCCTAGAGGCAACGCGGACGGATCGCTCTCTCGATCACGTGACGAGCCCCTCCTTCCGATCGAAAGAGCGTTCCGTCCGGACGGAACGCTCTTTCGATCGGAAGGAGGGACGCAAGAGGGCGTCCCGCGAGACGGGACGCCCTCCTGCTGCTCTGGAGCGACAGCGTGACGTGGCCACCACGAGAGTGGTGGAGGTGGCGGGAATTGAACCCGCGTCCGATGACGAGAAACCAGGGCTTCTCCGGGTGCAGTGCGCTTTGGCTTTTCTCGGCCCCAGGGCTCGCACGCACACGTCCCCTGACAGGCCCAGTTGAGTAAGAGTCCCGCGCAGCCCCCCAACATGACTGCGCAGCAAGTTTCCTAGCTGATGCCAGGCACTGAGTCGGAAACTAGCTCAGGCTGACAGACTTCGAGGCTCGCTCAGGCGGCGAGGGCGAAGTCGGTGCGCGAAGAATTGGCACCTATTGTTTTGCAAGGAGCGTTTACGAGATAACCCTGCATCCTCGACCCGCTTCCCCTGGTGTGTCGACCACCGTCGAAACCGATCACCCCCATGAGGGGTGTCCACGTCACGCTGTTCACTTGTCAAGCTGCCCTGCGCTCCACCGGAGTGGAGTCCACAGTATGCAGGAGGAACGCTCGGGCGGTCCACGTCATTCCCGGCGCCGCGTCCGGATCGGGACGCGGACTCGCGTGGACCCGACGCGCCACTAGGCTGCCGACGTGGTCGACGCGGACCACCCCCGTCGCCCCCGGCCCCCTGGAGGTCCGATGTTCCGCAAGGTTCTCGTCGCCAACCGAGGCGAGATCGCCGTCCGGGCCTTCCGGGCCGCGACCGAGCTCGGCGCCCGGACCGTCGCCGTCTTCCCCTACGAGGACCGCAAGAGCGAGCACCGGCTCAAGGCCGACGAGGCCTACCAGATCGGCGAGGAGGGCCACCCGGTCCGCGCCTACCTCGACCACGAGGCCATCGTCGCCCAGGCCGTCGAGGCCGGCGCCGACGCGATCTACCCGGGCTATGGGTTCCTCTCCGAGAACCCGCTCCTCGCCGAGGCGTGCGAGACGGCCGGCATCACCTTCATCGGCCCACCGCCGTCGGTGCTGCACCTCACCGGCAACAAGGCCCGCGCCATCGCGGCCGCTCGCGAGGCCGGACTGCCCACGCTCCGTGGAGCCGAGCCCGGCACCGACCTCGATGTCCTGGAGGCGGCGGCCGACGAGATCGGCTTCCCCGTCTTCGTCAAGGCGGTCAGCGGTGGTGGCGGCCGCGGCATGCGCCGGGTCGAGACGCGCGAGGGCCTGCGCGACGCCCTCGAGGCCGCCCAGCGCGAGGCCGAGTCCGCCTTCGGCGACCCGACGCTCTACCTCGAGGAGGCCGTGGTCAACCCGCGGCACATCGAGGTCCAGCTGCTGGCGGACAGCACCGGCGAGGTCGTCCACCTCTACGAGCGCGACTGCTCGCTCCAGCGCCGTCACCAGAAGGTCGTCGAGATCGCCCCTGCGCCCGACCTCGATGGCGACACGCGCGCCAGCATGTGTGCCGACGCCGTCGCGTTCGCCCGCTCGATCGGCTACGTCAACGCCGGCACCGTCGAGTTCCTCCTCGGCGAGGACGGCCGCTACGTCTTCATCGAGATGAACCCGCGCATCCAGGTCGAGCACACGGTCACCGAGGAGGTCACCGACCTCGACCTCGTCGTCATGCAGATGCAGATCGCATCGGGCGACACGTTCGCGTCGATGGGGCTGCGCCAGGACGACGTCCGCACCAAGGGCTTCGCGCTGCAGTGCCGCATCACGACGGAGGACCCCGCCAACGGCTTCCGTCCCGACGCCGGCACCATCACGGTGTACCGCTCCGCCGGCGGCAGCGGCGTGCGCCTCGACGGCGGCACCGTCTTCGTCGGCGCCGAGGTCAGCGCCCACTTCGACTCGATGCTCGTCAAGCTCACGTGCCGCGGCATGACCTTCCCGATCGCCGTCCGGCGCGCCCAGCGCGCGCTCGCGGAGTTCCGCATCCGCGGGGTCTCCACCAACATCCCGTTCCTCGAGGCCGTCCTCGCCGACCCGGTCTTCCAGGACGGTCTCGCGACGACGTCGTTCATCGACGAGCGACCCGAGCTGCTCTCGGCGCGGGTCAGCGCCGACCGGGCGACGAAGCTGCTCACCTTCCTCGCCGACGTCACCGTCAACCGGCCCAACGGTCCCGTCACGACGCGGGTCCGCCCGCGCAGCAAGCTCCCCCAGCTCCCGGACGCCCCGCTGCCGCCTGGTGCCAGGGACCGGCTCGTCGCCGACGGGCCGGCCGCCTTCGCGCGCTCCCTGCGCGAGGCGAACGACGTCGCCGTCACCGACACGACCTTCCGGGACGCCCACCAGTCGCTCCTCGCCACCCGGATGCGGACCCGTGACCTGCTCCACGTGGCGAGGCACGTGGCGCACCTGACGCCCCAGCTGCTCTCGATGGAGGCCTGGGGCGGCGCGACGTACGACGTCGCGCTCCGCTTCCTCGCCGAGGACCCCTGGGAGCGCCTCGCGGCCCTGCGCGAGGCGATGCCCAACATCCCCCTGCAGATGCTCCTGCGCGGGCGCAACACGGTTGGCTACACGCCCTACCCGACGGCGGTCACCGACGCCTTCGTACGTGAGGCAGCCTCGACGGGCCTCGACATCTTCCGGATCTTCGACTCCCTCAACGACGTCTCGCAGATGCGTCCGGCCGTCGAGGCGGTGCTCGAGACGAACACCGCGGTCGCCGAGGTCGCGCTCTGCTACACCGGCAACCTCATGTCGCCCGGCGAGAAGCTCTACACGCTCGACTACTACCTGCACCTCGCCGAGCAGATCGTCGACACCGGTGCCCACGTCCTCGCCATCAAGGACATGGCCGGCCTGCTGCGCGCCCCCGCCGCCGCCCGCCTCGTCCGGGCTCTGCGCGAGCGCTTCGACCTCCCGGTGCACCTCCACACCCACGACACCGCCGGCGGCCAGATCGGCACCCTGCTCGCGGCCATCGACGCCGGCGTCGACGCCGTCGACGCCGCCACCGCCACCATGGCGGGCACGACGAGCCAGCCCTCGCTCTCGGCGCTCGTCGCGGCGACCGACGACACCGACCGACCGACCGGGCTCGACATCGGACACGTCTTCGCACTCGAGCCGTACTGGGAGGCCGTGCGTCACCTCTACCGTCCCTTCGAGTCCGGGCTCGACTCCCCCACCGGCCGTGTCTACTTCCACGAGATCCCCGGCGGCCAGCTGAGCAACCTGCGCCAGCAGGCGATCGCCCTTGGCCTCGGCGACCGCTTCGAGGCCATCGAGGACATGTATGCCGCGGCGAACCGCATCCTCGGCAACCTCGTCAAGGTGACCCCGAGCTCCAAGGTCGTCGGCGACCTCGCCCTCGCCCTCGTCGGCGCGGGCGCCGACCCGAAGGACTTCGAGGACGACCCCCAGAAGTACGACATCCCGGACTCCGTCATCGGCTTCCTCAACGGCGAGCTCGGCGACCCTCCCGGCGGCTGGCCCGAGCCGTTCCGCACCAAGGCCCTGGCCGGCCGCCGGGCGAGGCCGCGACTGACCCAGCTGACGCCGGAGCAGGAGAAGGACCTCGACGAGGCTCCGCGGCGGACGCTCAACCAGCTGCTCTTCCCCGGCCCGACGAAGGAGTTCGAGTCCTCACGCGAGTCGTACGGCGACCTCTCCGTGCTCGGCACCGTCGAGTTCCTGCACGGCCTGGAGCAGGGCGAGGAGTACGAGGTCGAGATCGAGCCCGGGAAGGTCCTCATCATCGGCGTGCAGTCCATCGGAGAGGCCGACCCCAAGGGCATGCGCACCGTCATGTGCACACTGGGCGGCCAGTTCCGCCCCATCTCTGTGCGCGACCGGTCGGTGGAGGCGGCCGTCAAGTCGGCCGAGAAGGCCGACCCGAGCGCTGCTGGCCACGTTGCCGCACCCTTCGCCGGCGTCGTCACCCTCGCCGTCGCGGAGGGTGACTCCGTCGAGGCCGGCGGCGTCGTCGCGACCATCGAGGCCATGAAGATGGAGGCCAACATCACGAGCCCCGGCGGTGGAACCGTGTCGCGGGTCGCGATCGGGACGCAGCAGCAGGTGGAGGGCGGCGACCTCCTCGTCGTGATCGGCTGACACGAGGACCGAGGGCGCGTGGCCCGAGCGTGTCGGGCCGAGCGTCCGCGCGAGCGTGTCAGGCCGTCGGGCGCAGGTCGTCGACGAGGCGCAGGGCGTCCTCGACGGAGCCGGTGACGTCGGGGATGGGGAAGAGCGTGCCGCGCACGACGCGGTCACGGTCGACCACCAGCGTCTGCCGCTTGAGCCGGGTCGTCCCCCCGGCGCGGAAGGTCGGCAGCCGCAGGGCCGTGGTCAGCTCGAGGTCGGCGTCCGACAGGAGCGGGAAGCGGATGTCGTTGACCGCGGCGAACGCCGCCTGCTCGCTCGCGCGCTGGGTCGAGACCCCGACCACCGCGGCACCCAGCGTCGCGAACTCGCCCAGCCGGTCGCGGTACGTGCACGACTCCAGCGTGCAGCCGATGCCGCCGGGGATCTCGTCGGCGCCGGGGAAGGCGTTGCCGGGGTAGCAGTAGACGACGGTGAACGCAGCATCGGTGACGGGGTCGAGGGCGTGCAGGCGTGGGATCGCCTCTCCCACCAGGCTGCTCACCCGAGCCGCCTCGTTGGAGTCGGTGGCCGCGCCCGCGTCGGGCCGACCGTCACCGAGCAGCCACGTGTCACCGAACTCCTGCAAGGCGCTGAGCACGGGCAGCGCACCGCGACCCAGCGCCGTGAGGACGTACTCGTGTCTCGGGGGTCGCTCGGAGTAGCCGCGGCGCGCGAGGACGCCGTCGGCCACGAGCGCGTCGAGACGCTGGGTCAGGACCTTGCGTGAGATGCCGGTCTCGGCCACGAGCTCATCGAAGCGCGTGCGGCCGCCGGCGACGTCGCGGAGCACGAGCAGGCTCCACGGGTCACCGAGGACACCCACCGCCTGGGCGATGCCGCACGGGTCGTCGGGGGCCGCGTGTCGCCGCGTCATGTCGCCATCGTAACTCAGTTCCTAAAAGAGACTCACTATGGTCTGATGTCCCCGTGAGAGACCTGCGAGACCTCCCCCGCGTCGTCTGGGTGCTGGCCGCCGGCCGGTTCGTCAGCTCCGCCAGCGCCTTCCTCATGCTCTTCCTCGTGCTCTACCTCACCGGGCCTCGAGGGCTGGGGGTCGTGCCGGCCGGTGTCATCGCCGGCTCGAACGGCGTCGGAGCCCTGCTCGGTAACCTCACCGGCGGCCGCTTCGGCGACCGCCACGGCCACCGCCGCGTCCTGCTCCTCACGGCCAGCGTCGTCGGTGTCCTCACGGCCCTCATCCCGTGGCAGCCGGTCTGGCTGCTGGCCGTGACCATGCCCGTCACGGGCTACCTCGGCGCCGTCGCCTCGCTCGGGCAGGGAGCCCTCGCTGCGCTCGCCGTGCCGGCCGGGTCGAGGCGGTCGTCCGTCGCGGTGAGCCGCGCGGCCTCGAACGCCGGCTTCGTCATCGGCCCTCCGGTCGGCGCCCTGCTCGCCACGCGCGGCTACGACACGCTCTTCGTCCTCGACGGCGTCCTCACCCTGGTCCTGCGTCACGTGACGTCCCGTTTCCTGCCCGACGGGGCTCCGGTGGTGCGCCAGCCCGACGCCCCGGTGGGGCTCTGGCGGGCGGTCCGGTCCGACCGCTCCCTCCTGCTGCTCCTGCCGGGAGTCGTGCTGGTCGACCTCGTCTACCGACAGCTCTACGCCACCCTGCCGTTGCACCTGCGCGACCACGGCCAGCCGCTCGGGCTCTACACCGCCCTCATCGCGATCGGCTCAGCACTCATCCTCGCCTGCGAGATCCCGGTGGCCCTCTGGCTGCGGGACCGTCCAGCCATCCCCGTCATCGCGTCCGGGTATGCCCTCGTCGCAGTCGGATTCGTGATCTTCGGACTCACCTGGCTCGGCGTCGCCGTCGCCGCAGTCACGGCCATGGTCGTCCTGACCGCCGGAGAGATCCTCTACAAGACCACCGCCACCGCGCACGTGCTCGATGCCGCCCCGAGCCACCTCGTCGGGCAGTACCAGGGGCTGTACACCGGCGCCGCCACGAGCGGGACGATGCTCTCCGCGCCGCTGGGCGGGATCGTGTATGCCGCGGCGCCGGGCCTGCTGTGGCCGCTGTGCGGCGTCGTGGCCGGCATCGGCGCCGTGCTGGCGGTCGCCGCCGGTCGGGTCGGTGAAGGGTCGGCGCGGACCGGCCTACCAGGAGCCGGAGGACGAGCCGCCGCCACCACCGCCGGAGAAACCGCCCCCGCCGAAGCCCGACGAGCCGGATGAGCCGGGCGTCGAGGTGAAGGTGCCGGTGGAGGTCGTCGAGAACGAGTCGACTCCTGCGGCGATGCTGGTGAAGTCGGGGAACGCGTTGCCGCTCCAGACGTACCACGTCGGCATGAGGAGGGGCTGGTTCGCCGCCTCCGCGGCCTTGGCGACCTCGGCGAACGTGTGGGCCCACCGGTCCGCGACACCGAAGACGACGGCATACGGCAGGTAGCGGCTGAAGACGTTGGACGCCTCCTCGAACTCGATCTGGCCGGCCTCCGCGGTGGTGAGGTACTCCTTGAACCCCAGCGACTGCGCCAGCACCGCGGACCCCTCGGCCGTCTTCGCCGCCATCCGCCCACCGAGGACCCAGACGATGAGTCCCGCGACGACGAGCCCGATGCCGAGCGCCACTCCCCCGCTGAAGCCGCCGCCGAGGATGGAGCTGATCGCCGGACGGCCGTAGAAGAGCATGAGGCCGCCGAGGGCGGCGATGACGAGCCCGATGCCCTGCCACACCCCGCGCTGGGTCTGGGGCGAGGAGCGGAACCACCCGCGAGTCACGACCTCTTGGTACATCGCGCCCTGGATGCGCTTGAGGGTGCTCGCAAAGGTGTTCTTCAGCTCTGAGAGGCGCACGACGTCGCCGCGGGTGGAGAAGATGCCGTCGAGCAGCTGGCGCTCGTAGGGCAGCAGGCGCTCGTCGGGCGGTGGCGCCAGCCGCGTCAGGCTCCAGTCGGTCCGGCTGAAGACGCCCTCCCCGCCGATCTCCTCGATGCGCAGGAAGCCGCGCACTGCGAGGTCGATCACCGTGGCCGACACGTCGATCGGGTTGGCGGTCTCGTCGATGATGGTGCCGACCATGCCGGGCTGGACACCCCGGGGTGGCTGGAACTGGACCGCCACGGTGGTCGAGCCGCCACGGACGGTGGCCGCGCCGGGCGTGCCGTCGCCGGTGGCCCCGGTGCCGAACGCCGGCGACAGGCCAGGGGTGAGGTCGGCGTAGCGCTCGTCGCGTCCGCGCGTCCACACGAGCGCACCCATCACGGCCAGCGCCAGGACGGGCGCACCGATGGCGCCGGCCCACGCCGCCGCGTTGGCGGCCGGAGCAGCGTCGGAGCCGATCGGGGCCCCGGAGTCTCCCTGTCGGACGTCGGGCCGCACGTCCCCGAACGCCGAGGGTGGGTAGGAGGCGACCACGGACATCGCGTCGCCGGGGGCGAGGCCCTCGGCGGAGAAGCGCGCCGGGTCGCCGGACGTGGCCTGGCACGGCGTGTCGGACCGGCTGATGCCCTGGTAGCAGGCGGCCTTCGTCGACCCCGCCGGTGCGTTGACGGTGATCGAGACGCGGTCGCGCGGCGTCGTCTCGTTGGTCCCGAAGACGTTGTAGTAGAGCTCGACCGCGTCGGTCTGGCTCGGGTCCGTGGACGGCTTGCCGTCGGCCGTGACCGGGTTCAGCACGTTGTGGAGCGTGTAGCTGACCTTGTAGACCTGGGTGCCGCTGGTGTACTGGTCCGCCGAGCCGATCCGGATCTCCCGCGCAGCGCCGTTGTCCCTGACGCTGAAGGTGTCGGGCGCACCGCTCGGGCTCGAGACCGCGACGTCGGTCATGTCGTAGTAGCGGTAGCGGTTCTCCTCGTTGTTCCACCCCATCCGCACGACGACGTCACGGAAGATGCCGTGGCGCTGCTCGCCGGTCGGGAAGCGCCAGGTGATGGTCTCGGTCACCTTCATGCTGCCGTCGGGCTGGAGGTCGTAGACGGCGACGAAGGAGTCCATGCCCTCGTCGCCCGCGGCATACGCACTGCCCGTCGGGACGACGAGCAGCAGGGCGGCGGCCAGGAGGAGCCCCAGCACGCCGAGCCGCCGGCCGCGCCGCACGCCCGGTCGGGTCGAGCCAGTCGAGCCCGTCAACCCAGTCGATCCAGCCATCGGGGTGCCTCCACGTCGTTCGTCCCGTCCATCCTGACAGCGGACGCGGTTGGGGTGCCCCCGGTTCCGGTAGCGAGGGCGCCGAGTCGTGCGGCCGTGAGCGAGGGGTTCAGCGTCGTCGGTTGGCCGCGCTCATCGCGCGGTCTGCCTCACGGTTGTCCTGGCGCTCGCGAAGGGCATGACGCTTGTCGTACTCCTTCTTGCCGGTCGCGATCGCGATCTCCACCTTGGCGCGGCCGTCCTTGAAGTAGAGGGACAGCGGCACGATGGTGCGCCCGCTCTCGCGGGTCTTGTGGGCGATCTTCACGAGCTCGGCGCGGTGCAGGAGCAGCTTGCGCTTGCGGCGAGGGGCGTGGTTGTTCCACGTGCCGTTGAGGTACTCGGGGATGTGGACGTTCTCGAGGTAGAGCTCGTCGCCGGTGAACATCGCGAAGCCGTCGACGAGCGACGCCCGCCCCATCCGCAGGGCCTTCACCTCGGTGCCGGACAGGACGATGCCCGCCTCGAACGTGTCGTCGATGAGGTAGTCGTGTCGGGCCTTGCGGTTGCTCGCGATGAGCGACCGCCCCTTCTCCTTGGGCACCGGACCGTCCTTCCGACTCGGGTCTGCCACCGACGCGCACGGGGCGTGCGCGGGTGCGTGGTCTGTCGCCGATGTTCGGCGGGGCTCAGCGCACCAACGCTACCCCGAGGAGCTCACCGGCTCCGAGCCGGTTTCCCTCAGGTGCTGTTCAAGCCGGTCAGAGCCATCCGCGCGGGTCGACGGGGGTGCCGTCCTCGTAGACGCCGAAGTGCAGGTGGCAGCCGGTCGAGTAGCCGGTCGTCCCGGAGTAGCCGATGAGCTGCCCGCGGTTCACGGCGCCGCCGAAGTCCACGATGCTCGTCAGGTGGTTGTAGGTCGTGACGAGGTCGACTCCGCGGTGGATCCCGTGGTCGATGACGACCTGGTTGCCCCAGCCGCTCGCCCGCCAGCCGGCGCGGATGATCTGGCCCGGCGCGGCGGCATACACCGGCGTGCCGCAGGGGATGCCCCAGTCGAGGCCGTCGTGGAGCATCCACTTCTGCAGGATCGGGTGCCACCGCATACCGAAACCGGACGTCGTCGGACCGTTGGCGGGGTAGGTCAGGAAGTTCGACGGCGTGGAGTCGGTCGGGACCGTGACGGGCGGCTGCGGCTTCGGGGTGTAGCTCGAGCCGTTCTGCGCGGCTGCGGCCGCCTTGGCCCTCTCCGCGGCGATCCTGGCCTGACGTTCACGCTCGAGCTTGGCCCTGAGCGCGGCGACGCGCTTCTGCTCGGCGATGCGCGCCTTGCGGGCCTGCTCGACGAGAACGGCCTGCAGCCGCGCCGACTCGGCCTGCGCGGCCGCCAGATCCGCAGCCTCGTTCTTCCGCTGGACCGCGAGGTCGGCGGCCTGGGCCGACTGCTTCGCTTTGAGCTGGTCGAGCTGCGTCTTGGCCGCGGCGGCGTTCTGCGTGGCGGTGATCGCGTTGTTCTTGGCGACGACTGCCTGATTCTTGGCCTGCGTGGCTGCGGCGGCAGCGGCCTCGGCGCCCCGGAGCGCGGCCTCGGCCTGGCGCTTCAGGTCGGCGATCTCGCCGCGCACGGACGTCAGGTAGGAGCGGGTGGAGGTGTTGTCGACCGTCATCGCCGCGAGCTTGTCGATCGTGTCGCTCGCGACGGCGCTGGCCGTGTCGGCCATGACGAGCCGGTTGGCGAAGTCCTGAGGGGACGTCGAGCCGAAGACCATCCCGAGCTGGGACTCCTGCTCCGAGCCCTGGAAGACCTCGGCGGCGTAGGAGTCGAGGGCGTCCTGGCTCGTGACGAGCTCGGTGGAGCTCTTGGCGAGCTGCTCGGTGGCGCGCTGCTGGTTGGCCTGGGCGACCGCGAGCCGCTGGGCCACGTCCTCGTTGTGGGCGCGGGCCTTGGCCTCGGCGTCGATCGCGCGGGCCTCGGTGGCCTCCGCCGCGACCTGCGCCGCCTGCGCCTGGGCCTGGGCCCCCTGGGCTGCGACGACGCGCTGCTGGGCCAGCGGGAGGGCTGCGTTGGTGCGCTCGAGGTTGACGAAGGCGCGCGCCAGCGAGGCGTTGGTGCCTTCGAGCTGCTGTCCGAGCGCGGCGATCTTCTGGTCGTTGCGCTTCTTCTGGTCCGAGACGGAGTCCGCACGCGCGACGAGGGCCGAGCCCACCGAGACGGAGCATGCGACGACGAGGCCCGCGGCCGTCAGCCTGGCCGCGGGACCGGTCTTCTCATAACGTCTCATGAGCCACATATGCCCAATTGGTACCACAGGTCACTCGCGTTGGCGAGAGTTCGTCATCGTTTCGCATGGCTGGACCTCACACCCGCAGGTAGCGGCGCAGCGTGACCCAGGACGTGAGGGTCGAGAGCCCGACGACGCCGACGATGACGAACGGGGCGACGTAGTAGACGTCCGCGACGCCGATGAACGCCGTGTCGGTGAGGGTCTGGCTGAGGAAGCCGACGACGCCGTAGCGCACCGTGGCCCACAGCATGCCCATCGCCAGCACCGCCCCGAGCACGCTGGCCAGGACGGTCTCCATGACGAACGGGAAACGGATGGTGAAGTTCGAGGCGCCGACCAGGCGCATGATCCCGGTCTCGCGGCGCCGGCTGAAGGCGGTCTGGCGGATCGTCGTCGAGATCAGCATCACGGCCGCCAGCACCATGAGCGACGACAGGGCGATCGCGGCCCACGAGACGGTATTCATGAAGGTGAAGAACTTCTCGAGGAGCTTCTTCTGGTCCTGGACGTCAGCCACACCCGGCATGCCCTTGATCGAGCTCGCAACGACGTCGAACTTGTTGGCGTCGTTGAGGTTCACCCGGTACGAGTCGGCGAAGTAGGACTCCCCCGCGCGGGCGAGGGGCGAGTTCTTGTAGGTCTGCTTGAACCGGTCGAAGGCCTGGTCACGCGACTCGTAATAGACCTCCTTGACCGTCGGCTTGAGCGCCTCGAGCTCGGCCTTGATGGCCGTGCGCTGCGCGTCGGTCGTCGGCTCACCCGCACAGTTGGCGAAGCGGGTCTTCTCGGCACACAGCAGGACCGTCACCTGGACGCGGTCGTACCAGTAGTCCTTCATGGTGTCGACCTGCCGCTGGCCCATGAGGCCGAGACCGAGGAGGTACATCGAGATCATCGTGACGATGACGACCGAGACGGCCATCGAGAGGTTGCGCCGGAGGCCGTTGCCGACCTCGCCGAGGAGGAACTGGAATCGCATGTCGTGTCTCGCTCCGTCTCGCGCTCAGCGGTCGCTCGTCTGGACGGCCTTGTGCCTGCGGAAGATCCCGCCCTTGGCGCGTGGCGCGTCCGCGTCCCGCCCGATGGGCGGCATCGTGTCCGGCTGCTCGACCGGGTCGCCGGCCTCGTCACCGTCCGCACCGCCGGCGTATGCCGCGGGGTCCCCGTCGTCGTGGCCGTCGGACACCTCTGGCTGGTCGGCGCGTCGCGGCGCCGCCGTCTCCTCGTCGAGCCGCACGCGCGGGATGGAGCCCGTCGTGTAGTCCCCCGCCTCCATGTCGCTGACGAGCACCCCGCGGTCGAGCCGGATGACGCGCTTGCGCATGGCGTTGACCGTGACGGTGTCGTGGGTGGCCATGACGACCGTCGTGCCGGTGCGGTTGATGCGGTCGAGCAGCTGGACGATGCCGAGGCTGGTGTCGGGGTCGAGGTTGCCCGTGGGCTCGTCGGCGAGCAGGATCGGCGGTCGGTTGACGAAGGCCCGGGCGATCGCGACACGCTGCTGCTCGCCACCGGAGAGCTGGTGCGGAAGGCGCTTCTCCATCCCTGCCAGTCCGACGAGCTCGAGCGTCTCGGGCACGGTCTGGCGGATGCGGGCGCGGCTGCTGCCGAGGACCTGCAGGGCGTAGGCGACGTTCTGGAAGACCGTCTTGTTGGGCAGCAGGCGGAAGTCCTGGAACACGCAGCCGATCTCGCGGCGCAGGGCCGGCACCTTGCGCTCCGGCAGGCGGTCGAGGTCGCGACCGGCGATGAGGATGCGGCCGCGCGTGACGTCCTGCTCCTTCATGACGAGCTGCATCATCGTGGACTTGCCCGAACCGGACGTGCCGACGACAAAGGCGAACTCGCCCCGCGGGATCTCGAGGTTGACGTCGTCGAGCGCCGGACGCGTGGTCCGCGGATAGGTCTTCGTGACGTTCTCGAAGAGGATCATGGGTCGTGCCTCGACTCGTACTGGGCTGGTCATCAGCGGAACGGCGGCTGGGATGGGAGGGCACGTGCCGGCATACGTCGGCAGGCGTGCACGGAACCGCATACGAGGCTACGTGCAGCCGGGGGCAACCCCCGGGAAAGCAAGCCGCCCGGCGTGGCGGGGCGGGGTGGGGCGGACTCAGTCCTGCTGGCGGTTCTGGCCGATCTGCCAGCGGATCCCCGCCTCGATGAAACCGTCGATGTCGCCGTCGAAGACCGCGCTCGGGTTGCCCGTCTCGTACTCGGTGCGGAGGTCCTTGACCATCTGGTACGGGTTGAGGACGTAGGAGCGCATCTGGTCACCCCAGCTCGCCTTGACGTCGCCCGCCATCTCCTTCTTCACGGCGGCCTCCTCGGCCTTGCGCTGCAGGAGCAGTCGCGACTGGAGGACGCGCAGGGCGGCAGCGCGGTTCTGGATCTGGCTCTTCTCGTTCTGCATCGACACGACGATGCCGGTCGGCAGGTGCGTCATGCGCACCGCCGAGTCGGTGGTGTTGACGCTCTGGCCACCGGGTCCGCTCGAGCGAAAGACGTCGATCTTCAGCTCGTTCTCGGGGATGTCGATGGAGTCGTCGCTCTCGATGAGCGGGATGACCTCGACGGCGGCGAAGCTCGTCTGGCGACGGCCCTGGTTGTCGAACGGGCTGATCCGGACGAGGCGGTGCGTGCCCGCCTCGACGGAGAGGTGGCCGAACGCGTAGGGGACGTTGACCTCGAAGGTGGCCGACTTGAGGCCCGCCTCCTCGGCGTAGGAGGTGTCCATGACCTTCGTCGGGTAGCCGTGGCGCTCGGCCCAGCGGAGGTACATGCGCATGAGCATCTCGGCGAAGTCTGCGGCGTCGACGCCACCTGCGCCCGAGCGGATCGTGACGACGGCCTCGCGCTCGTCGTACTCCCCCGACAGCAGGGTGCGGACCTCGAGCTCGCCGACGTCCTTCTTCAGCGTGGCGAGGTCGCGCTCGGCCTCCTCGAGGGTCGCCGCGTCGCTCTCCTCCTGGCCCATCTCGACGAGGGTCTCGAGGTCTTCGATGCGCGCGTCCATGCCGAGGACGCGGTCACGCTCGGAGTTGGCGCGGCTCAGGGCGCTCGTCACCTGCTGGGCGGCGTCGGGGTCGTCCCACAGGTCGGGGGCGGAGGCCTGCTGCTCGAGCTCGTCGATGGTGCGGGCGAGCTCGTCGAGGTTCGTGACCCCGCGCACCGAATCCATCGTCGCGCGCAGTTCCTTGATCTCTTGCGTGAAGTCAACAGCCACGATCGAACAGCCTACGGCAGCACCGAGGCGCGCCGCGCACATCGGGCAGCGGCCTCAGACCCGGACCTGTCGGGAGGGATGGCTCGGGCTCAACCCAGAGGGGCTCGCGCGCGCGACGACACGGTGATGGTGACGCTGCCGCCGAGCGACTCGAGCACCCAGCCGCTCATCGGCAGGGTCGCCGTGCCGCGGATGGTGACGACGGCGGTCGCGCCGTCCGTCGTGCCGGTGTCGGGGACGACGGACCACGACGTGATTCCCGGCGGCATCGGCGTGCGAGCCAGGTGCGCACCGGCGGCCCCCGCCACCGACTCGTCCGTGAGGGCCAGGTGGTCGAGGACGCCGCCCTCGTAGGCGGCCCGCTCGTCGAGGGCGTCGGCGGCGTCGAGGGCGGCCGAGTCGGCGGCGTCGAGCAGCCGCATGCGGGCGAGCTGTGCGGCCGTGACGTCGATGGCGCCGAGGACCAGGATCGCCGCCAGCACGAACAGCCCGAGGGCGAGCACCCCGATCTGCCCCTGCTCGCGAGAGGTGGCGGAAAGAACCCGGCGGTCGAGCCGACCTCTGAGGAATCGGGCACGGACACCTCGCCAGACGGCATACCGCCTCGTCGTCTCGGCGCTCATCGCGCGACGAACCGGTCGACGGAGGCGACGTGGGTCGACGAGATCGTCACCGAGGCCGGCACGTGGGCTGCGATGAAGTCCGGCACGAGCGGCAGCTGGACCTCGATGCGCGCGGTCGACGTGACGGAACCGTCGGGACGCAGGCACGGCGTGCCGTCACACGACACCGAGACCTGGGCTTCGCTGTCGAACGAGAAGTCGGAGAAGGCGAGGGCAGCCGCGGCGCGGGCCCTGGCATACCCCTCGGAGTCCGAGGGCGCCGTGACGAACGCGCGCCCGGCCTCCCGACCCGCGAGCGAGGCGGAGAAGGACGCGGCCTGAAGGCGCGCCGCGGTGAGCACGAGGTAGGTCAACGGGATCAGGAGCAAGATGCCCAGGAAGATGAACTCGAGGATCGCCCGGCCCTCGTCACGTGCCCCACGGGCCGGGTCGCCCGTGGCCGGGAGACGGTCCGCGAGCCCGCCCGCCTGCGCGGCTCGGACTCTGTGGGCGAAGCGGGCGACGCGGGCGACGCGGGCGACGCGGGCGTGGGGGTCGATCATGGGCCGGCTCCGGACACGACCTGCTCCTCGCTGAAGGCCCGCCCGGACACGCTGAGCGCGCCACCGGGACCGATCGGACCGATCACGGGCAGTGGCGCGGTGACACGTACCTCGACGACCCGCACTCCCGACGCCGTCACCGAGCGCACGGCACGGACGTCCTGGGCGAAAGACGCGCTCAGGGCCGAGGTGATGAGGGCTTCGGTGCGGCCCACCCCGTCGCCGGGCTGCGCGTCGGCCCGAGCTCCGTAGCGTGCACCCTCGGAGGCGGCCGAGATCAGGGTGTTGCGGACGTACAGCGCCAGGCCGAGCTGGAAGACCCCCATGGCGACGAACAGCAGCAGGGCAGCCACCATCACGAACTCGGCCACGGCAGAGCCGTGCTCGCGGTCGCACCCAACGACCGGGCTCAGCGGCGCTCCGGACGTCCCGGCAGCCCGGCGTCGGTGAGCGCGGGACGCTGCCCCGTGCCGGACAATCTCGGGGAAGGGTCGGCAGCGCAGGCCTGCCGCGAGACTCTGCCCCCTCACGGGCCCTTGACGCTCGAGATGGCGTCGCTGAAGAGCTGGCCCAGCTGTGGACCGGCGATGGCCCACAGCGCGGTCACGAGCCCGGCGGTCATGATCGTGATGAGCACCCAGCCGGGGACGTCGCCGCGGTCCCGCGGACCGGCGATGCGACGAGACACGGCCGCCGTGACGGACGCTCGGGCACGGGCGTGGGCTGTGATGATGTGAGTCATTCTCTTTCTCCCTGTGCGGTGGTGCGGTGGTTGGACATCCGGGGTGCCGGGTGTCAGAGCTTGAGGTGGAGGAAGCTGAGTCCCGGGTAGAGCGCGAAGAGCACGGTGACAGGCAGGGTCAGGAAGACGATCGGGATCATCATGTAGATCTCCTTCTTGCCGCCCTGCTCCATGAGCGTGCGTCGACCGTCCTCGCGGACGTCCTGCGCCTGGGCACGGAGCACCTCGGCGAGAGGGGTCCCCCGTTCCATGGCCACGACGATGCCGTCCACGAAGCGGGTCAGGCTCATGAGGCCGGTGCGATCGGCCAGTCCCTGCAGGGCCGCGGTCAGGTTGGCTCCGGCGCGAGCGTCTGCCAGGCACCGGCGCAGCTCGTCGGACAGCTCCCCGTGCGAGAGCCGACAGACGCGTTCGAGCGCGCCGACCGCACCCTCCCCCGCACTGACCGCGAGCGCGAGCAGCTCTGCCACCGTGGGGAACTCGGTCAGCATGCGCGCCTCACGCCGGGCCGCAGCCCGGCTGAGGAGGTAGTCGCGACCCGCGATGCCACCCAGGACGCCGACGACCACCATCGAGACGAGGACCGACACCGGGAACCGGTGTTGAGCCACCGCGACGACAGCGGTGAAGAGCAGTCCCACCAGGGCGCCGGCAGCGCCGGACATGACCTGCTCGGCGCGGAACCGCTCGACGTCCGCCGGCTGTCCTGCCCGCAGCTGTCGGCGCACCACCGACGGCGCACCGCCGAGCACGGACCCCACCCCGGCTCCGAGCCTGGCCACGTAGGGCGCGAGCAGCTCGCCGAAGCCGAACGGCCCGCGAGGTGGTGCCGGTCGTGAGAGCAGCGTGGAGGGACGGGGCGTGTCGCGAAGGTAGGGCTCGAGTCGGTCGTCGAGCGTGGGGCGACGGCTGCTCGGCAGGCCCGCGACGACGAGCGCGACGCCAGCGAGGAGAAGCAAGCCGGCTGTCGCCCCTACCCACGACCATCCTTGCCCCACAAGGTCGCCCACCCGGGCGGACAACCCGTTCACCGCAGGACCCGCTCTTCCTCGGGGAGACGACCGATCCAGATCATGGCGCGGTAGGCGACCAGACACAGGCCTGCACCCACTGCCAGGACGACCCAACCCGTCGGCGAGGAGTAGGCCGCGAGGGAGCTGCCGTTCAGCGCGAGCAGACCGAGAATGACCCAAGGGGCCCCCGCTGCCAGACGGGCGGCATTGACCGTCCAGCTCTGTCGGGTCTCGAGCTCGGACCGCGTGCGGGCGTCCTCGCGCAGGAAGG
This sequence comes from Terrabacter sp. 01T434, assembly GCF_056398545.1. Taxonomy (NCBI): domain Bacteria; kingdom Bacillati; phylum Actinomycetota; class Actinomycetes; order Micrococcales; family Intrasporangiaceae; genus Terrabacter; species Terrabacter sp. 01T434. Next base: position 188,600 of record NZ_JBFTPP010000006.1, read on the forward strand.
ACGACAGCGTGCGCAGCAGCTTGCCGAGGTCGCTGCCGCCGACCTCGCGAGCGATCCGGAGGGACTCGACGATGCGGTCCCCCACGGGATCGCTGAGCCGGTCCTTGAGCCGGTCGAGGCAGTCCTGGAAGCGCCCGGTCGTCCGGTAGTCCTCCGCGAAGGCGGCAAAGGCCGGTCGCAGCTCTGCCGGACCGCGCACAGCGAGCTGTGAGAGTGCCTCGGGCAGCGCCAGACCAGCGCGCACCCCGGAGGTGATGTTGTCGACGACGTCGGGCCACAGGTCACGGAGCTTGTTTCTACGACTGCGGGCTCGCATCCGCACGAGGGAGATCGGGACGGCGCCTGCCATCAGGCTGAAGCACAGCGCGATGGGCACGACGCGTGTGAGGGCGAGGACCATGACGAAGGCGATGAGGAACAGCACGACGGAACCGGCGACGAGATTGGTCGGCGTCACTGACGAGTAGCCCGCCTGGGTCAGGTGGTCGCGTAGCTCGACCATGAAGCCGTCCTGCCGGGCCTGCTGCCGGCGGGCTTCCTGGGGCCAGAACGACCAGTAGATGAAGAAGACGCCGGCCGCGAGGAGGAGTCCGACGAACAGGGGCGAGATCATGAGTCCGCCTGAGCGAGAAGGGCAGTCACGTCGTAGCCGGCTCGCTCGAAGGCCTCACGGTGCGGCGGGAACCCGTCGGCGCGGCGAAGCACTCCCCCGCGCGTGACGAAGAGATCGGCGATCTCGATGACATCACCCTCGGCTCGACCCGGGACCGCGACCACCTCGCGGACACGGCGGACCCCGTCACGCTCAAGGGCGACGTGCACGACGATGTCGACGGCCGCGGCCACCGTGGGCACCACGAACCGGCTCGAGACGTTCTCCCCGGCCAGGAGCGGGAGTGTGCACATCTTGGTCACCGCCTCGCGGGCGCTGTTCGCGTGCACCGTGCACATGCCCGGAACCGCTAGTAATGCTTACGCACAGCACCCCGAGGAGGCCAAGCCGTACCGTTGGACGGCACGCGACTCTTGGGCCCTGCGGATGAGCCGGCGTCGTGTTCCGTCGTTCGTCGCCGAGCCCGAACGATGTGTCGTCCGCCGCTCGCGTTTACGCCCCGAGCAAGGCAGAAGCCCGCCAAGCTCGACGGGCCGCTCGCTCATATGATGCGCACGCACTGCAGCTCGCGACCGAGGCATCGACCTCGGCCCCGCGCTGCACTTCCTAGGCGCGTCCGACACCGCCGACGTCTGGACCTGCACAAGTTGCGACAACTTCGGCGTCATGGGTCCCACCATGGGCGGCTTCCTCTAAGACCCGCGTGGTCCCCTCGTCGGTCGCCGTCCCCCTGCGCCAGTCTCCGATGCCTCCGCCGCCCGTCAAGGGTCCGCTACGCCGCTACGCGCCCTTGACAGGCTTCCCCCGGCACTCACGACCGCCGCTATGGGACGACGCCCACCCCTGCCCAACACCGAACGAGTTGTGTTGCTATTTCAAGTTAAGAGCCGGGTGGCCGCGGCCTAGTCCAGGTCCGGCAGCAGCCCTGCGCTATCGCAACGCTTCGCGTTCGCCTTGGCGAGCACCTTGCCGACTGATGTGATTTGTACACCGGTATCGATCGAGCCCCACCACTCACGGACCACTTTGAGGTGCGGCTGGGCGTCGATAGCCGTTGCGAGAGGCGCCGCAACAAGTTCCTCGGACGGAGCATCGACCCCGAACGATTTGGCCACCTCCAAAACGACCGCTATATCGTCCTCGCCGCGCGATTGAATCGCGTGACGCAAGACTGCCATACTCGCGACCGGAAAGCGCATGAAGCCAGGCCGCAGCTCATGATCCACGAAATCAACCTGCACATTCACGCCCTGCAGCCTCGCCTGCGCTTCTGCAAACTCTTCCGACGTGGGATCAAGTCCGGGAGCCACATAACCCGGCACATGCGTCTTTCCGTAGTAATCACCGAAAGCTCGCATGGACTGAGCCGGCGAGAGACGAACCGCACCCAGAACATCTAGGTGATCAAGCCAATCGGGGCCCGTTGGAAGGGGACTGGTCATGAGCGATTGCGCCAACCTGTCAATCGAGCCGAGACCCTCGTGCACGTGAGGGTGATTGGGACTGAACTGTTGGAACGCATACAGCACAGTCAGCCCTACCAGTGCCGAGTCGTCGATCTGATCAACGATCTGCACCGCACGGTCTAGGCCTGCCCTGACATTGCGCACCCCACCTCGTTCGGCACGGTCCGCCAGCAAATTTGCCAGTAGATCGTAATCTGACTCGCGCTCCGTCGAAGCCGCACCGATCTGGGCCTTTTTCAGTGCAACTTGAAACGCCGGGTCAGCGAACGCTTGCAGTAGGTCACGCTTCGACATCTCGCCGACCAAGATTTCGTCGAAGTGCGAAATCCTCTGGCTTCCAATCTCCGTCGCTTCATTCGAGTACTCCGCAAGAGCGGACCGCGTCACCTCAGTAGCAATCTCTCGGGCTCGATCCTCCGTCACCCCTGCCTGAATGATGTACTGATCACCACTGATTTGATATTGGTGACTGTTCGCTCCAGCCTTTTGCCCCTGCTTTTCGAACATTAGTCGCGACGACCATTAATTTGGTCGCGGCCAATCTGTGTTTGTTGCGCGATGTCACCGGCCCTCTGAGTCTGGCGCGTGCTCTTGATGGCCATACGCCAGCCAACGGCCCCTCCGGCTCCTCCACCGATCAGCAGTCCCACGATCAACGTGCCGATTCCATCGAAAATCCAGTCCATCTTGGTCCCCTTCGCTAGGTAATGCCACCAGATGGGTGCATCCTGACACACAGGCGTTTCATGAGTAGTCGGGTTGCCGGCCTGGGTGCCGCCGGCGACAAGGACGTTGAGTCCGCTGGCAACGGCCGCCTCGAGGAACGTCGCCGCCTGCCGGGGCATCGTGCCCAACCGGACCAGGTCGTCGAGGTGGTCGGCCTTGACGACGAATTTGCGGACGTTGACCTGCCAGTGGGACCGGCTGATGTCGGGGATCACGACGTGGAGCCGCGACCCGTCCGCCAGGGTCGCGTCCACGAAGGGGCTGCTGAGGTCGACGCGCCGGCCCCTGCTCTTGAGCATGCGTTCCACGAGGTCGCGCACCTCGTCCGCCGTCAGGATCGTCGGGGTCAGCTCGGCGATCCCGCCCCGCGCGACGAAAACGCGCGAGGGTTCGTTGATCCAGATCAACGAACGGCTGACACCTGTGCTTGAAACGTGAGAGCAGCGATCTACACGCGCATCAGCCGCGACGAGCTCGGGGACGGCCTGGGGGTACAGCGACAAGAAGCTGACTGCCGCGCTGTGTGCGAGCGCCGTGGCTGGACGGTCAGCCGCGTCTACACAGACAACGACATCTCCGCCTACTCCGGCCGGAGGCGCCCTCACTACACGGCCCTCGTGGAGGCGATTGCGGGCGGAGCCATCGACGTCGTGGTGGCTTGGGCCCCAGAGCGCCTGCACCGATCACCGCGCGAGCTCGAGGACTTTCTCGAACTGCTCGAACGGACTGGCTGCATCGTCGAGACAGTCAAAGCTGGCGCGTGGGACGTCTCCACCAGCCATGGGCGTCTGGTCGCCCGAATGCTTGGCGAGGTCAGCCGGGCCGAGAGCGAACGTACGGGTGAACGCGTTAGCCGGGCCCATCAGCAGGCCAAAGCCAACGGCCGATGGCGTGGGCCGATCCCATACGGGATGCGAGCGTCCACACAACCCGGGCTGCCAGTGCCCGCTCCCGAGCGAGCGCTCATCGTGCGCGACATCCTGGCCCGTGCCCAACGCGGTGACGCCCTGACCAAAATCGCCAAGGACCTAAACAGCCAAGGCATTCTTCCCCGGCGTGGTACCGCGTGGACCCACACCGGGATCGCTCGGCTCATCGCATGCCCCGCCCTCGGTGGCCTCGTCGAGGTCGATGGCGAGCTCCATGAGGCAGCCTTCGATGGAATCGTGAGCCCCGAGGAGTGGCGCTCGGCTCGCGCCGCCTTGCGGCGACGCCCTCGCGGTGAGCGATCCCGCCCGCGTGATGTTCTGAGTCTCCTCGGAGGCATCCTGACCTGCGACGAGCACGAGACCACTTGCTTCGCGGGCGGGAATGGGGCGACCAGGCTCTATGGCTCCTCCGTGCCAGGGCGCTGCTTCGTGAGCATGAGCCGCGGCGCCGCCGATGCGGTAGTGACGCACCTGGTGATCGAACGCCTGCGGCTGCCTGACGCCGCTGACCTGTTCCGCCCGCACCCCGACACCGTTGCACTTGATGGACAGATCGCCGAGCGCAGACAGCGTCGCGAAGAGTTCGCCGACCTGGTGGCCGACGGTCTACTGAGTGCCGGCACAGCCCGACCCCGGCTGGCCGCAATTGCCGAAGCACTGGCAGAGCTGGAGTCGCGCCGCTCCCCCACTCTCATCCCAACCGAGGACCTCATCGACCCTGCTGCAGCCTGGGAGACCTGGACCACCACCCAGCGTCGAGAGATTATCCGGGTCCTGTTCGAGCGACTCGCAATCAGGCATGTGGGAAACAAGAACGGTCCCCGGGCGGTGCCGTCGCGCCTGATCGCCCAGTGGGCGTGATCGGGACGCCCTAGAGACCGATCTCTGCGAGGTACGCCGGATGGTCCGAGAGGGCACGCCTGCTGGCGGTGGGGAGGAGCCACCTCGCCGAGAGATGGTTGAGGTGGCGCGGCACGGCGATGTGGTCGATCGGGTGGGCGTCACCTGCCATGGTCAGACGGTCTTCGGTGAGCACTCGGAGCTCGAGGGTCTTGAAGGCGGAGTCAAGAGCCTGCCGCCCGACGCTGCTGCCGACGCTGTCCCTGCCGGAGAGTTCCTGGTTGAAGTCGCCGCCCCACACCACGAGGTCGTCTTCCATCGCTTCGAGAACAGCAGCCTGATGTCGTGAGAGCGCGCTCGTGAACCGATCTCGGTAGCCCTCACCGTCCCCCGAGGGCCAGTACTTGCCGGCCGCCCGCCACGGCAGCACCGATGACGCGACAAGCACGCTCCCGAGGCTTGGTACCTGTGCTCGGGCCAACGCCAAGGTGGGGTGTCCGCTGTCTAGCTGCTCGAGGGGCCAGATCGAGGCGATCCCCGACCAGTACCGCCTGGGCATGCCTTCGATCGCGTCGCTCAAGACACGGCTGCTGAGGCTCTTGAGGGCGGCCTCATGGACCTCGGTGAGCATCCAAACGTCCGCGTGCTGCCGCAGCCAATCCGCCTGAAGGGAGCGGTATCTGTCTGGCTGGGCGGTGTCGAGGTTCCAGGTGCCCAGCCGCACCACCCCTGTCGACTGGGTTGGATCCTGGGGGTGGTCATGCGTTCGTGGGTGGCCAGTCACGCGTGGACGATCTCACTCTTCTCGGCCATAGCGGAGCGAAATGTCCGGTCTTGACTCAACGTGCTGGCTATGGTGACGGCCATGGGGGAACTCGACGCTCAGGCGAGGCTGGCCGCGGAGCAGCGGGCGCGTGTGGTCATCGACCGTCAGCTGGCCGACGCGGGCTGGTCGGTCCAGGACAAGAAGAACCTCAACCTGTTCGCGGCCGAGGGGCATCGCCTGCCGCGAGGTCGTCATGAAGCCCGGCCATGGGCGGGCCGACTACGTGCTCTACGTGGACAAGAAGGCTGTCGGTGTCATCGAGGCCAGCGGCACCGAGACGCACTTCACCAACGGCTACGACCCGGACGCTCGCGCCCGCCGGCTCTTCAACTTCCCCAAGCCGAGCACGCTCGCCAAGATCCTCCGTGACGCAGAGGCCGACCCGGACCAGCCGACCTGGCGCGCCAAGGTCCGCCACCTCCCCGAGCTCGATACGGCCGCGTTGCGCCCGGCGCAGATCACAGCCATCACGGGCATCGAGCACAGCCTCGCCGGCCAGCAGCACGACCGGTCCCTCGTGCAGATGGCGACCGGCGCCGGCAAGACCTTTACCGCCGTGACCACGGCCTACCGGCTCCTGCGCTACGGCGGTTTCCAGCGGATCCTCTTCCTCGTCGACCGCAACAACCTCGCCGAACAGACCCTCGCCGAGTTCCAGAACTACCGCACCCCCGGTGACGGGCGGCGCTTCACGGAGATCTACGGCGTCGACAAGCTGTCCTCCGCCGGCATGCTCGGCTCCTCCAGCGTCGTCGTCTCCACCATCCAGCGTGTCTTCAAGGCCCTGAGGAACGAGGACGTCGCCACAGGCGACGATCCTGGCCTCGACGACTACGTCCCCGACGCGCCTGTCACCGTGACCTACAACCCGGCCCTAGCGCCGGAGACGTTCGACCTGGTCATCGTCGACGAGGCCCACCGCTCCATCTACGGGGTGTGGCGCGGTGTCCTGGAGTACTTCGACGCGCACGTCGTCGGCCTGACCGCCACCCCCGGCAAGCAGACCTTCGCGTTCTTCCGGCAGAACCTGGTCTCCGAGTACACCTACCCCCAGTCCGTCGCCGACCGGGTCAATGTCGACTTCGACCTCTACCGGATCCGCACCGAGATCTCCGAGAAGGGCGGCAAGATCGACGCCGGCCTCTTCGTCCCCAAGGTCGACCGGCGTACCCGCAAGGAACGCCTCGAGCAGCTCGAGGAGGACTACGAGTACACCCACAAGCAGCTCGACCGGGCCGTCACCGCCAAGTCCCAGATCCGCCTCGTCTTAGAGACCTTCAGGGACCGGCTGTTCACCGAGATCTTCCCCGGCCGCTCTACAGTCCCCAAGACGCTGATCTTCGCCAAAGACGATGCCCACGCCGAGGAGATCGTCACCACCGTCCGGGAAGTCTTCGGCAAGGGCAACGACTTCGCCGCAAAGATCACCTACGCTGCCCGGGACCCCAAGGGCCAGCTTCAAGCCTTCCGCACCTCCCCATCACTGCGCATCGCGGTAGCCGTCGACATGATCGCCACCGGCACCGACGTGAAGCCCCTGGAGTGCGTCTTCTTCATGCGCGACGTTCGCTCCGCCCAGTACTTCGAGCAGATGAAGGGGCGCGGCGCCCGCACCATCACACCGGCCGACTTCCAGTCCGTCACCCCCGACGCCACCGCGAAGACCCGGTTCGTCATCGTCGACCTGCGCACGAACATGCACTTCACCCTCAAGCACTACAGGAGTGAAGTCGTTGTTCAGGAAGATCTGCCCAAGATCGATGAGTCCCGTTGCGACGACTGGGAGCCCCGCAATGAGTGACCCCTCGCGCGGGCGGTACCCACAAAGGCTGGGCTCGAGGGCAGCTGGAGTGGGCAAACCACGGGACGGGGCACCACATCGTTTATCGGGCGCTGGCCCGTGACCGCGAGGTCGCTGTCGGTGGGCTACCAGGGCTCGAGTTGGCCCGGTGACCCTCAGGTCGCCGATCGCGTCGTTCGCGGCCTCTGTTTTGTGGCCCATCACTTTCGTTTGCCGCTGACCTCGCGGACCCCCGCTCGGGCGGTATGCCGCCGGGTTAGCCAACCGAGAGCGTGGCGTCGCGGAGCTCCGCCAGGGAGGGCCCAGGCCCGCCTAGCTCCGGCGTGCTGACGCCGTGGTCGTTCGCGAGGGTCAGCAGCTCGGCCGGGACCGCCGATTCCCCGAGGCCCTCCCGCTGGGCCGCCCGACTGCTGTCGTCCAGGAGCTGCCGTGCTTCCGGTATACCCCCGACAATCAACGTCAGGGCGACAGCGGCGATCGTCTCGAGCTGCCAGCCGACGTCGGTGATGGGGCCGTCACGCAGTGCCTGAACCAGGACCTCGCGCGCGTCGTCGGGCTGACCGGTGCGGAGCAGCGAGAACCCGAGCTCTTGTTGGGCGTTCGCGAGGATGTAGCCGGCCATACGACGGCCTCGCTGGACGGCTTCCCGGGCCAGCTCGAGGGCCCGGACGGGTTGGTCGCGCATCAGCTCGCCCCGGGCGATATCGACGAGGCACGCGGACACCTCGGCGTCGCCCTCAGCCAGCGACAGCCCCTCGTGACCGTGGAGCACAGCGCGGTCGTGGTCACCACGTAGCCTGGCCACCCACGCGGCGGCGCTGTGGGCGCGCACCAGAAGAGTCGGCTGTCCGGAGGTGTCAGCCACGCGGACGGCGGCCTCGGCCTCGGTCTGGGCCGTCGAGTGGTCGTCGAAGTCCGCAGCGAGCACTGCCCGGAAGCAGTGACCCAGGACCCGGTGGACATGGTCGTCGTGGGCGAGGTGGACGACGGCTTCCAGCAGCTCGGAGGCAGCCTCGGAACTGCCCTTGACGTAGGCGGCGCTGCCGGCCAGGACACGGGCCTGGGCCTGCCACGGGCCGGAGCGACTGCACCGGAGGAGGCGGCTAGTCAAATCGAAGAGGATGTCCTGGCGGCCAAGGGCGGCCAGCGCGCGGCGGCGACCGGAGAGGAGCATGGTTGCTCGCGTTGGTTCATCGATGTCCACCAGAGCGCCCACCACCTGGCGCAGGACGGGAATGTCGTCGGCGGTAGCAGCCACCTCCTCGGGTCCGGCGTTGTCGGTCACCGTGGCGGTCTTGAGCCACATGTCCGCCACGGCCGACAGCACGGCACGAGGCAGGTGGTCCGCCTCCCCGTCGCCGACACACACGTCCCGGATCGTGGCCAGCATGGCGTAGCGGCGGCCTGAGGTTGTCTCGACGGGCTGTACGAGGGCGTTGTGCACCAAGGTTTCCAGGTCCTGTCGCGGCTCTGGATCGTCGTCTCTGAGCGCTGTCATACCGCCGGCACCGGTGGCCTCGGCCGCTCGGATCACCTCGACCGCGACCGGGCCAGGCACGGGTCCGTCGAGGACGGCGAGCGCTCGAGCCGCTGCGCGAGCATGGTCGGGCAGCAGGTCCAGGCTCCAGTTGACGAGAGCCGTGAGGGACCCCTGCCGCCCGGACGCGTCACGGTCAGGCAGCTCACGCATGCTCGGCAGGTGGTCCAGTAACTCGGCCGGGGTCAGCGCCGCGACCCGGGCAGCGGCGAGCTCGATGGCCAGAGGCAGGCCGTCCAGCCTGCGGCACAGCTCTACCACGACCGCGCGGTCCCTCCCAGCGATGAAGCCGGGCACGACGGCCGCCGCCCGCTCCTGGAAGAGTTCGAGCGCCGTGGTGGCCGGGTCCAGAAGCGGTACCTGAAGAACGTACTCGCCCGGGACCCGAAGCGGCCCGCGTGACGTCGCGAGGACGCGCGTGGCAGGGTGGGCCGCCAATAGTGCGCCGACCGAGGACCGAGCCGCGCGCACGTGCTCGAGGTTGTCGAGGACGAGAAGCCCGGGCTCGCGATCCAGCGCGTCCCCGAGGTCCTCGTCCGACACACCAAGGGCTCGTACGATGACGTCCTCTACGCTGCAGGTGGCCGCCTCGCTCTCGAACGGCACCCATCGCGAGGTCATCCCGGAGGCGGCGGCCACCTCTTGGGCGGTTCGGGTCTTGCCCACGCCGCCCACGCCGGTGAGCACCACGAGGCGACGGGTCACCAACGCCTCGACGGCGGACGCCACCACGGGCTCGCGCCCGATCGACGGTCCGAGCGGGAGCGGCACCATCGCCATCCGGACGGTCGGGGGTTTGGGACCTTGAAGGGTCGGGTCCTGCCGGAGGATGCGGGCCTGAAGTTCGGCGAGCGCCGGTCCCGGATCAAGGCCCAACTCGTCCCCGAGGTGGGCCCTGGCGCGGCGAAGGACCTCCAGCGACTCGCCCTGTCGCCCGGCCCGCACAAGTGCAGTGGCGTACAGCTCCCACAGGTGCTCGTGCTCGGGGTGCCGCGTGACGAGGTCGGCCACCTCGGGCAGGACGTCCTGGTGACGGCCCAGGGCCAAGCCCGCCTCTGCGAGCAGCTGCCTGGCCAGCAGGTGCTCGCGATGCAGCCGTTCGAGGTGGTCGGCGGCGAACGGGAGGGCGACGAGGTCGGCGAGCGGGTCTCCTGCCCACAGGGCGAGTCCGTCACGCAACGCCTCGGCGGCCGCCTGTGGTCGCCCGTGAGCCAGCGCCCGTGATCCGTCGGCCAGGGCGGCGCGAAAGGCCGATACGTCCACGTCACCGGTGGCGGCGACGAGCTCGTACCCCTCGCCGTGACCGACCAGGCGGCTCGGCCACCCGGCCGTACGTGCCGGTTCCAGAACCCGGCGCAGGGTCGACACGTAAACTTGGAGGTTTTGCCGGTACCGCTGTGGGACGGACTCGCCCCAGACTCCTTCGGCTAGACGGTCAACGGACACGGTGTGGTTAGGCTCGAGGGCGACCTGGGCCAGGACGGCGCGCTGCTTGACGCCCCCGCAGTCGACGCTGGAGCCGTCGTCCGCGACGACTTTCATGCTGCCCAGAAGCTGGATCTGCACCGACCCTCCGGATCACCGCCAGACACCGGCTGGGCCGGTGTCCCCATGCTAGGACGGTGTCTGCGGCCCCGGAGCCGGAACGTCGCCAAGCGTGGACAGCACCGACCTCTCGGCGCACGACGCGTGCTTGGTCACAGGACGCGGCACCAGATGGGTTTCGGGCCGATCGACGCATTGACGGTCGTGGTTCTCGCACTGGTACTGGTAGCGCTGGTAGTGGCATGGCGCCTGATCTTGGGACGCTGAATTCAGCATCGATCTGGGTAAGCGAGAGCTACAGCGAGGAGCTGCATCGACGCGGCAGGTCGGTCGTCGATCGGGGTCCAGCTCTCCGTCATTGAGTGATGAGCGCAGAGACGATGGGCGGTGCCGTGGAAAGCCAACCTGAACGCCTTCGCCAGCCCTTCGCCGATGGAATGCCGGCAGGAGAGAACCATTGAAATGGAAAGCGCCCCTTGCACCATTGATCGGACAGACCCCCTGGCTGCGCACAGCGAACCGCCGCCCAAGTCTGTGGGCGGTGGTTCGCTGTGCGCAGTCAGGGCTTCTGTCACGGGTTACAGAAGACGCCCATGCTGTCGAGGTTCGTCTGGATCGGGATCCACTCGGACTGGTAGACCCAGGCGTTGTTGATGAAGCGTGCGTAGGTCACCTTGGCGTACGGGTCGAAGTTGCGCATGTTGTAAAACACGTGGCCCTGGATGCCGGTGTCAAGCAGCCAGCCAGTGCTGATCCACGTTCCAGAGGCGCGGTCGCGGACCTGGGCGGAGGAGTAGACGCTGAACCCGCCGTCGAGCGGCTCGTTGGTCATCGGCCACACCGTTATGGTGTGTGCTCCGCAGTCGTAGCTGGCGGTGGAGACTGCCCAGACGCCTCCGAGGTAGACCGCGGCGTCGGCGCTGCTCGCGGCGAGGAGCGAGGTGCCCGAGAGTAGTCCGACCGACACGAGAAGGGCAGCGGCCCAACGGCGAAGGCGGCGGAGCTTGCGCTCGGGTCCGATGACGGTCTGGGCGGTGTGGGCGCGGTGCTGTGATCCGGTCGTGTCGGTGTTCGCGCTGAGGTCCGACTGGGGGCGACTCGGCGTGGTCGGCGCGGGCGCGGTGCTGGTGATTCGGGATCCGTGAGTGCTGGTCGTGGTCATCGTGCTCTCCTCAGGGAGTTGTTCCGGGTGGCGCTTTCCTGACAGGGGAAACCGTCCCAAGGACCGCTTCAGAACCGCTTCAGCCCCCCGGACAGCCGGCTGGAGCGGATCACCCACTTCGGTCGAGGCACTCCCCGCTACGGCGCGAGTCGTCGCAAGTGCCCGAACCTGGCGCAGCGAGAATGAGCTTCCGCCGAGGAGGACGGGCCCGGTGTTAGGTGATTGCCCACCCCAACGCCGGTCGGGTCTGGGGTCATCGGGTGTATTTGCGTCAGTTGCAGGCCGACTTGGCGATGACTTGGCACACGACACGGAAGCGGATCGATCCACCGAGTCCACTCCCGCCGCCGGCGACATCGATGGTGTTGACGCCAAGCACGTCACCCTTTCGGTCAAACAGCGGTCCTCCGGAGTTGCCGTGGTTGATGAGCGCAGAGGTCTGGTACCAGTCCTGCTCGATACGGGAGATGATGCCCGTGGTCACAGTGCCCTCGAGACCGTACGGGGAGCCGATTGCGACGACCGGGTCACCAATCGCTGCGGTTGCCGCGACCTGCAGCGGTGAGAGTTTCGGCTTGATGTACATGATCGCGAGGTCGTTGTAGACGTCGTACTCTCCCAGGCTGCCGGCGAACGTCGTGGTCCCCTGCGAGGCATAGGGGTCAGCCCCACCCACGAGTGTGCACTCGTCGACGACGTGCTCATTGGTCAGTATGGCCGTTTGGTAACCACTCGGTGACGCGGCTTTGATTGCGAACCCCGACCCGAGAGTCGCGCCACAGTGGACGGTAACGATGGAAGGCATCGCCTTGTCGGCGACGCTCTTCGGATCGAGCGTGGCAGCCTTTGCCGCTTCCTGCGCCTTGGTCGCCTTCGAGGCCTCATTGTTCGCCTTGGACGCCTCGTTGTTCGCGGTTGACGCGGCTTCCTTCGCGTTGGTCGCGTCGTTGCTGGCGGTCTTGGCTGCAGCCTCAGCCCCAACCACTCGTTGCCGCACCGTTCCGAGGTCCGTACGCAGATTCTTGATCAGTGTGGCCTGTTGACCCAAAGCCGCCGTCAGCTCGGTGACCTTGGCATCGCCCTGGCGTTGCTGCGCGACGCTGTAGCCCACCGCTCCCAAGTTGACGAGCAGGAGCACGGCGACCGCCCAGGACGTCATCCGACCTCGACCTCGACCAGTCGGGGGAGGGTCCGTTTCGGGCAATGGCGCCGTCTCGTGTGCACGAACGGATTGATATGGGCTGGTGCTCACGAGATCCTCCACACGGCAAATCCGGGCCTTGAGATCCCTGGCCCCCTGTCTGCTGATCGTGCCACTACCGGGCGGGTGATTTGTTGTTATCGGGTTTTGCACCTTCAGCGACGACGAGCCGTGGTGTGTTCGTACGGTCCTTCGGTCGCCTCGTCCGAAGGGCTAGGACTCGAACACCAGTTCGAGGATGCGCCACAGTGGTGTTATGGCTGGCGGTTCAGGACGGGGGCATGAGCACCCCGTCCCGCCGGTGCCCCCCAGCCGCAGGCACTGCTGGGTCCGTGGTGGCCCTGACGCCCCTGGCCCCCACCCCGGCATCGTCGAGTGGCAGCAGAGAGACGGCGCCTGGTTCGCGCTCGTCGCCTACCTGATCGAGCCAGACCGCGTCTTGGTGCAGCAGTGGCTCTCGGCCGAGCTGCTCACCCGCATCGGGTGAGGGCGAAGGACTCGAAGGACCGTCGCGGTTCACCAGCCAAGGGTCGCTTCATGAGGGAGATGCGATCCGGTACTTCGAGTCCTTCGCGCGGCGCCGCGCGCAGGGCTATCGCTAATCGTTCGGCCCTGCGTCGCCGGGCTGGCATGCCTTTCTTCCACCGGCGTCGATAGCGCCAGCGGCTTGGTCCGTAGTGGCGGCATAAGCCATCCAGGTGTCTCCTACGTAGACCCGACCGCTCAAAAGGCCCGAACACGAGTTATCGAGGAACGCCTGCAACTTGCCATGGGTCTCAAAGAAGCGCACGCCTGGCTCAATTCCGGCGCCCGTCTTGCACGTCGCGTCGTTGCGACTGCTGCTCCAACTGACCGGAGCTTTTCCACAGACCGAGGCTGCGATGTCGTCCTTGGATGGCGCACTCGCGCCACAGGCCGTACATGCCAACGCCACCAGCGCCATCAAGGCGATCGACGCTGATCGACGAGCAGAGCCACGAACCATCTGTATTGGCCTCTTTCTGTTGTGCTTGAGTTGAGCTCTTGCGACCCGTGTGGATCCTGTCAGTGATTCGTTCCGAATATGCCTTTTTCGGACAGGTTCCTGGGCCTTGTGGTGCTCAGCAACCTGGGGGCGCGAGAATAATTCTCATGAGCGTCCCGGCCGCCATCCCTCTCGTCACGGGCAGGCACCGAAACAAGGCCCTCGCCACGGCCCGGCATGCCCGCGCCGTCCAGCTGGCGACCGAGGGGCGCACCTACCAGTAGACCGCCGACGAGCTGGGCTACGCCAACAGGGGCACGGTGCACCACATCGTCCACGACGCGCTGGCCAAGGATCGCAAGGAGGCCGTCGAGGACCACCAACGGCTCGAGCTCGCCAGGCTGGACGCCCTGCAGGCTGCGCTGTGGGACAAGGCCATGGCCGGTGACGTGGACGCGGCCCGGGAGGTTCGGGCCGTCATCATGGCCCGGTGCCGGCTTCTCGGTCTCGACCAGAGGGAGAAGGGGTCGGCATGGGCTCCCCGGACGGTGGTCCTGTCAGCCGAGGACCGCGCAGTGCTCGGTCTATGAGCCTCTCCGTTGCCTCTCCTGGGTTGCTGGCTCCCCGCAACCGGAGCAGGCGGCTTCGTGCGTGTCCGACCGCTCATCGCGGAATGTGACCGCGGGGTCGAGGTCGGTCTTAGCCGGAAGTCTCGGGCGCCCCTGGCACGGCGACGTGAGCGTGTCCGAGCTGCTCGAGCGCCGCTGTCCCGGTGACGAGCCGGGCCTCTGCCGACTCGATGGCGGCGAGAAGTGTCACGTCGTTCTCGACGTCGGAGAGCTCGCCACGGGCCTGCTCCAGCGCGGCAGTGTTTAGCTCGGCGGTGGCGATCCGGTGGCGGGCTGACTCGATTTGCGCGGGCCGTGCCGCTTCGATGGCGGCCGCCTGACGTCCGGCGTTCATCAGAGTGACAGCGAACGAGCGCGCGCGGGCGTTGTCATCGACCGGGCACTCGATGATTGACGCTACGTGCGGGTTGTCGATCGAGAGGAATACCGTGCCGGTCTTCTTCTTCGCCGCTAGCGCGAAGACGCCAACGGCCAGGAGCCGGGTTGCGGTGATCCGGCTGGAGATCTGCGCGTCGACGCTCGCAGTTGTCCCTGCGACCGGCCCCGATCCATGGGGCGTGTCGATCCAGCGCTCGTAGACGGTGACCCCACGGTATGACCCGAGCTTGCGGCCCTTGGGATCGGTGAGCGCGGCCAGGTCATTGCGCGCGGCGGCGAGTGCGCTGTCGTAGGCCTTCTGCGCGGAGTTCAAGCCAGAGGTGGCCTGCTTCACGGCAGTCGCTCGAGCTTTCTGCGCAGTCTTTAGGTCCGCCCGAGCCTGGGGAAGAACGCCTTTCGCCGCGTCCCGTTCCGGCGAGGACGGCACGGAGCGAACCCGGATGAAGTAGAAGCCTGCCGCTGCAACGGCGAGCAGGATGACGATGATGACGAACCACTTCACGGTGACGACTTCCCCTGCCATTGCCCGGCCGCCCTGACGCGCCCGGATCCTCTTGGAGGTTAGAGGCTCCCGGGAACCTTTGTGTCCGGTTTGCGCAATCTTGCGTACGGGCTTCACGTCCGGCTCGTCGACGCCGAGGCACGGCCGGCGCACTCCGCCCCTCGGGCTCGGCCACCGCGAGGTCCGCGGGCTCATCATGGCTCGGTGCCGGCTGCTTGGGTTGGACGATCGGGCGAAGCGACCGAAGGCGTGGTCACCGCGGACAGTGGTTTTGTCGGCCGAGGACCGTGAGGCGCTCGGCCTCTGACTCGTACCTGTTGCATGTCCTGGGTTGCAGGACTCACTCTGGGGCGAGAACGGCGATGAACAGCGTCGCACCGCCGACATGTCGGTCCCACGTGATCGAATGCCACCTGTGAGCGATGACGTCGTGGTGGTCGAACCAGTCGTGACCGTCGAGAAGCTGCGCGCTCTGCTGGCCGTCGGCTGCGAGGTGTCGAACCTCGACTACAAGCGGCGCGTGGACCTCGACGAACGCGCCGAGCTCGTCGAGTTCGCCAAGGATGTCGCCGCGATGCGGTCGTGCGGCGGCTACCTGGTCATCGGAGCAGACGACCATGGCACCCCGACCGACCTCATGGACGAGGCGTTGTCCAAAAAGTTCGACGAGGCGAACCTCCGCCCGAAGCTGGATCGCCTGCTGCACCGCACCGACGTCGTGTCCGCGCAGCACGTCATCGACGACCACCACATGGTGCTGGTCTACGTGCCACGGCACCCGCTCGGGTTCACTGTCGTCAAGGCGCTGGGCGACTACGGCCGACCGGGCGGGCGCGGACCCAAGACGGTGATGCGGCCCGGCGACGTGTTTGTCCGCAACGGCACATCCAGCGAGCGCTGGGCCGAAGGTGACGTGGAACGGCTCCTCGCCCCGCGCGACTCCGCCCAGCGTGAGGCTCACCGCACCGAGTTCGCCGCCATGGTCGCGGCCATCCAGACAGGCGCCCAGGGGCAGTCAGTCGCAGCGGGACCGGTGCAAGCACTCGTGTGGCAACTGGACCAAGGCACGTTCGACGGCGCCGTCGTGGAGCTCCTTCGCCGTGCGGACACGGTGCCGATCCGCCTCTTCCTGGTTCGCGTGCCCGGCGAAGCGCTGGCTGCTGCCAAGGGTGGTGACCGAGACGTCTTCGACTCCATCCTCGACCGGATCGTGTCCCTCGGCGCGATCGCCCTGACGCTCGGGCGTGGAGACCTCGTGACCGACGTGATCGACTGTCTCGCGCAGCTCTACAGCTCCACGGCCCTCAACGGCGGTGGCACGATGCTGCCTCCCCAACTCGTCTGGCTTGACATCCTCAGCCGCGTGATGGCCTTGGGAGGCCTCGCTGTCGTGCTCAAAGAGTGGGCGACCGTCCGCATCCTGGCGATCCAGTCTGCGCCGGTCGCGTACTACGCCTCGTGGCTGCGTCATGGGTTGACGGAGGCTGCACGGGCGGGAGCCTTCCCGACGACCACGGCCGGCCAGCGAGAGGCCTCGCTGATACCGCTGGCGCGTCGCGTAGCCCACCACCTGCCAGCGCTGCGCCCGTATGTCGTCGACGACGAGGCGTACGATGTCGAACCCAATGCTCCGATCTCGGAGAGTGACCCCGTCCTGGATTCGCTGTGCGCCTTCGACGCTCTGGCGGCGCTGGTAGTGCTGACCTCCCTGGACGCCAACCGGGGGTTCTGGGCCAGCCAGTACTACCCCTCCTTCGGGCACTATTACTCCAGGCGGTCCGAGCCGTATTGGGCACGGCTGCTCCGGGATGACGCCATGCGGGCTTCATTGCTGCCAGGGGTCGACAACAACACCCTCGGGAGGGCCATGGCTGGCGCCTCGGACGAGGCGCGGCAGGTGATGCAGTTCCGCTGGGGCCTGTGGGAGACGCACGATGAGAAGGTGAACGAGTTCATCGGAGACTGGCGTCGACGGGACGCTGAGCGCGGGGCGGCAGGGCCTGATCTTTGAGCATGACGAGGCCACACAGCGGGCAGGGATGCCCCAACGCTTTCGGCAGGGGCTGTGCCCGGCGCTTGCGGTGGGCGTAGTCGTAGGCCCTGTTAGGCACCCCGGCCCGCCCGTTGGAAAAGGGTCGGGGGTCGGCTGTGGCGCGCTCCTGGACCCGCGCTCGCCGAGCCTCCCTGTCTCGGCAGGCTGCGCACGTTCGCTGGTATCGCGTTAGCCGCTTCCCCCAACGGGCTAGGGCGTCCGCGCCCTACCCTTGACCCAAAACGGGCATAAGAAGGGCAAATCATGCTGAACAGAAAGACCGCTGTCGTACTCATGGGAACCGCACTGCTCGCGGGCTGCGGCACCACAGCCCCGGCACAGCCCACCCAGACGGTCACTCAGGCGGTCACCCAGACGCTCGAGACCCCCGGCCCAACGGTGACGGTCACCGAGACCGCTGCGGCGTCCACCCGGTTCTCGGACGCCCAGCAGCGAGCCCTGCTGTCGACATGGAACAGCCTGCCGGCCACCCAGCAGACACAGATCTGCGATGCCTGGAAGATCCCCGCCATGCAGGACGGGATGCTGAACTCGTTCGCCAGGAGCGGGCAACAGATCTTCGACCGCGACGTCGCCCGCAAGTTCTTCAACGACACCTGCGGCTAAGCGTGGCCGGCGACAACGCCTCGACCGCGCCCTCCGGTCGGGGCGTTGTCTTGTCCGTGGCGCCTCGTAGGCTCCCTTAGCGACCAAATCGCAACACGCTGACCGCGGCACCCCACGCCACACGAGCGGCCAGCAACAGAGCCCCGCTCACCCTGGCGGGCGGGGCCTCGACACGATGTCTCCGGAGTTATGCGCGGGTTCTAGCTCCGTGCTAGGTTGTACCTACTCCTCCCCACCGTCCAGCCTCCGGGCTGCACTGGTGGGGATTACTTTTTCCCGTTGGGCGGCCTTCAGTGACGAAGAGCGTTGTCGTGTTCGTGGATTACCAAAACGTTTACCGTGGCGCGCTCGGCCTTCCACACGCACGCTTGGGATCCCCACTTTTTTGGTCAAATAGACCCACTCAAGCTGGGTCTCCATCTGGCGTCTGACGCTCGCGAGCCTCGCGAACTCGCAGAGGTGCGCGTCTACCGCGGGCTACCGGCCTCGGCTCGAGATCCCAAGGCATACGGAGCTGCGCGTCGCCAGATCGCGGCTTGGACGCTTGACGACAGGGTCAAGGTCATCACGCGAGCCCTTCGGTATCCCGACGGGTGGCCGCATGCTTGCGACCCGTCGGAGCGGCCACAAGAGAAGGGCATCGACGTCGCCCTAGCCTTGGACTTCGCCATCATGGGCCATGAGAAGCGCTACGACGTAGGTATCGTCTTCTCGGCGGACACGGACCTCACGCCAGCCCTCGAACATGTCGCCGACAAGAGGCGCGCTTGGGGTACTCCAGTCCCGGAGGTCGCCGCCTGGTCGAGCGTCAACGGGCACTCACGTCGGCTGTCACTCCCGGGGGAGCGCAAGGTCTATTGCCACTGGGTTGGTGCGGATACGTATGCCCACATCCGAGACGACACGGATTACACCCAGCCGTCACGATAGCGGCACTCTTGCACGGGATTAGGGCGATGGTCAGGCGCCTGCTCGAGCCGCCAGCGCGAACGCGAGTGCTTCATACGCGTCCATAGCGGTCAGCCCCTCGGAACGCGGGATCTGGACCCTGCCGACGCCTTGGATCTCAACCTCCCACGTGGGAGCCCACCAGAAGCCGTCAGTGTCTTGGTGCCCTGAGCTATTCAACTTCACCAGGTGGAGGGCGAGGACAGAGGACAGAGGACGACTCCAGCACTGTTCGATGGTGAGGTCGGGCCGGGAGGTGTGGATGGTGAGGTCGGGTTGGGAGGAGGAGCGGATGGTGACGTCAGGCCGGGAGGTGTGGATGGTGACGTCGAGGTAGGCCAGCGACTCGCCGGCGAGTCGCATGACCACCCAGTGGGTGCCGTCGCCTGATGGCCGATCCGTGAAGACGGATGTCACACCGGGGGCGGCGGTGTCGGCAGTAACCGACCGCAGCGCCTGCACTATCAACACGTGCGGGGTGTAGCTTCCGACTACCAAAAGCTCTTCAGTGAGTGCGTCTACTTCGGTCCCCGCCATGTGCATGCTGGTCTCCATCCGCGCCCAGAGTGTGGCACTCACGCTAGTGCCCCTCCGGCACCAAACGGTGGGAATGTCACCCGAGCCGAACTGAGATCCCACTTGGCTTGATGCACCCCACCAAACGTGGCTATCCGGCCACGTGGCCATCCGGGGACGGCTAGGGTTCGGGCCATGATCGGGCTTTTCGCACTTATGCTGAGAATCACTATTAAGTTGACCGTGCTTATGGTCGTTCTCTTCGGTTTTCTGGCATGGTTCATGCTCTGGTTCTCAGTCTGGGCCATCGCTATGTGCATTCCGTCCACGAGGCTGACTGCCAAGTCCTGGAAGGCCCCGACCATCCCCCACCTTCACCGACTGCTGTAGTCATGCGCTCAACCACAGACACCCCCGCCACTCGGGCAAGTAGCCGGGGGGTGTCGGCGGTGCTGGCGCAGGTCGGGTCACAGAGCTTATCAGTCGAGCCCTACCCGGCCGTCGTTCCGGAAAGGGACAATGGTGACGTTGACACCAGACGCTAGAGGGGCGGTCAACCAGCGAACGTCGGCGTCACGAGCCCGGTGCCCTGAAGCTGGCCCAGGGAGGCGCTATAGCGGTCCGGGATCATGGCCGCGTAGTTGTAGCACCGGATCAGCACGCGCAGGCCTCCTCAGCCTCGAGATTGACTGTCACACAAGCGAACTGCCGAGTCGGTCTGCCCCGAGTCGATCATGCACCCTGACCATGGCCGTAGATGCCCACACCTAAGATCGCTGATCTGTTGGTTGGGATCGCCAACGCGGGGTCGCGGGTTTCGGTACCGCTACCCGCTCAGGTTATTGGCGGCCCACGAGGCGATGCGGTCGTTGCGGGCGCGGACGAACTGGATCGACGCATCCCGATACTGCGCGTACGTGGCGATGTCGCGGGGCACCGAGGGCGATCTGAAGTCGTGGAAGTCCATGAAGAAGTTCACGCGGTCGTACCCGGTGCTGACGAGGTCCTGCAGGAGGAAGAAGTCGACGTAGCCACGGAAGTCGCCGAACAGGGCGAAGAACTCGGCGTAGCGGGCCAGGGCCGCACCAAGTGGGGTGTCGATGTCGCCCGCGTAGTGGCGTCGGATGCACTCGAGCGTAAGGTCCATTCGGTCCGCGATGGCGCGGGTCATCCCTCGCGCCATGTTGATGGTCCACTTCCCGTCCACCTTGTTGCCGGGGAAGATCATCATCCCGCCGATCGTGTACCCGACCGCCAAGAACTGCTCCACGTCGGTCGTCGGAAGCTGGGCGATCAGTTCGGCGGTCGTCACCCAGTAGCTGAAGGTGGGGATGATGGAGTCGCTGCTGAGGAAGAACTCGCCGATGTCGGAACTGTGGTGCAGGTACGACCAGGGGGTCGTGGTGTCCAGATCGAAGCGGTGACCACTCGGCAGCGGCTTGGTCCACAACAGTTGGTGGTAGCGGCGCAAGGTCGGGCTGCTCTGGTCGGGGTCGTCTGTCGTCGCGTCCGTGCGGAAGTCGAACGTGACGTCGATCGTCATGGTGTCCTTCTACTCAGGCACTGAGGAGGTCGGGGGCTCGCTGGCTCCCTCGAGCTGTGCCTCGAGCGCCACTGCCACGGCCTCGAACTCGGCCAGCGCTGCGGTGAGATCTTCAACGATCTCGCGAGCGATGACGTCCGGCGAGGGCAGGTTGTCGAGGTCTTCGAGGGACTCGTCGCGCAGCCAGGTGATGTCAAGGTTGGCCTTGTCGCGGGCGATGATCTCGTCGTAGGTGAAGGCCTTCCACCTTTCCGACTCGGTCCGTTCGCTGGTCAATGTTTCAGGAAGGTAGGCGGCGACGAAGTCGTCAAGGTCGGCCCGCCTCAGCGGGTTCTGCTGCGCGAGGCCGATTCCATGCCTCACTCGCAGGCGATGCCGTCTCCGTCGCGGTCGAGCTTGCGCGAGTAGCCGGGCTGCCCGGCATAGATCGGAGCGGCACCGGCTGCCCTGACCGCAGTGCAGTTGGCGTAGTAGGTGCTCGGCTGCGGGGCAACGTAGACCGGCTTGGGAGCCTTGGCCTTCGCAGCGGCGGCTGCGTTGGCCCTGGCGGTCGCATCGGCCTTGGCTGCTGCGGCAGCCTTGGCGGCCTTCGCTGCGGCGGCAGCGTTAGCCCTGGCGGTCGCATCGGCCTTGGCTGCGGCGGCAGCCTTCGCCTCTGCGGCGGCCTTCGCGTCTGCGGCAGCCTTCGCCTCTTCGGCGGCCTTCGCGTCAGCCGCCTGCTTGGCCTCCGCCTGCTGGGCTGCAGCGTCGACGGTCGAGGTGCTGATCAGCGGCGCGGACGGCGTCACCACGTCAACGAGCTTGACCGGAGTGGTCCCGGTGGGCTCGGCGCTACCGCAGCCAGCGAGCGTTGCAGTCAGCACAAGAGCGGCGATGCCAGCGCGCGTGTAGAAATTCATGGACTTCTCCTGATCGGTGCCTGTGTGTGGCCTGAGAGTACATGGCCGCAGCAGGTCCTGATGCTCGCAGTCAGCCCTCCTGGTGGAGGCGAACTGCTCGCTCGGTGCCAGTACGACCGATCGGCCCCAAGACTGGCGACCCCTCGCTCAGGAATCCCAAGCTGCGGCCTCCTTCGCAGGTGCGGTCGCTCGCCCGGCAGCCCACACGTGCCCTGCCGCGCGCCGATGTCAGCGGCAGGTGTCAGACTGTCGCCGGAGCGGGTGGGAACAGGTCCCACTGCCGACAGGGGAACGGCAGCACGACCAGATCATGAAGTGGACACCGAAACGCGTCATCGCCCTCTCCGCTGTAGGCCTCATCGCGTGGGGCGCCCGCTCCGCCACAGGAGAAGACCGCGGCTCGACCGCACCGCCACAGGTCGCCAGCGAGACCCTCCCCGACACATCTGCGCCTACGCCCGACGCGGCCACCGCTGAGCCCGCCGCCGACGCCACCAGCGTCGCCCCACAGGCCACCCCGGCCGAGACGCCGAGCAGCCCCTCTTCGCTGGCCACCGCCACACCCGTGGCGGCTACCGGCAAGGCCGGGGCCGCCCTGGCGACTCTGCCGGTCAAGGGCCGAGCGCCGATGACCGGGTACACCCGCGAGCAGTTCGGCCAAGCGTGGAGCGATGACGTTAGCGTCGCCCTCGGCCACAACGGGTGCGACACCCGCAACGACATCCTGCGCCGCGACCTGCGCAACACGACCCTCAAGGCCGGCACGAACGGGTGCGTCGTCCTGACGGGGTCGTTCACCGAGCCCTATTCGGGACAGCCGGTTACGTTCACGCGCGGCGCCAGCACGTCCTCCCTCGTGCAGATCGACCACGTCGTCGCCCTGGCCGATGCGTGGCAGTCCGGCGCGCAGCAGTGGAACGCCGACACCCGTCGCGACTACGCCAACGACCCGCTGGTGCTCCTGGCCGCGGACGGGCACCTCAACATGCAGAAGGGCGCCTCGAACGCCGCCTCCTGGCTCCCGCCCAACAAGAGCTTCCGCTGCCCGTACGTGGCCCGGCAGGTCGCCATCAAGGCCAAGTACCACCTATGGGTGACCGCCCCGGAGCGCGACGCGATCGCCCGCGTCCTGTCGACCTGCCCCGGCCAGCCGCTTCCCACCGACGCGCAGGCCTCCAGCGGCGCAGCGGCTGCGCCCACGGCGGGTGCACCGAAGCCCACCGCGGCCCCCAAGCCAGCCACGACCCCCAAGCCTGCCGCCAGCCCGAAGCCCGTTCCGGCCCCGGCTCCCGCGGGTGACGTCTACTACCAGAACTGCGCGGCCGCCCGTGCCGCCGGCGCTGCCCCGATCCGTGCTGGCCAGCCGGGATACTCCCGCCAGCTCGACCGGGATGGCGACGGCATCGCCTGCGAGTAGCAGCCACTCGCTGAAACGGCCGCAAGGAAGCACGATCGTCAGCGCACCAAGGGGAATGCCGATGCTGCGCGGCAACCGAGGCGGGTACCAGCTGTCCGGTGCCGCGACCTTGTGCATTGGCGAAAGGCCCCAAGGGTGAACACGAGATAACCGGGCGATGGAGTCCCAGCCGAACAACCTCAACAGATCACCGCTCCACTCCAACGATCCGGACTGACCTATGTCGTGGACCCGTGACCCGGAAGGACCCGAAGCCAGGATTCTTCGCCGCTGCCTGCCGAGCCGGGCTACCTTGAAAAGACTGGCGAGACGAAGGGGACGTCCGATGTACGCGTTGCGACCGGAACTCATCCTCCTCGGGGCCGTACCCGCCGCGGTGTCCCCCGAGGAGACCAGGCCGTTGCTGGAGCTGCTGGGGGCGTTGCTCGGGGTCACCAAGTGGCCGGTGCTGGGGTTGGCCGTCGTTGCCGGTGGCATCGCCGTCTCGAACCACAAGCAGGGTCAGGACGAGCAGAGCGCGGGTTTCTGGGCCGCGCTCGTCGTGGCCTGCGGCGCCGCGGGCTGGTTCCTTGCAGGGGTCCTCGGCGGGGACTGACCGTCCCTGCGCATTGCGACCGGTCCAGAACTTTCCTCACCCAGGGCACGCGGCAGGTATCGCCGTTCGCGCACGGGCGCCGCGGAATGTGGCGTCTCGACCGCGGGCAGGACTCCAAGGAACCTTCTGGAAGAGGGGTCAGCGCCTCAGCACGAGTCGGGACACCTCCTCCCCGCTCTCGGGGTGCTCCTCCACCATCGCCACCGAGGCAGCCTCTGCTCGAGCGGCCCACGCCGACCACGTCCGCCGCCATTGCTGCCACCGCTGCCTGACTGTCCGCATGCACCCACGGTAGAGCGGTCAGCCGCTCCACGGCTCGTGCCAGGTCATCGACGGCGAGGTCCACATCCACCGGCAGCCGCGCTTCCGTGACGGCGGCACTCCGCTGGAAGTGACCTTCCCCGACACCCCGAGACGCCCGGACCACCACCGGATGCCCCTGCTCGGGTCGCTCGCGCCGTTGGTGGTGTCGGCCGGACTCGCCGTGGCCCTCTCCTCGCAGGCGCTCCTCCTCTTCGCGCTGCTGTCACCCGTGACGCTCCTCGGACAGTGGTGGAGCGACCGGCGTGCGGGCCGGAAGTCGTACCGCCGGCTGGTGCGTGAGCATGCCGCCCAGCTGGAGCAGGCACGGGCCGACCTCGCCCGCGCCACCGTCGCGGATGCCGCGACTCGACACGCGCGGCATCCGGACCTGGGCCTGCTCGAAGCCGTCGTGCGCAGGCGTGGCACCCGGCTGTGGGAGCGACGGCCGGACGATGATGACCACCTAGTCCTCCGGGTCGGCACCGCGGCGCAGCCTGCGGCGGTCGCGGTCGGCGGCCTTGTCCCTGAAGGGCTTCCGTCCATCGACGGGCTACCTGCGGTGGTGGACCTCGCCACGTCGGGCGTCGTCGGGATCGCGGGCCGTCGCGACCACACGCTGTCGCTCGTGGGCGCCCTCGTGGTCCAGGCTGCGACCTGGCACACGCCCCGCCGGCTGGGACTCCAGGTGCTGGCTGACACCGCACGCCACCTCGTCGACTGGGAGTGGGCCGTTCACCTGCCGCACCTGCGTGACGACGATGGGGCGGGTGCCCGCGTGGCCGGTGGCGCCGCGGACGTTCTGCGACACGTCACTGCTCTGCGGGCGCTCGTCGACGGCCGCCTCGCTGCACGTGGCGGCGAGGCGAGGATCTCGGGCCGCGCGTTCCCGGACCTCCTCGTCGTCCTGGACGGGGCCAGCGTCATGCGGGCTCTACCCGGCGTGGCAGAGCTGCTCCGGGACGGCCCACCGGCGGGAGTCGGCTTCCTCTGCATCGACCGCGACATCACCTCGCTGCCCGCCGAGACGCGGGTGTCCCTGGACATCGCCCACACAGGAGAGGAGGCGATCTTGCGCGAGGACGGTCGGACGCTCTCCGGGATCGTGCCCGACCTGCCTTCGCGCGGCTGGCTCGAGGGGGTGAGCCGCGCGATGGCCCCCTTCGTCGACGCGACCCCCGAGTCCGGGCACGCGGCGCTGCCGCGGGCGGTGTCCTTCATCGCCCTGCACCGCGGAACCGGCTCGACCCGGGCACGGCCGACGGGCTCGTGGAGTCGTGGACGCGGAGCACCGGGCGTCCGGTCGCGCTGCTGGGACGCACGTCCGACGGGCGCCTCACGGTCGACCTGAGCGTTGACGGGCCGCACGTGCTCGTGGGTGGCACCACGGGCTCCGGCAAGTCCGAGCTGCTCCAGGCCCTGGTGACCGGCCTCGCCGTGACCAACCGGCCCGATGAGCTCGGCTTCGTGCTCGTCGACTACAAGGGCGGTTCGGCCTTCAGCGAGTGCGCCCGGCTGCCGCACACGGTCGGTCTCGTCACCGACCTCGACGCCCGTCTCACCGCCCGCGCGCTCACGTCGCTCGACGCCGAGATGAGACGCCGCGAGCGGCTCCTCGCCAAGGCGTCGGCACGAGACCTCGAGGACTACCGCCGCGCTGCCTCCGTATGCCGTGAGCTGCCGGTCCTGGCACGGCTCGTCATCGTCGTGGACGAGTTCAAGGCTCTCGCCGATGAGTTCCCCGACTTCATCAACGGACTCGTTCGTGTGGCTGCCCTCGGCCGGTCCCTGGGACTCCATCTCGTCCTCGCGACGCAACGCCCTGCGGGCATCGTGTCGGCGGACATGCGCGCCAATGTGGCGTGCCGCATCGCCTTGAGGGTCCGCGACCGCGCCGACAGCGAGGATGTCATCGATGCCGCTGACGCAGCGTCGTTGGACCCGCGGGCGCCCGGGCGAGCCTGCCTGCGCGTCGGTGACCGGACGCTGACGACGGTGCAGACCGCCTACCTCGGTCGCCCGCTCCCGGATGCCCCCAGGGCTGGTGGCCCGATCCGCGTCATGGTCCGGGACCTGGTGTCGCCCGTCCCTCGGCGAGACGTCGAGCCGCCGACGGACGCCTCGGACCGCCCGACGGAGCTGCACACCGTGGTCGCGGCCGCGAACGCCGCCGCTCGCCGCCTCGGGATCGACGCGTCGACGCCGCCCTGGCTGGCTCCGCTCCCAGCGGTCGTGACCGCACTCGATCTGGGCGCGGTCACGACCGGGGCCGAGGCCGCGGCGAGGGCCGTAGGGGTACCGCTGGGCCTGGTCGACGTGCCCGCGGAACAGCGGCGCGAGACCTTCTGCTGGCGTCACGAGGAGCGCGGGCACCTCGGCATCGCCGGGGGTCCTCGCTCAGGTCGATCCACGGCACTGGTGACCCTGGCGGTCGGACTGGCCGAGACCGCAGTGGCGCGCGACGTGCACGTCCACGTGCTCCAGGGCGCCCCGGGACCCTGCGCGGCGCTCGCACAGCTCCCCCACGTCGGCACGGTGACCGACTCCGGGAACCCGGCGCTGAGCCGGCGGCTGGTGCTGCGCCTGCTCCGCCTGGTCGACGGAGACGAGGTGGGACCGGCACACACCGTCGTGCTCGTGGACGGCTGGGAGTCCCTCGAGGAGTCCCTGGCGGGCATCGATCACGGCGCACCTGTCGACGACCTCCACCGGCTCCTTCGGGACGGGCCCGCAGCGGGCGTCAGGTTCGCCGTCACCGGTGGACGGGCGATCCTGTCCGGACGGCTGCCCGGGTTGCTGGAACGACGACTGGTGCTGCACATGCCGGACCCCCTGGACCTCACGCTGGCCGGGGTCGCGCCGTCGGTCGCCGCCTCACCCCGTCCCCCGGGACGGGCGATCGACCTGCAGACCGGCCACGAGCTGCAGCTGGCCCTCCCGGGCGGTGGTGACCCGCTCGAGCCGGCCGCCCAGGGCGTGGCTCGCGCGCTGGCTCGCGCCGTACCCTCGAGCCGCTCGACCACGAGCGGACGCGGCTCGTCGACCCTCGCGCCGAATCGACCCCCGTGGCGGATCACGGCGCTGCCAGAGCGGGTCACGGTCGACACCATGCCCGCCGGCGAAGGCCTGTGGCTCGGGCTCGCGGGCGACGACGCGGCCCCGACGAAGCTGCCGCTCGGACCCGGGCGCCGTCGACTCGTCGTGGCCGGACCGAACCGGTCCGGACGATCGTCCAGCCTCGCGACCATCGGAGCGGGCTTGCTGGAGCAGGGGCGACACCTCGCCGTCGTCTCGCCCCGGCGATCGGCCCTGTCCGCCTGGGCGAGCGCGACCGGGTGCCAGCAGCTGACGCAGCACGACGCCGACCACCTCATCGCGGCTCGACGGTCCGACCCGGACCTGTGCCTCCTCGTCGACGACGTGGAGCTCGTGGACGGCAGCCCTGTCGAGGCACCGCTCGTCGAGGTCGCGCGGCTCGTCGACGACACGGACGGGGTTCTCGTGGTCGCCAGCGAGCTCGCACGAGCCAACACCGCTTTTCGAGGTCTCGTGCCCGAGGTTGCCCGAGACGGCTTCGGCATCCTCCTCGGTGCGTCGGTGCCTGCAGACGGCGACGTCCTCGGCGTCCGCGTCGACCCCGAGCGGATCCGCCGCCCCGGCCGCGGACACCTCGTGGTCGACGGCTGCGCGACGGCGATCCAGGTCGCACAGCTCGGCCCGACGACGGCGTTGACCTCGCCCCCACCGATGCCGTACAGGGACGATGGGCGGCGTCCGGCCTGTTGACCCGGTCGCCGCCCTCGCCCCGACCGTCTCCCGCAGGTCGGACCCGCGCGCCACGATGCCGCCAGGTCTGCCACGCTCGTGGCCGAAACCCCTATCCAGGAGGACCCATGCCCCGCGGCGCCCGAGAGATCACCCTGCGCTTCCTCGCTGCGCCGACCGACGCCGGCTACTCCGGCACCGTGGGTGGAGGACGGGTCCTCGAGTGGATCGACAAGGCGGGCTACGCCGCGGCAGCGGGATGGAGCGGGACCTACAGCGTCACGGCCTACGTCGGCAACGTGCGCTTCAGGCCCCGTCCAGGTCGGCGATCTCGTCGAAGCCACCGCCCGGGTCATCCACACGGGCACGACGAGCATGCACATCCTCGTCACCGTCTCGGCGGGCAACCCCAAGGACGGCGACCTGCGCCCTACGACCGACTGCATCATGGTCTTCGTCGCCGTCGACGAGCACGGCAAGCCCACCCCGGTCCCCCGGCTCGTCCCCGAGGACGAGCGCGACCGCGAGTGGCAGGAGAGCGCCGTCACGCGCATCGCGCTGCGGGGCGAGATCGCTGCTGCCATGGAGGCCCAGACCTACAGCGACGCGGGCACCGCGCCACGGGTCGTGCTGCGCTTCCTCGCAGCGCCCACCGACGTCAACTGGGGCGGCAAGGTGCACGGCGGCATCGTCATGCGCTGGATCGACGAGGCCGCCCACGTGCTCGCCACGCGGTGGACCGGGTCGGCCTCCAACGTCGCCGTCTACGCCGGTGGAGTGCGCTTCTACCGGCCGCTGCGGATCGGGCACCTCGTCGAGGTCGAGGCCCGGCTGCTCCTCACCGGCACGTCGAGCATGCACATCAGCGTCCACGTGCGATCGGGTGACCCGGCCACGGACGAGCTCGACCTCACCACCCACTCCCTCATCGTCTTCGTGCCCCTCGACAGCGACGGCACCGCCGTCGCCGCCAGGCCGTGGACGCCGGTCAGCGACGAGGACGTCGCCCTGCGCGACCACGCACTCCAGCTCGTCGCGATGCGCAACCAGGTCGACGCCGAGCGCCACATCCCCTGAGGCGGCCCGGGGTCGCCGCGGCGTCAGACCACCGGCGGCCACAGAGCTCCGGCGACGTTCAGCGGGTGCGCGTCGGCAGGTGGGTCCGCGGCGCCATCCTCGGCCCGCGCCGCGGACGATGATGGCCCGCGAGACCGAGCAGGTGCTGCACGCGGTAGCGGTGGCCACGGTAGGGCTCGAGCAGCTCGGCAAGCCCGTCGTCGTCGACCGGGGTGCCGGTCAGGGCCCAGCCGATGTCCTTGGCCACGTGGTAGTCGCCGAACGAGACGGAGTCCGGGTCGCCGAGCGCGCGCTGGGCGACCTCCGCCGCGGTCCACACCCCGACGCCGGGAAGGGCGCGCAGTCGACGGTGCGCCTCGGCGACCGACACGGACGCACCCTCCTCGAGCCGGCCGGCATACCCCGCGGCTCGCACGACGGTCCGCGAGCGCGCGCCGTCGACCGACGCCTGCAACCACGCCCAGGACGGGACCGCCGCCCAGCCGGCCGCCGTCGGCGGGGCCATGAGCCCCGGGAACGGCCCCGGTGCCGGCGCCCCGAAACGGCGGACGAGCACCCGGTAGCCGGCGAACGCCTCCTGGCCCGTCACCTTCTGCTCGATGACGGCGGGGGCGAGCGCGTCGAGCACGAGGCCCGAACGCGGCACTCGCCAGTGGGAGAAGCGACGCCACGCCTCGGCGACGACGTCGTGGTGGGGCTGGAACCCCGAGGGGTCGTCCTCGTCGCCGAGCAGCGTCGGCACCGACTCGAGCAGCCACGAGGCACCCGGCCCCCATGCCTGGGCGTGCACCTCCGAGTCGCCGGGACGGCACACGAGATGCAGCGTGCCGACGCCCTCTGGCGTCTGGACCGCCCGTGTCGCCGTGCCGTCCCGTCCGAACCGCGACGTCGGGTCGCCCGAGCCCCGGCGGAAGACCCCGAGCTGGGCGCGGAGCGCGATCTCGCGGCCGCTGCGCCAGCGACGGGTCGACGATTCAGGCACCACACCATCCTCGCCTACACTCGGCACGGTTGTTGAACGGGCGACATCCGGACCGGACGGCGACCAGCTCACACCAGCCCCCACGGGGTCCCCCGGCGCTGCCGACGGACCGACAGGAACGAGGAACGATGGCCCGCGAGACGAGCCGGGACCGCCGCGAGCGCGTCGCCGAGATGCAGGCGGCCCAGAAGAGGGCCGAACGTCGTCGGCTCTTCGTCGTCATCGGTGCCTGCGTCGCCGTCGTCGCCATCATCGCCGCCGCCGTCGCCTGGGCGATCATCGGTGAGCAGAACAAGAAGAACGAGGCCCTGGCCAACATCAACGGTGACATCGCCGCTGCCTCGTGCGACGCCGTGACGAACGACCCCGCCAGCGGGTCGAGCGACCACGTCGGGCCCGGCACCAACCAGGCGGGCGTCACCAAGATCCAGTACTCCACGGTCCCGCCCTCGAGCGGCAAGCACTTCGTGGTCCCCGCCGTCGACTCGCGCCGCGTCTACACCGTCGCCGACGCGCCTCGCATCGAGACCCTCGTGCACAACCTCGAGCACGGCTACACCATCCTCTGGTACGACCGCTCCGTCGAGAAGGAGCAGGCCGGCGCGTTCCAGGCGCTCGCGACGAAGGTCAACGCCATGAAGGAGTCTGCCAACAAGTTCCTCATCAGCCCGTGGGACCCCTCCTACGGCGCCTTCCCCGCCGGCAAGAAGTACGCCCTGTCGCACTGGTCGGCCGACGTCGACCAGGCCACCGGCAAGGTCGGGACCCAGATGGGCCACCGCCAGCTCTGCGGCGGCCTCAACACCACGGTCGTCGAGGACTTCGTCAAGAACCACCCGTGGAGCTCGGCACCCGAGCCCGGCGCCGCCTGAGCCCGCCTGGGCGCCCCCCTCCCGCTGGGGCTTTCGCGCCCTGCCGGGTTAGCCTGCCCGCATGGCTATCACCGGCGAGTACGTCCCCAGCCCCAGCGACTGGGTGCGCAAGCAGGTCGAGACGATCGAGCGCACCGGCACGACCGACTCCGTCGACATCATGGGCCTGCCCGTGGTCATGCTGACGATGCGTGGCGCCAAGACGGGCGCCATCCGCAAGGTCCCCCTGATGCGGGTCGAGCACGACGGGGCCTTCGCCGCGGTCGCGAGCCAGGGCGGAGCCCCGGCTCACCCGAACTGGTACCACAACCTGCTCGCTCACCCCGACATCGAGCTCCAGGCGGGCACCGAGACGTTCCCCGTCCACGCCCGTGAGCTCGAGGGCGAGGAGCGCGAGCAGTGGTGGGAGCGGTGCGTCAGCGCCTTCCCCTCCTACGCGGGCTACCAGACGAAGACCGACCGGCTCATCCCCGTCTTCGTCCTCGAGCGTCGGTAGCGCGGGTCCCCACCGGGCGCGGAGGGGTCAGACGCTGATGCCGCGCTCGCGCTCGTCGGCGGCGTGGTGCTCGGTGACGAGGTGGTGCGCGCGGGCGTAGAGCCAGCCCCCCAGCGCCGCCACGACGTCGACGATGGTGACGATGAAGCGCGACATGATCGCGACCGCGGCTGCCGCCGCCGGTGTCGGCATCGCCGTCGCAAGGATGATCGTCAGCAGCCCCTCTCGCGCGCCGAGCCCCGCCGGCAGGACGACCGTGAGCATGCCGAGGGAGACCGACAGCGCATAGCCCGTCATGGCTGCGGTCGTGAGGTCGGGGTGGGCGCCGTCGCCGGCCACCGCGCGGGCGAGCAGCAGCGTGTGCACCCCGAAGGCGACCCACACGGAGATGAAGATCACGACCGCTCGCAGGACCGCACCGGCAGACAGGCTGTGCTCGAGCGGCTCGCGCTTCAGCAGGCGCAGCGTCCGGTCGATGATGGCGTTGAGCAGCTGCGGGACGCACAGCACGACGAGGATCGGGATGCCGAGCAGCAGCCACCAGTCGAAGCCGGACGAGTCGCTGCGCAGGAGGAAGGACGCCGCCGGCAGCCCCACGAGCAGGCCGGTCAGCAGGGACAGGCCGAGTGCGAGCAGCCCGGTCACCGCGGTGCGCCGGCGCGGCACCTTGAGGTGGCTCGCGATGTCGGCCTGCACGAGCACCGACCACAGCGATCCGGGGAGGTACTTGCCCAGCTGCCCGACGAAGTAGACGCCGGACGCGGGCGCCAGGTGCAGGTCGGAGCCGAGATCGCGCAGCAGCGTCTTCCACCCGATCATCGTCAGCCAGGTGCCGACGGCGGCGGCCAGCGTCGACCAGAGGAACGTCGACCACGAGATCTGGTCGAGGTGGACCGAGACCTCGGCCCAGTTGTGGACAATCGCATAGACGACGGCAGCGAGCGTGATGAGCGCGATGGCCACGCGAAGGACGGTGAGGATCTTTTTGCGCGTCATGTCCGCACCATCATCGCAGGGGCACGGGGGTGCTCAGCGCCGCCGCAGGGTCAGCCGGACGAGGCCGTATGCCGCGTCGTCGGCGCGCGCACGTGACGCCGCATCCCGCATCCGCGCGTTGACGTCCCCGTCGAGGTCCCCCACGAGCACGAAACCGAGGTCGTGGGCCCGCGCGAGGATGCCGCGCACGTCTGCCGGGCCGACCGCGCCCTCGGCCGCGCGCGGCCCGATCGGGATCGTGACGACGAGCAGTCCGCCGGAGCGGAGCGCCCACGACGCCTGCTCGAGCACGTGGTCGACGTCGTCGGCGTCGCAGCCGGTGGGGTGGATCCGCACGATGACGTCGAGGGAGCCGGTGTCGACGTCGAGCGCCGCCACGCTCGGGTGGGAGCCGGTGAAGTCGATCTCCACGGGCGCGAAACCGACGGCCCTGGCCCACCGTGACAGCAGGGACCGCGTGCCGCCCTCGTCGACGATGACCGCACTGCGCCGGCCGTCGTCGCGCACGCGCAGGATCGCCGCCAGCGCCCCGAGAGCGGCCCAGGCCGAGACGCTGTCGAGCGACCGTGGCAGGCCGAGGATGCGCGAGAGCCGACGGGCGTCGTCGGCCTCGTCCGGCTCGCCGAGCACGTCGGTGGCGAGCACCCACTCGGGGAGGTCGTCGGGGCGCAGGGAGACGAGCGGACGGCGAGCGGCGACGGCCCGCGTGGCCGTGCGCCGGGCCCGGCCGGCGACGCGGCGGGCCGCGCCCGAGACGAGACGTCGGCCGCGGGCGACCGCCCCCGGCGCCCCCACCGGGTTCCCCACCCGGCCGCCGCCCGGCGACGCGGAGTCCGGGTCGCCGTCGAGGTCGTCGTCGAGGTCGTCGTCGAGGTCGTCGTCGAGGTCGTCGTTGAGGTCGTCGTCGAGGTCGTCCTCGGGACCGTCCCCGTGGAGCGGGCCGGAGACGGCGGCATACGGCCACCCGGCGGCGGCGCCGAGCAGCACGTTCTCGTCGACGGACAAGGCCTCGAGCGTGCCGAGGTAGTGCGCCCACGGTCCCGACAGGTCCGGCGTCTGGACCCCTTCGGCGAGTCGGCGCCGCACCTCAGGGTCGTTGAGCCGGCGCAGCGCGCCCGCCAGGGCGCGCTCGTCCTCGGGCGGGACGAGCAGCCCGTTGACGCCGTCGACCACCTGCTGCGAGAACGGCGCGATGTCGGAGGCGAGCACCGGCAGACCGTGCGCGTGGCCGAGGATGACGTTCTGCGACGCCGTCGCCGACCGGTAGGGCAGGGCGAGGACGTCGTGGTCGGCGAGCAGCGCGGCCAGCGCATCGGCGGGCACGTAGCCCTCGCGGATCTCCACCCGGCCCGCGAGTGCAGGGTCGGCCGCGAGGTCGGTGATGACGTCGCGGTTGGCGCCCCAGATCGCACCGGCGACGGTCAGCGTCACGTCGGGGACCGACCGCATGGCGCGCAGGAGGACGTCGATCCCCTTGTGCTCGCGGATGAGTCCGAGAGCGAGCAACCGGGTGGGACCGGGCCGTTGGCCCCGCGCGACGGGGTCCCCGCCGGGAAGGTGCGGGGGCAGCTCGGCCACGGACACCCGACGGGCGCCGAGGTCGTGCGCCACCCGCGCCTGGTCCGCGCCGTGCACGAGGACCGAGTCGACCCGCGCGAAGAGCATCGACATGAGGCGGGCGTCGCCGACGTGCGACTCGTGCGGGAGGACGTTGTGGCACACGACCACCGACTGCGGTCGAGGGCCGGGCGCGCCCGGCACCGCGCCGGCGGCCCGGAGCAGCACGAGATGCGCAGGGACGACCGCGGGCATCACGTGGACGACGAGGATGGCGTCGACCTCGCGCAGGCGCCGTCCGGCGCGCACCCAGGTGTCGGGGCGAGCCCAGCTGAGCGCGCGGATCGTCCGCGGGAAGGGGGGCACCTCCGGCTGGCCGTCGGGCACCGACGCGTCCGCGTGGTGCAGCCCTGAGGGGTAGAGGTGCGCCCACGAGACCAGCGTCACGTCGTGCCCGGCCTCCACCAGGTGGTGGGCCAGCATCGTCGTGTGTGCCGCGACCCCGCCCTTGTGCGGGTGGGTCGGACCGACGATGGCGATGCGCAGCGCGGCCGATCCCGTCGAGTCGTCCGTCCCGGCCGCGCGCTCGAGGTGGCGGGAGGCTCCGGCAGTCCCGGCGGACCGGTGGCCCCGCACCGGGGAGCCCTGTGGCAACGCATCCGTCATGGTGCTCCGACTCTAGTTCCCGGAGTATGCCGCTGGGCGTGCTGTCGTCCCGCCCTCGCGTGTCGGGGGGCGTGCCGACGGGTGTCGACGCGTCTCGACGCGTGCCGGCGCATGCTGTGGACGCCGGTGCCCCCTTTACGCTGGGGCGCATGACGACGGACGGCATGACGACGGTCCCGCCCCGCGACGTGCTGGTGCGGATGGTGGCGTCCGACCCGGGGCGGCCGCGCCTCACGTGGTACGACGACCTCCCCGGGCCCACCGAGGGTGAGCGCATCGAGCTGAGCGCGCGCGTCCTCGCCAACTGGGTGTCCAAGGCCGCGAACCTCCTCCAGGACGACGCCTCGGCGGGCCCCGGCACGACGGTCGGCCTCGACCTTCCCGCGCACTGGCGCTCGCTCTACTGGGCCCTGGCGACGTGGTCGGTCGGTGCCACCGTCGTCGTCGGCGACGCAGCCACGGGGGCCGACGTCCTCGTCACCGACTCCCCCGCTGCGGCCGCCGGCCACGGCGGCGACGCCGTCCTCGTCTCGCTTCCCGCGCTCGCCCGCAGCCACCCTGAGGCCGGCGACGCGCCGGGCGCCGTCGACGAGGCACGCGAGCTGTCCACCCACGGTGACCTCTTCTCCCCGATGTCCGACGCCGAGCCGGACGACGTCGCTCTGGCCGCGGGTGGGGCCGACACGGCATACGGGGCTCTCGTCGCGGCGGTCGCCGACTGGGGCCCGTCGCCTCGCGTCGCCCTCGCGGGCGGCCTCGAGGAGGTGCTGCGCCAGGCGCTGGCCGCCTGGGCGGCCGACGGCTCGATCGTGCTCGTGCGCGGTGGGCGCGGCGATCTGGGCGACCGTCTCGCCGCCGAGGGCGTCAGCGTCGACGCACGCGAGAACGCCTGAGGGACAAGGGACTCAGGCGGACAGCCGGTCGAAGAGCGACCACGTGCGGGACGCCACCACGCCGGTGCTCGCCAGCCCGGCACGCGCCTGCGCCACCTTGACGGCTTCACGTGTCGCGAGGTCGAAGACACCCGTCTGGTTCACCCCGAGCAGCCGCTGCACCGCCATGACCTGCGGGCCGGTGTCCCCCGCGCGCAGCACCGTCGACCGGTCGGCCACGAACGGGAAGTCGCGCGCCTCGAGAACGTCCCAGAGGTCAGCCGTCACGACGCCCGTCTGTGGCAGGGCCAGCGAGCGCTGGAGGGAGACGACCTTGTCGCGGGTCACCGTCCCGAAGACGCCGTCGACGGCTAGGCCGCCGAGGGCTCGCTGCAGCACCCGCACGGCAGCGCCGCGCGACCCGGTCGCCAGCGTCAGGCTCTTGTAGGCGGTGTAGCTCGTGCCGACGTCGACGCTGGCAACCCCGGCGCTGGTGCGTGACGACATGCTGGCGTAGACAGTCATGGCAGAACTCCTCCCGGTTGTCGTGGTGCGCAGGTCCGCGGTGACCACCGTCGGAACCATCGGCATTGCTGTGCTGTCAAGGGGATCCGGCTGCGGCGGGCTCAGGAGCGCCACCGTCCTGGCCGTGGCCGACCAACCGTGGGCGAAGAGGTTCAGCTGGGTCCTGGAGTCGGCCACACCGGTCTGCGGGAGGCCCGCGAACTTCTGGTAGGCCTTGACCCGCGCCGTCGTCAGGTTCCCGTAGAAGCCCGTCGTCGGCAGCGCACCGAGCTTCGCCTGCAACGTCCTGACGGCGGCCGAGGTCATCCCGAGCCGCAGGGTCGGATAGGTCTTCGGTGCGGGCGCGGGCGCGTGCGCCGGGGCCCCTGTCGCGCCGGTCCAGCCGCGTACCCACAACCGGGCCTGCGTGACCGGGTCGGCGACGCCGGTCTGCGGCAGCCCGACGAACCTCTGGTAGGCCTTGACCCGCGCGGT
Organism: Terrabacter sp. 01T434; assembly: GCF_056398545.1. NCBI lineage: Bacteria > Bacillati > Actinomycetota > Actinomycetes > Micrococcales > Intrasporangiaceae > Terrabacter > Terrabacter sp. 01T434. The sequence goes on from NZ_JBFTPP010000006.1 coordinate 224,878, forward strand.
CGTCTGGTTCCCGTAGAAGCCCGTCGTCGGCAGCGCACCGAGCTTCGCCTGCAATGTCCGGACGGCGGTCGAGGTCGTGCCGAGCCGCAGGGTCGGGTAGGCGGCCGTGACGCTCCTCCAGCCGCGAGACGCGAGGACCGCCTGCGTGGTCAGGTCGGCGGCTCCGGTCCGCGGCAGGCCCACGAACGCCTGGTAGGCGATGACCCTGGCCCTGGTCTGGTCCCCGAAGAAGCCGGTGGTGGGCAGGTTGCCGAGGCGCGCCTGCAGCTGGCGCACCGCCTCGGACCGCATGCCCGGCGAGAGCGCGCCGGGCTTGCGCGGCACCGGGGTCGTGGACGTGGTGGGGGGCTTCGGCGGGGTCGTCGGGAGGGTCGCGCCTGCCGGCGGCAGGGAGGTGAGGTAGCTGCGCGTCGGGACGCCCGTCCACCACGACGTGCGACCGGCCGCGCCGTCGTAGTTGAAGCTGAAGTGGATGTGGTCGGTGTGCGGCGACGAGCCGGAGTAGGGGGCCCACCCGCGCTCCGGGGCGTAGGACCGCCACATCTTCTTGTTGTGGATGATGTACATGATCCCGAAGCGGCGGGCCATGGCGCCCTTGACGCCGCTCTTGTCCGGTGCCGTGAGCCACGTCAGCACGGACTGCGCGACGGCTTCCTGCGACGGGTTCTTGACGTTGAGCATCCAGTCCCACGCCCGGCCGTCGTAGTGCTCCGAGACGTCGTGGCCGCAGGTGCGACCCATCAGGCCTAGCGAGCCCATCCCGTAGTGCGAGGTCATCAGCCGGGCGAAGGCCACGACGCCGGGACGCGGCACCGGGTCGCAGATCGTCTGGGCCTGGTAGGGCACGTAGACGTCGAGGCCGCCGGGCAACGGCCGGGTCGGCGGGGCCTGGACCGCTGCTGCGGAGGACACGCACAGGGGCACCGTGAGCACAGGGAGTGCGACGGCCAGCCACAGCGGGCGTCGGCGCAGGGCCATGGTGAACCTCTTGTCAGGCCGGGAGGGGTTGATTCTGGGTCAAAAAGGGTTTACTGCCGCCCCATTTATGCACTCCAGTCACAGCCATCACAAGGCGTTCCAACGAATTACACGCCTGTTCTTCTCATCCGCCGAGAATGACACCGCTGTCATTCGTCTGCATGACGTCTGCTCCTCCAAGCCGGCGCCGAGCACGTATGCCGGCCGGCCGGCATACGTGCTCGGCGACCACACGTCGGGCTCGTCGTGTGGGGCGACCCCACGCCACCCCCGGCCACCTACGTGGATAGAGTCCGGCCATGGACAAAGTCGTCTCCACCCCCCAGGAGGCCATCGCCGGGATCAGCGACGGAATGTCGCTCTCGGTCGGCGGTTTCGGCCTCTGCGGCATCCCCTCCGTTCTCATCGCAGCCATCCACGACGCCGGCCTCACTCGTCTCGAGGCCGTCTCGAACAACTGTGGCGTCGACGACTGGGGACTCGGCATCCTGCTGCGGGACAAGCGGATCCGTCGGATGATCAGCTCCTACGTCGGTGAGAACAAGGAGTTCGAGCGGCAGTACCTCTCCGGTGAGCTCGAGGTCGAGCTGACGCCGCAGGGCACCCTGGCCGAGCGGCTGCGCGCCGGCGGCTCCGGCATCGGCGCCTTCTTCACGATGACGGGTGTCGGCACCCAGATCGCCGACGGCGGGCTCCCCTGGCGCTACGACGACGCCGGCAACATCGCGGTCGCCTCCCCGCCCAAGCAGACCCAGGACTTCGAGTGGATGGGCGAGACCAAGACGTTCGTCCTCGAACAGGCCATCACGACGGACTTCGGCCTCGTGCGGGCAGCGAAGGGTGACCGCCACGGCAACCTCGTCTTCAACCAGTCCGCCCGCAACTTCAACCCGCTCTGTGCCATGGCCGGTCGCGTCACGGTCGCCGAGGTCGAGGAGCTCGTCGAGCCGGGTGAGCTCGACCCCGACCAGATCCACCTGCCGGGCATCTTCGTCCAGCGGGTGCTGCCGCTGACCCCCGAGCAGGCCTCGGACAAGCGCATCGAGCGCCGCACCGTCCGTCCGCGCGTCGCCTCGACCCAGACCGAGCAGGAGGCCTGAGATGGCACTGACCCGTGAGCAGATGGCCGCCCGCGCCGCCGCCGAGCTGAGTGACGGCGCCTACGTCAACCTCGGCATCGGGCTGCCTACCCTGGTGCCCAACTACGTGCCCGACGACGTCGAGATCGTGCTCCAGTCGGAGAACGGCATCCTCGGCGTCGGCGCCTACCCCCTCGACGGCGACGAGGACCCCGACCTCATCAACGCCGGCAAGGAGACCGTCACCCTGCGCAAGGGTGCCGCCTTCTTCGACTCCGCCACGAGCTTCGGGATGATCCGCGGCGGCAAGGTCGACGCCGCCATCCTCGGCGCCATGCAGGTCAGCCAGGGCGGCGACATCGCCAACTGGATGATCCCCGGCAAGATGGTCAAGGGCATGGGCGGCGCGATGGACCTCGTCCACGGCGCCAAGAAGGTCATCGTGCTCATGGAGCACAACGCCCGGGATGGCTCCTACAAGATCGTCAAGGAGTGCTCGCTGCCCTACACCGGCCGCGGCGTCGTGCAGCGCATCATCACCGACCTGTGCGTCCTCGACGTCACGCCGGCCGGTTTGGTGCTGCGCGAGCTCGCACCCGGGGTCAGCGAGGAGCAGGTGCGCGAGCGCACCGAGCCCGACCTCCTGGTCGACCTGGGGTAAACGCCACATCACAGGTTGGCCAATACGGCTTATTGTCCCACTTTCGACTTTCGCCACTTTGATCCCATATGTAGCATCGGTCACGTTTCCTGACGCGAATGGATCTGGCGATATGACCGATAAAACCCGTACGAAATCGACCTTCAAACCCCGCGTCTGGATGGCGCGCAGCACCTGCGGCCTGCTGGTGGCGAGCACCGTGACGCTCGCCCCCGCACTCGGCGGCGCAGGTGCGGACGCCGCACCGAGCCCGCACCCCGTCAAGACGGCGGTCTCGAGCACGGACCTGTCCGTCCTGCGGCCGCACGCCCGAGCCGCCGCACCGGACGCCGAGCTGCGGGCTCGCGCGGCCCAGGTCACCGGCTCCGCCACGCCGGCCAAGTCGGCTGCTCCGGCTGCCGCGTCGCCCTCGGCGGCTCCGCGCACTGCCGCCCGGGCTGCGGCACCCGCTGCACCCGCAGCGCCGCTCGGCATCGCGGACCAGACGGTCGACATCCCCGTCCACGGCAAGCTCGTCGGGCTCTCGTGGCCCGCCGACGTCGCGCCCGGCAGTGTGCTGGCCGTTGCCTGGCGGACCCAGCAGAAGGACGGCACCTGGTCGTCCTGGACCCCCGTCGCCGACACCATGATGGTCGACTCCGGGGGTCGCACGTCGGGGCGCCACGCCACCGACCCGATGTGGATCGGTGACGCCACGACCGTCCAGCTCCGCTTCCCTGCGGGCGACGCACGACTGGCGCACGCCCGGATCGACGAGATCGACCCCGGCGCCTCGCCGGCTGACGCGCCCAGCGTCGCGCCTGCAGGCAGCGCGGTGGCCCTGACCAGCAAGCCCGTCATCCGCACCCGCGCCCAGTGGGGGGCCGACGAGTCCCTGCGGAACGGCTGCATCCCGACCGTCGGCCGGACCGTCAACGGCGTCGTCGTGCACCACGATGCCGGCTCGAACAACTACACCGCGGCCGACTCCGCCGCCATCGTGCGATCGATCTACGCCTACCACACCAAGGTCCAGGGGTGGTGCGACATCGGCTACAACGTCATCGTCGACAAGTACGGCCAGGCCTTCGAGGGCCGCTACGGCGGACTCAACGTGGCGGTGCAGGGGGCCCACGCCCTCGGCTTCAACGAGGACAGCTTCGGCGTCTCCATGCTCGGCAACTACATGACGGCGACGCCGACCGCGGCCGGCATGGACATCCTGGCCCGCGTCATCGCCTGGCGTCTCAGCGGGGTCTACCGCAACGGCACCGGCACGACCCAGTGGCACGGCGGGGCCGCGACGACGCGCTACCCGAACGTCGGCACCTACACCCTGCCGATGATCATCGGGCACCGGGACGTGAACTTCACCGAGTGCCCGGGCACCAACCTGTACGCGCTCCTGCCCAGCCTGCGCACCCGGGTGTCACAGCTGATCTCCTACACCTCGAGCCCGCTCTACTCGCGCTACGCCAGCACCGGCGGTGCGCCGAAGTGGGGGCCGGTGTGGATGGCGGAGACGGCCGTCGGCGCCGGCATGAACGAGACGGTCGCCTCCGGCGGGGCACGCTTCTACACGACGCCGCGGTTCGGCGTGCGCTGGATGGGCCCGGGTCTCGACGGCATGTGGCGCCAGCTCGGCTGGACGAACTGGGGCGGCTACCCGTGGACCGACGAGGTGTCCACACCGGCCGGGTGGTACGTCGAGCTGGACAAGGGCAAGACCCTGACGATGACCCGTTCGAGCGTGGGCACGTTCACCGAGGGCGCCATCCGCGGCTACTGGGTCTACACGGCCAACGGTTCCTACGGCGTGCTGCGACTGCCTGTCGAGCGTATGTCTCTCGTCAACGGTTTCTGGCAGCAGCGCTTCGAGGGCGGCACCGTCTACTACAACACGGCCACCGGCCAGACGGTGCACACCGAGGGCGGGATGGACTACTTCTACCGGCAGCGAGGCTTCCTCACCGGCAGCATGGGCACCCCGAAGGGCGACGTCGTCAAGACGTCCTACGGAGCCCAGCAGAGCTTCACGAAGGGCGTGCTGCGGTGGAACCGCGGCACCGGAGCGATCACCTTCGCCTGAGCCCAGCCCGGGCCGAGACGCCAGAATGCCGAGAGGGGGTGCGCCGACCAGGCGCACCCCCTCACGCATGCGCGTCGGTCAGTTGAGACCCACGTAGCTGCTCGGCGGCAGGGGCACGGCGCTGCGGCCCTTCCAGACGCCACCACCGAGGTCCGGGTAGAGCCAGGCCTGCCCCGACGAGTCCCGCGCGAGCACGTCGGCGCCGCCCAGGCCGTCGACGTCACCGACCGGCACGAGCTGGGTCATCGCGTTCCAGCCCCACCCGAGGTCGACCCGCGAGGTCCACCGGGAGACGCCGTCCCGGGTGTAGAGCCACAGGGTGCCGGTGGCACGCTCGCGCGCGATGATGTCGGCGTTCCCGTCGCGGTCGGCGTCACCGACGCCGATGATCACGTCCATGGCGTTCCAGCCGGGACCGAGGTCCACCGACGTGGTCCAGCCACCGCACGTGCCGTCGCCCTGGAAGAGCATGAGCCGGCCGTCGTCGCGCCGGGAGATGAAGTCGGCCCGGCCGTCGGAGGTCAGGTCGCCGACCCCGATGAGCTCGCCGAAGGCCGACCAGTCCCCCCGAACCGGCACCCGGGTGCCGATGGTCCCGACCGCCGACAGGGGGTAGCACACCCGCTGCCCGGTGGCGCGGACCCGCCCGAGGATGTCGGCGCGGCCGTTCCCGTCGAGGTCTCCCGCCGTCTGGAGCATGTCGAGGGTCTGCCACCCCGGCCCGAGAGACGTGCCCGAGCCGAAGCCCACGCCCGCCGCGGGAGCCTTCCCCGGCAGCCGCATGAGCAGGCCGCTCGGCGTGACGCCCAGGACATCCGGCTGGCCGTCGCCGGTGAGGTCACGGCGCAGGTGGTCGACGTCGGTCAGGGTGAACCAGTTGGACCGGATGCCGAGCAGGGAGCGGATGCGCTCTCCGGAGACCTTCGAGGCGGTGCCAGACGTCCCGACGAGGTCGGCCGACAGCACCCGGCCGCCCCACTCGCCGTGGCCGTCCCGGGTCAGCACGACGTTCCGGAGCGAGCCGATGGCCGGGTAGGCGCTCTCGAGCTTGGTGCGGAAGCCGGTCGACCCGCTGATCGACCAGGTCGAGCCAGAGGTCGACGCGTCATAGGGGTCCGGCTGCGCGACGAGGTAGGGCACGCTGCCGGCCACCGTCCAGCCACCGTTCGAGGAGGAGAACATCGTGAGCGCGGCTGCCCCCGCGTAGCGCACCGTCATGCCCGCCGTGGCGGTCGTCGCGGCGCTGACGGCAGCGTTGCGGTAGTCGCTGATGAGGCTGCCGTCCGAGCGGTAGTCGGCGATACCGCGGTAGACCTGGCACGACGTCGAGTCGCAGACGTCGTACGCGGAGCCCCACCGCGGGTGGGCCTTCTCGTAGGCCGCGTACGTCCGCGCGGCGACGGCTTGGCTGCGCAGCGCGTCGGCACGCCAGGAGGTCGGCATCTCGCTTCCCACGACGCTGACCAGGTACGGCTCGAACGTCGTGCCGTTGAAGGTGCTCAACCCGCTGCCGTTGACGGCGGCGCCGATGGCGTCGGGGTAGTCGCGCCGGACGCCCCCGGGCAGCGTGAGCCGCGTCCGATGGGTGGTCGGGTTGTCGAAGACGACCGGAGTCGGCAGCGCCGCGCCCGCGGCATACCCCGGCGGGGTGTACTCGACCCACGCGGCACCGGTCTGGTCCCAGGAGCTGACGGTGAGCCCGGCTCCTCGTCGGGTCACGCGCCAGGCCGTCGTCGTCGGGCTGGTCGGCAACGGCGTCGCCGCGTCGGTGCCCACCCGTAGGGTCTGCCCCGGGGCCGCGACCACCTCGGTCGCGCCGTCGGTGTCGGCCGTGATGCCGATCCGCAGTGCCGGGTCGCCCTGGCTCGCGAGGGTCGTGCCGGGGAAGTAGAAGGCGATGATCTGTGACCACGTCAGCCCTTGCAGGGCCGCCCCCTGGGCGCCCCACTGGGACATCCCCATCCCGTGACCGAACCCGCGTCCGCTGATCTCCACGCTGCCCGTCGACGGCAGCGACAGAGAGTCGGCGTGACTCTCGGCGGGAGGCATCCCGACGAACAGGGCGATCGCGACCGCGACCCCCATGCGGAAGACCCTGACACCTGACATGACTCTCCTTCGACGTCGGAGCAGGCCAGTCCTCCCCCCGTGGTGGCCATTGGATCGGACCCGCTCCACGCTCTACCGACATGTGGGTCAATTGGGACTCAATCGTGACATACGGCACGCATCGAAACGCTTGCACGACCCGGTCGCGCGCTCCCCGGAGCTCGACGAGGTCAGCCCGCGCGCACCATGCCGTCCCACGCCTGCGGTGAGGTCATCGTGGGGGCCTCCCGCCGGTAGTCAGCCCGGAGCCGCCGCCAGCGGACCAGCACCCGCGCCGTCTCGGTGCCGATGGCCCACAGCTGGCGACGTGCCAGCCTCCGGTCGCGCACCCGCGCCGGGTGGGGTTGGCCGGTGGGGCTGACGATAGTCGCCAGGTCCAACCCTCCGAGCCGGGCCACGTCTGCGTCCCGAAGGGGGACGAGGGTCGTATGCCGCTGGGCCGGTGCCCAGACGAACGCGCGCAGCAGCGCCCCGCCGAGACTGCTCCGCTCCGGAGCGCTCGCCGCGCCGGGGCCCTGGTCGGGAAGGGTGGGGGTCGGGCGCGACCGATCCGGCTCGCCGGCTGTCGTCCGCAGGAAGCGCTCCTGGCGCTCGCGCACGGCGCCGAGACCGCGGGACTGCTCGGCGACCAGTGCCTCCGGACCGGCGCTGAAGGCCCTCAGCCCCTCGAGTGCGAGGTCCGCGGCGCCGTAGGCCATCGTGACGGTGTGCTCGGCGGCTCGCGCGGCGACGCCGACGACCAGTCGTAGAGGTAGCGCAGGGCCGTGGAGCGCGGCCGTGACCAGCCGGTTGCGGGTGAGGTAGAAGACCTGCCAGTCGACCGCGGTGTCCTTGTCGACCCAGGGGACGTGCCACACGCCGATGCCGGGGAGCGTCCGGGTCCGACGGCCGAGCTTCCGGGCTCGCAGGCCGAGCTCCACGTCGTCCCACTTGATGAAGAAGGGCATGCTCAGCCCCGAGTCCCGCAGGAGGTCCGCGGGCACCAGGCACATCCACCAACCGGAGTAGTCGACGACGTGTGAGCGGCGAACCGCGGGGACGCTGGACGCGGGCTGATCGCCGAGGTCCACCAGGGCCGCGCCGTCCGGAGGGGTGCGCCAGATGAAGGCCCGGGGATCGATGACCTCACCGGTCGAGTGCAGCATGGTCGGCGCGCTGGAGTAGAGCATGTGGGCGCCGATCAGCCCGTCGTGGCCGAGTGCCGCCGCGGCCGCGGCGCGCTCGACGACCTCGGGGTCGAGGACGATGTCGTCGTCCAGGAGCAGCACATGGGTGATGGCGCCGGCCGAGCCGTCAGGCCCGGGGGCGAGCAGCTCGGCCATGCCGCGCGAGAACCCTCCCGAGCCACCGAGGTTCGGTTGGCTGATCAGCTCCAGCCGATCTCCCAGCCGCCCGGCGACCTCGGCGAAACCGGCCGACTGGCTCACCGGCGTGCTGCCGTGGTCGACGACGACGACACGGTCGAGCACACCCGGATCGACCCGGGCCAGGGCCGCGAGCACGGCCAGACAGAAGTCCGGACGGTCGAGGGTCGTGATGACCGCGCCGATGCTGACGGTGCGGACCGGCCCCTCGACCTCGTACGCGAGCGCCGAGGCGCACACCCCCGACGGGGTCCCTGAGGTGAGCTCGGCCCAGACCCACTCGTCCGGACCGTCAAGGCGCAGGGCCGCCTCGCACGTCAGGCTGGTGCCGGCGACCTGCCACTCGTCGAGCAGGCGCCGCCCTCCCCCGGGCCCGACGCCGAAGAGGCGCAGGCTGCCGTGGCCGGCGAGCTGCGCGCGGAAGCGCCCCTGGCGCCGACCGGTCAGCTCGTGCCAGCCGTGAGCGGGAAACCCGCCCGCATACGTGTCGAGACCGAGCGTCGCCCCCGGTGGCACCGAGAGGACGTCACGACGCCCTGCCGGCAGGTGCGCCCCGCGCACGTACACGGGGTCGGCACCAGCCGGGGCGTGCGGGTCCGGCACCAGCCCACGCTGCACGACCGTCCACGTCGCGCCCTCGTCACCGTGCCCACCCCCGGGGACCGCGGTCACCGGGCCTCGCGGACCGCTTGTAGCATGAGGCGACCACCCGCGACCTTCACGAGAGACTCCCCCGCCTTCATGACGAACTGGCACGAGGCCATGCCCGCCATCCTCGCGGCCGTGGGCCTTCTCTTCGCCCCCGGGGGGATCATCGGGCTCGTCATGGGGCTCAGGCTACCTGCCGCCATCGGTCTGGCCCCGCTCCTGTCCGGTGCCGTCGTCGCGCTCGCCGAGCTGCTCAACGGCGTGGGCGTGGCGGCATACGGCCCGATCCTGCTCGGGGTGAGCCTGGCCGCCGCGCTGGTCGTCGCCGTCGTCGTCCGCGTGCTCGCCGGGGCCGCGCCGCTGCGACCCGACCTCGGGCTCGGCGCGGTGTGGTGCCTCGGCATCGGGAGCGGCTTCCTGCTGGCCACACTGAGCTACATCCGTGGGGTCGCGGTTCCCGACGAGTTCCCGCAGGCGCCTGACATCCCCTACCAGGCCAGCCACGTGCGCTGGGGCATCGAGACCGGCAACGTCAACCCCTTCGACTTCGCCCAGATCGGCGGCCTTGGCGAGAACCTCCGGGGGTTCTACCCCTCGCTCTGGCACGGCTTCACGGTTCCCGTCGCGGAGCTCACGGGCGCGTCGGTCCCCCTCGCGATCAATGCGATGGATGTGGGCATGCTCGCCGTGTTCGCTGCCGGCTGCGTGTTCCTCGCCAACCAGCTGATCACCCAGCGCACCAGCGTCACGCTGTGGAGCGGCGTCCTGTCAGCCTGCTTCGTGGCCTTCCCGACCTTCATGTTCACGTGGGGCGGCGTCCTGCCCAACATCCTCGCGATCGCGCTCTACCCCGCACTGCTCGCCATCGTCCTGGAGTGGCTCGACCAGCGGGCGAGCTCGCGCCTCGAGTCCGACAACGGCAACGGCGACGGCAACGGCGGTGGTCGGCGCGTCGTTGCGACCACCGAGGTGGCACCGGACGAGACGTCGGATCGGACGCCCGCCGCGCTGGCGCTGGCCGGACCGGACAGCGCCGGCGTCCCTCTGCTGACCCGCCCACAGATCTACGTGCTCCTCGTGGCGGCCGTGCCCACCATGTTCCTCGCGCACCCCAACACCGTCTTCTCCGCGGCGCTCATGCTCGTCATCGCCGCCGGGACGACGGCTGTCGACTGGCTGCTCCTGCGGGTCCGGCCGCCGCGCGGCGTGCTCATCCGCACCGTCGGCACCCTCGTCGTGGCCCCCCTCGCCACCGTCGTCGCCTACCGCACGGCCGCGGTCCAGCAGATGGTGCAGGCTGTCTGGGCGCCGGGCGAGTCGGTGCCGCAGTCCGTGGGCCAGGCGATCACGAACGCCACGTCCACCCCGTGGGTCAACACCGCCTTCATCCCCGTCACCGCCCTGGTGCTCGGGGGCGTCATCGTCGCGATGCGGACCCGCCGCCACTGGCTCGTCACGGCCTACGTCGTGTGGATCGGGCTCTACGCCTCGACCCAGTCGACCGATCCGCTGGGCAACGCCCTGAGCGGCATCTGGTACCACGACCGGCACCGCGTCGCGGCCTTCCTCAGCATCACCTCGATCATGCTCGCGACGCTGGGGGCGGTCACGGCCTGCGACCGCTTGATGGCGGCCCTGCGTCCCGGCGTCCGCAGGCTCGGGAGCTCGCTGCCTGCGCTCCGGCCCGCACGGTCGGTCAGGCTGGTGGCCAGCGCGCTCGCCGTCGTCCTCGGCCTCGCGGCCTTCCTGTGGGCGAGCGGCCTCGGTGACCGCGAGACCCGGATCGAGGTGCTCCGGACCACGTTCCCCGTCAGCGACGACAACAACCGCAGCGCCTTGATCACGCGGCAGGAACAGGCGTTCTTCACCACCCTCGGCCGGTACGTGCCCGCGGGCCAGCGGATCATCAACCACGGCTGGGACGGCAGTCCGCTGATCTACGCCCTGAGCGGGGTCCCCGTCGTGTCGTACTCCACGGCGTCGACACCCAGTGTTGCCGCCTCGTACCTCTCGCTCCACGTGGACCGCATCGCCCAGGACCCCCAGGCCTGCGCGTACGCCAAGCAGCTCGACGCCCGCTACGTCGTCACGAGCGGACCGATGGAGTTCGCCAACGAACCGTCAGTGCGGTTCTGGTCGGGAGTCGCAGCCGTCAAGCCCTCGAGCACCTTCGAGGTGGTCGCACGCAGCGGGCAGTCCACGCTCTACCGCATCCACGCCTGCGGCTGGAGCTGAGCCGGGCGCTTCCAGCTGCCCGAGAGCTGCGCCGGCCGAACGCTGCCCGGAGCGTTGCCCGACGGCGGCCGAACGCTGCCCGACCGCCGTCGGGCAGCCCTCAGGACTCAAACCGGAGCGGGGTGGACAGCAGGGCGAAGTGCTTGCCGCCCCCCTCGACGAGGAAGTGGTAGGACGCACACGAGGCGTGCTCCTGGCCCTCGGCATCGAACCACGCGCGGACGACGTACTCGCCGGCCTGGAGAGGCAGGCCCGGCAGGTCGACCGAGGCGCGGGCGGACCCGCCGACGACGGGAACGTCCTGCGAGCCGTCGACGAGGGGCAGCCCCCGGTCGTCGAGGAGCTCGACCCGGAGGTTCACCGTCGCCACGGGTTGGTTCATCTGTGCCTCGACGCGAAGAGTCAGCGGGGTGCCGGAGGCGACGTCGGTCACCTCTCGGTCGGTGTCGTCGCGAAGGTCCATGGCGATGGCCCCGATGACCTCGTGCGACGAGCCGAGCCGGTCCTGCTCGTCGAGGTAGGCGGACACCACCGTGCCCGCGTCGCCGAGCGCCCGTTGCGTGCCCCGGTCCAGCCACAGGGCGGAGTCGCACAGGTCGCGCACCTGCCCCATCGAGTGGGTGACGAGCACGATCGTCGTGCCCTGGGTCTGGAGCTCGCCGAACTTCGCGGCGCACTGGCGCTGGAACTGCTCGTCGCCGACCGCCAGCACCTCGTCGACGAGGAAGAGGTCGGGCTGGATGTGGATCGCCACCGAGAATCCCAGTCGGACGTACATGCCCGACGAGTAGTTCTTCACCGGAGAGTCGATGAACTCCCGGATGCCGGAGAAGTCGACGATGTCGTCGAAACGTGCAGCGGTCTCCTTGCGGGACAGCCCGAGGATCGAGGCGTTGAGGAAGACGTTGTCGCGCCCGGATAGCTCCGGGTGGAAGCCGGAGCCGAGCTCGAGCAGGGAGGCGACGCGTCCGCGCGTCTGGATCGTGCCGGAGTCGGGGACGAGGATGCCGGCGATGCACTTGAGCATCGTCGACTTGCCTGACCCGTTGCCTCCGAGCAGGCCGAAGGTGTGCCCGGCCTCGACCTCGAAGGTCACTCCCTTCAGGGCCTCGTAGACCTCGAAGTTGGACCGGCTCCCGCGCAGGAGGACGCTCTTGAGGGAGGCGTTGCGCTCGTGGTAGAGCCGAAAGCCCTTGTGGACGTCGTGGACGGAGACAGCCGGTTGTCTCATATCTCCTCCGCCAGACGCGGTTCGAAGCGGCGGAACACGGCCCAGCCGATGACGAGCACGGCGACGGAGGCGACCACGAGGTAGCCCACCGAGGCCACACCGGGCCAACGGTGGTAGTAGAGCGCGTCACGCACGATGTTCACCGCAGAGACCATCGGGTTGGCCTTGTAGAGGAGCAACACCCACTCGTTGGTCACGACCTTGGTCAGGTGTTCGTAGGGGTAGATCACCGGCGTCGCATAGAACCACAGCTGGAAGACGATCACCATCAGGTGCGACGTGTCGCGGAAGTAGACGTTGGCGATCGAGAGGAGCAGACCGATCCCGGTGGTGAACGCGAGGACGGCCAGCAGCGCCAGGAGCGCGAGGGGCAGCCACAGGAAGGGCATGGCGCCGAGGACGACGAGCAGGACCAGCAGGACGGCGAACTCGATGAGCGAGGTGACGCCCTGAGCCGCCGTCGCGGACCCGACGAGGAGCGCCCGCGGGAACGCCGCCTTCTGCACGAGGTTGGCGTTGCCCGTCAGCGACAGCATGCTCATGGTCGCGCCGGTCGTGAAGAAGTTCCACGTGATGATCCCGCAGAGCACCCAGACCGGGAACGAGTTGAGACCGTTGACGCCGGTCTCGGGCTCGACCCGGAAGATGAACTTGACGACGATCGTGAAGATGATGACCTGGGCGACCGGGTTGGCCAGCGACCAGAGCCAACCCAGCGCCGTGGTCTTGAACTTGCCCCGCAGCTCCCGCTGGACGAGGTTGGTGAAGAGCTCCCTGGCCGGGACGAGGTCCCGCAGGGTCGTCAGCGGCCGGGACTGCACCGTCACTCGAAGTACCTGCGCCAGGCGTCCGCGGACACCCAGCCCGCGAACCCTGTCTGGTAGGTCTTCTGGAGCTCGTCGACGCGGCGCAGCATCTCGACGTGCAGCTGGGCCACCCGGCGGAGCTGGTGGCGCATCGTCTCGGTGTCACGCACGCGCATCGAGACCCCTGCGCCGTCCGCGGTGGAGACGATGGCGCGGTCCAACCTGGCGAGCACGGCCCAGTGGGCGACGAGGCCGGAGAGGTCTGCGTCCTGCTTGGTGCGGTTGCGGACCACGCCGCGCTTCGCCGTCGCGACGAGGGCGCCGAGGATCTTTCCGGCTCCGTCGACCTTGCCTCGAGGCCTGCGGGTGAACCGGTCGACGTCGACCGGGCTGAGCGTGGAGCTGAAGTCCTCGGGCACGGAGTCGAGGACCCGCGCGTCCGGGAACAGCGAACGGGTCTCACGGATCCGCTGCATGACGGTGGGCAGGTCGTCGGCGATGTACTCAGGGCCGCGGAGCAGGTCGCTCAGCGCGAGCGCGCCCAGCTCGATCGCGGAGTAGTTCATCGTCAGGAGGTTCTTCGTGACGATGCGGAGGTTGTCGCGGATCGTGGAGCGCACCTCGTCCGGCTGTCCGTGCACGATGGCCGTGAGCATCCGGTTGCGGCACTCGAAGTAGGCCGTCCAGTCGGTCTGGACGTCCTTGAGGTAGAACGGCTGGTGCCACACGGCGACGCCCGGGAGGGTGATCGTCGGGTGACCGGCCGCGCGCGCCCGGAGGCCGTACTCGACGTCGTCCCACTTGATGAAGACGGGCATCGCCAGACCGATCTCGGCCATGACCTCACGGGGGATGAGGCACATCCACCAGCCGCCGAAGTCGGCTTCGAAGCGGTTGCTGAGCCCCGGCTCCTTCCACAGCGTGACCTCGCTCAGCTCGATGTCCTGCAGGTCGTCTGCGACGGCCTTGGTGCGGAAGGTCGAGCGGTCGACGAGGTCGCCGGTGTTGTGCAGCTTCGACTGCGCCCAGAGGTCGAGCATGTGCCCGTGGACGAGCACCCGGCCACCGGAGGCGCCGGCGAAGAGGATCGCCCGGTGGAAGCTCTCCGGCTCCGGGCTGATGTCGTCGTCGGTGAGGATGACGTCGCCCGCGGACTCGTTCTGCAGCACCTCGAACATGGCCCGGCTGAAGCCGCCGCTGCCGCCGAGGTTGGGCTGACGGACCACGCGAACCCGACCCTCCCAGGCCTTGGACACGTCCTCGAAGTCCGGGTGGTCGGAGACGAGCTGGGTCCCCTGGTCCACGACGACGACCTCGCGGACGTGGCGCACGCTCTCGGGGTCGCTGATCAGCCGCGCCATGGTCGCGACGCAGTCGTCGGTGCGGTTGAAGGTGCAGATGCCGATGGTGGCGCCCCGGACCTCGATCGGCTCGGGCGCGTGCCACGAGGCGCTGACCAGGGTCGTGTCGGTCAGGGCGCGGATGCCGAACCAGTAGGAGCCGCCGTCGGCGAAGCGCTTCTCGATGGGCAGGGTGAGGCGGACCGTCTCCTTGCCACGGACGACGCGGGCGGTGTCGTGGGTCACTCGGCCGGCCCCGCTGGAGCGGTAGACGTCGATGCGGCAGTCGCCCTCCACCGTCACCTCGAGGATGACGTCGGACAGTGAGGTCCAGCGGCGCCAGTAGGCGGCTGGGAAGGCGTTGAAGAAGCTGTCGAACGTGACGACCGTGCCCTTGTCGATGGTCAGTGACCTGCGACCGGTGATCTCGAAACCCTCGACCGACGTCTTGTCCATGCCGGTGCCGGAGCGGGCGTAGACGGGCACGAGGTCGGGTGAGACGTCACTCTCCGGAAGGACCACCCTCGCGAGCAGCGTGTCCGTCGCGGCGTGCTGCCCGTCGTCAGAGTCGGTGTGGGCCATGGTGTCGGTGTCCGTCATTCGTCGACTCCTCCGCTTTCGATGGCTGCACCCGTCGTGAAGTGCTGCTCGAGCTTGTTGTCGACCATGCTCAGGGCGGCCCCGATGGCCATGTGCATGTCGAGGTACTTGTACGTGCCGAGGCGGCCGCCGAAGAGGACGCCCCGCTCCCCCTTCGCCCGGTCGCGGTACTTCAGCAGCCCGTCGCGGTCGGCAGGGGTGTTGACCGGGTAGTACGGCTCGTCGTCGCCCTCGGCGAAGCGCGAGAACTCGCGCATGATGACCGTCTTGTCCGTGGGGTACGCCCGCTCCGGGTGGAAGTGCCGGAACTCGTGGATGCGCGTGTACGGCACGTCGGCGTCCGGGTAGTTCATGACGGGGGTGCCCTGGAAGTCACCGACCTGGAGCACCTCCTCCTCGAAGTCGAGGGTGCGCCAGCCGAGGCGGCCCTCGGCGTAGTCGAAGTAACGGTCGACCGGCCCGGTGAAGACCACGGGGACGTTGCCGATGACGTTGTCCTTGTTGAGCGGCTGGCTCGCGTCGAAGAAGTCGGTCTCGAGCTTGACCTCGATCCGGTCGTGGTCGGCCATCCGCTCGAGCCACGCGGTGTAGCCGTCGACCGGCAGGCCCTCGTACGTGTCGTTGAAGTAGCGGTTGTCGTAGGTGTAGCGCACGGGAAGGCGGCTGATGATGTCGGCCGACAGCTTCTCCGGGTCGGTCTGCCACTGCTTGGCGGTGTAGTGGGCGATGAAGGCCTCGTAGAGCGGGCGCCCGATGAGCGAGACGCCCTTCTCGACGAAGTTGTCGGGCACCTTGTCACCGAGCTCGGCGGCCTGCTCGCGGATCAGGGCCCGGGCCTCGTCCGGGGTGTAGGCGGCCCGGAAGAACTGGTTGATCGTGCCGAGGTTGATCGGCATGGGGTACACCTCGCCCTGGTGGGAGGTGTAGACACGGTGCACGTAGCTCGTGAACTTCGTGAACTCGTTGACGTAGTCCCAGACCCTCTGGTTGGAGGTGTGGAAGAGGTGGGCGCCGTAGCGGTGCACCTCGATCCCGGTCTCCGGCTCGTTCTCGCTGTAGGCGTTGCCGCCGATGTGTGAGCGCCGGTCGATGATGACGACTTTGCGTCCGAGGCGCTCTGCACACTGCTGGGCGACCGTGAGGCCGAAAAGTCCGGATCCGACGATGACGAGGTCCGCGTCCACACATGCTCCTTCTGATTGAGGTCCGGGACAGGCTATCCGATCGTTCCGGACCCTCCCGACGCCCGAAGGACCACGCGGAGGCTCCCCTTCGGCGGTTTAGGCTGGGGCCCATGCAACGACCCCGCCCCATCACCATCGCCGGTCAGCAGGTCGGTCCCGGCCAGCGGCCCTTCGTCATCGGGGAGGTCTCCGGCAACCACAACGGCTCCCTCGAGCGCGCGCTCGACCTCATCGACGCGATCGCCGAGTCGGGCGCCCAGGCCGTCAAGTTCCAGACGTACACGGCCGACACCCTGACGATCCGGTCCGACGAGCCGCCCTTCCGGGTCGATGCGGGGCACGGGCTCTGGGGCGGTCGCCAGCTCTACGACCTCTACGAGGAGGCGCACACCCCCTGGGAGTGGCACGAGCCGATGTTCGCCCGGGCCCGCGAGCGGGGCCTCATCCCCTTCTCCAGCCCCTTCGACGTGACGGCCATCGAGCTGCTCGAGTCGCTCGACGCGCCCTGCTACAAGATCGCCTCTGCCGAGCTCGTCGACCTCCCGCTCATCCGCAACGTGGCGGCGACGGGCAAGCCGATGATCATCTCGAGCGGCATGGCCACGCTCGGCGAGATCGACGCGGCGATCACCGCAGCCCGCCAGGGCGGCTGCCAGGAGATCGTGCTGCTCGCGTGCACGGCCGCCTACCCCGCCTCACCAGACGACGCGCGCCTGCTCTCGGTGCCGACGCTCGAGCAGGCCTTCGGCATTCCGATCGGCCTGTCCGACCACACCCCCGGCATCGGGGTCTCGGTGGCGGCCGTCGCCCTCGGTGCGTGCGTCCTCGAGAAGCACGTGACCCTGCGCCGCGCCGACGGCGGGGTCGACTCCGACTTCTCGCTGGAGCCGGAGGAGCTCGCCGCCCTCGTCACGGAGACCGATGCGGCCCAGCGCGCCGTGTCGCCCGCGCGGTTCGGACCCACGGACGCCGAGAAGGCAGTGCTGGCCCTGCGCCGCTCCCTCTACGTCGTCGAGGACGTCGCCGAGGGCGACCCCGTCACGAGCACGAACGTCCGCTCGATCCGCCCGTCGGGCGGGCTCGCGCCGGACATGATGGCGACGGTCTCCGGCCTGAGGTTCGTCCGCGACGTCCGTCGCGGGACGGCCCTGAGCTGGGACCACCTCAGCGCGCGAGCCTGAGGTAGCGCGCGAAACCCTCCGACGTCGCGGGTGTGTCGGGCAGGTAGCCCGCCCCTGTGAAGAGGCGCCTCGACGAGACGTTGTCGTCGTGGACGACCGCCAGATAAGTAGAGAGGCCGTCGACCTCCGCCCGGTCGGCGGCCTCGAGGAGCCACCGCTCCCCGGCCTGCAGGAGCGGACGGGCGAGGCCGGCGCCCCGGCGGGTGGTGGCGACGGTGATCGAGACCTCCCACTCCCCCGGGGCCTCCCGGTCCCAGCGCACCGTGCCGACCGGGCCGGCGTGGTCGGCGGCGACGAGCAGGCGGCGGTCGTCACGCGCCAGGGTCGCCTCCAGCCACCGCACGTGGTCCGCGCGTGCGATCGGTTCGTTGGTGCGTGAGGCGGCCCGGGTCGTGGGGTCGTTGCGCCACTCGAGGAGCAGGTCGGCGTCGTCGACCGTCGCCGGCCGCACCGACATGCCGGAGGCATTCCGGGGGGCCGTATGCCGTGGGGTCCCTCCTTGCGCTGCCGGCCGCGCCCCGGTCACGAGGGCCTCCCACGCCGACACGATGCGCCATGCACCGAGACCGTCGACGACCCGGTCGGCCGTCTCGGCGAGCTCCGCCCGCGCCGCCGGGTCCCCGAGGAGGTCGGCGAGGGTCGTCGTCGTCTCCTCCGCGGACAGGTCGGCCGGCGTGCCGAGGCCGGCGGCCATCCCCCGCCTGATCACCTCGTCGTAGCCGGTCTGCTGGTTGTCGACCACGCAGACGAGCGCCATGGGCGTGCGCAGCGCGCACAGCTCCCACACCGTCGTGCCCGCCGCGCTCACGACGAGGTCGGCCACGGCGAGACGGGAGGCGAGGTCGGGTGTCGGGTCGATGACCGTCACGGTGTCGCCGGGCCGCTCCGTCATCGCGGTGAGCCGGTCGCGCGTCTCCGGGCTCGCCACGACGAGCACGTCGACCGCGACGCCGGCACGCGTCGCGGCCGCCTGCACCGCGGCGACGGCGTCAGGGGCGCACCGGGCCGGGTCGGCGCCGCCCATGACGACGACCACGTCCAGGCGATCGCCCGTCGAGCGGTCCGGGTGTCTCCCGCTCAGGCGGCGGATCGCGGGACGCAGCGGCACCCACCGCCCGCCCCGCACCGACCAGGCTGCGTCCTCCGGAGCCGGGGTGGCCTCGGCGCCGAGGGTGGGGTCGATGGCGAGGTCCGCGGGTCGCCGGCCGTCGTGACCGTCGTGCATGACGCTGAGGACGGGACCGGTTCCGAGGCTTTCGCGGACGGCGCTCGACACGGTGTAGCTGTCGACGTGGACGACGTCGTGCGTGTTCCACACGGCCCGGTCCGGCAGGTCGCCCGAGTCGCCCAGCCGCCCGACGACCGGGTGGACGAGCAGGCCGGAGCCGGCCACGGCACGGGTGAGCAGGTCACCCTCGACGATGCCGGCGAGCGACACCTCGTGGCCGCGCGACGTGGCCTCCTCGGCCAGGGCGAGGCTGCGCATCACGTGCCCTACGCCGACGCCGGGGCCCCCGTCGCAGCGGAGCAGCACCCGCATCAGCCGGCCTCGAGCGGCTTCTGCACGACCTCGGCGTTGAGCTGCGCGATGTGGGGATGGGCGCGCATGACGCGGAGGATCTCGGTGCGGTGGGCGATGCCGTCCCCGCGCACCGCCACGAGGGCCCGTAGCGCCTCGAGGTCCTCGGGCGTGTCGAGCGTGATGCGCAGCTCCGCCGCCGACGGGGCGAAGACGAGGCCGACGACGTCGAAGGCCTCGGGGTCGGTGTAGATCGCCGAGGTGACGTGGGTGCGGTGGTGGGCCTTCGCGACGGCGTCGGCCCGGTGCAGCGCGTCCGTCGTCGCGAGCTCGACGTCCATGCCGTGCGGGAGGGTCCGCACGAGCACCGACGACACGTAGTCGAGGTGCGGGGCGCCGAGCCACGTCGACACGACGAGGTCGATCACCTCGGGGTCGAGCATGGGGCAGTCGGACGTCAGCCGCACGACCGCGTCGCAGGGGTGCTCCTCGGCGGCGAGCAGGTAGCGCGACAGGACGTCGTCCTCGCTGCCACGGACCACGAGTGCACCGGCTGCCTCGGCGGCCCGGGCGACGGAGTCATCGACCGTCTCGACCGTCGTGGCGACGACGACGGTGTCCACCAGACGCGCCGCGCGTGCCGCACGGATCACCCACTCCAGCACGGTCAGGGAGCCCAGCGGCTCGAGCACCTTGCCGGGCAGCCGGGTCGACCCGGCCCGGGCCTGGATGACGGCATTGACGCGCATGGTCCTCCTCGACGGCGTTTCAGCGGTGCGATTGTCCCGCCCCGCAGACGGTAGCCTGACTGCTGGCGCGCGCATCAGTGCGCCTTTCGTCCGTGCTGCCCAAGGAGGCCACATGTCGCTGCTCACCGGTTCGTCAATCCTCGTGACCGGGGGGACCGGTTCGTTCGGCAAGGCCTTCATCACCGAGCTTCTGGCCAACCACGACCCGAAGCGCGTCGTGATCTTCAGCCGCGACGAGCTCAAGCAGTACGAAGCCCGGCAGATGTTCGACAACGACCCGCGGCTGCGCTGGTTCATCGGCGACATCCGCGACGAGCACCGCCTGCGTCGGGCCATGCACGGCGTCGACTACGTCGTGCACGCTGCCGCGCTCAAGCAGGTCGACACCGCGGAGTACAACCCGTGGGAGTTCGTCAAGACCAACGTCGTGGGCTCGCAGAACGTCATCGAGGCGTGCATCGACACGGGCGTCAAGAAGGTCGTGGCCCTCTCGACCGACAAGGCCTCCTCCCCGATCAACCTCTACGGGGCCACCAAGCTCACGGCCGACAAGCTCTTCATCACGGGCAACCACTACGCGGCCGCCTACCCCACGCGCTTCTGCGTCGTGCGCTACGGCAACGTCATGGGCAGCCGCGGGTCGGTCATCCCGTTCTTCCGCCGTCTGGCCGAGGCCGGCGAGTCCCTGCCCATCACCGACCTCCGGATGACGCGCTTCTTCATCACGCTCCCCCAGGCCGTCAAGTTCGTCACCGACTCCTTCGAGATGATGCAGGGCGGCGAGCTGTACGTGCCCCGCATCCCGTCGATGAAGATCACCGACCTGGCGCAGGCGGTCGCCCCCGGCGCTGCGATGCACGAGATCGGCCTGCGCCCCGGCGAGAAGCTGCACGAGGAGATGATCTCGGCCGAGGAGGGCCGCCGTGCGCTGCGCATCGGTGACCGCTTCGTGCTCCAGCCCGACATCGCCTCCTGGGGCTACACCGCGCCCGCCGACGGCACCCCGGTGCCCGCCGGCTTCCACTACACGTCCGACACCAACGACCAGTGGTTCAGCGGCGAGGAGATGGTGAGCATCCTCGAGACGGAGGTCTGAGGTGCTCCCGTACGGCCGACAGTCCATCACCGAGGCCGACGTCGCTGCGGTGACGGAGGTGCTCCGCGGCGACTGGCTGACCACGGGTCCGTCGGTCGAGCGCTTCGAGACCGACATCGCGGCGGTCGCGGGCCTGTCGGGTCGCGCCGTCTCGGTGACCTCCGGGACCGCGGCCCTGCACGTCGCGTATGCCGCTGCGGGCGTCGGTCCTGGCGACGAGGTGGTCACGACGCCGCTGACCTTCCTCGCGACCGCGACCTGCGCCTCGGTGCTCGGTGCGAAGGTCCGCTTCGCCGACGTCTCGGCGGACACCGGCAACCTCGACCCCGAGGCCGCGGCCGCGGCGGTCACCGAGCGCACCAAGGTCGTCACCGGGGTCGACTACGCCGGTCACCCGATCGACGCCGCCGGCCTCACCCGCGCCGCCCACGATGTGGGCGCCATCGTGCTCGAGGACGCCGCCCACTCCGTCGGCGGCTCGCTCGACGGCACCCCGGTGGGCTCGCTCGCCGACGTCACGACGTTCTCCTTCTTCCCGACGAAGAACCTGACGACGGCCGAAGGCGGCGCCGTCGTCAGCCGCGACCCGGCACTGCTCGAGCGCGCCCGCACGTTCAAGGGCATCGGGATGGTGCGCGAGCAGGAGCGCCTGCGGCACCCAGACGAAGGCGCCTGGTGGTACGAGATGCCCGAGCTCGGGCTGAACTACCGCCTTCCCGACGTGCTCGCTGCCCTCGGTTCGAGCCAGCTGACGAGGCTCGGCGAGTTCGTGGCCCGCCGCCAGGAGATCACCGACCGCTACAACGCGGCCTTCGAGGGCATCGACGTGCTCCGGCGTCCGGCGCACCGCAGCGGTGCGGTCCCGGCCTGGCACCTCTACCCCCTGCGCATCCTCGACGGTCGCCGGCGTGAGCTCTTCGACCACCTGCGCGGCCACGGGATCGGGGTGCAGGTCAACTACATCCCGGTCTACTGGCAGCCCTACTTCGAGGACCTGGGCTACCAGCGCGGCATGTGCCCCGTCGCCGAGGAGTACTACTCCCAGGAGATCTCGCTCCCCCTCTTCCCGGACCTCACCGACAGCGACGTCGACCGCGTCAGCGACCTCGTCCGTGGATTCGTCGGCGCCTGACGTGGACGAACCGGTCGACCGGCACAGCGAGGAGCCACACGACGGTTCGCAGGCAGGCGAGCACGGCAGGCAGGCCAGCCGGGCCGTGCTCGGTCGCGGGTCGCTCTACACGCTCGGCACTGCGGCGCCCATCCTCGCGCAGGCGGCCGTCACGCCGGTCGTGACCCGGCTGCTCGGCCGCGACGCCTACGGTCTCGTCGCGCAGGGCGTCGTCGTCATCCAGGTGACCATGATGCTCGCGAGCCTGGGCCTGCCGTCCGTCATCACGCGGCAGGCGCTCATGACGACGAACGGGATGGCGCGGGCCCGCTCGATCCTGCTGCGGGGCTCCCTGACGACCCTCGGGTTCGCGGCCGTGGCGGTGGCCGTGACCGGAGTCGTCCTCGGTGGCGCCGCCCCCGTCACGCGGCAGACCATGCTGCTGGCCGTCGCCTCCGGCGCGTGCTTCGTGGTCGTCGAGAACGCCCAGGCCCTGATGCGCTCGCTCGACCGTCCCCTCGCCTTCATCTCGATCTCCTCGGTGGCGACCCTGGGAGGACCCCTGGCCGGCCTCGCCGCCATCCTGCTGCTCGGCCGTTCCGCCCAGAACTACCTGCTCGGCCTCCTCGTCGGCTATGCGCTCGCGGCGCTCACGGGCGCCGTGCTCTCACTGGGGGTCCGGCTCTCCCACAAGCGCGAGCACACCCCGGGCGACATGCGCGAGGCCTACCGCCTGGGGCTTCCGATGCTGCCCCACATGGTCGCGCTCTACCTCGCGAGCATGGCCCTCGTCTTCGTCGCCGGGGCCCTCTACGGCCGAGCGGACAGCGGACGTCTGCAGCTCGCCCTGCTCATCGGGACGGCGCCGAACGTCATCACCTCCTCCCTCAACAACTCGTGGGCTCCGGTCGTCTTCGCCGCTCCGCCCGAGCGCCGGGCCGCCGTGCTCGAGCGCACGGCCACCGACGTCGCCACCGTCGCCGCGCTCGTCGCGGGTGGCGTGGCACTGCTCAGCCCGTGGCTCCTCCGGCTGACCGCGGACGCCCGCTTCACTCCCGACCTGCTCGTCCCCGCCGTCTGCCTCGCCTGCATCGGCGCCATGGTCTCGGTCGCCTATCTCGCCAACGTCCATCTCGTCTTCGCCCAGGGTCGACCCGCCGGCCTGTCCCTCGTCACCCCGCTGTGCCTCGCGCTCGGGGTGGCGACGGCGTGGGCCCTGGGCCACCTCGATGTCGTCTGGGTCGCGATCGGCTTCCCGGTGACGTATGCCGCCCTCGCCGTGGGAGCGGCCGGGCTCCGTCGCAGGGTCGGTGGCCCCGCGTGGAGGGAGCGCCGCCTGGCGCGGCCCTTCCTCATCGGGTCGCTCTTCATCGTCTGCGGCTTCCTGCTCCCGGTGACCGGCCCCTGGTCGGCGAGCCGTTGGCTGGTGGCCGCCGTGGCCGGCGTCCTCGTCCTGCAGCACGGACGCCAGGTCCTGCGTCCTGCCACCCCCGCCGTCTGACCCGCACCTGACCCGCCGCGACCGACATACCGGACACGCGGGGGCCGCTCCGACCGGCACGGTCGAGGTGGTGTGATGATGTCCCGCATGAGCGACTCCACACAGCCCCGGACGGTCACCCAGCAAGAGGTCTTCTGGACCGGCGACTTCGGCAAGCAGTACATCGAACGCAACCGGGACGAGCGTCTGGTCGAGAACAACAAGGCGCTCTTCGCGAAGGTGGTCGCCGCCAGCGGAGGCACCATCGGGTCGGCCATCGAGTTCGGTGCCAACATCGGCAACAACCTCAAGGCCCTGCGCGACCTGCTCCCCGACGCCGAGCTGGCCGCCATCGAGATCAACCCGGAGGCGGCTGCCCACCTCTCCGCGTGGGGCGGCGCCGAGGTGACGGTCGCCTCGATCCTCGACCACGACCCGGTCGAGGGCAGCCACGACCTCGCTTTCACCAAGGGTGTGCTCATCCACCTCGACCCCGAGTCGCTGCCGTCGGTCTACGACAAGCTGGTGAAGGCATCGCGCCGCTGGGTCATGGTGTGCGAGTACTACAACCCCACTCCGGTGGAGATCACCTACCGCGGACAGAGCGGGGTCCTCTTCAAGCGCGACTTCGCCGGGGAGATCCTCGACCGGCACCCCGAGCTGCGGCTCGTCGACTACGGGTTCACCTACCACCGCGACCCGGAGCACCCGCTCGACGACTCGACGTGGTTCCTCCTCGAGAAGACGAGCTGACCGGGCCCGCCCGGTCGCGGGTCAGGACGGCCGGCACCAGTCGAGGGACGCCCGCGGGTCGACGAGTCGCGGCAGGCGACGCGGCAGGTGGGACAGGGGATGCCTGAGGAAGTCCACGGGCCGGGGGCCTCCCTGCACGGTCGTCGCCGCGACGGCCGTGCCCGACGCCTCGCGGTCACGCAGCCCCACCACGGTCAGGGCCTTGGCGACCGGGCCCCCCATCCAGTAGCTGCCGAAGGCTCGACCCGACAGCGGACGCGACCAGCCGAGCACCCGCGCCAGCTCGGCGGGACTGAGCAGGTGGGAGGCGCCGAGCTCGGCGTCGGCCAGGGGCTTGGTCGCCGCCAGCGGGGCGTCCTCGGCGTGCAGCTCCGGCCAGAGGTGGGTCAGACGGTCGAGCGCGTCGCGGCTCTCCCCCTCGATGAGCGGCGCCGGACCGAACACCGTGGCGCTCACCCCGGCGGCCGCGGCATACCAGACGATCGTCGACAGGCGGTTGCTCACGACGCGCGGCGAGGCCAGCACCCCGCGGGCCAGTCGGGGCAGGAAGAGCGGGTCGAACCGGTCGCCGGCGCTCACGACCTCGTGTCCGCCACGCCGCCACGCCTGCACCGTCCCCGCCTGCTTGAGGTCCTCCGAGTGCAGGCACACCGTGGAGGGACCGAGCAGCTCGCGGTAGAAGCGCGATAGGCCCTCGGGGTCGCTGTCGGTCGCACGCACGTGGGTGCGGTGGAGCGGGACGACCAGCGGGCGGCCGTCGCCGGGGACCTGCTCGAGCTGCTGCTGGTCCGCGAGCAGGCGCAGCAGGTAGAGGAACGGCGCACCCACCGGCGTCGTCACGCGATCCTCGTCGTCGGGCGACCACGCGCGGGAGGTGTGGGTCCACACGAGGAGGCGGCGCTGGTCCGCCCCACGGCCGACCTCCGGGAAGTCCCCGAAGTTGACCGCCAGGGGGGAGCTGGCGACCCAGCCGTGCTGCAGCAGCCCGTCGATGTGCCGGGCCCGGTGCTGACCGGCATACCTGGCCAGCGCAGCGGAGTGTCCGTAGAAGTGGTTCTGGATGTCCATCGTGCTCCTAGCGGGGTCCGGCTGACGACAGCAACGCAGCATAGTCATCGGCCACGGTCTCCCAGTCCCAGCGCAGGACCTCCGCGCGGGTGGGATGAGAGGGGGCCCGACCAGAGGCAGCGACCGCCGCCTCGGCCAGGCGCACCAGGTCCCCGCGGGGCACGACGTGGACATCGCCCACTCCCGAGGTCTCGAGCTCCCGGGCCACTCCCACGTCATAGGAGACGACGGCGGCTCCCGACAGGAGCGCCTCGAGCTGGGTGAGCTGGAAGCCCTCGGCGGCGACCGACGGGTTGACGTAGACCGCGCCGCGGAGCGCCGCCCGGATCCCGTCGGGCTCGAGCCGCCCGTGCCACTGCACGTCGAGGCCCCACGCCCGCGCCGTGTCCTGCGCCCTGGCCAGGTCCGGGCCGTCGCCGACGACGTGGACCGGCCGCGACACCCCGGTGCGCTCCCCCACGGTCCGGGCCACCGAGAGGAAGTCCTCCCACCCCTTCTCGGCGACGACGCGCCCCACGAAGACGAGCGGCCTCGCGTCGCCGCCCCCGGCGTCCGCCGGCTCCACCCCGCCGAGCCAGCGGTCGACGTCGATCCCGTTGGGGATCATGACCGCGTCGACGCCGGCGAGCTGCCGCACGAAACCGACGACCTCCGCGGAGACACCCACGACGCGGTCGGCGTGACGCAGCACCCACCTGCCCATGGTCGCGTCGACGCCCCGGCTCCCGGCCTCGACCAGCGCCGAGCCGGTGACGACCGAGCCGGCCCCGTGCTCGGTGTGCACGACCGGCACACCGAGCCGGTGCCCGAGCCGCAGCCCCAGGGCACTCATCGGGAAGAAACGCGTGTGCGTCGCCACCACCGACACGGGTCCCGCCGGCAACCCGCCCCGCCGCACCCGCCCCACGAACGCCGCCCACTCGCGTGGACCCGGCAGGCCGATGACGTCCTTGAGGTCGACGCGACGACGCAGCGGCACCACCGACACGCCGTCGACGGCATACGGCTCCGTGCGCTCGCCGAGGTACACGACCGTCGTGGCGACGCCCCGCTCGACCAGCCGCGGCAACAGCTCCGCCAGGTGCGCCTGCACCCCTCCGTGCGTCTCTGCGAAGTTCGTCGTCACGACGAGGAGGTGCTGCGGAGCTGACATGGGAGGACCCTATCCGCGCGCTGGCTCCGCCCGTCGGCGCCGGGGTGGGAGGGGACGCGCCCGCGACGGCGAACGCGATGCCCGCACTCCTCGCCTATTGTGGTGTCCCGATGAACGAGGACACGTGGCTGGTCGTACCGCTCTACAACGAGGCAGCGGTGATCGGGGAGGTCGTGCGCAGGACGCGCGAGACCTTCCCGAAGATCGTGTGCGTCGACGACGGTTCCAGCGACGACTCGGCGCGTGAGGCGGAGGCAGCAGGGGCCGCGGTCGTCCGCCACCCCGTCAACCTCGGCCAGGGCGCGGCGCTGCAGACCGGCTTCACCTACTGCCTCGGCGACCCCGAGATGCGCTACGTCGTCACCTTCGACGCGGACGGCCAGCACCAGGTCCCGGACGTGCTCGTCATGCTCGAACGCATCCGCCGTGGTGACGTCAGGGTCGTCTTCGGCTCGCGCTTCCTCGACGACCGCACCAGCGCCACGGCCCTGAAGAAGCTCGTGCTGCGGATGGCCGTCGGCTACACCAACCTGACGACGCACACGAAGCTCACCGACGCCCACAACGGGCTCCGTGTCCTCGAGCGGTCCGTCGTCGAGCGGCTCGACATCACCCAGAACCGGATGGCGCACGCCTCCGAGATCGTGGCCCAGATCGGCCGGATGCAGTTCGACGGCCGGCAGGTCGCCTACACCGAGGAGCCGGTCCACATCCTCTACACCGACTACTCCATGTCCAAGGGCCAGTCCCTCTGGAACTCGGTCAACATCCTCGCGGAGCTGATCTGGCGATGAAGCAGCTCGCGGTCCAGGTCCTCCTCATCGTCGGCACCCTCGCGGTCTCCTGGCGGCTCCTGCTCGGCTACGGGCAACGCGCGCAGGCGCTGCGCCGGCTCGGCCTGCTCCTCTTCGCCGCCTTCGCCGTGTGGTCGATCCTCGACCCCGGCGTGTGGACCCGCCTGGCCTCGATGGTCGGGATCGGCCGTGGCGCCGACCTCATCCTCTACGGCCTCGTCGTCGCCTTCTTCAGCTTCGTCGTCACCACGTTCAAGCGGTTCCGCGAGATGGAGATCCGCTACACGCGGCTCGCCCGGCGGATCGCCATCGACGAGGCCGCGCCTCCGACGAGACGTCCCGCCGTGACGGCTGCCGCCACCCCAGCGGCCACCCCAGCGGCCACCCCCGCGCCCACCCCCGCGGCCACCCCCTCGAGCGACGACGGCAACACCCCCGGCAACGCGCCGGCACCCGAGAGCGGAGCGCCCCATGACGCCGCCTGAGTCCCGCACCGGCGACGACGACGCGTACGTCGTCGACACCCGGCGCCAACCGTCCGGCCGCGGCCGCAGCTCCTCCGCCACGGCGACGAGCCACGACGACGCCTACGTCGTCGACACGCGGAACCGTCCGGCGGGCTCTCGCGGCGACGGCTCCGGTGCGGGACCGACCGACCCGGCGCGACGACCCCGCCGTCGCAAGGGCCGCCTCATCGCCCTGCTCATCGGCGTGCTCGTCCTCGCGTGGCTCGCCTTCATGGTGTGGGTGCCCTACAACGCGTGGACCAACATCACCCGGGTCGACTCAGCACCGAGCGGGGACCGTCCGACCGACGGCAAGGGCACGAACTTCCTGCTCATCGGGTCGGACTCGCGGCAGGGCCTCACCGAGGAGCAGAAGAAGCTCTACGGCGCGACGAACGCCGAGGGCGCGCGCACCGACTCGATCATCCTGGTGCACGTCTCGGACAGCGGGAACAAGCCGCTCATCATCTCGCTGCCGCGTGACTCCTACGTGCCCATCCCGGGCTACAAGAAGAACAAGATCAACGCCGCCTACACCTTCGGTGGCCCCAAGCTGCTCGTGGCGACGGTCGAGAACGCGACCGGCCTGCCCATCAAGGGCTACCTCGAGATCGGCTTCGGCGGGTTCGCCTCCGTGGTGGACTCCCTCGGCGGTGTCGACATCTGCGTGCCCTTCAACATGAAGGACCCCGAGGCCGGCATCGACCTCAAGAAGGGCTGCCAGACCCTGAACGGCCCCAACGCCCTCGGCTTCGTCCGCACCCGCCACACCGACCCGCGCGGGGACCTCGGGCGCGCCGACCGGCAGCGCCAGTTCCTCTCGGCGGTCATGAAGAAGGCCATGTCGCCCAGCACCGTCCTCGTGCCGTGGAAGTACCGCTCCTTCGCCGACTCGATGAGCCACGGGCTCACCCTCGGCCAGGACACGACTATGGGTGAGGCCATCGCGATCTTCCAGGCCATGCGGTCGGTCTCCAACGGCGACGGGCTCTCGGCCACGGTCCCGATCTCCGACCCGAACTACACGACGTATGCCGGCTCGTCGGTCAAGTGGGACTCGGCCAAGGCGACCGAGCTGTTCCGCATGATCAAGGACGACGAGTCGCTCACGGCGGTCCCCAAGGGCGCCGGGAACTGATGACGGCCGAGCATCCCGGAGACGACCTCGCCGCACGGGCCGCCTCGACGGTGGCCGTCGTCGTGACCTGCGACCGGGTCGAGCTGCTCGAGCGCTCGCTCGCCGCCCTCGCGGGCCAGCAGCCGCCGCCCGGGCACGTCGTCGTCGTCGACAACGGCGCCGACGACCGGGTGCGCGCCCTCGTCGAGGCGCTTCCCGTGCCTGCCACGTGGCTGCCCTCGCGACGCAACCTCGGGGGCGCCGGCGGCTTCGCGTACGGGATGCTGCACGCGCTCGCCCAGGGGGCCGACTACGTCTGGCTCGCCGACGACGACGGCCGCCCGGGATCCGACTCGACCCTCGCCGCCCTGCTCGAGCACGTCGGCGACGGGCGCCTCGCGATGGCCTCCCCCGCCGTCGTCAACGACGACGACCCGCAGCGACTTGCCTTCCCGACGCGTCGCGCGCTCAAGCCGGTCACCACCGTCGGCGGCCTCGCCGCCGAGGGCCAAGACGGCGTCCTGGAGGGCTTTGCGGCGCTCTTCAACGGGGCTCTCTTCACCGCCGAGTGCATCGAGGCGGTCGGTGTGCCCGACCTGCGGCTGTTCCTGCGCGGCGACGAGATCGAGATGATCCGCCGGCTCCAGCGCTCCGGCCAGCGGTACGGCACCGTGACCGCCGCGACCTACATCCACCCCAGCGGCGCAGCGGAGTTCCACGGCCCGCTCAGTGTCGTGCTGCCGCCCGACGGGGCGAAGCGCTTCTACACCTTCCGCAACCGCGGCTACCTGACCAACCAGCCGGGCAAGCGCCTCAAGCGCCCGCTGGAGTATGCCGTGTACTCGGCCTTCCTGCTCGGCGTCCGGCGGTCGCCCGAGGAGTGGCGTGAGTGGCGCGACCTCATGCGCGACGGGCGCCACGAACGGTTCGAGCGGTTCGAGCGCTACGACGCCCGGTCGGAGTGACCCCCGCGTCGTGACGCGATGCGGCGGCGCAGGAGCACCGCGCCCAGCTGCGCCGGCTCGACGAAGACGCGCCGGGCGTTGCGGCTCGGGTTCGCCGCGAGCCGGTAGAGCCATTCCAGACCGGCACGCCCCACCCAGCGAGGGGTGTGCACCTGCTCGCCGGACACGTAGTCGATGCAGCCGCCGACATTGGCGATGACGCCGTGGGTCATCTGGCCCTGGTGCTCCTCGATCCACCGCTCCTGGGCCCCCATGCCCATGCCGACGAGCACGAGGTCGGCCTGGGGCAGCGCCGCCTCGATCGTCGTGGCCGGGCCGGCGTCGTGCTGTGCCCGGTCGTAGCCGTCGAAGGCGATCCAGCGCACGGCGGGCGCCCGCTCGGCCACGACCGACGCGGCGCGGGCGCTCGACTCCGGCGAGGCGCCCACGGCGAGCACCGTGAGGCTCGGGTTGCGCTCGAGGACCCGGAAGAGCCAGTCGCTGCTGCCCACCCGGTAGGAGGCGTCGAGCGTGGGGTCGGCAGTGCGCAGTGCACGCCAGACCGGCCAGCCGTCGGCCAGCACGACGTCGGCGCCGTCGGTGTAACGACGGAACGCCGGGTCGGTGAGGTAGAGGTGCACGCCGTGGAGGTTGAGGTTGCCGAGGCGTACGGCCGGGACCGGACCGGACAGGACGAGGTCGACGACCGCCTGCTCCGACATCGGCGTCGCCGTGGTGCACAGGTAGGGCACCTCGACCCGGGGCGGGATGCCGAGCGAAGCGCGCGCGGCATCATCGGGACCGGACGACACCGCGTCAGCCCTTGAGCAGCTGGCGGGCCATGACGATGCGCTGGACCTGGTTGGTGCCCTCGTAGATCTGGGTGATCTTCGCGTCGCGCATCATCCGCTCGAGCGGGAAGTCCGTCGTGTAGCCGGCTCCCCCGAGCAGCTGGACGGCATCCGTCGTGATCTTCATCGCCACGTCCGAGGCGTAGCACTTGGCGGCCGCCCCGAAGAAGGTGAGGTCCTTGTCGCCGCGCTCGGACTTCGCGGCCGCGACGTAGACCATCTGGCGCGCGGCCTCGAGCTCCATCGCCATGTCGGCGAGCATAAACTGGATGCCCTGGAAGTCGGCGATGCGCTTGCCGAACTGCTTGCGCTCCCTGACGTAGGCGACGGCCTGGTCGAGCGCGCCCTGCGCGATCCCGACGGCCTGGGCGCCGATGGTGACCCGCGTGTGGTCGAGCGTGCGCAGTGCGATCTTCAGCCCGTCACCCACCGGCCCGACGACACGGTCCCCCGGGATGCGCACGTTGTCGAAGTGCAGCTCGCGCGTCGGGCTGCCCTTGATGCCGAGCTTGCGTTCCTTCTCCCCGAAGGTGAAGCCCTCGTCGGACTTCTCGAGGACGAAGGCCGTGACGTTGCCGCCGCGGGGGCCGTCGGGGTCGGTCACCGCGAGGACCGTGTAGTACTCGGACACACCGGCGTTCGTGATCCACGACTTGTGGCCGTTGACGACCCAGCCGTCGCCGTCCTGACGCGCCCGGCACCTCATCGCCGCGGTGTCGGAGCCCGCCTCGCGCTCGGACAGGCCGTAGGAGAACGTCGTGCGGCCCTGGGCGAGCGGCGGGAGGTAGCGGCGCTTGACGTCGTCGCTGGCGGCGAGGATGAGCGGGAGCGAGCCGAGCTTGTTGACGGCCGGGATGAGCGAGGCGGACGCGTCGACCCGGGCCACCTCCTCGATGACGATGCACGTCGCGAGGGCGTCGGCACCGACGCCGTCGTACTCCTCGGGCACGTGGGGTGCGAAGAAGTCGGAGGCGACGAGGGCGTCGTGGGCCTCCTGGGGGTAGCGCGCGTCCGCGTCGACGGCGGCGGCATACGGGGCGATCTTGTCCTCTGCGACCGCGCGGACGGCCTCCCTCAGGGCCTCGTGGTCCTCGCTGGTCCGGAACAGGTCGAAGTCGGCATTCGTGCTCACGCAGGGATCCTACTCGTGGGTTCGATTAGTAGGACGTCCTCGTGATCGACGCCACGGCCACCGGGTGCCGGACCTGGCGCGCGTCCACGATGAGGACGGCGACTCCTCTCGGTGGCGGACGCATACGTAGACTCCCAGCAGGTCATGAGTGTCAGCGACAAGCCCCGGCTCGCTGGCCGGCAACCCTCCAACCGCGGTGGGGTGCCCCGGGTGAGGACCTGGCCACGGACACTCGTCCGCGGCAAGCGCGGAGAGCCTCTCTCCCGCACCGATCCGTCGGTGCGCCGGGCACACGACGGTTGTCGTGGACCGGCCAGCGACATGGCACGAGGAGAACGACCGATGAGCGAGACCCCCAGCTGGTCCTTCGAGACCAAGCAGATCCATGCCGGACAGACCCCCGACACGGCCACCGGAGCGCGCGCCGTGCCGATCTACCAGACCACGAGCTACGTCTTCAACGACACCGACCACGCAGCAAACCTGTTCGGGCTCAAGGAGTTCGGCAACATCTACACGCGCATCATGAACCCCACCGCCGACGTGGTCGAGCAGCGCGTCGCCGCTCTCGAGGGTGGTGTGGGCGCCCTGCTCGTGGCCTCGGGGCAGTCGGCGACGACGCTCGCCCTGCTCAACATCGCCGAGGCCGGCGACCACATCGTGGCCTCCCCCAGCCTCTACGGCGGCACCGCGAACCTGCTGCAGTTCACCTTCCCCCGGCTCGGCGTCGAGGTGACCTTCGTCGAGGACCCCACCTCGCTCGACTCGTGGCGCGCGGCCGTGCGCCCCAACACCAAGGTCTTCTTCGGCGAGACCATCGCCAACCCCAAGGCCGAGGTCCTCGACATCGAGGGCGTCGCCGCCCTCGCGCACGAGCACGGCGTGCCGCTCGTCGTCGACAACACCATCGCCACGCCCTACGTCATCCGGCCGTTCGAGTGGGGCGCCGACGTCGTCGTGCACTCGGCCACGAAGTACCTCGGCGGCCACGGCACGTCCATCGCCGGCATCATCGTCGACGCCGGCAGCTTCGACTTCGCCGCCGACCCCGAGAAGTTCCCCGCCTACAACACCCCGGACGAGAGCTACCACGGTCTCGTCTACGCCCGCGACCTCGGCGTCGGCAGCCCGCTCGGGGCCAATCTCGCCTACATCCTCAAGGCGCGGGTGCAGCTGCTCCGGGACCTCGGCCCGGCGGCGGCCCCCTTCAACGCCTTCCTCATCACCCAGGGGCTCGAGACCCTCTCGCTGCGCATCGACCGGCACCTCGAGAACGCGGCGAAGGTCGCGGCCCACCTGCAGGGCCACGACCAGGTCGAGCGGGTGGTCTGGGCGTCCCTGCCCGAGAGCCCGTCGTACGCGCTGGCGCAGAAGTACGCGCCGCGTGGCGCCGGCGCGGTGCTCTCCTTCGAGATCGAGGGCGGCCTCGAGGCGGGCAAGAAGTTCGTCGAGGCGCTGACGCTGCACAGCCACGTCGCCAACATCGGTGACGTGCGCTCGCTCGTCATCCACCCCGCCTCGACGACGCACTCGCAAGGTGGTGACGACGCCCGCCTGGCCGCCGGGGTCACGCCCGGGCTGGTGCGCCTCTCGGTCGGGCTGGAGCACATCGACGACATCATCGCCGACCTCGAGCAGGGCTTCGCCGCCGCGAAGGCCTGACCGCCCGAAACCGGGGTGAAGCGGGTCGGCAGGGCTGGCACGATGGCGGCCATGCCGATCCGCTACCCCGCCCCGCTCCGTCCCGGTGACCGGATCGGCGTGACGTCGCCGAGCTCCGGTGTCTCCGACGAGCTGTGGGGCCGGTTCACGTATGCCGTCGAGTGCCTCCGCGACCGCGGCTTCGACGTCGTGGTGGGCGAGCTCAACCACGCCCCCTCGCACGTCAGCGGTCCCCGCGAGGCCCGCGCGGCGGAGCTCATGGCGATGCTGCTCGACCCGGCGATCCGGGCCGTGGTCCCGCCGTGGGGCGGCGAGACCGGGATCGACCTGCTCGACCTCCTCGACCTCGAGGCCGTGGCCGACGCGGAGCCGACGTGGTGTGTGGGCTTCTCCGACACCTCGACCTGGCTCACCCCGCTCACGCTGGCCACCGGCATCGCGACGATCCACGGGCAGAACTTCATGGACACCCCGTATGCCGTGCCGGACGGCATACGCCACTGGGTCGAGGTCGCGAGCGCGAGCCCGGGCGACGAGCTCGAGCAGCGCTCCCCCGGCCGCTTCAGGTCGGACGGCGGCTGGGACGACTACGCCGGAAACCCCACCGTCAGGGCCATGACCCTCGACAGCCCGGGGACGTGGGTCCGCATCGACCCGGGGCACGAGGGCGAGCCGGCGACCGTGTCGGGGCGACTCATCGGCGGCTGCGTCGAGACGATCGGGTTCACGGCCGGGAGCCGTTTCGGTGGGGTGGCGGACTTCGCCGAGGCCCACGCGCCGGAGGGACTGCTGCACTACCTCGACATCTGCGAGTGGAACTCCTACGACATCTGCCGGGCCCTGCACGCAATGCGGCTGGCCGGATGGTTCGACCAGGCGAACGGCATCCTCGTCAGCCGCACCCACGCCCCGGGCCGCCCCGGCTTCGCGCAGCACGACGCGGTGCGGGACGCCCTCGGGATGCTCGGCGTGCCGATCATCGCCGACGTGGAGTGCGGCCACGTCGCGCCCCACCTCGCGCTCGTCAACGGCGCCCTCGCGACGGTCACGGCGGGTCCCGAGGAGTGCTCGGTCCGCCAGCGACTCGTCTGAGCCGACCCGGTCAGGACGCGGCGTAGACCTCGTCGAGGAGCACGTCGTCCCCGACCGGCGCGGTTCCCCCGGAGGAGACCTCGACGCCGGTGAACCCGGTGGTGCCGGCGGCGACCGGCACCCGGCCGAGCAGCACCCCGTTGACGTAGACCGAGGCCCCGGACGCGGAGGCCTGGATGCGCACCGCGCTCCAGGTGCCCGCCCGGACCCGACCCGGGCCCGAGAGAAGCTTCCAGGCCGCGCCGTCCCATCGCTTGACGCTGCCGTCGGGCCACACCGAGACCATCAGGCCCTTCTGCGAGACCGGCCCACGGTAGGCGTTGAGCGTCAGCACCAGCGCGCAGCGGATCGCGACCGGGTTCAGCATCATCGAGAAGGTCCTGGTGGACGTGAGCGGCAGGCTCTTGGCGAAGATCGCGGTCGCGGAGGACGACCGGTCGGTCAGGCGCACGGCACGGTCGCTCGACCGTCCCGCGCCGTTCCCCTGCACGGTGACGCTGGGAGCGCCCGCGCTGACGGCGACGTAGCCGGCGGGGACACTCCCGACGGCGTCGTCCTCGAAGGTCGACGGGAGGGTCCGCAGCTGGATCTCGGACAGTTCGACCAGGTCCTGCGGGCTGCCGACGTTGAACCGCACGTAGCGCGCCACGACCCCCGCCGGGAACCCCCGGTCGGTGAGCAACGAGTAGCGACCCGAGCTGTACCACGATGCGACCGTCCGCCAGGTCCTGCCGTCGCTCGACACGGCGGCGTTCGCGCTGGAACCGGGCACCGGCAGCACGAGCGAGGCACCGGTCAGGGTGCTGAGCCCGCCCAGGTCGAGGGTGAGCGTGCCGGACCGCGCCCGGCGCACGGCGCCGGCGTCGGGTTCGATGCTGCCGTCGACGACCGCGGCCGGCCCCGAGGCCGACGTCAGGCGGTCGACCATGTCCGTGGAGATCCGCGCCTGACCGGAGGCCACGAGCCGGCGCACGTCGATCCGGCGGCCGTCCGGTGGAGCCACGTCGATCTCCCGGGACCAGATCCCGACGGGACGCGGGGCGGTGCCGGTGAAGCACCAGTTGCTGCCCATGTCGCCGAACTGGAGGAGCCGGTTGTCCCCCACGCTCACCAGGCTGGTGTAGCCGCTCGTGCGGTCCGCGTAGGTGGTGGTCGGCGGCGTCCACGTCTTGCCCGTGCCGTCCTGCGAGAAGAGCACCTGCGTGCCCGGCCGCCCGAAGCTCAGCGCGAGCTGGCCTCGTGGCGTGACCAGCAGGTGGGGGTCTGCGCTGGAGATGAGCGACGGCGCCACCCCCGGGACGTTGAGCGGTGCCGGAGGGCTCCAGGTCAGGCCGTCGTCGCTCGACCGGGTGATGAGGAGGGGATCGCCGACGACCGCGCCGGTGCAGACCGCGGGGAAGATGGGCGCATCCTGTCGCAGCACCGCGACGAGGTCGCCGTTCGGCACCCGGATCATGGTGGCCTCGTCACGACCTTCGTTCGCGACGGAGTCGTTGCCCTCGGCCATGGTGGACACCCAGGTCCACGTCATGCCGCCGTCGGCGCTGCGCATCAGTTCGACGTCGTAGGTCTTGCGACCCGAACGGACCACGTAGGTCGTCGCCAGGAGCGCCCCGTCCCGCGCTTGGACGATGCCGCGGTGGAAGAGGAAGAGGTCGGCCGCGAACGGCAGTCGCGCCGTGCCGGTGAAGGTGGACCACGTGGCACCGTTGTCGCGTGAGGTCCAGCTGGGCGTGTCGAACTCGCTGCTCCCCGTCGACGTCAGCACCTGGACGTGCGGGGCGGTCAGCGCCCGTGGCGGCACCGGGGGCGCCGGTGCGGGTGTCGAGGTCTCCTGGGCGGCGGCTGCCGGCTGTGGCGTCCCGGTCACGCCCGCGCCCGCGGACGGCGTGCTCGTCGGGGTGTCGGTGCTCGTCGGGGTCTCGGTGCTGGTGGGCGTGTCGGTGCTGGTCGGGGTCTCGGTGCTCGTCGGCGGGTCCGTGCTCGTCGGGGTCTCGGTGCTCGTCGCCGGCGTCGTGGGAGTGTCCGCGCTCGTCGGGGGCACCGTCGGGGTGTCGGTGGGCACCGGCACCGCCTTGGGCTTGGTCCGGAAGTCGACGGCGAGGATCGAGCCGTCGTCGAGACGAGTCGCCGACAGGAGAGGAACGTTGCCCACCGGTGACCAGCTGCGGCCACCGTCGGTCGAGCGCAGCGTCCGCGGGGGCGTGTCCACGGCGCCCGAGTCGATGTCCTGGTTGTAGCTGACGAGCAGCGTGCGCGGTGACCGGCCCCCGTCGGCGGAGGGCAGCGCGAGCACCGCCGGGAACTGCATGTAGCTCGACCCGGCCAGCGTGGCGCGTCCGCTGGCGTCGGGAGTGACGCTGCCCGCCACGACCATGGTGCTAGAGCTGGCAGCGGTCACCGCCGTGAGCGCGTCCGCCTCGTCGGGCGCCACGGCCACCGCCGACCCGATCAGAGCAAGGACCACCACGGACCCGGTGACGCGACGCATTGCAACCCCCATAGCAGCGCGGTCCGAGCCCCCCATGAGCCCACGCGCAAGGGAAGATTACGGCAGCAAGGGCACAAATGCGGTCGTTTTGGCCGGGGTCGTTATTACCATTTCTTTAGAAGGCGCAGACCTAACCCAGAACCTCGTCGACGTAGCACCAGCGCCACGCCTCCCCCGGCTCGATCGAGCGCATCACCGGATGGTGCGTCTCGTGGAAGTGTCCCGTCGCGTGCTTGTACTCTGACGAGTCGCAGCATCCGACGTGGCCGCAGACGAGGCAGAGGCGCAGGTGCACCCAGGTCGTGCCGTCGCGCAGGCACTCCTCGCACCCCTCCGGGGTCCGCGCAGCGGTGCACGAGTCCGTCGCGCGGAGGTGCTCGCACGCGGCCTCGATCGTGTCCACGGGCAGCATCTCGCTCTCCGCCAGACGGCTCTCCTGGTCATCGAGACGGTCGAGCATGGTCTCCTCGAGGTCGAGGGACGCCAGCACGGTGCGGAGCACGACGTGGTCGGCCCGGCCCTCGTCGCGCAGCCGCAACACCTCGTCGCGCTCGGCCTGGAGCATCTGCATGCGGGCCCGGCGGTAGACAGCGCTCGGCGTCTCGTCGGCATCGCCGCTGCGCGGCCCGAGCCGCTCCCACATCTGGTTGAGCCGGTCGTCCGACCGTGACCGCAGCATCTCCTTGGTCGCACCGTCGAGCTCGGTCATCGAGTCGAGGACGTCGAGCCCCGAGCGCGTCGCGGCCTGCAGCACGGTCGCCGCCTGAAGGGCATCCTCGCGGGGGTCGGGGCCACGCACGTCGAGCCGACGAGCCAGGGCAGGCAGGGTCGTACCCTGGATGAGCAGCGTGCCGATCGTGACGACGACAGCGATGAGCACGAGCACCTTCTGGTGTGGGGTCTCCAGCGGCAGCAGCAGGGCCGCCGCGAGCGTCACCACGCCTCGCATGCCCGCCCAGGACAGGACGACGGTGTGCGTCCACGGCGCCTGCGCCTCCTCGTGGAGCAGACGCGTGCGCAGGTAGCGGAACGGCACGACCCACAGGGGCCGCAG
The DNA here is from genome assembly GCF_056398545.1 of Terrabacter sp. 01T434. Classification (NCBI taxonomy): domain Bacteria; kingdom Bacillati; phylum Actinomycetota; class Actinomycetes; order Micrococcales; family Intrasporangiaceae; genus Terrabacter; species Terrabacter sp. 01T434. Next base: position 262,934 of record NZ_JBFTPP010000006.1, read on the forward strand.
CACGAGGACCACGACGAGCGTCCCGACGGCGGCGAGCGTGATCTGCCCTGCGGAGAGGGGTGAGCTGCGGACGTCGGCGATGACGTAGAAGACCTGCAGCCCGATGAGGAGGAAGACGGCGTTCTCGAGGAGGAACTGGATCGAGGTCCAGTTGATCCGCTCGCTGAGGCGTGATGCGCCCGTCTGCGTGCGCGGCGACTTGTGGCCGAGGACGAGACCAGCCGTCACGACGGCGATGACGCCCGAGGCGTGGAGCTCCTCGGCAGGGACGTAGGCCGCGAAGGGCACCATGAACGACAGCACGGTGTCGAACGCCGGCTCGGTGGAGAAGTGCCGACGCAGCACGGTGACGAGCAGCGCGACGCCGAAGCCGATCGCGGCCCCGCCGGCCGACGCCCACGCGAAGTCGAGCACGACCCCGCCGAACGACACACCCTTCGACGCCACCCCGGCGGCGAGCCCGGCCGCGGCGAGAGCGGTGCGCAGCGAGACGAGCGCCGTCGCGTCGTTGACGAGCGACTCCCCCTCGAGGATGGACACGAGGCGACGCGGGAGACCGATCCGTCGCCCGACGGCGGTCGCGGCCACCGCGTCCGGCGGTGCGACGACCGCGCCGATCGCGAAGGCGACCGCGAAGTCGAGCCCGAGCGCCCAGCGCAGGAAGAGTGCGACGCCGAGGGCCGTGAAGAGCACGAGCCCCACGGAGAGGCTGAGGATGACGGCCTTGTTGTTGCGGAAGTCGACGAGCGAGGTCTGGATCGCGGCGGCATACAGCAGCGGCGGCAGGATGCCGAGCAGCACGACCTCGGGACTCAGGACCACCTCGGGGACGAACGGGAGGTAGGACCCGAGGATCCCGATGACGATGAGGACGAGGGGCGGGGGCAGGTCGAAGCGGTCGGCCAGCCACGAGCCCCCGAGGACGGTGGCCGCGATGGCCAGCAGCCCGATGGCGATCTCCACGACGACAGCGAGCTGGCGGGCGGGTCAGCCCGCGAGCTCGGGGGCGACGGTCTGCTCGAAGAGCTCGATGCCGGAGCGGTCGTAGGCGGCCTCGGCGAAGTACGTGATGGCGTACGTCATGCCGCGCGCCTCCATGTCCTTGAACATCGAGACGATCTTGTCGGGCGTGCCGACCGCGGGCTGCTTGCGCAGGTCGTCGACGGCTGCCGCGGCCTTGGCGTCGGCCACGCCGCCCTTGCGGAGCAGCTCGCCGTAGAACTGGAGACGGTCCTCGACGTCGGCCTCGGTCTCACCGATGACGACGTTGTAGTTGGCCGAGCGGACGATGTCGCCGAAGTCGCGGCCGAGGTCGTCGCAGTGGCCTTCGAGGATCGCGCTCTTGTGGTCGAAGCCCTCGGGGCTGCCGTCGAAGTTCGTGTAGTCGGCGTACTGGGCCGCGATCTTCAGCGTCACCTTCTCGCCGCCGCCGGCGATCCACATCGGGATGCCGTTGAGGACGCTCCCCGGGTGGCTCGTGCCCTGCAGCGGCCGCGGAGCGCAGAGGGCGCCGTCGACCTGGTAGTACTTCCCGTCGAGCGTGGCCGACCCCTTGGTCCACATGTCGCGGAAGACCTGGACGCCCTCGCGGAGCGCGCCGAGGCGGTCGCCGGCCTTGGGGAAGCCGTAGCCGTAGGCGCGCCACTCGTGCTCGTACCAGCCGGCGCCGATGCCCATCTCGGTGCGGCCTCCGGAGATGACGTCGACGGTCGCGGCGACCTTCGCGAGGTAGGCGGGGTTGCGGTAGGCCATGCACGTGCACATCTGGCCGAGGCGGACCCGGCTCGTCGCGGCGCCGAAGCCCGCCATGAGCGACCACGCCTCGTGCGTCGCCTCGCCCGAGGGCTGGGGCACCGTGTGGAAGTGGTCGTAGACCCAGATCGACTCGAAGACGTCTCCGTCGTCGGCGTGCTTGGCGAGGTTGACCATGACTTCCCACTGCTGGGCCGGCTCGATGCCGACGAGATCCATCCGCCAGCCCTGGGGAACGAACATTCCGAATCGCATTCCCTCATCCAACCACGGTCGCCCGGGACCGGTCCGGACGCGACCTGCGGGCACCTACATGCACGTACGTGTGAGGATGACGGGATGAGTCCGCACCACAACGACCCGGACGTCATCCGGGACCTGCTGCACACCCCTGCCTCCTGGGCCGTCGTCGGCCTCGGCGACAACCCCGACCGCACGGCCTACCGCGTGTCGTTGTGGCTCCAGCGCGAGCTCGGGATCCGTCTCGTCCCGGTGCACCCGAGCGCCGCCCGCGTGCACGGCTGCCAGGGCTACAAGACCCTGTCCGACATCCCGGACGGCACCGTCGTCAAGGTCGTCGACTGCTTCGTCAACAGTGAGCGGGTCGGTGCCGTCGTCGACGAGGCGATCGCCGAGCGGGAGCGACTCGGCATCGAGGCGCTGTGGCTGCAGCTCGGGGTCGTCGACGAGCAGGCAGCTGCCCGCGCCGAACAGGCCGGGCTCGCGGTCGTCATGGACACCTGCCCGAAGATCGAGTACCCCCGGATCCAGCCCGGTGACGGCGCCGCGGCCGTGACCGACTGACGGCGCCAGCGCGGGCCTCATCGTTCTCGCCGTCCCCTACGTCACTGCTGCACCCCACGCAGCACTGACGCACCCCTCGGGCGCTCAGTCCGAGAGTCCGCGCGCCACCTGCTCGCGCAGCGACGCGCCCTTTGCGTGCGCCTGGTCGCACAGGTCGGCCTGGAAGGCGACCATCTGCTCGCGGACGTCGACCGACAGGTCGTCCGTGCCCGTGCCGACGATGCGCGCAGCGAGCAGACCCGCGTTGCGGGCGCCCCCGATCGACACGGTCGCGACCGGCACGCCGGCCGGCATCTGGACGATCGAGAGGAGCGAGTCCATGCCGTCGAGGTACTTCAGCGGGACCGGCACGCCGACGACCGGGAGGGGCGTCACCGACGCGAGCATGCCGGGCAGGTGCGCTGCTCCCCCGGCCCCGGCGATGACGACCCGCAGACCGCGCGCGGCGGCGTTCTGGCCGTAGGCGATCATCTCGTCGGGCATCCGGTGGGCCGAGACGACGTCGGCCTCGTAGGGGATGCCGAACTCCTCGAGGACGCGAGCGGCCTCACGCATGACGGGCCAGTCGCTGTCGCTGCCCATGACGATGCCGACGACGGGTGCTGGGCTCGCTGCGTTCACGGCGGTCTCGCTCACTCGGTGATCACTCCTCGGAGGTAGTCGGCCGCGTGGCCCGCGCGCTCGCGGGCATCGCCCAGGTCGGCGCCGCTGACGTTGACGTGGCCGATCTTTCGGCCCGGACGCACGCCCTTGCCGTAGACGTGGACCTTGGCGCCGGGGTCGCGGGCCATGATGTGGCGGTAGGCCGGGTAGAGGTGCTCGTAGTCGCCGCCGAGGACGTTGGCCATGACGGTCCACGGCGCCCGCGGCCTGGGGTCGCCGAGCGGGAGGTCGAGGACCGCACGCAGGTGCTGCTCGAACTGCCCGGTGACGGCGCCGTCCATCGACCAGTGGCCGCTGTTGTGCGGGCGCATCGCGAGCTCGTTGACGACGTATGCCGCTGCGCCGCCCTTCCCGGGACGCACCTCGAACAGCTCGACGGCGAGCACGCCGGTCACATCGAGCTCGCCGGCGATCCGGAGCGCGGCCTCGGTGACGACGGACGCGAGGTCTGCGTCGAGCGCCGGCGCGGGGGCGAGGACCTCGGTGCAGATGCCGTCGGTCTGGACGGTCTCGACGACCGGCCACGCCGCCGCCTGGCCGGACGGGCTGCGGGCGATGAGCACCGCGAGCTCGCGGACGAAGTCGACCTTCTCCTCGAGGAGCAGACCGCCCTCGAGCGGACCGGGCTCACCGATCCGGGCGATCCACTCGGTGAGGTCGTCAGCCGACGACACGACGGCCACGCCCTTGCCGTCGTAACCGCCGCGGGGCGTCTTGGCGACGATCGGCCAGCCGACCTCGTCCCCGAAGGCGGTGACCTCCTCAGCAGTCGTGGCGCGGGACCACCGCGGACAGGCGATGCCCAGCGCGGTGAGGCGCTCACGCATCGCGAGCTTGTCCTGGGCGAAGTTCAGGGCGGCGCGGGTCGGGTGGATGGCGACCCCGTCGGCCTCGAGCGCCTCGAGGACGGCCGGCGGCACGTGCTCGTGGTCGAACGTGACGACGTCGCAGTGGCGGGCGAACTCGAGCACCGTCTCGAGGTCGGTGTGCTCCCCCACCGGCGAGCTCGGCACGACGAGCGCGGCAGCAGCGGTGTCGCTCTCGGCGAGCACCGACAGCTGGACGCCCAGCTCGACGGCCGGGCCCTGCATCATGCGGGCGAGCTGTCCACCACCGACGACGCCGACGACGGGAAATCCTCCGGGGGCGCGCTTCGGCTTGCTCACGCGTCCCAAGGGTAGTCGGCCTCAGGCGGGACGGTCGTGGCGGCCCGGTCCGGCGCTCGCCGGCTGGCCCGCGCCGGGTGCGCTGTGGAGGCTCTCGTCGGTCAGTGCCGCCTCGACGTGGCTCGGGTCGGCGAGATCGGGGTGGTGGGTGCGCACCGCCGCGAAGGTCCACAGCTTGTTGAGCACGAAGGAGATCGGGGTGACGACGACGATGACGATGAGCTGGGCCCAGTAGAGCCTCGTGCGGAAGCCGGTGGAGTCGTCGAGCACGGTGGGCGACAGGTGGATCGGTGAGTCGAGGTGCATGAGCAGGGTCAGCAGCACCAGACCGACGACCTGTCCCAGGAGCCCCACCGCGAGGAACGGCCAGTACTCGTGCCACCACCTCGCGTGCTTGCTCGTGCGGAACGTCCAGGTCCGGTTCAGCTGGAAGTTCCAGAGGTTCGCCACGAGGAAGGCGAAGGTCGAGTAAGCGTGGTACCAGCGGACGTTGAACTCGGTGCCGGGCACGGGGACGATCGCCTGGTTGAAGCCCGGTCCGAGCTTCTTGACGATGACGAGCGTCAGCAGGTTGACGAGCACGCCGGAGGCGCCCACCACCGCGAACCGGAGCAGCAGCAGCCAGTTGTGCCGGTGGCGCACGAACAGGAACTCATGCAGGCGCCTCACCGGGGCACCCTATCCCGCGCGCCCGAGTGTCCCGGGCGGGATCGGACCGTCGGGCCGGGTCAGTCCGTCTCCGCCTCGGAGAGGAAGAGCGCGAAGCGGGCGGGCTGGGCCTGGACCAGGTCGAGGCGGCCGCCGTTGGACTCGGCGAGGTCGCGCGCCAGGGCGAGCCCGAGACCGGTGCTGCCACCGGCCCCGCTGCTGACCGAGCGTTCGAAGATGTGCGGCGCCATGGCCGCGGGCACCCCGTCCCCCTGGTCGCTGACCTCGATGATCACCGACGGGCCGGACCGGCGGGCGTGCACGTCCACCGTCCCGCGACCGTGCACGAGGGAGTTCTCCAGGAGCGTCGAGAGCACCTGCGACAGGGCGACCGGCGTCGACCGGACGAAGAGACCTCGCTCCCCGCGCACCCGTACCGAGCGTCGAGCCTGCTCGAAGGCGGGCTGCCACTCACGCTGCAGGGCGGCGATGACCGAGTCGAGCGACACCGCCGGCGACGGCCCTCCGGACCCGCGGGTGCGGCCGAGGAGGTCGTCGACGACACGGGTCAGGCGCTCGACCTGGGCGATGGCGATGGTGGCCTCCTCCTTGACCACCTCGGCGTCGTCGGTCTCGGAGATCTCCTCGAGGCGCATGAGCAGGGCCGTCAGCGGCGTGCGCAGCTGGTGCGAGGCGTCAGCGGCGAAGTCCCGCTCGGCGGCGAGCGACTTCGTCATGTCGTGGGCCCGACGGTTCATGACCCCCGACACGTGGTCGATCTCGTCGATGTCGGAGTGCACCGGCGTCAGGCGCGCCTCCCCGGCGGCGAAGCGGTTCGCGAGCTGGACGAGCTCCTGCGACGACTGCTCGACGCGGGCCCGGGCGCCCAGCGTGCTGAGGTAGGCCGCACCACCGCCGATGGCGCCCACCCCCAGCATGAGGGCGCCGAAGCGGACGACGCCGACGGACGGGTCGGAGACGACCCACGAGGTGATGGCGTCCGGCCGCTGCATGACGGCCCACGCGACGACGACGGTCGAGAGCAGGACGAACGACCCGGCGCAGACGACTGCGCCGACAAGGGCCATCCGGTCGAGCACCCGGCGCACGGTCAGTCGACCTGAGGGCGCTCGAAGCGGAAGCCGACGCCACGGACCGTGGCGATGTACTGCGGCGAGGTCGCGTCGTCGCCGAGCTTCCGGCGCAGGACGGAGATGTGCATGTCGAGGGTCTTCGTGGAGCCGAACCACGCGGTGTCCCAGATCTCGCGCATCAGCTGCTCACGGGAGACGACCTTGCCCTGCTCGCGCACGAGGACCCGCAGCAGGTCGAACTCCTTGGCGGTCAGCTGCAGCTCCTCGCCCTTGAACCAGGCCCGTCGCCCCTCGGAGTCGATGCGGACGAGCTCGCCGGTCGCCGCGACCTCGGTCGGGGTGCGACGCAGCAGCGCCCGCACGCGAGCGAGCAGCTCGGCGAGCCGGAACGGCTTCGTGACGTAGTCGTCGGCGCCGGCGTCCAGGCCGACGACGGTGTCGACCTCGTCGGCACGGGCGGTGAGGATGAGCACGGGGATGGCGCGCCCCTCGGCCCGGATGCGACGGCACACCTCGAGGCCGTCGATCTTCGGCAGCCCGAGGTCGAGGAGCACGAGGTCGGGGTTCTCCTTGGCGCCGTCGAGGGCGGCCAGGCCGTCCTCGCGCACGTCGACGTCGTAGCCCTCCCGCCGCAGTGCACGGGCCAGCGGTTCGGAGATGGCTGTGTCGTCCTCCGCCAGGAGCACTCGGGTCATGTCACCGTCCTCAAGATCTGCCGGTCCGAAGGCGCACCGACCGAGGTGAGCCTATCCACATCGGCCCGAAATGCACCCTGACGCCCCGCCCGTCCGCGGAGATGCCCCCGGCCCACCGGGCCGGCTGGCACCCGCCAGCCCGGCTGCACGAGTCAGCGCCCGGGCCAGACGGGACGACGCTTCTCCGCGAAGGCGGCGACCCCCTCACGCCGATCGCCGGAGAAGGCGGTGGCCCGCCAGCAGGCGTCCTCGATCTCGAGGCCCGCGTCGAGGCCGACGTCGGCCCCGAGCCGCATGGCACGCTTCGCGTTGCGCAGGCCGACGGGCGAGTTGGCCGAGATGGCCCCGGCCAGCTCGAGCGCCCGGTCGCGGGCGGTGCCGGCGGCCACGACCTCGTCGACGGCTCCGAGCTCGAGGGCCTCGCGCGCGGGCATGCGGGACGCGGTGAAGATCGCCTTGGCAGCGCGGGACCACCCGATGCGGCGCACGAGCAGCTGCGTGCCGCCGCCACCCGGGATGACGCCGACGCTGACCTCGGGCAGCCCGACCAGCGCGCCCTCTCCGGCGACGACGACGTCGCACGAGAGGGCCAGCTCGAAGCCGCCCCCGAGTGCGAAACCGTCGACCGCCGCGATCGCCGGCACGGGCAGGTCGAGGACACCGCCGTAGGCCGCCCGCGCCACCGGCCGCTGTTCCATGAGGTCGGCGTCCGTGAAGGCGTTGCGCTCCTTGAGGTCGGCTCCGACGCAGAACGCCTTCTCGTGGCTCGAGGTCAGCACGACGCAGCGCACCGTCTCGTCGGCCGCGACCCGGGCCGTCGCCGCGGCGATGGCGCGGGCCATCGCCGTGGAGACGGCGTTCATGGCCTCGGGCCGGTCGAGGACGATCTCGGCGACGTGCGCGAGCGCGGGGTCCTCGAAGCGCTCGACGCGCACGAGTGCGTCCGACCCCGCGCTCGCGGTGGCGTCGGCTCCAGTCGGCAGTGACGGCATACGTCGGTCTCCTCGGTCGGTCACGTGTCGCCGGGCGAGCCGGCTCGGTGGGTGGGGACGGGAGCCGGGGCCCCCGAGACGGAGCGGCGACCGGCGGACGTCGCCCGGCGCAGGAGCGAGGGGGTCACGGGTCCGACGCCACGCAGGATGCGGCGGCGTTGTCCGGTCAGCTCGAAGCCGGAGAGGCTGGCGAGCTCGCGGGCCATCGTCGCGTCGACGAGCACGCTGCCGGCCTGGGCGACGGCGGTCAGGCGGGAGGCCCGGTTCACGGTCGTGCCGAAGACGTCGCCGAGCCGGCTGATGATCGGGCCGCGGGCCATGCCGCAGCGCACGTCGGGCAGGACGTCGTCGTTCGTCATCGTCTCGACGAGGTCGAGCGCGATGGCCGCGGCCGGCGCCGCGCCGACCGTCGTGAAGAGCACCTCGTCGCCGACCGTCTTGATGAGCCGTCCGCCGTGGGCGGTGATGACGTCGGCCGAGAGCGCCTCGAAGCGGGAGACCAGCCGCGCGAGGTCGCGCTCGGACATCCGACGGACGAGCGCCGTGAAGTTGACGAGGTCCGCGAAGCCCACGGACCGCATCTTCGTCATGCCGTAGGCCTCGGGGTCGGCGTCGGCGAGCATGCGGGCCACCGTGGCCGACAGGTGCCGGCGCCAGGCGTAGACGAGGAGCGGCTCGAGGCGGTCGGTGAGCACGGCGAGACGCTTCGCCGTCTCGGTGGCGGTCTCGAGGCTCGGCACCGAGCGGGACTCGTGGTCCTCGTCGTCACCCTCGTCGGCGAGGGCGGCCGTCATGTGCGTCTCGACGGCCTCGGCGATGAGCTGGGACTGCCACCCCGCGAGGCGGTCGGCCGACCGGGCGAAGGCCCGCGTCATCGCGAGCGCCGTCTGCTCGTCGAGGAGCCCGTCCCGGACGATGCCGGCGACCGCGGCCAGCGCCTTCTGGTCCGCCTCGGTGAACAGCTCGTCGTCCGTGTCCACCACGGGGAAGCCCAGGGCGTGCCAGAACTTGCGCGCCGAGAGCAGGGACACCTCGGCGCCGCGGCTGACGTCGCGGCGGCGCAGGTCGAGCGGACGACCGAGCAGCTGCTCGGTGTAGTCCTCGCTCACCCGCCCGGCTGGCTCGGTGCCAGCGCTGCCCGGCTCGGTCATGAGCCGATCATGCCAGTCCGCCGGCGGCGGGTCGGACGTGGACGACGTCACCGGCGGCGAACGTCCGGGTGCCCTCGCCGGTGCGCACCACGAGCCCGCCGTCGTCGTCGACCGCGACGGCGGTGCCCTCGGCGGCGCCACCTGCGGGCAGGTGCACCCGGACGCGGAGACCGAGGGTGGAGCACGCGGAGCGGTATGCCGCCCGCACCGCGGCGCCGTCGTCGGCCCCCTCCCCGGCGGCGCCCTGCACGCCCGCGCCCGCGAGCACCCGGGTGAGGTGGTCGAGGTAGGCGAGCAGGAGGTCCTCGCGGCGCACCTGGCTGCCCGCGAGCGCCAGTGACGTGGCGGTCTCCACCGGCAGCTCGCTCCGGGTCTGGTCGACGTTGACGCCGGTCCCGACGACGACCACCTGGCGACCCCCGGACTTGACCAGCTCGCACAGGATGCCGCTGAGCTTCCGGTCCCCGTCGTCGGCGAGGAGCACGTCGTTGGGCCACTTGAGCCGAGCCGTGAGCGGCCGCCCGGCCCGCTCCGACACCTCGCGCACGGCACGCGCGAGGGCGAGCCCGGCGAGCAGCGGCATCCAGCCGGCCTGCGTGGCGTCGGTGACGGGCACCGCGACGCTGACCGCGAGCGAGGCGCGGTCGGGAACGGTCCAGGCGCGTCCCAGCCGCCCGCGCCCGCCGGTCTGGTGGTCGGTCAGGACGACCCACCAGAGGCCGCGGTCGTCGTCTCCCGACGACACGGCATACGCACCGCTCGTCGGGGATGACCCGCTGAGCAGCTCGCGCAGCCGGGTGTTCGTCGACCCGAGGGCGGGGTGGAACTCGACCCCGCGCCACGGCCGTCCGGACGTGACCAAGGCCGCACTCACAGTCTCGATGTCAAGCGAATCGCGCACGTCCACAAGGCTAGAGTGCCGAGCATGGCAACCGATCACGTCGTCGCAGAGCAGCCGACCAGCACGGCCGACCCCAGCACGACGCCCGCGGCGCAGGCGTCCCCAGCGTCCCCAGCGCCCGACCTCGCCACCACCGCCGGCAAGCTCGCCGACCTCCGGCGCCGCGTCGCCGAGGTCGCCAACGCGGGGTCGGAACGGGCCGTCGAGAAGCAGCACGCGCGCGGCAAGAAGACGGCCCGCGAGCGCATCGAGATGCTCCTCGACGAGGGCACCTTCATCGAGCTCGACAAGTACGCCCGGCACCGCAGCAACAACTTCGGCCAGGAGAAGAACCGCCCCTACGGCGACGGCGTCGTCACCGGTTACGGCATGGTCGACGGTCGCCAGGTCGCTGTCTTCGCCCAGGACTTCACCGTCTTCGGTGGCTCCCTCGGCGAGGTCTTCGGCGAGAAGATCGTCAAGGTCATGGACTTCGCGATGAAGATCGGCTGCCCGGTCATCGGCCTCAACGACTCCGGTGGCGCCCGCATCCAGGAGGGCGTCGTCTCCCTCGGACTCTACGGCGAGATCTTCTTCCGCAACGTGCGTGCCTCGGGTGTCATCCCGCAGATCTCGCTGGTCATGGGCCCGTGCGCCGGGGGCGCGGTCTACTCCCCCGCCATCACCGACTTCACCGTCATGGTCGACCAGACCTCGCACATGTTCATCACCGGCCCCGACGTCATCAAGACCGTCACCGGTGAGGACGTCGGTTTCGAGGAGCTCGGCGGCGCCCAGACCCACAACAGCAAGTCGGGTGTCGCGCACTACATGGGCACCGACGAGCAGGACGCCATCGACTACGTCAAGGCCCTGCTGTCCTACCTGCCGAGCAACAACATGGACACCCCGCCGACCTACGGCGACGGGGACGGCGACCTGTCGGTCACCGACGACGACCGCTGGCTCGACACGTGCATCCCCGACTCGCCCAACGTGCCCTACGACATGAAGCACGTCATCGAGCACGTCGTCGACGACGGTGAGTTCCTCGAGGTGCAGCCGCTCTTCGCGCCGAACATCATCACCGGCTTCGCCCGCATCGACGGGATGTCGGTCGGTGTCGTGGCGAACCAGCCGATGCAGTTCGCCGGCTGCCTCGACATCGACGCCTCCGAGAAGGCGGCGCGGTTCGTGCGCACGTGCGACTGCTTCAACGTGCCGGTGCTGACCTTCGTCGACGTGCCCGGCTTCCTGCCCGGCACGGGCCAGGAGTGGGACGGCATCATCCGCCGCGGCGCCAAGCTCATCTACGCGTATGCCGAGGCCACCGTCCCGAAGATCACCGTCATCACCCGCAAGGCCTACGGCGGCGCCTACGACGTCATGGGCTCCAAGCACCTCGGCGCCGACATCAACCTCGCGTGGCCGACCGGGCAGATCGCCGTCATGGGGGCCCAGGGCGCCGTCAACATCCTCTACCGCAAGGAGCTCAAGCACACCGCGGAGAAGGGCGGTGACGTCGAGGCCCAGCGCCAGGAGCTCATCACGCACTACGAGGAGACGCTCGCCAACCCCTACGTCGCGGCGGAGCGTGGCTACATCGACACCGTCATCAGCCCGTCCAACACGCGGATGAACGTCACCCGGGCCTTGCGGGCGCTGCAGAACAAGCGCGAGACGCTGCCGCCCAAGAAGCACGGGAACATCCCGCTGTGACGCTCGAACCGCGACGAAGGAGCTTGGTTTGAGCGAGAACGAGCACAGCGCGAGCGCAGCGAGCCCGACGGTGTCCGTGACGGGCAACGCGACGGCTGAGGAGGTCGCGGCGCTCGTCGTCGTCCTCTCGGCCCTGGGCGGCGAGGAACCCGCTCCTGAGCACGCACGCTCGGCGTGGTCCGACCCGTCCTGGCGGCTCGTCGGCCCGTCCCGCACCCGGGACGGCTGGCGCACGAGCGCCCTTCCCCGCTGACCCGCTGAGTCGGGCGCCGACCGTCCATCGGTCGCCGCTCGAGCCGCTTCGGTTGGCCCGCAGGGGGGCGCTTCCTCTAAAGTCGATGCCCATGTCTGTCGACTCCTCACCCGCCGTCCGCATCGCTCAGCGCTACCTGCTGGGCGAGCGCATCGCCGTCGGCGGCATGGGTGAGGTGTATCTCGCGACCGACGAGCGCCTCGGTCGACAGGTCGCCGTCAAGGTCCTCTCCCCGGCTTTCGCCGAGTCCCCCGACTTCGTCGAGCGCTTCCGTCGTGAGGCCCTGACGGCCGCCGCGCTCTCCCACCCGAACATCGCGCAGGTCTACGACTACGGCGTCGACGGCGCCTCCCACTTCATCGTGATGGAGTATGCCGAGGGCTGGGACCTCGCCCACCTGATCCGCGAGCACGGCCGGCTCACCCCCAGCGACGCCGTGCGCATCGCCGAGCAGGTCTGCGCCGCCCTGGCGGTGGCCCACCGTGCCGGGGTCGTGCACCGGGACGTCAAGCCGGGCAACGTCATCGTCCGGCCCGACGGCACCGTCAAGGTCACGGACTTCGGGATCGCACGCGCGCTCGGGCAGGCGTCGATCACCGACACCGGCACGGTCATGGGGACCGCCGCCTACATCGCCCCGGAGCAGGCCCGCGGGGAGCCCACGACCCCGGCGTCCGACCTCTACTCGCTCGGGATCCTGCTCTTCCAGATGCTGACCGGCGCCGTCCCCTTCGAGGGCGACACCCCCGTCGCGGTCGCCATCCGCCACCTCGACGAGCCGGTGCCGCTGCCCAGCTCGCGCGTCGCCGACCTGCCCGCGAACCTCGACGAGGTCGTCGTGCGGGCCACCGCGAAGGCGCCCGCCGACCGCTACCCCGACGCCGACGCGATGGCCGCAGCACTGCGGGTCCACGAGACGCTCGCCGACGCTGCAACCCGGGCCCTCCCGCTGGGCGAGGCGACCGCGGTCCTCGACCTCGCCGCCACGACGTCCAGCCCCGCGTCGAGCCCGCCGTCCAGCCCGGCGTCGAGCACGGCGATGATGCCGGCCGTCGCGTCGGGTCCGCCGACCGGCCCCGTCGACACGACCGAGCGCTCGAGCGCTGAGGCGCATCGGCGACCGTCCGGCCGGAGGCCCGTCGTCTGGGTGCTCGCCGCCGCCGTCGTGGCGCTCGTCGCGACGCTGGCCTACGTCCTGCTGTCGGGTTCGGACCCGGCCGCCCCGCCCGCCACCGGCAAGCCCGCGGCGAGCTCCTCGACGCCGTCATCGACTCCGCCCACCACCTCCGCCCCGGCCGACGGCAGCGCCGTTCCCTCCGGCCTGGTCGGCCGGCAGCGCGACGCCGCGGTCCGCGAGCTCATCGGCTCCGGGGTCAACGTGCGGTGGGTCCTCGTGCGCTCGACGCAACCGGACGGCGCGGTCATGGGCTCCTTCCCCGCGGAGGGCCAGCCGCTGACGAAGGGCCAGACGGTGGCCCTGGTCGTGAGCCGTGGACATGCACCCGACCAGGTCAGCTCCTCGTTCGTCGTCCCCGACGGGCTCGTCGGCACCAGCGCCTCGGACGCGACGCAGCGCCTGGGCGGCACGGACGTCCGGGTCACGCGAGTCACCATCCCCGCCCCCGGCAAGGAGGGGCAGGTGCTGGCGACGTGGCCCGCGGCCGGCGCCCGGACGACCGACGGGGTCGTCGTGCTCGTCGTGGGCGGTGGCGACAAGGGCGGCTCGTCCAACGGCGGCTGACGCACGACCCGCGGCGGCGACCACCGCCGCCGGACCGCGCACAATGTGCTGGCACGCGGCGCCGGCCTCGATTACCTTCACCGGGTGACCGCCAACACCCAGACCGCGCGACCCCGGACCGACGTCGACCGCATCGCGGAGACCTACTTCGAGGCCGCCGTCGCCCTCAGTCCCATCAACGCGACCTTCCTCGGCGTGCCCGGCGGCGAGGAGGATCTCGACGACCTCTCGCCCGCCGGTAACGCCGCCGCCGCCGAGCTGCGCCGGGCCACGCTGGCCCGACTGGCCACTGCGACTCCGAGCGACGACGTCGACCGGGTCACCGTCGACGCCATGACCGAGCGCCTCCAGCTCGCCGAGGACCGGTATGCCGCGGGACTCGACGAGATGTCGCTCAACGTCCTCGCGTCGCCCCTCCAGAGCGTCCGCGACGTCTTCGACCTGATGCCGCAGCAGACGGCGGACGACTGGCGCGTCTTCGCGACCCGGATGGGCAAGATCCCGGCCGCCCTCGAGGGCTACCAGGAGGCGCTGCTCCTCGCCCGCGAGCGTGGGCAGGTCTCGCCGCGCCGCCAGGTCGAGGCCTGCGCCGAGCAGTCCCGCGACCTCACCGCCGACGACGGCTACTTCGCCAAGATCGTGGCCGACGCCACGGTCGGCGACGAGCCGTTGGAGAGCGAGCTCGCGGCGGCGCTCGCCGCCTCCGCACAGGCTGCGTCGGCGGCATACGGCGCGATGGCCGACTGGCTCGAGCGGGAGCTGCTGCCGCACGCGCCCGAGGCAGACGCCTGCGGGCGCGAGCGCTACGCCCTCGAGTCGCGCTACTTCCTCGGTGCCACCGTCGACCTCGAGGAGACCTACCGCTGGGGCCAGCAGGAGGTCGCGAGCCTCCACGCCCAGATGAGCGAGATCGCCGACGGGCTCGAGGCCGGCGCCAGCGTCGCGCGCGGTGTCGAGATCCTCGACGCCGACGAGAAGTACCAGCTGCACGGCACCGACGCCCTCAAGGCCTGGATGCAGGAGCGCGCCGACGAGGTCATCGCCGACCTCAAGGACGTGCACTTCGACATCCCCGGGCCGGTGCAGCGCATCGAGTGCATGATCGCGCCGACGCAGACCGGCGGCATCTACTACACCGGGCCGTCCGACGACTTCAGCCGGCCGGGGCGGATGTGGTGGTCGGTGCCGAAGGGCAACACCGAGTTCCGCACGTGGAACGAGCTGACGACCGTCTACCACGAGGGGGTCCCCGGCCATCACCTCCAGGTCGCGCAGACGGTCTACCGCTCCGAGCTGCTCAACCGCTGGCGCCGGCTCGAGGCCTGGACCTCGGGTCACGGCGAGGGGTGGGCGCTCTACGCCGAGCGGCTCATGGCCGAGCTCGGCTACATGGACGACCCGGGCAACCGGATGGGCTGGCTTGCGGGACAGTCGCTTCGGGCCGCTCGCGTCGTCATCGACATCGGCGTGCACTGCGGCTTCGACGCCCCGGACGAGGTCGGCGGGGGTGCGTGGGACTACGACAAGGCGTGGACCTACCTGACCCGCTACGGCTTCATGGACGAGAAGATCCTGCGCTTCGAGCTCAACCGCTACCTCGGTTGGCCGGGCCAGGCGCCGAGCTACAAGATCGGCGAACGGCTGTGGCTCCAGCTGCGTGACGAGGTCAAGCAGCGCGAGGGCGACGCGTTCGACCTCAAGTCCTTCCACCGTCGGGCGCTCGACATCGGCGGCGTCGGCCTCGACACCCTGCGCGCAGCTGTCCTCCAGGAGATCTGAGGTCCGCCCGCACCGCTGACGGCGCCGCTCCTCGGAGTGGCGCCGTTGACGCCCGCCGGCTCCGGATCGGCGCCTAGCATGTCGTCATGCCGACGAGCCCCCTCCCCGACGTGCCGACCGTCCAGCTCGTCCTCGCCTCCGCCTCCCCCGCGCGTCGCTCGACCCTCCGCGCGGCGGGGATCGAGCCCGTCGTCCTCGTGAGCGGCGTCGACGAGGACCTCACCGTCGCCGAGGCGACGGACCGCTACGGCCTGCTGGGCCCCGGCGACATCGCGTTGCTGCTGGCGCGTGCCAAGGCGGAGGATGTCGCTTCCCGGCTCGACGACCACGCCGTCGTGCTGGGCTGCGACTCGGTGCTCGAGCTCGACGGCGAGGTGCACGGCAAGCCGGGCGACGCCGAGGAGGCCGTGGCGCGGTGGCGTCGGATGCGCGGCCGCTCCGGGGTGCTGCACACCGGACACTGGCTCATCGACGAGCGGAACGGCGGCGGGGCGACCCTCGGCGCGACCGCGTCGACGACCGTCCACTTCGCCGAGGTCTCCGACGAGGAGATCGCCGCCTACGTCGCCACGGGCGAACCGCTCACGGTGGCAGGCGCCTTCACCATCGACGGGCTCGGCGGCGCGTTCATCACGGCTGTCGAGGGCGACCACCACAACGTCGTCGGCCTGTCCCTCCCGTTGCTGCGCGAGCTGCTCGCCGACGCCGGCATCGAGTGGTTCGACGTCGTGGGGTGCGTGCGGCGCCAGCCCGACTGCGGCTGACGGCGCCACGCGGGGCCTCAGGGGTACAGGTCGTCGGTGAGGTTCTCGATGACGAGGTAGTGCTCGGTCCACCACCACATCTGGGCCGCGCCGACGACGACGATGAGCCCGAGCAGCCAGTAGCGGTAGCGCCCCCACCAGCGCAGCTTGAGGAACCACGCGATGACCAGCGTCATCGGGAAGGCGAGCAGGGCGTAGCGCACGCGACTCGGGGTCGTGCTCGTCACGAGGATGATGTAGGCCGGGTAGGCGCCGGCCCAGCCCCAGATCTCCGGACCCCAGCGCCACGAGTTCTTCGAGAGCATGAACCAGGTGAATGCCGCGACACCGAGCACCCCGGCGACCTGACCGATGACGCCCCAGTAGTCGTAGAGCAGGTTCCACCAGAGGTAGAGCTTGATCTTCGTCTCGATGTTCCAGGCGAGCATCGTGTCGTTGTACGCGTTGGGGGTGTCCGTCGCGATCGTGACGATCGTCGGCCAGAGCCACGTCAGGGCGCCGGCGTATGCCGCGAGCGCCCCCAGTCCGACGCGCAGGCGCACCGGGTGCTCTCCCTCGTCACCCTGACGCCAGCGCACGACCCAGTGGGCGACGATGACCGGCACCATGGCGATGACGACGTTGCGGCTCAGCGAGAGCACGAGCAGCGCGAGGACGACCCACCAGTACTGCCGCTTCCGCATCAGCCAGAGCACCGTGACGACGCCGAGCAGGGCGGTGGACTCGGTGTAGGACGCCGAGAACGCCGGGGAGGCGATGAAGAAGCAGGTCGCGACGACGGCGACGATCGCCTCCCAGCGCCCGACCGCCTGGTCGACGAGCTTGAAGAGCACGTGCATCGCGGCGAAACCGATGGCCGTCGACAGCACCGGTGCGACGACGGTGAAACCCAGCCCGGTGACCTTCATGACCAGCCCGGACGTCATGGGGAACACCGGGAAGAACGCCCACGGGTTCATGTCGATGCCGCCCCAGCCGACGCGGGGCAGGACTGCGGGATAGCCGTGTTCGGCGATGACGCGGTACCACTGGCCGTCCCAGCCGGTCATGACGGCGTTGTAGCCGGGGTCCGCCGGGGTGGGGTAGAAGATCCGGATGTTCGCCGTCCCGATGGGCAGCGGGATCTGGTAGCGCGAGAGGTAGGTGGCCGCCACCCAGACGAACAGGCGCGAGACCGCGAAGACGGCGAACGGGAACCAGACCGGGAAGCGTCGCCAGAACGGCTGCTTCGCCTCGACCTCCCGGTCGGGGTGCTCGAGGCGGCGACCGAGACGCGGCTCAGACCGGCGGGACGGCGCGTCGGCGCTCGCTGAAGTGACGGTCACGCCGGGAAGCATAAGCCAGTCGTCGCACGAGGTCCGAGCGCAGTTCATCCGCCTCGATGATGGAGTCGAGCACCAGGTCGGCCGCGAGACGCTCGATGTCGACGTCCTCCTCGTACTCGCGACGGCGGTCCGCGACGAACCGTGCCTGCTCGTCCGGGTCCGCGATCTCGGCGATCTTGTTGGCATAGACGGCGTTGACGGCGGCCTCCGGACCCATGACGGCGATCCGGGCGGTCGGCAGGGCGATGGTCGCGTCGGGTCCGAAGCCGGGACCGCCCATGGCGTAGAGCCCGGCGCCGTAGGCCTTGCGCACGATGACGCAGAACTGCGGCACCGTGGCGGACGAGACCGCGCTGACCATCTTGGCCCCGTGGCGGATGATGCCGCCCCGCTCGACCTCCGAGCCGATCATGAAGCCCGGCACGTCGGCCAGGTAGACGAGCGGCACGTTGAAGGCATCGCACAGCCAGATGAAGCGCGCGGCCTTGTCCGCGCTGTCGGTGAAGAGCACGCCACCCTTGACCATCGAGTTGTTCGCGACGATGCCGACGGTCTGGCCCTCGAGGCGGCCGAAGCCGATGACGAGCTCGCCCGCCCACAGCGGCTTGAGCTCGAAGAAGGAGTCGTCGTCGACGAGCCCGTCTATGACGTCGTGGATGTCGAAGGGCACCGACTCGCGCTCGGGCACGGTCTCGGGGGTGAGCGGCGTGGCCGGTGCCTCGGCGGCATACGTCGGCGGGTGGTCGCGCCAGCTGCCGGGGACGTAGGAGAAGTAGAGCTTGGCCAGCTCGATGGCCTCGGCGTCGTCGTGCGCGAGCAGGTCGCCGACCCCGGAGACGGTGCAGTGCATCCGGGCGCCACCCATCTCCTCGAGGGAGACCTTCTCGCCGACGACCATCTCGGCCATGCGGGGGCTGCCGAGGTACATCGAGGCGTTGCCCTCGACCATGATGATGAGGTCGCAGAAGCTGGGGATGTAGGCCCCGCCCGCGGCGCTCGGACCGAAGAGGCAGCAGATCTGCGGCACCTTGCCCGAGAGCGCCACCTGGTTGTGGAAGATGCGACCGGCGCCGCGGCGGCCGGGGAACATCTCGACCTGGTCGGTGATGCGGGCACCCGCAGAGTCGACGAACCAGAAGACGGGCAGCTCCTCGCGCAGCGCCATCTCGGTGGCGCGGACGATCTTCTCGACCGTGCGCGAGCCCCAGGAGCCGGCCTTGACCGTCGGGTCGTTGGCGATGACGATCGCGGGGCGACCGTCGACGGTGCCACGGCCGGTGACCACGCCATCGGCCGGCAGCCCGGGCTGGAGCGCGTTGGCGTAGCGGCCGTCCTCGACGAAGCTGCCCTCGTCGAAGAGCAGGGCGATGCGGTCGCGGACGTAGATCTTGCCCTGGGCGTCGAGCTTGGCCTGCGCCTTGTCGGGCGCGCTGGCCGACGCGGTGTGGGCCGCGGCGAGACGGGCCCGGACGTCGGCGACGCGCGGGTCGCCGTGGGGGTTCGAGATCGACGCGGCTGCGCTCATGCCGGCAGACCCAGGCCACGGGCGATGAGCATCCGCTGCACCTCGGAGGTGCCCTCACCGATCTCGAGGATCTTGGCGTCGCGGTAGAAGCGTGCGACGGGGAACTCCTCCATGAAGCCGTTGCCACCGAACACCTGCGTCGCGATGCGGGTGGCGGTGACGGCGGCCTCCGTCGAGTAGAGCTTGGCAATGGCGGCGGCCTGCTTGACCTCCTTGACCGAGCGCTTGCCGGCGTGGAGCTCGTCCTTGAGCCAGGCGGCCTTGTACGTCAGCAGGCGCGCGCCCTCGACCATGACGGCCAGGTCGGCCAGCTGGAAGGAGACGCCCTGGTTGACGCCGATCGGACGACCGAAGGCCGTGCGGGTCTTGGCGTAGTCGGTGGCGAGCTCGAGGCACGCCTGGGCGCAGCCGACGGCCAGCGCCGAGATGGCGATGCGACCGTCGTCGAGGGTCTTGAGGAACTGCTTGAAGCCCTGCCCCTCCGCGCCGAGGAGGTGGTCGGCCGGGACGCGGCAGTCCTCGAAGGTGAGGCCGTGGGTGTCGGACACGTGCCAGCCGAGCTTGTGGTAGGCCGGTTCGACGACGAAGCCGGGCGTTCCGGCCGGGACCATGATCGCCGAGATCTGGGGCGATCCGTCCTCGTTCGTGCCGGTGCGCGCGGTGACGGTGACGACCGAGGTGATGTCGGTGCCGGAGTTGGTGATGAACGCCTTCGACCCGCTGACGACCCACTCGTCACCGTCGCGCGCGGCGCGGGTCCGAGTGGCTCCGGCGTCGGAGCCGGCCTCGGGCTCGGTGAGGCCGAAACCGGCGAGCGCGCGGCCCGAGACGAGGTCGGGCAGGAAGCGCTGCTTCTGCTCCTCGGTGCCGTAGGTGAGGATCGGGTTGATGCCGAGGCCGACCCCGGCGGAGAGCGTGATGCCGATGGACTGGTCGACGCGGCCGAGCTCCTCGATGGCGACGCAGAGGCTCGTGAAGTCGCCGGCGTCGCCCGCGCCGCCGAACTCCTCCGGGACGACGAGGCCGAACAGGCCGAGGTCACCCATCTTGGGCACGAGGTCGGTCGGGAAGTAGGCGGCAGCGTCCCACTTGGCGATGTTGGGCGCGACCTCCTTCTCGGCGAAGTCGCGGACGACCATCCGGAAGTCCTCGTGGTCCTGGCTGAGCTCGAACATCGCTGTTCTCCTGAGATCGTCGCCGTCATCATGCGCTCGTGACGCGTGCTTGACGTTGACGTAAACGTAAAGCACTATCGACCTCATGACAAGTGCGCCGACCTGGACCATCGCCGAGGTGGCGGAGGAGTTCGACGTCACGCACCGGACCGTGCGCCACTACGAGGACCTCGGCCTGATCTCCCCCGAGCGCCGTGGGACGCAGCGGATCTACCACCGTCGGGACCGGACGCGTCTCGGCCTCATCCTGCGGGGCAAGCGACTGGGTTTCCCGCTCGAGGAGATCCGCACGATCATCGACCTGTTCGACGCGCCTCGGGGCCGTCGCGCCCAGCTCGAGTACGTCCTCGGCCAGATCGACGAGCGCCGGGCAGATCTCGACCAGCGGCTGCGGGACATCCAGGACGCCATCGCCGAGCTGGGCGAGTTCGAGCGACGATGCCGTGAGGATCTCGACAAGCTCGCGTGACACGATGGGCTCATGAGCGCCGAAGACACGAAGATCTCCGCCTACGCCCACCCCGAGCGCCTCGTCACCACCGACTGGCTCGCGGAGCAGGTCGCGGCCGGCCGGATCGGCGGCCCCGACGGGATCGTGCTGCTGGAGTCGGACGAGGACGTGCTGCTCTACGAGACCGGTCACATCCCCGGCGCCCTCAAGATCGACTGGCACGCCGACCTCAACGACCAGGTGTCGCGCGACTACGTCGACGGCGCCCGGTTCGCCGAGGTGATGGGCTCGCGCGGGATCCGGCGCGACACGACCGTGGTCATCTACGGCGACAAGAGCAACTGGTGGGCGGCCTACGCGCTGTGGGTCTTCAGCCTCTTCGGGCACGAGGACGTCCGGCTGCTCGACGGCGGCCGCGCCAAGTGGATCGCTGAGGGCCGCGAGCTGACCCGTGACGTGCCGACCGCGACGTCGGTGGACTATCCCGTGGCCGACCGGGACGACGCCCCGATCCGGGCGTTCAAGGACGACGTGCTCGCCCACCTCGGCAAGCCACTCGTCGACGTCCGCTCCCCCGGCGAGTACTCGGGTGAGCTGCTGCACATGCCCGACTACCCGCAGGAGGGCGCGATGCGCGGCGGACACATCCCCGGCGCCAAGTCCGTGCCGTGGGCACGCGCGGCCAACGAGGACGGCTCGTTCAAGTCCCGTGAGGACCTCGAGGCGATCTACCTGCAGGAGCAGGGACTCACGCCCTCGGACGACGTGGTCGCGTACTGCCGCATCGGCGAGCGCTCGTCGCACACGTGGTTCGTCCTGACACACCTGCTGGGTTTCGAGGCGGTGCGCAACTACGACGGTTCGTGGACCGAGTGGGGCAACGCCGTACGCGTCCCGATCGAGAGGTGAACCCGTGACCGAGACCGCCCTGCCCGCGTCGCTGGCCGAGATCGCCGAGGACTTCCGCTCGGCCAGCAACGACCTCAAGCTGCAGCTGCTGCTGGAGTTCAGTGACGAGCTGCCCGGCCTGCCCGAGCGGTATGCCGGCCACCTCGACCAGCTCGAACGCGTCGACGAGTGCCAGTCGCCGCTCTTCCTCACCGTCGAGGTGGGTGACGGCGCGTCCCTCGAGGATCGGGTCGTCAGCCTGTTCTTCGACGCGCCCGCCGAGGCCCCGACGACGCGCGGCTTCGCGGGCATTCTCCGTGAGGGCCTCGACGGCCTCTCCGCAGCCGAGGTGCTCGCCGTACCCGACGACGCCCCGATGCGATTCGGCCTCGCGGAAGCGGTGTCCCCCCTGCGCATGCGCGGCATGGTCGCGATGCTCGCCCGCATCAAACGCCAGGTCCGCGCCAAGACSGCCACCTGAGTCAGGTCATCGACGGCGCGCTACGTCACTGCCCCACCCACCGGAGCACCGACGTAGCCGCCAGCACCCCACCGCCCGCCAGGTGACCAGGCCCAGCCGCTACGTCACTGCCCCACCCACCGGAGCACTGACGTAGCCGCCAACCCCTCACCACCCGCTGGGTGACCATGCCGAACTGCTACGTTACTGCCCCACCCACCGGAGCACTGACGTAGCCGCCGACCCCTCACCACCCGCTGGGTGACCATGCCGAACTGCTACGTTACTGCCCCACCCACCGGAGCACTGACGTAGCCGCCGACCCCTCACCACCCGCTGGGTGACCATGCCGAGCCGCTACGTCACTGCTCCACGAGGGGAGGCAGTGACCTAGGTCCCTCGTCCACAGCCCCACCGGTTGCCACCACGCTTGTGGACAACCACGGGTCGACACTCCGGCTGTGTCAGTGGACCGCGTCACGATCGGCGACATGGACATCAGGATCGAGCGGATGCGTGACGGAGTCGCACGCTACGTCATCCGCGCGCGTCGGCTCGCAGACCTGAGCCAACGTGATCTGGCTGCTCGCGTAGGTGTGGCGCCGAGCACGATCGGCCGCTACGAGACCGGAAGCGCGGCGCCATCGCTGCTCCTCTTCGAGGAGATCCTGGATCTGGCTAGCCTTCGGCTCGCGGTCGTGGACGGTGACGGGAACGAGGTGTTTCCCGTGCCGGTCGACACGGTGCGCGACAACCAGGGGCGCCGGTTCCCCGCGCATCTCGACGTGGCGCCCCCGGACGAGGTGCCGTACGAGCGGTGGGCGTTCCCGCGCTACGACCGACCCGACGCGCAGGGCTGGTTCCAGCACCGAACCGCTCGCGACCAGCGTGGTGCCGAGGACGCGCCGCTCCGGGAGCGACCGGCCGACCACCCGACGGAGAACGAGCTCGCCCTGCGACGACGCCTCATGCGCGGCCGACAGCCGCGGGTTGATGCGCCGCCGGCGCCGGATCTCGTGTGTGAGTGCCTCGACGCGTGCTTCGAAGAGGTGTGCGTGACCGAGTGCCCGTGCCAGTGCGAGCCCCGGACCGGCGACCTCTGGCGACGACTCCTCGCTGCCCGGTCGTCAGCCCCCGATGCGAGTGCGGACCTCGTACAGCTCGGGGAAGAAGGTGAGGTCGAGCGCTCGTCGTAGGAAGTCGACGCCCGTCGAGCCTCCGGTGCCCGTCTTCTGCCCGATGGTGCGCTGGACGACCTGGAGGTGACGGAACCGCCACTGCTGGAAGTTGTCCTCGAGATCGACCAGCTCCTCGCACGTCTCGTAGACACCCCAGTGCTCGTTCGGCCGGGCATAGACACCGGCGAAGACGTCGACGAGCCCCTCGTCGAGGCGGTACGGCTGGGTCCAGTCACGGTCGAGGAGGACCGGCGGCACGGCATACCCACGCCGAGCGAGGTAGGCGAGGAACTCGTCGTAGAGGCTCGGCTCGCGCAGGAGCGCGTCCAGGGCGGTGCGGGCGCCCTGGTCGTGCGCGAAGACCGCCACCATGTCGGCGTTCTTGTTGCCGAGCAGGAACTCGACCTCGCGGTACTGCGCCGACTGGAAGCCCGAGCTCGTGGCGAGGAAGGGCCGGATCTCGGCGTACTCACTCGGCGTCAGCGTCGCGAGCACCGACCACTGGTCCGTGAGCGTGTGCTGGATGTGCTTGACCCGGGCGAGCCGTTTCAGGGCCGGGCCCAGCTGGTCGTCGCGGAGCAGGTTCCTGGCTGAGCGCAGCTCGTGGATCAGCAGCTTGAGCCACAGCTCGGACGTCTGGTGCTGGATGATGAAGAGCAGCTCGTCATGCTGCGGCGGCTCGCTCAGCGGTTGCTGAGCACTGAGCAGCGTGTCGAGGCGGAGATAGTCGCCGTAGGACATCTTGCGCGTGAAGTCGCGCTGGATACCCTCCTCCAGGTCGCGCTTGCTGCGCCGGTCCAGTCCGCCGTGGGCACCGTTGTCCATGCCCGCGATCCTAGGGGCCGGGTCAGCGCGAGCGCGGGCGGATGCTCACGAGGTGCGAGACGACGCCCGGCACCCATCCGGTCTCACCGCGCATCCACCGGGCGCCGACGAGGTTGTGCGGCACGACCACCGTGTCGGCTCGTGCCGCGACCAGCCCCAGGTCGGTGCCGAACACGTCGGTGACGACCGCCCAGTCCCGGGCGCTGTGGCGGGCCAGGTACTCACCGATGGCAACGGCATACGTCTCGACGATGACGTCGGGGCCCTCGCCCGACCCGCCCTCGTCGGACCACCGCCGGAAGGCGGCGTCGTAGTGGGACCCGATGGACGAGAGGTCGTCGACGTCCACGCCCTCCGCAGCCGCGTGCTCGAGTGCGGTGGCGATGCGGGCGCGCTCGTCGTCGCCGAGCGGGTTGGCGACCGGCCGGCCCGTGAAGTCGGGGGTCAGCGCGTCGTCGCCCTCAGCGGCCTCGAACTCGGCGACCGCGGTCGCGTCCGTCGGCACAGAGGTGTCGTCCTTGCTCTTCCGCGAGAACAGTCCCATGCCCGCCAATCTAGTGGCTCGGACGCGACCGGGTCAGGTCAGGCGGGTCAGCCGAAGGTGTCCGGGTCGGGGCCGGTGCGGGTGCCGCGGTCGAGCCCGGCCAGCGCCTCGAGGTCGTCGTCGCCGAGGGCGAACCCGAAGATCTCGACGTTCTCGGCGATCCGCGCCGGGGTGACCGACCGCGTCAGCACGACGTTGCCGAGCTCGACGTGCCAGCGCAGGACGAGCTGGGCGGGGGTGACCTCGTGCTTGGCGGCGAGCTGCGCGACGACCGGGTCGTCGAACAGGCCGGCGCGGACGGCCAGCGGGCTCCACGCCTCGGTCACGATGCCGTGCTCGGCATGGAAGGCGCGCAGCTCGCGCTGCTGGAGGTAGGGGCTCAGCTCGATCTGGTTGACCGAGGGCAGCACGCCGGTCTCGTCGAGCAGTCGCTGCAGGTGCGGCACCTGGAAGTTGCAGACCCCGACGGAGCGGACCCGCCCCTCGCGCTGGAGGTCGAGCATGGCCTTCCACGCGTCGACGTAGGCGTCCTGCTGCGGCGCCGGCCAGTGGATCAGGTAGAGGTCGAGGACGTCGATCCCGAGGCGCTTCATCGAGGCGTCGAAGGCGGCCGGGACGTCCGCGTGGTCGTCGTTCCAGACCTTCGTGGTGACGAAAACGTCGTCGCGGTCGACGTCCTCGCGGCCGAGGACACGGCCGACGCCCTCCTCGTTGCCGTAGATGCGCGCCGTGTCGATGTGCCGGTAGCCGACCTCGAGGGCGCGGCCGAAGGCGGCGTCGACGTCCGCGTCCGGGACCTCCCAGACACCGAAACCGACCTGCGGGATGGACAGGCCGGGGGTGGAGGCGTGGCCGAGAGCGAGCGTGGGTGCTGACTGGTGTGTCGTCATGCCACTCACGCTAGGTCGGCGCTGGCACCGGTGATGTGCCGGACCTCACTCTGAGACGACCGGGAATACGCCTGAGGACACAGGGGCGACGCGACGTCGGCCCGATAGAGTCCGAGCCATGCCATCCATCAGCAAGGTCCTGATCGCAAACCGTGGTGAGATCGCCGTCCGCATCGCGCGGGCGTGCACGGACAGCGGGATCGCCTCGGTGGCGGTCTACGCCGAGCCGGACCGGGATGCCCTGCACGTCAAGGTCGCCGACGAGGCGTACGCCCTCGGGGGCTCGACCCCCGGTGAGAGCTACCTCGTCCAGGAGAAGCTGCTCGACATCGCCCGCCGGGCCGGCGCCGACGCCGTGCACCCCGGCTACGGCTTCCTCGCCGAGAACGCGTCGTTCGCCCAGGCCGTGATCGACGCAGGGCTCATCTGGATCGGCCCCGGGCCCGAGGCGATCGACTCCCTCGGCGACAAGGTCAAGGCGCGCCACATCGCGACCAAGGCCGGCGCCCCGCTCGTGCCCGGCACGAAGGACCCGGTCTCCGGCGCCGACGAGGTGGTGGAGTTCGCCAAGGAGCACGGCCTCCCGGTGGCGATCAAGGCGGCATACGGCGGCGGCGGCCGCGGCCTCAAGGTCGCGCGCGCCATGGAGGAGATCCCCGACCTCTACGAGTCGGCGGTGCGCGAGGCCGTGACGGCCTTCGGCCGCGGCGAGTGCTTCGTCGAGCGCTTCCTCGACCACCCGCGCCACGTCGAGACCCAGTGCCTGGCCGACCAGCACGGCAACGTCGTCGTCGTCTCGACCCGCGACTGCTCGCTCCAGCGCCGCAACCAGAAGCTCGTCGAGGAGGCTCCGGCGCCGTTCCTCACCGAGGAGCAGCACACCGAGCTGCTGCGCGCGAGCAAGGCCATCCTCAAGGGGGCCGGCTACGTCGGCGCCGGCACGTGCGAGTTCCTCGTCGGGCCGGCCGGTGACATCAGCTTCCTCGAGGTCAACACCCGCCTGCAGGTCGAGCACCCCGTGACAGAGGAGGTCACCGGCATCGACCTCGTGCGCGAGCAGTTCCGCATCGCCAACGGCGAGTCCCTCGACTACGGCGACCCCGAGCCGCACGCCCACTCGATCGAGTTCCGGATCAACGGCGAGGACGCCGGCCGCGGCTTCCTGCCCGCTCCGGGCACCGTGAGCCGGATGGTCGTGCCGCACGGGCCGGGCGTGCGCTGGGACGCTGGCATCGTCGAGGGCGACACCGTCGCCGGGGCGTTCGACTCGATGATCGCCAAGCTCGTCATCACCGGACGCACCCGCGAGCAGGCCATCGAGCGCGCCCGCCGCGCCCTGGCCGAGCTGACCATCGAGGGCATGCCGACCGTCGTCCCGTTCCACCGTGCGGTCGTGGCCGACCCGGCCTTCGCGCCGGCCGACGGGAAGCCCTTCTCGATCCACACCCGCTGGATCGAGACCGAGTTCGACAACACCATCGAGCCGTATGCCGGGGGCTCGGCCGACGCGGACGAGGCCGAGGAGCGCCAGACCTTCGTCGTCGAGGTCGGTGGCAAGCGCCTCGAGGTCTCGCTGCCCGGGGGCCTCTCCCTCGGTGGTGGCGGCGGCGTGGCCGCGGCGAAGAAGAAGGCGCCCAAGCGGTCCGGTGGCGGCAAGTCCGGGGGCGCCGCTTCCGGCGACTCGCTGACGGCCCCGATGCAGGGCACCATCGTCAAGATCGCCGTCGAGGAGGGCGCGACCGTCGCGGCGGGCGACCTCGTCATCGTCCTCGAGGCGATGAAGATGGAGCAGCCGATCACCGCCCACAAGGCCGGGGTCGTGTCGGGGCTCACGGCCGCGGTCGGCGAGACCGTCACGTCGGGCGCGGTGCTCGCCGAGATCAAGGACGCCGGCGAGGGCTGAGCGCCGCTACACCTGGACGACGACGAAGGGCCGACCCGCCGTGTAGCGGGTCGGCCCTCGTCACGTGGTCCGCCGTCGGTGAGAGCGGACCCTG
This sequence comes from Terrabacter sp. 01T434, assembly GCF_056398545.1. NCBI lineage: Bacteria > Bacillati > Actinomycetota > Actinomycetes > Micrococcales > Intrasporangiaceae > Terrabacter > Terrabacter sp. 01T434. The sequence goes on from NZ_JBFTPP010000006.1 coordinate 290,293, forward strand.
CTCAGCCCCGGTCCGCGGGCGGGATCTCCGACGGGCCGGGGCTCCCGGGCACGTGCGGGTCGACGGGGGCGGGATCGTTCGGGTCGACCGGGGGCATCGGCTCGACGGGCCCGGGCCCGGGGCCGGGCTCCGGCGTCGGGACCGGCCCGGGCTCCGGGACCGGCTGCGGTGTGGCCGGTGGCTGCGGGGTGCCCGGCGGTGCGGGCGGGACGGGCGGCTCCGGAGCAGCCGGCGGGATCGTGCCCTCGGCGTCGGGCGGCAGGCCGAGCGTCTCCTTCAGCTTGTCGCTGCCCTGGTCGACCTGGTCGGCGTACTTGCCGGCCGTGCGCTCGTTGATGAGCTCCTCGGCCTTGTCGAGTCCCTGCTGGGCCTGCTCGGGATGGCCTTTGACGAAGTCCTTGGCCTTCTGGATCCAGTCGCTCACTGCGTGTGCCTCCACGGTCCGACCTGCTCAGGACCGCCGTCCGACGGCCGGAGGCGACCCTGACGTGACGACGACGCCGTCACGGCTCGACGCTACGCCTCTGGCACACTTCTCATGTGCTTGCGACCCTCCCGACCGCGACGACCGCCCAGCCCGTCTTCTCGGTGACGAACCTCGTCATCCTCGTCATCCTCGGCGCGATCTTCTACCCGCTCCAGAAGAAGCTTCGCGAGTCGGCGTCCCGTCGCCGGCGCGAACGTTGGGCCGAGGAGGATCGCCTCGCCGAGCTCGAGCGCGAGGAGCGTGACCGGCCGCCGTCGACGGATGAGCCCGGCTGATCAGTCGGACTGGTGCAGCTGGCGCGCGGCCTCGGCGATCGAGCCGGACAGCGACGGGTAGACCGTGATGGTGCTCGACACCTGGTCGACGCTGAGCCGGTTCTGCACGGCGAGCGCCACGGGGTAGATCAGCTCGGACGCCTTGGGGGCCACGACGACGCCGCCGAGCACCGTGCCGTAGCCCTTGCGGCAGAAGAGCTTGACGAAGCCGTCGGAGATGCCCTGCATCTTGGCGCGCGGGTTGCGGCCGAGCGGCAGCGTCACGGACTCCACGTCGGGGGACTCGTCGGCGGCGTTCTGGCTGATGCCGACGGTCGCGATCTCGGGCTCGGTGAAGACGTTGGCGGCGACCCCGCGCACGTTGAGGGGCGACACGGCGTCGCCGAGCGCGTGCCACATGGCGATGCGACCCTGCATGGCCGCCACGGACGCCAGGGGCAGCACCCCCGTGCAGTCGCCGGCGGCATACACCCCCGGGGCGCTGGTGCGCGAGACCCGGTCGACCTGGATGTGCCCGGAGGGGCTGAGCTCGACACCGGCCTCCTCGAGACCCAGTCCCGCCGTGTTGGGCACGGACCCGACGGCGAGCAGGGCGTGCGAGCCCTCGACGGTGCGCCCGTCGACGAGAGTGACGACGACGCCGTCGGCAGTGCGCTCGACCGAGGCGGCCCGCGACTTGTTGAGCACCTCCATGCCGCGCTTGCGGAAGACGTCCTCGATGACGGTGGCGGCGTCGGCGTCCTCGCCCGGCAGCACCCGGTCGCGGGACGACACGAGGACGACCTGCGAGCCGAGGCCGAGGTAGGCCTGAGCGAGCTCGGCGCCGGTGACGCCGGACCCGATGACGACGACGCGCTCGGGCAGCTCGTCGAGGGAGTAGATCTGCTGCCAGGTCAGGATCCGCTCGCCGTCGGGACGCATCGTGTCCATGACCCGGGGTGCGGCGCCGGTGGCGAGGAGGACGACGTGGGCGGGCAGCTCGCTCGTCGTGCCATCCGCGAGCTCGGCGACGACGCGCTCGCGGCCCACGATCCGGGCCGTGCCGCGCAGCACGGTGACGCCGACCTGCTCGAGGCTGCCCTGGATGTCGGCGCTCTGCGCGGCGGCGAGCTCGAGGATCCGGCCGTTGACGGTGTGCGGCTGGGCAACGGCATCGGAGACCTCGTCGCCGTCGTCGTCCTGCAGCCGCACACCGAGGTGTGACGCCGTCCGGAAGTCGGACATGTAGTCGGCGGTGGCGATGAGGGCCTTGCTCGGCACGCAGTCGGTGAGCACGGCGGCCCCGCCGAGGCCGTCCTTCTCGACGACGGTGACCTGGGCGCCGAGCTGGGCGGCGACGAGGGCCGCCTCGTAGCCTCCGGGGCCGCCGCCGATGATGACAACCGACGTCTCGCGCGTGATCACGGGGTCCATCCAACCATCCCGGGGAGCGGCGCCGACCGGGCCCCGGAGGCTGCCGAGGATTCGTGCCGGCGCGCGGACGACCTCGCTAGAGTCCTCAGCGTGACCCGTTCCCACCGTGATCTCAGTGACCCCGCCACCGACCCCTTCGACGTCGCCGCCGACGCGGCCGCCGTCATCGCGGAGCGCACCGGCGTCGACCACCACGACGTCGCGCTCGTGCTCGGCTCGGGGTGGGGCCAGACGGCCGACCTCATCGGCGAGACGCTCGCGACGGTCGACAACGCCGACGTGCCGGGCTTCCACGCGGCCGCCGTCGCGGGCCACTCGGGCAGCATGCGCTCGGTCGCCATCGGTGACACCGGGCGGCGCGCCCTCGTCTTCGGCACGCGCACCCACTTCTACGAGGGCCGCGGCGTGCGCGCCGTCGTCCACGGGGTGCGCACGGCCAAGGCCGCGGGGTGCCGGACCGTCGTGCTCACCAACGGCTGCGGCGGCCTCAACCCGGCGTGGCGTCCCGGCACCCCGGTCCTCATCCGCGACCACATCAACCTCACGGCCCACTCCCCGATCGAGGGCGCCAACTTCGTCGACCTCACCGACCTCTACACGCCGCGCCTGCGCGACATCGCCCGCGAGGTGGACGGCGACCTCGACGAGGGCGTCTACGTCCAGTTCCGCGGGCCGCACTACGAGACGCCGGCCGAGGTGCAGATGGCCAAGGTGATCGGCGGCGACCTCGTCGGCATGTCCACGACGCTCGAGGCCATCGCGGCCCGCCAGAGCGGCCTCGACGTGCTCGGCATCTCGCTCGTGACCAACCTCGCCGCCGGGATCTCCGACCAGCCGCTCAGCCACGCCGAGGTGCTCGAGGCGGGCCAGGCGGCCGCCGAACGTTGCGGGCGCCTGCTCGCCGACGTCGTGGGTCGCCTCTGATGACCACTCCCGACACCGCCGAGACGTTGTATGCCGCCGCGCGGGCCTGGCGCGACGACGACCCCGACCCGACGACGCAAGCCGAGCTCGACGCCGTCCTCGCCCGCGCGTCGGAGGGCGACGAGGTGGCGGCTGCCGACCTCGCCGACCGCATGTCGGGCCTGCTCGAGTTCGGCACGGCCGGGCTGCGTGGCGCCCTCGGCGCCGGCCCCAACCGGATGAACCGCAGCGTCGTCATCCGAGCGGCAGCCGGCCTCACGGCATACCTCAAGGACGAGGGCCGGGCCGGCGAGTCGCCGACGGTCGTCATCGGCTTCGACGCGCGTTACAACTCCGACGTCTTCGCCCGCGACACCGCAGCCGTCGTCGTCGCCGCCGGGGGCCGCGCGCTGCTGCTCCCCCAGCCGCTGCCGACCCCCGTCCTCGCCTTCGCCATCCGCCACCTCGGCGCCGACGCCGGCGTCATGGTCACCGCGAGCCACAACCCGCCGCAGGACAACGGCTACAAGGTCTACCTCGGGGACGGCAGCCAGATCGTGCCGCCGGCAGACAGCCAGATCGCCGCCCACATCGCGCGGGTGGAGCGGGTGGCCGACGTGCCGCGCGCCGCAGACGGGTGGAAGACGCTGGGCGACGACCTCGTCGAGCACTACGTCGACGCCGTCGTGAGCGTCATCGACCCCGCCTCACCCCGAGACCTGCGCACGGTCCACACGAGCCTGCACGGCGTCGGCCACACGACGGTGCACACCGCCTTCGTCCAGGCCGGCTTCCCGGCTCCGGTCGTCGTCGACGAGCAGGCGGTGCCCGACCCGGACTTCCCGACCGTCGCCTTCCCCAACCCCGAGGAGAAGGGCGCGATCGACCTAGCGCTCGCCCGCGCCCGTGCGGTCGGGTGCGACCTCGTCATCGCCAACGACCCCGACGCCGACCGGTGCGCGGCGGCGGTCCTGGACCCGGCGCTCGGGGACTGGCGGATGCTGCGCGGCGACGAGGTCGGCGCGCTGCTCGGGGCGCACATCGTGCGACGGGGCGTCTCGCGGCGCGACGTCTTCGCCAACTCGATCGTGTCCTCGCGCCTGCTCGCGTCGATCTCCAAGGCGGCCGGGCTGCGCCACGAGGAGACCCTGACCGGCTTCAAGTGGATCTCGCGGGTCGACCGCCTGCGCTACGGCTACGAGGAGGCCCTCGGCTACTGCGTCGCGCCGCAGATCGTGCGCGACAAGGACGGCGTCAGCGCCGCCCTGCTGCTCGCCGAGCTCGCGGCCACGCAGAAGGCCGGGGGCCGCACCCTCACCGACCTGCTCGACGAGCTCTACGTCGAGCACGGGGTGCACGCCACCGACTCCTTCTCCGTGCGGGTGTCGGACCTCGCCCAGACGGAGACGCTCATGGCCCGCCTCCGGGCCGAGCCGCCGACGACCGTGGCCGGCGTCGAGGTCACCCGCACCGACGACCTGAGCCGCGGGGACGGCGGGCTGCCGCCGACCGAGGGGCTGCGCTACCACCTCGCCGACCGCTCCCGGGTCATCGTCCGTCCGAGCGGCACCGAGCCCAAGGTCAAGGTCTACCTCGAGGTCATCGAACCCGTCGCGACGGCGGCCACGCTGGCGGAGTCACGCGCGGTGGCCGAGACCCGTCTCGCCCGTGTCCGCGCCGACTTCGAGGCCCTGACGTCCCTCTGAGGGGTGCCACCTGCGTACGCCCCTGATGTGGGCGTGCGCGGGCGGCGAGGTCAGACGACGAAGGTCCCGAGGACGAAGAAGGCGGTGGCGGCCAGCAGCAGGCCGACGGCCACCGGGTCCCACGTCTGGTGGGCGATGCGCGGGGTGCGGCCGTCCTTGCGCCTGCGATCGGCGCCGATGCGCTCCTCGACCTCGGCGGCGACCGCCTGCGCCTCGACCTTCGAGGTCGACGGCGTCTCGGTGGTCCCCTTGCCGCGGACCTTGTTGGCCCCGAGGGTCAGCAGGCCGCGCCCGTGCCTCGGCCGACCGGGATCGGCCGGAACCCCCCACGCGGTGTAGCGCCGGCCCTCGACGACGAGCTCGAGCGCCCAGCGCGAGCGGACCTCGGTGATGGCCGGCCACGTGACGTCGACCACGCGCAGCGGGTTGACGAGACGGATCCCCTCGGCGTGGATGACGGCGCAGGGCCGGACGACGAAGAGCCAGATCAGCACGAGGGCGAGCACGACGGTCGAGATGAGGGTCCAGCTGCGTGGCGCGGTGAGCAGGGCCGGGATGAGCAGGGCGAGCCCGGCGAGGCCGCCGAGGACGCCGACGACGACCGCGGACTGGGGACGCAGGGTCCGCGCGTCGCGCAGCTCAGGCTCACGGTCGGCACGCTCGGGCTCCGTGACGGGCGGCTCGGCCGGCGGCTCGGCGGGCGGCTGGGGCACTTCGGGACTCACGGTCAGACTCTCTCACGCGTCACGGCCCGTCTCATCAGGCGGATAGACTCCGGTGGTGACAGTTAGCACCACGACGCGCACCGCGCAGGACCTCACCGCCCAGGCGCGGGACGTCCTCGGGGTGTCACGCCTGACCAACCATGCCCTGACCTCGTGGCTGCACGGCCTGCCCGGTGTCGACCAGGTCGGCTGCGAGGCGCGTGCCGCCGCGCTCGGCACCCGCTCGGTCAAGACGACGAGCAAGGCCTGGGCCATCGATACCGCCATCGGGATGATCGACCTGACGACGCTTGAGGGCTCCGACACCGTCGGCAAGGTGCGATCGCTGTGCGCCAAGGCCCTCGTGCCCGACCCGCTCGACCCGACGACGCCCCGGCCCGCGGCCGTCTGCGTCTACGGCGACATGGTCGCCACCGCGAAGGCGGCCCTCGGCGACAGCGGCATCCACGTGGCGGCCGTCGCGACGGCCTTCCCCTCGGGCCGCGCGAGCATGGCCGTCAAGCTCGCCGACACCCGCGACGCCGTCGAGGCCGGCGCCGACGAGATCGACATGGTCATCGACCGGGGCGCGTTCCTCTCGGGCGACCACCTCACGGTCTTCAACCAGATCGCCGAGGTGAAGGCCGCCTGCGGCACCGCCCACCTCAAGGTGATCATGGAGACCGGCGAGCTCGTCACCTACGACAACGTCCGCCGCGCGTCCTACCTCTCGATGCTCGCGGGCGCCGACTTCATCAAGACGTCCACCGGCAAGATCCAGCCCGCGGCCACGCTGCCCGTCACCCTGATCATGCTCGAGGCCGTGCGCGACTGGCGCGACCTCACGGGCAGCCAGGTCGGCGTCAAGCCGGCGGGCGGCATCAAGACCACCAAGGACGCCATCAAGTACCTCGTCATGGTCAACGAGATCGCCGGCGACGACTGGCTCTCGCCCGAGTGGTTCCGCTTCGGGGCCTCGAGCCTGCTCAACGACCTCCTCCTGCAGCGCCAGAAGCTCACCACGGGTGCCTACTCCGGCGCCGACTACGTGACGATCGACTGACCCGCTCCCCACGACAGCGCCTCACACGACCGCGCCCACGAAAGACATCCTGATGCCGAAGTTCGAGTACGCCCCCGCGCCGGAGTCGCGCGCCATCGTCACGATCGAGAAGTCCTACGGCCTCTTCATCGACGGCGGCTTCACGCGCCCCAAGGCGACCTTCCCGACGATCAACCCCGCGGACGAGACGGTCCTCGCCGAGGTGAGCCAGGCCGGCCCCAAGGACGTCGACAAGGCCGTCGCGGCCGCCCGGCGCGCCTATGACGGCGTCTGGGGCCGGATGAGCGGCGCCGAGCGGAGCAAGTACCTCTTCCGCATCGCCCGCATCCTGCAGGAGCGCGCCCGCGAGTTCGCCGTGCTCGAGTCGCTCGACAACGGCAAGCCGATCAAGGAGACGCGCGACTTCGACGTCCCGACGGCCGCCGCGCACTTCTTCTACCACGCGGGCTGGGCCGACAAGCTGGAGTATGCCGGCCTCTCCACTCCCGGGAGCGCCCCCGCTCGCGCGCACGGCGTCGTCGGGCAGATCATCCCCTGGAACTTCCCGCTGCTCATGCTCGCGTGGAAGGTCGCGCCGGCCCTGGCCACCGGCAACACCGTCGTGCTCAAGCCCGCCGAGACGACGCCGCTCAGCGCCCTGCTCTTCGCCGAGGTCTGCCAGCAGGCCGAGCTGCCCGCCGGTGTCGTCAACATCGTCACCGGCGACGGACGCACGGGCCAAGCGCTCGTCGAGCACCCGGACGTCGACAAGATCGCATTCACCGGCTCGACCGAGGTCGGCAAGACCATCGCCCGGTCCATCGCCGGCACGGCCAAGAAGGCGACCCTCGAGCTCGGCGGCAAGGCCGCGAACATCATCTTCGACGACGCCCCGATCGATCAGGCCGTCGAGGGCATCGTCGGCGGCATCTTCTTCAACCAGGGCCAGGTCTGCTGCGCCGGGTCGCGCCTGCTCGTGCAGGAGAACATCCACGACCAGGTCATCGCCAAGCTCAAGCGGCGGCTCCAGACGCTGCGCGTCGGCGACCCGCTCGACAAGAACAGCGACCTCGGCGCGATCAACTCGCGCGAGCAGCTCGACCGCATCACGGCCCTTGTCGACGCGGGTGTCGCCGAGGGCGCCGAGCGGTGGAGCCCGGCCTGCACGCTGCCGACCAAGGGCTTCTGGTACCCCCCGACGCTGCTCACCGGCGTCTCGCAGACCCACCGGGTCGCGACGGAGGAGATCTTCGGGCCGGTGCTGACCGTGCTCACCTTCCGCACGCCCCAGGAGGCGGTCGCAAAGGCGAACAACACGGCATACGGCCTCTCCGCGGGCGTCTGGACCGAGAAGGGCTCGCGCATCCTCTGGATGGCCGACCAGCTCAAGGCCGGCGTCGTCTGGGCCAACACCTTCAACCGCTTCGACCCCAGCTCGCCCTTCGGCGGCTACAAGGAGTCCGGGTACGGCCGCGAGGGCGGTCGGCACGGGCTGGAGGCCTACGTGACCACTGCCCCTGCGACCCTGACGGGAGCCACCCGATGAGCCGCCTCGACGTGCGCAAGACCTACAAGCTCTACATCGGCGGGAAGTTCCCCCGCAGCGAGTCCGGCCGCTCGTACGAGGTCGTCTCGGCCTCCGGACAGTTCCTCGCCAACGCCTCGATGGGCTCGCGCAAGGACGTGCGCGACGCGGTCGTCGCCGCCCGTGGCGCGTTCCCGGGCTGGGCGGGAGCCACCGCGTTCAACCGCGGGCAGGTGCTCTACCGCGTCGCCGAGGTGCTCGAGGGGCGCCGGGCCCAGTTCGTCGACGAGATCAGCGCCGGCGAGGGCCTCACGTCCCGCGCGGCCTCCGCCGTCATCGACGCCGCGGTCGACCGCGTCGTCTGGTATGCCGGGTGGACCGACAAGATCGCCCAGGTGCTCGGCAACCTCAACCCGGTCGCGGGGCCCTACTTCAACGTCTCGGCGCCCGAGCCGACCGGAGTCGTGGGCGTGCTTGCGCCGCAGGCCTCCTCGCTGCTCGGGCTCGTCTCGGTCGTCGCCCCGGTCATTGCCACGGGCAACACCGCGGTCGTCGTCACGTCGGCCGACCGGCCGCTGCCGGCCATCACCTTCGGCGAGGTGCTCGCGACCTCCGACGTCCCGGGCGGCGTCGTCAACCTCATCACCGCGCGCACCGCCGAGGTCGCCTCGTGGCTCGCCTCCCACCGCGACGTCAACGCCATCGACCTGACCGGTGTCGCCGGCGCCGAGGGCGTCAACTGGGCCGCCCTCGAGGCGGACGCGGCCGGCAACCTCAAGCGCGTCCTGCGGCCCACCGTGCAGGACGGCGACGCCGTCGAGCCCGACTGGACCGCCGATCCGGGCCTGTCCCGCATCCGCGCCTTCGTCGAGACGAAGACCGTCTGGCACCCCAAGGGTCTCTGAACCGGTGGGTGGAGGCGAGGCGTCGGTCGACCACCGCAGCGGTGGTCCCGAGGGTGACCCACCCGGGCGCCCCGGGCGGCGCCGCGTCATCCTCCTGACCGGTCCCAGCGGGGCCGGCAAGAGCCGCCTGTCCGCTCGGCTCAGCGCCGCGCACGGGTGGCCCGTCGTGCGCCTGGACGACTTCTACCGCGAGGACCACGACCCGAGGCTGCCCCGCTCGCCCCTGGGGATCCCGGACTGGGACCACCCCGACTCCTGGGACACGGAGTCCGCGGTCGACGCCCTCCGTCAGCTCGTCGACGAGGGCCGGGTCGAGGTGCCCGTCTACGACATCGGCGCGTCCGCGGTGACGGGCCGGCACGTGCTCGAGGCGCGCCCCACCGACTACGTCCTCGCCGAGGGGCTCTTCGCCGGCCGGCTGGTGGAGCGGCTCCGTCGTGAGGGGTTGCTCGCCGACGCCCTGTGCGTGCGGCAGAACCGCACCCTGACGGCCCTGCGCCGCTTCGTGCGCGACCTGTCCGAGCGACGCAAACCGCCGCACATCCTGCTGCGCCGTGGACTTGCCCTGTGGCGCGACGAGCCCCACGTCGTCGCCGAGGCCCAGGCCGACGGGGCGCGGTGCATCCACCCGCGCCAGGCCGAGGCCGAGCTCGGGACCCTGCTGCGGGCGGGCACCACGCCGTGAGACTCGTCGGCCTGCTCGGCGGGATGAGCTGGGAGTCGAGCGCGGAGTACTACCGCCTGGCCAACGAGCTCGTGCGGGAGCGGGTCGGCGGGCTCGCCTCCGCCCGGCTGCTGCTCCACTCCGTCGACTTCGCCGAGATCGAGCGTCTCCAGGCCGAGGACCGGTGGGACGAGGCCGGCGCGCTGCTCGCGACTGCCGCGGCCGGGCTCGAGGCCGGCGGGGCCGAGCTGCTCGTCCTGTGCACCAACACGATGCACCGGGTGGCTCCCGCCATCGAGGCTGCGGTCTCGATCCCGCTGCTGCACATCGGTGACGTGACGGCTGCCGCGGTGCGCGCGGCGGCCATCGGCCGGGTGGGCCTGCTCGCGACGGCATACACGATGGAGCAGACGTTCCTACGTGACCGTCTCGCCAGCCACGGGCTCACGGTCATCGTCCCCGACGCCGAGGACCGCGGTCTGGTCCACCGCGTCATCTACGACGAGCTGTGCCTCGGCATCGTCACCGAGGAGTCCCGACAGGCCTACCGCCAGGTGATCGGACGGCTGGTCGCCGCCGGCGCGGAGGGGATCATCCTCGGCTGCACGGAGATCGAGCTCCTTGTGGACGAGTCCGACTCGGCCGTGCCCGTCTTCCCGACCACCCGCCTGCACGTCGAGGCCGCGATGACAGCGGCGCTCGATCCCGCCTGACGGCGCCTGTCGTGTGCCGAGGCCGCCGGGCCGAGGTGACGGCGGGTGCGTCAGTAGCCGAGGGCGGCATACCCCGGCTTGATGACGCCGTCGATGAGCTCGAGACGCTCGTCGAAGGGGATGAAGGCCGACTTCATCGCGTTGATGGTCACCCAGCGCAGGTCCTCGAGCGTCCAGCCGGCCTCGTCGCAGAGCAGCGTGGCCTCCCTGGTCATCGATGTGTCGCTCATGAGGCGGTTGTCGGTGTTGAGGGTGACGCGGAAGCGCAGGCGGCGCAGGAGCGTGACCGGGTGCAACGCAATGGACAGGGCCGCCGAGGTCTGCAGGTTGCTGCTGGGGCACATCTCCAGAGGGATGCGCTTGTCCCGCACGTAGGCCGCGAGCCGACCCAGGCGCACCCGATCGAGCTCCAGCGACGTCAGCGCCGCCGGGTCGTCCTGGTTGCCCTCGACCCACTCGGCAAAGGGCGAGCCGTCGATGGTGATGTCGTCGACGATGCGCACCCCGTGGCCGAGCCGATCCGCGCCGCACCACTGGATGGCTTCCCAGATCGACGGCAGGCCGAAGGCCTCCCCCGCGTGGATGGTGAAGTGGAAGTTCTCGCGACGGAGGTACTCGAACGCGTCGAGGTGACGGGTGGGTGGGTAGCCCGCCTCGGCTCCGGCGATGTCGAAGCCCGAGACGCCCTGGTCGCGGTAGCGGATCGCGAGCTCGGCGATCTCGGTGGACTTGGCGGCGTGCCGCATGGCCGTCAGCAGCGACGTCACCCGGATGGGGTGGCCCGCAGCTGCAGCCTTGGCCTCGCCGTCGCGCAGGCCGGCGTTGACCGCCTCGACGACGCCCTCGAGCGTCAGGCCACGCGTCAGGTGCTGCTCGGGGGCGTAGCGGCTCTCGGCGTAGACGACGCCGTCGCCGGCGAGGTCCTGCGCGCACTCGCTGGCGACGCGGAAGAGGCCCTCCCGGGTCTGCATGACGGCGAGGGTGTGGTCGAACGTCTCGAGGTAGCGCGGCAGGGAGCCGGAGTCGGCGCTCTCCCGGAACCAGGTGCCCAGCGCCCCGGCCTCGGAGGCCGGAAGGGCGTCGTAGCCGACGTCCGCGGCCAGCTCGATGATGCTCTGCGGACGGAGGCCGCCATCGAGGTGGTCGTGCAGCAGCACCTTCGGTGCCTGTTGCAGGTCGTGGACGCTCATCCGCTGGTTCACGCCTGCGTTCCGGCGGAGTCCTCGTCCCGGTGCACCGTCTCGGGGCTGAAGGCCGGGAGGCAGACCGCGACGTACTCCGCCCCGTCGGGGCCACACGAGTAGCGGATGCGCTCTCCCCCACGCGTGACGACGGACTGTCCGGCGGTCACCTCGAGGGCGCCACCGTCATGGTCGACGATCACCGTCCCCGCGAGAACGAGGGTGATCTCGTCGAAATCGGGGGTCTGGAAGGGCTCGGACCAGCCGGCAGGTGCGACCATGCGGGCCACCGAGACCGACGACTGCAGGCCGGCGGCGGGGGTGTTGACGGCGCCGACGTGCTCGTCGATGACCTTGCCACCGGGAACGGGGATACGGGTCGGAGAGGGGATGAGTTCAGGCACGATCCCAACCCTAGACCTAGGCGGGGGCCCGGGGAAAAGGGTCGGGAAATGCGACAACCCCGCCAGGAGTCCTGGCGGGGTTGTCGTCTTAATGGTTGTCCGGCTGCGTCCTACTCTCCCACACCGTCACCAGTGCAGTACCATCGGCGCTGAAGGGCTTAGCTTCCGGGTTCGGAATGGAGCCGGGCGTTTCCCCTTCGCTATGACAGCCGAAACTCTAT
>NZ_JBFTPP010000007.1:0-281635 GCF_056398545.1 Terrabacter sp. 01T434
CCACCCACTTGATTTGATATCTCCATAGAGTTTCGGCTGTCATAGCGAAGGGGAAACGCCCGGCTCCATTCCGAACCCGGAAGCTAAGCCCTTCAGCGCCGATGGTACTGCACTGGTGACGGTGTGGGAGAGTAGGACGCAGCCGGACACACTTTGTCAGAGCGCCCCGGACGGAACTTCATTGATCCGTCTGGGGCGCTCTTTCTTTTTTGTGCTCGATGACGCCAGAGGTGGCGCCGACCGTGGTCGGCGCGGAAGGATGCAGAACATGAGTGACCAGGACGGCAACGACAGCCGAGGCGACCGCCGCGACCGCGACGGCGGTCACCGAGGTCCCGCACGCAGCGGCGGGGCCGGACAGAGCTCGGGAGCGCCCAGGTCGGGTGCTCCCCGATCGTCGGCGCCGCGGCGAGATGACCGCGGGGGCTACCGCTCTGACGACCGACGCTCCAGCGGCGGCCGTGATGACCGCGGCGGTTACCGCTCTGATGACCGTCGCTCTGGTGGTGGCCGTGATGACCGGGGCGGCTACCGCCCGTCCAGCTCTGGCCGTGATGACCGCGGCGGTTACCGCTCTGATGACCGTCGCTCTGGTGGTGGCCGTGATGACCGGGGCGGCTACCGCCCGTCCAGCTCTGGCCGTGATGACCGGGGCGGTTACCGCTCTGATGACCGTCGCTCCAGCGGAGACCGTGACGACCGCGGCGGCTACCGCTCTGATGACCGTCGCTCTGGTGGCGGCCGTGATGACCGCGGTGGCTACCGCCCGTCCAGCTCTGGCCGTGACGACCGGGGCGGCTACCGCTCTGATGACCGTCGCTCTGGTGGTGGCCGTGATGACCGGGGCGGCTACCGCCCGTCCAGCTCTGGCCGTGATGACCGGGGCGGCTACCGCTCTGATGACCGTCGCTCCAGCGGCGGCCGTGATGACCGGGGTGGTTACCGCTCCGATGACCGTCGCTCCAGCGGCGGCCGTGATGACCGGGGTGGTTACCGCTCCGATGACCGTCGCTCCAGCGGCGGCCGGGATGACCGTGGTCCCCGACGATTCGACGACCGGCCCCGCGGCGGCGCCGGCCGCCCGCAGGACGACGACCGGCGCGGTGGTCCGCGCCTGACGCCCAAGTCGCCGCGCAAGCCCGAGCCGGCGATCCGCGAGGGCGTCACCGGCAACGAGGTCGATCGCGGCGTCAAGAACCAGCTGCGCACCCTGTCCAAGGAGAACGCGGAAGGCGTCGCCCAGCACCTCGTCATGGTGGCTGAGCTGCTCGACGTCGAGCCCGAGGCGGCCCTGGCCCACGCCGAGACCGCCGTGCGCCGCGCGGGACGTGTCCCTGCCGCGCGTGAGTCCCTGGGGTTGGTCGCCTACCGCCTCGGCGACTGGGCGCGGGCGCTCGGTGAGTTCCGCACGGTGCGCCGCCTGTCGGGGTCGAGCCACCTCCTGCCGCTCATGGTCGACTGCGAGCGCGCGCTCGGCCGTCACGACAAGGCGCTCGAGCTCGCGCAGTCGGACGAGGCCAACAACCTCGCCATCGACGACCGGGTCGAGCTCGCGATCGTCGTGTCCGGGATCCGTCGTGACCTCGGGCAGCTCGATGCCGCGGCCGCCGGTCTGAGCGACCTCGTGAAGCGGATCAACCCGAACCGTCCGTCGGCGGCTCGCCTGTTCTACGCCTATGCGGACGCCAAGCTCGCCGCGGGTGACGTCGAGGTGGCGCGTGACTGGTTCGCCAGGGCCGCGGATGCGGACCACGAGCTCACCACGGATGCTGCCGAGCGGCTCGAGGAGCTCGACGGCGTCGACGTCACCGACCTGCTGGGCGACGAAGAAGACGACGACGAGTTCGGCGACGCCGTCGTGTCCGACGAAAACGAGAACGACGACGACCAGCGCTGATCGCAGCCCGGTCAGGGTCCCAGCAACGGGTCCGATCGACAGGTCGGACCCGTGCCGGACCCGTACCGGACTCGACCAGCCGCTCCGCCGGTACGCCTTCGTCGTAGGGTCTTCTTCCGAGGAGGTGGCATGGACACCGTGAGCGCGGGCGAACCCCTGGTCGCGGGCTACGACGGGGTGGTGTGCGACCTCGACGGTGTCGTCTACCGCGGGTCGGACGCCGTGCCCGAGGCCGCGGAAGCCCTCCAGGAGCTCGTGGCCCGCGGCATGAAGGTCGTCTACGCCACGAACAACGCGTCGCGCGTGCCGGACGAGGTCGCAGCCCAGATCGCTGGCTTCGGCGCCCCGGCTACGCCCTCGGACGTCGTGACGAGCGCGCAGGCCGGTGCGGCGCAGCTTGCCGGCCAGCTCGAGCGGGGAGCAGCCGTTCTCGCCCTGGGTGGCGAGGGTGTCGTGGAGGCCCTGAAGGACGCCGGCCTCGTCCCCGTGTCCCCGGGCGGCGGTGCCGACGAGGTTGCCGGCGTCGCTGCCGTGCTCCAGGGATACGGCAAGCAGCTGCGCGTGAGCGACTTCGAGACGGCAGGGCGCGCGTTGACGACCGGGCTGCTCTGGGTCGCCACCAACGACGACGCGACCCTGCCCCTTCCGTGGGGGCAGTCGCCCGGGAACGGCGCCTATGTCGACCTGCTCGCCACCACTCTGGGGCGACGGCCGGCCGTCGTCGGCAAGCCGCACCCTCCGCTCTACCGCCTGGCGCTTGACCGCCTCGGGACGCGTCCGGACAGAACCCTCGCGGTCGGGGACCGGCTCGGCACCGACATCAGCGGCGCCGAGGCAGCAGGCATCGACTCGGCCTGGGTGCTGACCGGCGTCGACCGGCCGACCGACCTGGTGGCCGGCGACGCGTCCCCGACGTATGTCCTTGCCTCTCTCGACCAGCTCCTGCAGCCGTATGCCGCTCCCGTGCCGGACGCGGACGGGTGGCGGTGCGGCGCCGCCCGGGTGACCCACACCGACGACGGGCTGCACATCGAACGGGGGAGCGGGACGCCCATCGAGGTGGTGCGGGCGGGCCTGGCCGCACTGCTGCGCCTCCGGGCCGAGAGATCGGACCGCGACCAGCTCTGCCGGGACGCCGAGGCGCTCGACCGACTGCTCGACGACTCGCCAACGACCCCTCCCGCCACCGACCCGGTAGCGTGACCGCAGCGGACCAACCACCCGGCACGGAGGCAAAACATGTTTGGCGAGAGTGAGGCTCGACGCGACGACCTCGGGTCCGGCGAGCCGTCGGAGGTCGAGGGCAGCGCCGGGGAGGCCGTCACGGCACCCCGCCCGGCCGAGCCCGACCCGGACGAGACCCGCGACGTTCCGGAGCCGCCGGTGACGGGTGACGAAGCTGTGGACGAGGCGATGGCGCGCCTCGCCGAGGCGCAGCCCGGATCCTTCGCCGAACGCATCGAGGCGGGCGAGCACGCCCACCGCAGCCTGCAGAGCCGCCTCGGCGGTCTGGGTGGGGCGTGACGCGTCGCCTCGACGTCGAGCTCGTCACACGCGGACTCGCCAGGTCGCGCACCCAGGCGCGTGAGCTCGTCACCGCCGGAGTGGTGCGCGTCGACGGCAGGCCGGCGAGCAAGCCTGCTCTCCCGGTCGGCGATTCGTCGACCATCGAGCTGACCCGGGAGCCGGACCGCTGGGTGGGCCGCGCCGCCCTCAAGCTCCTGCACGCCCTGGACACCTGGCCCGTCCCCGTCGAGGGTCGGCGCTGCCTCGACGTCGGGGCGAGCACGGGTGGGTTCACCCAGGTGCTCCTCGAACGAGGGGCAGCTCACGTCACGGCGCTCGACGTCGGCCACGACCAGCTCGTCCAGTCCATCGCCACCGACCCGCGGGTGCGTGACCTGCCCGGTACCAACATCCGGGACGTCGACGCCGCGGGACTCGGTGGCGCCTTCGACCTCGTCGTCTCCGACCTCAGCTTCATCTCCCTCGCCATCGCCCTGCCCGCCATGCGCACCCTCGTCACCGACGACGGTGACCTGGTCGTGCTGGTCAAACCGCAGTTCGAGGTGGGTCGGGAGCGGCTCAGCCGATCCGGCGTGGTCAGTTCTCCGCACGAGCGCCGCCGCGTTCTCCGGAACGTGGCCGCCGTCGTCGCCGAGCAGGGACTGCACCTGCACGGGGCCACCGCCAGCCCGATAGCCGGCGGGGACGGCAACCGCGAGTTCCTCTTCTGGCTGGCTCCGAGACCCGTACCGGGCGCGTCCGTGACGGCGGTGGATGACATGCTGGAGGCCGTCGACCTGGAAGGACCCCCGTGACGCGCCGGATCCTGCTCGTGGCCCACCCGAGACGCCCCGAGGCGCTGACCGTCGCCAAGGGCGTCGTCGAACGCCTCACCCACCTCGGCATCGATGTGTCGCTGCAGGCCGACGAGGCCAAGGCCCTCGACCTCAAGGACAGCTCCCGCGTACACATCGCCTCCGCCGAGGAGCAGGTCGCGGAGGGGTGCGACCTCGTCGTGGTGCTCGGCGGTGACGGCACCATCCTGCGAGGCGCCGAGTTCGCCCGCAGCGTCGACGTGCCCCTGCTCGGCGTCAACCTCGGGCACGTCGGCTTCCTGGCCGAAGCGGAGCGCGACGACCTCGACGCCACGGTCGAGCACATCGCGAGCAGCAACTACGCCGTCGAGGAGCGCATGACGCTCCATGTCGACGCCAAGCTCCACGGCGACCTCATCGCGAGCAGCTGGGCGCTCAACGAGGTGAGCGTCGAGAAGGCGTCGCGCGAGCGAATGCTCGAGGTCACCGTCGAGGTCGACGGGCGACCCCTGTCGAGCTGGGGCTGCGACGGGGTCATCGTGTCGACGCCCACGGGCTCGACGGCCTACGCGTTCTCGGCCGGTGGGCCGGTCGTCTGGCCCCAGGTCGAGGCGATGCTCCTCGTCCCCAGCGCAGCTCACGCCCTCTTCGCCCGCCCACTCGTGCTCGGTCCCGACACGCATCTCGCGGTGGAGATCAAGGCCGCCACGGAGGGGGCCGGTGTCATGTGGTGCGACGGTCGACGGCACGTCGACCTCCCGCCCGGTGCGCGCATCGAGGTATGCCGTGGGGTGCGACCACTGCGACTCGCGCGCCTCACGAGCGCGCCCTTCACCGACCGCCTCGTGGCCAAGTTCAACCTGTCGGTGGCCGGCTGGCGCGGCAACGGCGACGGCGCGGCCGCCGTGGACGACGTGGACCTCAGTGAGGGTGCTCGGCCCTAAGGTGGTCCCGTGTTCAGCCAGATGAGGATCCGCGGCGTCGGCGTCATCGACGACGCCGTCCTCGACCTGAGCCCCGGGCTCAACGTGCTCACGGGTGAGACCGGGGCCGGTAAGACGATGGTCGTCTCGGGCCTCGGCCTGCTGCTCGGTGAGCGCGCCGACTCCGGGCTCGTCCGCACCGGCTCGTCGTCGGCCCTCGTCGAAGGCGTCGTGCAGCTGCCGCTCGACCACCCCGCCCTCATCCGGGCCGACGAGGCAGGTGCCGACCACGAGGACGGCGAGCTCGTCATCGCCCGCACGATCGCCGCGGCCGGCCGGTCTCGGGCCCACGTCGGTGGGCGCACGGCCCCCGTCGCGGTGCTCGCCGAGCTCGGACAGATGCTCGTGGCCGTGCACGGACAGGCCGACCAGTGGCGGCTCAAGCAGGGCGACGCCCACCGGGTGGTCCTCGACGACTTCGGCGGTCCCGCCCTCACCGCCCTTCGCGACCGGGTCGCCGAGCTCTACGACCGGTGGCGCGACTCCGCCCGCGAGCACGCCCGACTGGTCTCCGAGGCCCGTGAGCGCGCCCGCGAGATCGACTCGCTCACGGCCTCGCTCGAGGAGATCGAGGCGGTCGATCCCCAGCCCGGCGAGGACGCCGCGCTCCGCGCGGAGGACGAGCGGCTGGCGCACGCCGACACCCTCCGTCTTGCCGCCGCCCAGGCGCTCGCCGGCCTCAGCGGGGACGACTATGCCGCCGAACCGGCTCCGAACGTGCGCGACCTCATCGGGTCCGCGCGCGGCGCGCTCATGCCGGCGACCGCCCACGACCAGGCCCTCGCGGGGCTCGACGAGCGGCTGCACGAGGTCGGCACCCTCGTCACGGACCTCGCTGCTGACCTCACGGCATACCTCCAGGACGTCGACCTTGACCCCGAGCGACTCGGCTACGTGCAGGAGCGCAGGGCCGCCCTCGGGGTCCTGACGCGGAAGTACGGCGAGACGGTCGACGAGGTCCTCGAGTGGTCCGGGCGCAGCGCGGCCCGGCTCGACGAGCTCGTGACGGCCGACGACCGGGTCGAGCGTCTCGGCGCCGAGGTGGCCGAGCTCGAGGCCTCCCTCGGGGCCGCGGCGCTCGCCCTGTCCGACGCGCGCCGGGCGGCCGGTGACGACTTCGGCATCCGCGTGTCCCAGGAGCTGGCCCACCTGGCCATGGGCAAAGCCGTCGTCCACGTCGAGCTCCGCCGGCGGACCGACCCCGACGGCGTCGCGCTGCCCGACGGGGAGCGGGTCCGGCTCTCACGGCACGGGATCGACGACGTCGAGATCCTCCTCGCGGCCAACCCGGGTGCCACGCCACGCAGCGTCGCCCGCGCGGCCTCCGGCGGCGAGCTGTCGCGGGTCATGCTCGCGCTCGAGGTCGTGGGCTCGGCAAGCCCGTCGGGCGAGGCGCACGCTGGTCCGCCCACGTTCGTCTTCGACGAGGTCGACGCGGGAGTCGGCGGCCGGGCCGCGCTCGACGTCGGCGCGCGTCTCGCCGCCCTCGCCGAGCACGCCCAGGTCATCGTCGTCACCCACCTCGCACAGGTGGCGGCGTTCGCCGACCGGCACCTCGTCGTGCACAAGGCCGACGACGGACGCATCACCTCGAGCAGCGTCTCGGTCGTGGAGGGAGACGCCCGGTTGCGCGAGCTCTCGCGGATGATGGGCGGCGACCCCGACTCCGAGGCCGGTCTGGCGCATGCCGGTGACCTGCTCGAGCAGACCGGTGGCGCGCGGATCGGCCACCGGTAGGTCGCCCTCGGCGATGGGGCACGTGGCCGTCGACGTGGCCGCGGACCGATGGGCTCCTCAAATCCCGACGTGGCACGATTGAGGCCATCATGGCTCTTTCCATCCGCCGCCGTCCCCGTGCGCACGACCCCGGTCCCGGCGTCGTCGGCAGCGCGCGCGTCGATCGGCGGACCAAGACGCTGACCAAGCGCCTCCAGCCCGGCGACATCGCCGTCATCGACCACGCCGACCTCGACAAGGTCAGCGCCGACGCCCTCGTCGCGGTGCGTCCGGCAGCGGTGGTCAACGCCAGCGCCTCGATCAGTGGCCGCTACCCGAACCTCGGCCCGCAGATCCTCGTCGAGGCCGGCATCCCGCTCCTCGATGCCGCCGGCACGGAGGTCATGACCCTCTCGGACGGCCAGCCGCTGCGGCTCGACGGCGCCGACCTGTGGCAGGGCGAGACCAAGGTCGCCACGGGCACGGTGCTCGACGCCCAAGCCGTGCAGGCCCAGATGCACGAGGCGCGAGCCGGCCTCGCCGTGCAGATCGAGGCGTTCGCGACCAACACGATGGAGTACATCCGCAAGGAACGCGACCTCCTGCTCGACGGCGTCGGGGTGCCGGCGATCACGACCGAGCTCGACGGTCGTCACTGCCTCATCGTGGTGCGCGGCTACCACTACCGCGAGGACCTCGAGGCGCTGCGGCCCTACATCCGGGAGTACCGCCCCATCCTGATCGGGGTCGACGGCGGCGCTGACGCCATCCTCGAGTCCGGCCACAAGCCGGACCTCATCGTCGGCGACATGGACTCCGTCTCCGACAAGGCCCTGCGCTGCGGCGCCGAGATCGTCGTCCACGCCTACCGCGACGGCCGGGCCCCGGGACTCGCCCGCGTCGAGGCACTCGGGATCACCCCGGTCGTCTTCCCCGCCGCAGGCACGAGCGAGGACGTCGCGATGCTCCTCGCCGACGACTCCGGGGCCGAGCTCATCGTCGCCGTCGGCACCCACGTCACCCTGGTGGAGTTCCTCGACAAGGGTCGCGACGGCCAGGCCTCGACCTTTTTGACGCGCCTTCGCGTCGGCGGCAAGCTCGTGGACGCCAAGGGCGTCAGCCAGCTCTATCGGGCCCGGATCCCGGGGCGCCTGCTCGTGACCATGCTCCTCGTCGGCATGCTGGCCTTCATCGCCGCGCTGGCGTCGACTCCCGCCGGCCAGGTGTGGCTGCAGGTTCTCGCTGCCCGATGGGACGACCTCCGCACCGCCATCGTTGGGATCTTCACGTGATCGACTTCCGCTACCACCTCGTCTCGATCATCTCGGTGTTCCTCGCACTCGCGGTCGGTATCGTCCTCGGGGCCGGTCCTCTCCAGGGGAACCTCGGCGACCAGCTCAGTGAACAGGTCGCCGCGCTGCGCACCGAGAAGCAGGCCCTCAACGACAAACTCACGGTGAGTGAGAAGCTCGTCGAGGGCTCCGACGAGTACGCGGCGGCCGTTCAGCCCCGCATCGTCCGTGGCCGGCTCACCGGTCACCGTGCGGTCGTGGTCGTCATGCCGTCTGCCGACGGCACCATGGTGAGCAACCTCGAGGACGTCGTGACCCAGAGCGGCGCCGCCCTGGCCGGGACCGTCACGATCAGCCCCGACTGGTTCGACCCGAGCCAGTCGAGCGACCGGGCGAAGGCCGCTCATGACGCTGCGACCGCGCTCGGGCTCAGCACGTCCGCCACGGGTGACGCCCTGCTGCTCCAGGTCCTCGCCGACCTCACGGTCTCGACGGGCAGCACGGGCCCGTCGCCCCAGCGCTCCGCCGCCCTCAAGGTGCTCGTCGACGCGAACCTGCTCGACAGCACAGTCGCCGAGCTCGCGCCGTCGGACCTCGCCGTCGTCGTGTCCGGCGACTACGCCGGCACCGAACCGGTCGTCACGGCGCGGTCCGACGCCATCCGAGCCCTGGTCACCGCGCTCGCCGGGTCCTCCCATGCCACGGTCGTCGCCGGAGGCGACACCCTCGCTGCGGCGGGGCAGGCCGAGACGTCCAACGCGGTGCAGGCGGTCCGCGAGAAGTCGGAGACCGCCCAGATCGTCTCCACCGTGGACCACGCCCGCGCCGGCAGCGGCCCGGCGACCGTGGTGCTCGCCGTCGAGGGTGCGCTCGACCAGAGGATCGGCCACTACGGCATCGCCTCCGGCGCCACCGCCCGGGTCCCGCGGGTGCTCCCGTGACGCGGAGCCGTCGGCACGCGGGTTCGTCCGCCGTCGCATCGCTCGCTGCCGTCATCGGGTCTGCGGCGGTGTCCTGGTCGCTGCTGCGCACCGGCCGAGGCCTGCCGGCCGCAGTCCGCGACCCCTGGGCACGCACCAACCACGCCGGATCCACCGTCACCCTTCTCGAGGGGCCCGCCTGGGTCGGCGGCGCCGTGGCCGGTGCTGCGGCCGCGACCGCCGTCGGGGCAGTCGTCTCCCGCCTCGCGCCGGGAGCCGCCGGCCGGTCCGCCGGCCGGTCCGCCGGCGGCTCCGCCAGGGCGACGGCGATCGTCGCGTTGTCGGCCGGCGCCCTCGGCGCGCTCGACGACCTCGTCGGGGGCACCGCGGACAAGGGGCTCAAGGGCCACCTCCGCGCGCTCGGA
The DNA here is from genome assembly GCF_056398545.1 of Terrabacter sp. 01T434. Classification (NCBI taxonomy): domain Bacteria; kingdom Bacillati; phylum Actinomycetota; class Actinomycetes; order Micrococcales; family Intrasporangiaceae; genus Terrabacter; species Terrabacter sp. 01T434. The sequence continues at coordinate 9,555 of NZ_JBFTPP010000007.1, forward strand.
CGGGGCGAGGTCACGACGGGAGCCGTGAAGATCGTCGGGCTCGGCCTGACCGGGCTCCTCGGTGTGGCGCTCGTCGACTCCCGCGGACCCGGACGACCGGCCCGACCTGGACGACCGGGGCCGACGGGCGTGCTGTCCTCCCTGGTCGGCGGCGCGGTCGTGGCAGGAGCGGCCAACGCCGTCAACCTCTTCGACCTGCGGCCCGGACGCGCCCTCAAGGTCACCCTCGCCGCCGGGCTCCCGCTCGTCGGTGGCGTGGCCGCGGCCACGGCCGTCGGTTCCTCGCTCGGTGTCGTGCGCGACGACCTGAGGGCGTCGTCGATGCTCGGGGACACCGGGGCCAACGCGGCCGGCGCCCTCCTGGGTCTCGCTCTCGTCGAGCGCACCGGCCTCGTCGGCCGGGCAACCGCCCTCGCGGGCCTCGCCGCGTTGACCCTCGCCTCCGAACGGGTCAGCTTCACGCAGGTCATCGAGGCCAACCCGGTGCTGCGACGAGTCGACGAGTGGGGCCGTGAGCGCCGATGAGCGCTCCTGACGCGACGGCCGGCGGCCCGCCCTCCCATCGGGGGCTCCTGGCGACCGCAGGCACCATCGCCGTGATCACCCTCGTAGCGCGGGTCGTCGGCTTCGGACGATGGTTCGTCTTCTCGCACTCCGTCGGCGCCACCTGCGTCGGCAGCGTCTACCAGTCGGTCAACGCCGTGCCCAACGTGCTCTTCGAGATCGCGGCCGGGGGAGTGCTCGCCGCCGTTGCCGTCCCCCTCGTCGCGGGCGCACTCGCCCGCGGTGAACGGGCGGGCGCCGACGCCACCGCGTCGGCGCTGCTCACCTGGGCGGCTGTCGTGCTCGTGCCCCTCGGCGTCGTGGTCGCGCTCGCCGCGGGCCCGATCGCCGGCGCGCTGCTCGGGACGGGATGCGCCGGGGAGGTCGCGCTCGGCACGGACCTGCTGAGGATCTTCGCGGTCCAGGTCCCGCTCTACGGCGTGGCGATCGTCATGGCCGGGGTGCTGCAGGCGCACCACCGGTTCGTCGGCGCGGCTCTCGCGCCCCTGCTGTCGAGCCTCGTCGTCATCGCGACCTACCTCGCCTACCGCGCGCTCGCCGGCGACCCCGCGGCCCCCATCGACGAGGTCCCGCACGGCGCTCTCGTCGTGCTCGGCGTCGGCACGACGCTCGGCGTCGTGGCCCTCGCGCTGCCCCTGCTCGTCCCGGCGCGCCGGGCGGGCCTCCGGCTGCGTCCGCGGCTGCGCTTCCCCGACGGTGTGGCGAGCCGGGTCCGCGTGCTCGCGGTCTCGGGCCTCCTGGCCGTCGCGGGCCAGCAGATCGCGACGCTCGTCGTCATCCGCCTCGCCAACGACCGCGGAGGGGCGGGCACCCTGAACGTCTACACCTACGCCCAGGCCGTGACCCTGCTGCCGTATGCCGTCCTGGCCGTGCCGCTCGCGACGGCCGCCTTCCCGTCGCTGGCCGGCGCAGACGCCGGGCGTGGAGGAACCGTCGCGGCGCCGGGGGATCAGCCTGCGCACCGGGGGCATACGGCGCCTCCAGCGCATCGTGCGCAACCGGAGGCCCGGGACGTCGCGGCCGCGACGCTGCGCCGGGCCTGGCTCGCGACCCTGGTCGTGACGCTCCTCGGTGCGGCGACCCTCGTCGCGGTCGCGATCCCCGTCGGTGCCTTCTTCAGCGCCCTGGACGCCGGCTCCGGGTCCGAGGCGTCGCTCGAGACCCTGGCGACGATGGGCGACGCGGTGACGCTCTTCGCCCCGTCGGTGGTCGGCCTCGGCGTCATCGGTCTCCTCTCGAGAGCGTCCTACGTGCGCGGCTCGCCGCTCGCTGCCGGCGGCCTCGCCGCGGTGGGCTGGCTCGCCTCGGTCGTGCTGCCGCTCGTCGTGCTCGACGCCTCCGGTGCCGGCGGCCCGGAGACCCTGCGGGCGCTGGCAGCCGGCTCCAGCACCGGTCTCGCCCTCGGGGCGTCGCTGCTCGTCGTGCTCGTCGGGCGGACCTGGGGCTGGCGCGCGCTCTCGCTGCCGGCCCGACCCCTCGTGGCCACTCTGACCGCCGCCATCGTCGGCGCTGGGGTCGGACGTGGCGTCGCCTCGTGGCTGTCGGTGCGCGGTGTCGGGCAGTCGCTGGGCTCCAGCGTCGTCGTCGGAGTCGGTGTGGGCATCGTGGCCCTCCTCGTCATGGCGGGTCTCGCGGTCACGATCGACCGGTCCGTCCTCACCCGGGTGCGGCGCCCGCGACGTGACGCCGAGGCGGCGGACGTGGCCGCATGAGGATCCTCATGGTGCTCGGCCGGTCCACCGGCGGGGTCGGTGCTCACGTCGACACCCTCGTCGACGGGCTTCGCGACCTCGGCCACGACGTCGAGATCGTGACGGCGGAGGCCACGGCGCAGACCTTCGGCTGGCCCGACGCGCACCGGCTGTGGCCCGTCCACGGCGGCGCGCGCGCCCCACGCGGTCTCGTGGACTGGCACCGCATCATGCAGCTCGCCGGCACCGTCGACGTCGTGCACGCGCACGGTCACCAGGCCGCGGTCATCGCGGCCGTGGCGGTCGCACGCGCCCGGCCCCGGCCTCGCCTCGTCCTGTCCCTCCACAACGACCTGCCGCCGGTCCCGCGCTCCGCTCCTGCCCGCACGGGGGCGGGCGTCGCGCGCCGTCTCGTCGCGTGGTCGCTGCGCCGGGCCGACCTCGTCACCGGGGCGAGCGCCGACCTCGTCGAGCTCGCCGTCTCGCTGGGGGCGCGCCGAACCGAGCTGGCCACCGTGCCGTCGGCGGCCGTGGGGGCCCTCCTGCGGTCCGAGCCCCTCGCCCCGGCCGGGCGGGGTGCCCTACTCGCCGGGGCCGGCATCCGGCTCGACCAGCCGGTCGTGCTCACCGTCTCGCGCATCGCCCCGCAGAAGGACCTCCCGACGCTCGTGCAGGCCGCCCGGCTCTCCCGCGTCCCCGCGACCTGGGTCGTCGTCGGGGCCGGCGACGAGCGGCTGCGCGCCCGACTCGAGCAGGAGGCGGACGGCATACGCCAGCGGGAGGGGGAGGGTCCCGTCGTCCGGTTCGTGGGGGCTCGCACCGACGTGGGGGACTGGCTCCGGGCTGCGGACGCCTTCGTCCTCACGAGCCGGTGGGAGGCCCGCGCGCTCGTCGTCCAGGAGGCCATGGCGGCCGGTCTCGCCGTGGTGGTGACCAGGACCGGTGGCCTCCCCGACCTCGTCGGCGACGCGGGTTGCCTTGTCGCCGTGGGCGACCCGTCCGCAGTGGCCGCCCAGGTGGACCTCCTCCTCTCCGACCCGGAGAACCGGGCGCGTCGAGGTGCCGCCGCACGGGCCCGCGCCGCGACGTGGGCGACTCCCGACGCCGAGACGCGCCGGTGGGTGGACCGCTACGCAGCGGACCCCGTCGGCATGACGTAGACTCGAAGCCCGTGGTGGAAACGACGAAGCACATCTTTGTGACCGGGGGCGTTGCCTCCTCTCTCGGCAAGGGCCTGACAGCCTCGAGCCTCGGACGACTTCTCAGATCGCGGGGCCTACGGGTCACGATGCAGAAGCTCGACCCCTACATCAACGTCGATCCCGGGACGATGAACCCGTTCCAGCACGGCGAGGTCTTCGTGACCGACGACGGGGCGGAGACCGACCTCGACATCGGTCACTACGAACGCTTCCTCGACGTCAACCTCGTCGGCAGCGCCAACGTGACGACCGGACAGGTCTACAACCACGTCATCGCCAAGGAGCGTCGCGGCGAGTACCTCGGCGACACCGTCCAGGTCATCCCGCACATCACCAACGAGATCGTCGCCCGCATGCGCGCCCTCGCCACCGGAGGTCCGGACGCTCCGGACGTCATCATCACCGAGATCGGTGGCACGGTCGGCGACATCGAGTCGCTGCCCTTCCTCGAGGCGGCGCGCCAGGTGCGCCACCTCATCGGCCGCGACAACAGCTTCTTCCTCCACGTCTCGCTCGTGCCCTACCTCGCGCCGAGCGGCGAGCTCAAGACGAAGCCGACCCAGCACTCCGTCGCCGCGCTGCGGCAGGTCGGCATCCAGCCCGACGGGCTCGTGCTGCGGGCCGACCGTGACATCCCCGACCCGATCAAGCGCAAGATCTCGCTCATGTGCGACGTCGACGTCACGGCGGTCGCCGCCTGCGTCGATGCGCCGAGCATCTACGACATCCCCAAGGTGCTGCACCGCGAGGGGCTCGATGCGTACGTCATCCGGCGTCTCGGCCTGGGCTTCCGCGACGTCGACTGGACCGAGTGGGACCAGCTGCTCCAGCGCGTGCACGACCCGGAGCACGCCATCGAGATCGCCCTCGTCGGCAAGTACATCGACCTGCCCGACGCCTACCTCTCGGTCACCGAGGCGCTGCGCGCCGGTGGATTCCACCACGACGCGAAGGTCAGCATCCGCTGGGTCGCCAGCGACGAGTGCCAGACCCCGGCCGGTGCCCAGCGGGCTCTCGGCGGTGTCGACGCCGTCCTGGTCCCGGGCGGCTTCGGCGTGCGCGGCATCGAGGGCAAGCTCGGCGCGCTGACGTGGGCGCGCGAGAAGCAGGTGCCCACCCTCGGCATCTGTCTCGGGCTGCAGTGCATGGTCATCGAGTACGCCCGCACGGTCCTCGGCAACGAGGACGCGAGCTCGACGGAGTTCGACCCCGAGACGGCCCACCCGGTCATCGCGACCATGGAGGAGCAGAAGGCGTTCGTCGAGGGCGCCGGCGACCTCGGCGGCACGATGCGTCTCGGCTCCTACCCCGCCGCGCTCAAGGAGGGCAGCGTCACCCGCGCCGCCTACGGGCAGGCCGAGGTCCAGGAGCGCCACCGCCACCGCTACGAGGTGAACAACTCCTACCGCGACGACCTCGAGAAGGCGGGCCTCGTCTTCTCCGGCACGTCGCCCGACGGCATGCTCGTCGAGTTCGTCGAGCTGCCGCGTGAGGTTCACCCGTACTACGTGTCGACGCAGGCGCACCCGGAGTTCCTGTCGCGCCCCAACCGTGCGCACCCGCTCTTCGCGGGTCTCGTCGGCGCCGCCCTCGAGCGTCAGCGCAGTGAGCGGCTCGTGGAGGTCGAGCGCCACCGCGCCGCTGCCGACGCGGGCCGGGCGGAGCGCGACACGGACGAGTACGCCTCGGTGTCCGCGGCGGGCGCCTCCTCGGACGCCGGCTGAACCGCCGGTGAGCCTGGACGCACCGAGCGGCACGGGAGCCGACCTCGTCGAGGAGTGGACCGCCGAGCCCGTCCTCGAGTCGACGACGCCGTTCGAGGGGATCATCTTCGACGTCGTGCGCGAGCGCGTCGACCTCGGTGCGGGTGGCGTCGTGACGCGCGACTTCGTGACGCATCCCGGGGCCGTCGCCGTGCTCGCCCTGCGTGAGCGGGGCGGCGTCGACCAGGTGCTCATGATCCGGCAGTACCGACACGCGACCGGGGGTCACGTGTGGGAGCTGCCCGCGGGCCTGCTCGACGTCGACGGCGAGCCGCCGTGGGAGGCCGCCGCGCGCGAGCTCGCCGAGGAGGTCGACCTGACGGCCGGCGAGTGGCACGTGCTGGCCGACGACATCACGTCACCCGGCGCGTTCCCCGAGACGGTGCGGATCTTCCTGGCCCGCCGCCTGCAGGAGGTGGCGGCTGCCGACGCGCACCAGCGCACGGCGGAGGAGCTGAGCCTGCGACCGCTGTGGGTGTCACTCGACGACGCCGTCGACGCTGCTCTCGCAGGCCGCATCAGCAACTCCGCCACACTCGTCGGGCTGCTCTCCGCGGGCCTGTCCCGCGGCCGCGGCTGGTCTACGCTGCGGCCGCACGACGCCCCGTGGCCGGCCCGAGAAGCGCAACGCGCCCGGTCGTGAGCGGGGGAGCGTTCGGCGGCGCGCTGCTCCGTCCCTGTCCCTGTGGCGGCGGCCCTGACACGCTGGCGTATGCCGCTTGCTGCGGGCCGCTCCACGCCGGCGAAGGCTGGGCGACCACGGCGGAGGAGCTGATGCGCTCGCGCTACTCCGCCTTCGCGGTGGGCGATGACGCCTACCTCCTGCGCACGTGGCATCCGCGCACCCGGCCGGACCGGATCGACCTCGACCCGGCCACCCGGTGGGTCGGCCTGACGGTGCTGCGCACCCGGGCCGGGGCCGGCGGCGAGCCAACCGGCGTGGTCGAGTTCGTCGCGCGCTGGTCGCAGGGGACGTCTCGCACCGGGTCCGACCGCGGCACGCTGCACGAGGTGAGCCGCTTCGAGCGTGGCGCCGGGCGCTGGCTCTACGTCGACGGGCAACCCGGCTGAGGCCAGCGCCTCCACCTGCGTCACGAGCCGCAGCACGGGCGGCCCAGGGGTGGTCCACGGGCGGTCCACGGAGCGGGCTGGGTCGGCTGTCGAGATCAACCGGCGCTGGGGCTGTTGACGGGGCGGTCGCGCGAGCGGAGAGTCGACGCGGGGGGCTCTGCCAGGGGGCAGCGCCGCGGGTGTATCACGGCGCCGGTTCGCGGTCCTGATCCTGTGCACCGCCGAGCCGGCGGGCCTCAGGACACCACCTGCGCTTTGCACCTCAAAGGAGAATGCGATGACCGAGCAGCCGCCCACCACATCAGGGGCTGTGCGCCTGATCTTCGAGTACGACGGGGACACGGTGCGACTCATCTCGCAGACCCCGGTCGACGTCGACATCCCGCGCCCCGCGCCGACCGAAGAGCCGGCCGACCACTTCGTCGAGAGCAGGAGCGTCGCCGGGACCGTGCTGGCCAGGGTGCCGGTCCGCGGCGCCTTCCAGCAGAGTGCGGAGGTCTTCCCCGAGGACCACGAGGAGGCGATCACCCGCGTCGACGCTGCGGCGCAGGGCGCGTTCACCGTCGTGGTCCCCGCCGACGACGAGGCCGTGCGCGTGGCGGTCATGAGGGCGGGCAGGGCTCGCACCGACCGCGACCTCGCGCCGGGCCAGGGGGTCGGGGCGGACGACCTCGAGCTCGGCAGCTTCCCGCTCCACGGGAAGCGGTGACGATCATGACGACCTCAGACGGGACCGTCCAGGGCGCCACCCAGATCTCCGGCGCCGCCCCGCGCAACCGGGCCTTCTCGATCGTGCTGCTGGCCGACGGGTTCACCGCCGCCCAGCAGACCGACTTCAACAACGCGTGCGCCGCCTTCGTGACGGCCCTGCTCGCGACACCGCCCTACGACGCGCTCGTGCCGGCCATCAACATCTGGCGTGTCAACGTCGCCTCCACCGACTCGGGTGCCGACGACCCGGTCAGCGGCGGCGGGACCGGCGCCACGGCACGGACCTACTTCGACTCCAGCTTCGGCGGCAACGGCATCCGCCGGCTGTTGATCTGCAACAACACGACGGTGCTCGTCACAGCGGCTGCGCAGGTCCCCGAGTTCTCGGTGGCCATCGTGGTGGTGAACTCGACCATCTACGGCGGCAGCGGTGGCTCCGTCGGCACCTACTCGCTCGCGGGTGGGGCGACGGAGATCGCGATCCACGAGATCGGCCACACCGCATACGGGCTGGCCGACGAGTACCCCTACTACGCCGGCGGCGCCGAGACCGGTCACGACCACCACCCCGCGACCGAACCCACGGAGCCCAACGTCACGATCAACACGGACCGGGCCACCCTGAAGTGGGGCTGGGCCGTGGCTGCGACGACCGCGCTCCCGACGATGAGCAACCCCGACTGCAGCACGGTCGACTCCCGCCCGAGCCCCGTGCCCTCGGGGACCGTCGGCCTCTTCGAGGGGGCGCACTACTTCCACTGCGGAGCCTTCAGGCCCGAGTACAACTGCAAGATGCGCGCGCTCAGCGTCCCGTTCTGCGCCGTCTGCCGGCAGGTCATCCGCAACCGCATCGGACCGTTGATGACGGCCCCACCGGCGGTCGCGGACCCGACGGCGTACGCGTTCACGCACGAGGCTCGCAACCTGGCGGAGCAGCACAACCTGTTCCGCACGGGTGACGGTCACATCCACGCGTTGTGGTTCAACTTCGAGAGTGGTTGGCACCATGAGGATCGCACGGCGATGCTCGGGGCGCCCCCGTCGGTGGGTCAGGCCGGGGTGTACACCTTCACGCACGAGAGGCGGAACCTCGCGGAGCAGCACAACCTTTTCCGGACGGGTGATGGTCACATCCACGCGTTGTGGTTCAACTTCGAGAGTGGTTGGCACCATGAGGATCGCACGGCGATGGTGGGGGCCCCGGCCTCGGTCGGTGACCCGTTCGGCTACACGTTCACGCACGAGGGGCGCAACCTGGCGGAGCAGCACAACCTGTTCCGCACGGGTGATGGTCACATCCACGCGTTGTGGTTCAACTTCGAGAGTGGTTGGCACCACGAGGATCGCACGGCGATGCTCGGGGCACCTCCGGCGGTGAGTGACCCGTTCGGCTACACGTTCACGCACGAAGCCCGAAACCTGGCGGAGCAGCACAACCTGTTCCGCACGGGCGACGGTCACATCCACGCGTTGTGGTTCAACTTCGAGAGTGGTTGGCACCACGAGGATCGCACGGCGATGCTCGGGGCACCTCCGGCGGTGAGTGACCCGTTCGGCTACACCTTCACGAACGAAGCCCGAAACCTGGCGGAGCAGCACAACCTCTTCCGCACGGGCGACGGTCACATCCACGCGTTGTGGTTCAACTTCGAGAGTGGTTGGCACCATGAGGATCGCACGGCGATGCTCGGGGCACCTCCGGCCTCGGTCGGTGACCCGTTCGGCTACACGTTCACGCACGAAGCCCGAAACCTGGCGGAGCAGCACAACCTTTTCCGCACGGGTGACGGTCACACCCACGCGTTGTGGTTCAACTTCGAGAGTGGTTGGCACCATGAGGATCGCACGGCGATGCTGGGGGCCCCGGCCTCGGTCGGTGACCCGTTCGGCTACACGTTCACGCACGAGGGGCGCAACCTGGCCGAGCAGCACAACCTTTTCCGCACGGGCGACGGTCACATCCACGCGTTGTGGTTCAACTTCGAGAGTGGTTGGCACCACGAGGACCGCAGCCTCTGATCACGGAGGGACAGCGAGACCTCGGCCGCCGTCGAGGTCTCGCTGTGGGGTGGAGTGCGCAGGGCGAAGGGCCGAGGGGCGCAACCGGTCTAGGATTGGTCCTCGGTGCTCGCCGCCGCCCTGCGGCGCGGGTGCCGTGCTCGTCCACTGCTCAGCCCTGGTGGTGGCCGCCATGCCGCCCGAACCCTGTCCCGGAAGGACCCTCCGTGCTCCGCACTCACGAGGCCGGCACTCTCCGTGCCGACCACGCAGGCCAGACCGTCACCCTCACCGGTTGGGTGGCGCGGCGTCGAGACCACGGCGGGGTCGCCTTCCTCGACCTGCGCGACGCCTCGGGCGTCGCCCAGGTCGTCGCGCGCGACGAGGTGCTCGCCCAGGGTGGCGCCCACGACGTGCGCAACGAGTTCTGCGTCAAGGTCACCGGCGAGGTGCGCGAGCGCCCCGAGGGCAACGCCAACCCCGACCTGCCCACCGGCGAGATCGAGGTCATCGTCAGCGACCTCGAGGTCCTCAACCCCGCGGCGCCGCTGCCCTTCCAGATCGACGAGCGGGTCACCGTCGGCGAGGAGGCCCGCCTCAAGCACCGCTACCTCGACCTGCGTCGTCCCGGGGCGAGCTCGGCCGGTGCCGCGATCCGACTGCGCTCGCGCGTCAACGCCGCGGCCCGAGAGGTCCTCGGCGCCCGCGACTTCGTCGAGATCGAGACGCCGACGCTGACCCGCTCGACCCCGGAGGGCGCCCGCGACTTCCTCGTGCCGGCGCGCCTGGCGCCCGGGTCGTGGTACGCCCTGCCGCAGAGCCCGCAGCTGTTCAAGCAGCTGCTCATGGTGGCGGGCATGGAGCGCTACTACCAGATCGCCCGCTGCTACCGCGACGAGGACTTCCGCGCCGACCGCCAGCCGGAGTTCACGCAGCTCGACGTCGAGATGAGCTTCGTCGACCAGGACGACGTCATGGAGCTCGGCGAGGCGATCATCGCCGCGTTGTGGCGCCTCATCGGTGTCGAGCTCGAGGCGCCGTTCCTGCGGATGACCTACGCCGACGCGATGGCCCGCTACGGCTCCGACAAGCCCGACCTGCGCTTCGGCAACGAGCTCGTCGAGTGCACCGACTTCTTCAAGGACACCACCTTCCGCGTCTTCCAGTCCGACTACGTCGGCGCGGTCGTCATGCCCGGCGGCGCGAGCCAGCCCCGCAAGCAGCTCGACGCCTGGCAGGAGTGGGCCAAGCAGCGCGGCGCCCGCGGCCTCGCCTACGTCCTCGTCCAGGAGGACGGTGAGCTCGGCGGCCCGGTCGCCAAGAACCTCACCGACGCCGAGCGGGCCGGCCTCGCCGCGCACGTCGGCGCGAAGCCCGGCGACTGCATCTTCTTCGCCGCCGGTGCCGCAAAGGCGTCCCGGGCGCTGCTCGGCGCTGCCCGCCTCGAGATCGGCAAGCGCTGCGGTCTCATCGACGAGGACGCGTGGAGCTTCCTCTGGGTCCTCGACGCGCCGCTCTTCGAGCCGGCCGCCGACGCGACGGCCTCGGGCGACGTCGCCCTCGGCTACAGCGCCTGGACCGCCGTGCACCACGCCTTCACGTCGCCGAAGAAGGAGTTCGAGGACACCTTCGACAGCGACCCCGGCTCGGCGCTCGCGTACGCGTACGACATCGTCTGCAACGGCAACGAGATCGGCGGCGGCTCGATCCGAATCCACCGCCGCGACGTGCAGGAGCGGGTCTTCCGGGTCATGGGGATCTCGCAGGAGGAGGCCCAGGAGAAGTTCGGCTTCCTCCTCGAGGCCTTCGCCTTCGGCGCCCCGCCGCACGGCGGCATCGCCTTCGGCTGGGACCGCATCGTCTCTCTCCTCGCGCACACCGACTCGATCCGCGACGTCATCGCGTTCCCGAAGTCCGGTGGCGGCTACGACCCGCTGACCGCCGCTCCGGCGCCGATCACGCCCGAGCAGCGCAAGGAGGCCGGCGTCGACGCGAAGCCGGCCGGGTCGGCCCCCGCCCCACAGGGCGCACCCGAGGTCAGCCCGAAGCAGAGCTGAGCCCGAAGGCTCGTCAAGCCGTGTCTCGGGTCGGGTGACGCGCAGCCGAACCGCGCCACCACAACTCCGCCGGGGCGGGGATGTGGCGGTTCGGGCAGGCCGCGGGACCGTCACAAGTCCGCCGGGGCGGGGATGTGGCGGTTCGGGCAGGGCGCGGGACCGTCACAAGTCCGCCGGGGCGGGGATGTGGCGGTTCGGGAAGGCCGCGGGACCGTCACAAGTCCGCCGGGGCCGGGAAGGTATGCCGGGTGCGCGAGCCGGGCGGACGGCATACGCACGCTGGTGACCGGTCCACGACGGGGACCGCTCGGGCAGGATGGGGTCGTGGCGGAGCGAAGCGTGCGCGCACCGGACGACGTGCTCGTCCACCTGCGCCGTGCCCGCGACGTCGCAGACCGTGACTTCGCCCAGCCGCTCGACCTCGAGGCGCTCGCCGCCGAGGCCCGGCTGTCGAAGTTCCACTTCCTGCGCCTCTTCCGGGCGACGTACGGGGTCACGCCCGTCGAGTACGTGTCGACGCGGCGGATCGAGCGGGCGCAGGACCTGTTGCGCTCGACCAATCTCACCGTCACCGAGGTCTGTCACGCGGTCGGCTTCACGAGCCTCGGGTCGTTCAGCAGCCGCTTCCGTGCGGTCGTCGGGGAGAGCCCGAGCAGCTTCCAGGCCCGGTACGCCGAAACGGGGGCGCCCCACATCCCGGGTTGCGTCCTCTTCATGTGGGGTCTGGCCGAGCGCTCCGCAACGGAGGAGAAGCGGCCCGACCGGGACGCGCCCTAGCGTGGACCCATGATCACGAACATCTCCATCGTCAGCGTCTTCGTCAAGGACGTCGACGAGTCGAAGCGCTTCTACGTCGACGTCCTCGGGTTCGAGGAGAAGGACGACATCACCCTCGGCGACGGCTACCGCTGGTGCACCGTCGTCCACCCCAACCAGCCCGAGCTCCAGGTCAGCCTCGCGATCCCCGGGCCGCCGTTCCCGGACGAGCTCGTCACCGCGATGCGCCGGGCCCTCGACGCCGGCGGCCTCAACGGTCTCGGGCTCTCCGTCGACGACTGCGAGAAGACGTATGCCGAGCTGACCGCGAAGGGCGTCGAGTTCCTCCAGCCCCCCTCGGCCAGGCCCTACGGCACCGAGGCCGTGTGCCGCGACAACTCGGGTAACTGGGTGGTCCTGGTGCAGGAGGCCGACCGGAAGGTCGTGGCAGCGGACTTCGCCTGAGAGGCCCCGTCAGGCGGTGCCGGTCAGAGGTCGATGACGACCGGGCGGCTCGACCACGCGCAGAGCCGGTCATAGCCCAGCGAGAGGTAGAGGCTGCGGGCCACCTCGTTGTGCGAGTACATCCCGAGGGTGCAGACCCCGGCCTCGGCGACCGCGCGCCGCGTGACGGCGCCGACGATCGTGCGGCCGAGCCCCTGTCCGCGCAGCCGGGTGTCGACGGCGACCGACGACAGGTGCGGCGCGCCGCCGCGGGTGGTGCCCCAGGCGGCGACGGCGGACAGCGAGCCGTCTGGGTCCTCGACGGCGAACCAGCGCTCGCCCTGTCCCGGCTCGGTGTCGGCCGTGGGGGAGTGCGCCTCGAGGAACGCCCGCACCTCGGTGGCGCGGGCGACGTCGTCGAGGGCGAGCACCCTTTCGTGCGAAGGGTGCCGGGCTGGGGCCGTGGTGGTGTGGAACCACTCCCAGTCGCCGCCGTCCAGCACGCGGTAGCGCTCCCGCAGCCGGGGCTCCAGGTGCTGGGGCACGCTGACCGAGAACGCCCGGCGCCCGGGGGAGACGATCGCCGCGATCTCCGGCAGGTGGTCGAGCAGCTCCGTGACCCCGTCGTCGCCACCGAGGACGTTGACGGTGCGGCGCACCGCCTTGCGGGTGCGCTGGAACGCGACGGCGTCGGACGAGCTCCACCACGTCGCGGCGAGGTCGTCGGTCACCTCACACCGGACGAAGGGGTGCCGGCCGGTGGCCGCCAGCAGGTCGTCGAGTCCGTGCCCGGTGACGACCTGCGTCACTCGGTGATCCCGAACCGGTCGTGGAGGCGCCGCAGCGGCGCCGGCGCCCACCAGTTCCAGCGACCGAGCACGGTCATCGTCGCCGGGACCAGCAGCATGCGGACCAGCGTCGCGTCGATGGCGACGGCGGCCACGAGCGCCAGGCCCATCTCCTTGATGATGAGGATGTCGCCGGCGACGAAACCCGCGAAGACGATGATGATGAGCAGAGCCGCCGAGGTGATGATGCGACCCGTGCGCTGGAGACCGAGGGAGACCGCGCGGTCGCTCTCGGCGCCGTGCCGGTGGAACTCGACGATCCGCGAGAGCAGGAAGACCTCGTAGTCCATCGACAGGCCGAAACCGAAGGCCAGCACGAGGAAGGGGACCAGTGACTCGACGGCCCCGACCGACGTGAACCCCAGCAGCCCCTGGAGATGGCCGTCCTGGAAGATCCACACGACGACGCCGAGGGCGGCCCCGAGAGAGATGACGTTGAGCAGCAGGGCCTTGACCGGCAGGATGACCGAGCCGGTCATCAGGAAGAGCAGGACGAACGTGCCGAGCACGACGAGGGCCACGGCATACGGCGCCCGGGCCGACATGGAGTCGAGGAAGTCGATCTGGCCCGCCGCCTGCCCGGTGGTCAGGGTCTCGAAGGGCGCGTTCGTGGCGCGGATCGCCGTCACGAGGTCCTGGGCCTCGTCCGAGGTCGGTCCTCCGGCGACGCGGATGTTGACCCGCTGGTGGTCGGCGCCGAGGGGCTGGACGTCGATTCCCTCGACTCCCGGGCGGTTTCGGAACTGCTGGGCCCACGCGGTGACGGGGGCAGTGTCCGCCGAGCCGGCGACGACGGTCACCTCGGGGGCGGAGAGCGCGGGGTAGTCCCGCGCGAGCTGCTCGAAGAAGACGCGCTGCGGCGCGTCCTTCGGGAGCAGCTCGGTGCCCGAGGACGTCAGCTTCATCGACAGGGTCGGCAGGGCCAGCGTCACGAGCACGGCCACGACCGCGAGGATGACGGATACCGGCCGGCGCTGCACCCCGGCGGCAAGGCTGGAGAACAGACCGACGTCAGCGGTTTGCTCGACCGCCTTGCGGGACAAGCGTTTTGCGCCGATGACGCAGAGGGCCGGCACGAGGGTGATGGCGACGACCATCGCGACGAGGACGACGCTGACGCCGGCCACGCCGATGGCACGCATGATGGAGGCCTGGAAGACGAGCAGGCCACCCAGGGCGATCGCGACCGTGAGCCCGGAGAAGAGTACGGTGCGGCCCGCCGTGGCCACGGTCCGCTCGGCGGCGTGGGCGATCTCCTCGCGGGTGGGCACCCGGTGCTGCCGGTGGCCGAGCTCCTCGCGGAACCGGCTCACCGTGAGCAAGCCGTAGTCGATCGAGAGCCCCAGGCCGAGCAGGGTCACGATGTTGACGACGGTCGCGTCGAGCTCGACCGCGTGCGAGAAACCGAAGAGCGACAGCAGGGCTCCGCCGATGGCCACGACCGCCCCGACGATCGGCATACCCGCCGCGACGAAGCCGCCGAAGACGAAGAACATCACGAGAAAGGTGAGCGGCAGGGCGATGCCCTCACCGCGCAGCAGGTCCCGTTCGACGGTGCTCGTGATCGCCTTGACCACCTTGCTCGAGCTGCCGACCGAGCCCTGGGCGCCCATGGCCGAGGGGACCGCGAGCATCCGCTGCTCGGCCTGCGACTCGGCGTCGGTCTGGGCGGCCTTGGAGAGACCGGGCTCGAAGTCGACGACCGTGACGAACCCTCCCGCGGCCGGGCTCCCACCCTTGAGGAGCGGCGCGACCGACGGGCCCGAGAGACCACGCGGCGACAGCAGTGGTGACCGCACGTTCTTGACTCCCGGCACGCGGGCGATCTCGCGTGTCGCCGCCGCGGCCTTGTCCACCGCCGCCGTATCCGTGAGGTCGGCACCGGTCACCTGCATCGTCAGCGTCTCGAGGGCGGGCTGACTCTGGGCGATGACGTCCTGGGCGCGCGAGGACTCCGACTCGACGGTCGGGGCGCCGGAGTGCAGTCGCTCGAAGAGGGACTCGCCGGTGACCCCGCCGACCGCGACGGCGAAGCAGGCGATCGCGACGATGGCCCAGGCCGCCACCCAGCGGCGCGGGTGGCGCGCGATGAGACCGCCGAGCCGGGCCAGACGGGTACGCGGCGCCGGGCCCGCGGGTGAGGGGTTATGCACGCGGATAGCCTTCCACAGTGATGTCGAACAGTACGGAGGACCTCTTCGGTGCTGCCTCCGCAGCCGACCGCGGTGAACAGCCGGCCTCGGCCGGAGTCGCCCCGCTCGCCGTTCGCATGCGCCCGCGTTCCCTCGACGAGGTGCGTGGGCAGGCGAAGGTGCTGCGACCCGGGAGCCCGTTGCGGCGCCTCATCGAGGGATCGGGCGGCGCGGCCGGCCCCCTGTCCGCCATCCTCTGGGGACCGCCCGGCACCGGCAAGACGACGCTCGCCCACCTCGTCGCGACAGCGGCGGAACGCCGTTTCGTCGAGCTGTCCGCCGTCACGGCCGGGGTCAAGGACGTCCGCTCGGTGATGGACTCGGCCGTCCGTGAGCGCGACCTCTACTCGCGCCAGACCGTGCTCTTCCTCGACGAGATCCACCGGTTCACCAAGGCCCAGCAGGACGCCCTGCTCCCGGGCGTCGAGAACCGGACCGTCATCCTCGTCGCGGCCACGACCGAGAACCCGTCCTTCAGCATCATCTCCCCGCTGCTCTCGCGCTCGGTGCTCGTCACACTGGAGTCCTTGTCCGACAACGAGATCGGCGAGCTGCTGGCCGCCGCCCTCACGGACGAACGGGGCTTCGACGGCGAGCACACCCTGGCCGCCGACGCCACCGAGCACCTCGTCCGCATCGCCGGTGGTGACGCCCGGCGCGCCCTGACCTCGCTCGAGGCCGCCGCGGGTGTCGCGCTCGACGCCCAGCCCGCGGGACGTCTCTCCGACGACCCCGTCGCGATCACGCTGGCCCACGTCGAGCAGGCCGTGGCCCAGGCCGCCGTCCGCTACGACCGCGCCGGCGACCAGCACTACGACGTCGCGAGTGCGCTCATCAAGTCGATGCGCGGCAGCGACGTCGACGCCGCCCTGCACTACCTCGCCAGGATGCTCGAGGCGGGGGAGGACCCTCGCTTCATCGCGCGCCGCATCGTCATCTCCGCGAGCGAGGACGTCGGGATGGGCGACCCCACGGCGCTGCAGACGGCGGTGGCCGCGATGCACGCCGTCGCCCAGATCGGCATGCCGGAGGCGCGGATCATCCTTGCGCAGGCGGTCGTGCACAACGCCATGGCACCCAAGTCCAACGCGGCATACCTGGGGATCAACGAGGCGATCGCCGACGTCCGCGCAGGTCGCGGCGGCGTCGTCCCGGCCCACCTGCGGGGGAGCGGTTACGCCGGGGCCGAGCGCCTCGGCCACGGCAAGGGCTACGTCTACGCCCACGACGAGCCCGACGGGGTCGCCGCGCAGCAGTACCTGCCGGACGACCTGCACGACGCCGTCAGCTACTACCGGCCGACGAACCGCGGCTTCGAGGAACGTCTCCGAGCACGCTGGGAGTGGCTCGCCGGACGGCTGGGACGCACGCCCCGGCCTTGACGGGGCAAGGCGCTCGCGGCCGGAGGGCCGGGGATTGTTGCGGGCTTGTCAAGCATGGACGGACGTTGTGCGGCGTCGCGAGCGGTCGGTAACGATTTGTCATCCATGCACGTCTCGATGCTTGGACAGCGCGGATCCGTGTGGCAGGCTCACGTCGTCCCGGCAGGGCTGCACCCGGATCATCTGGTGCGGCCCCCGAGGATGTCCCGGTGACGCAACCCCGGGTCGGATGTGATCCCACAAGGATGGAGACAACGCGTTGAACGCTATGCCGGAGCCCTCAGCCGCAGTGCTGACCGAGGAATCCGAGGGGGAGCCTTCGACGCCAGTTCGTAAGCACGTGGATGTGCGCACCGGACGCTCGCCCGGTCAGGTGGCCTGGGCCCGGCTCAAGAAGGACAAGGTCGCCATCATCTGCTTCGCGATCATCCTCTTCTTCATCCTGGTGGCGATCTTCGCGCCGTTCCTCTACTCCCTCCAGGCGGTCGACCCGATCACGGGCGCCAAGGCCGACCCGTACACGACGCACACCGAGCTCGTCGACCTCAACGGGCTGCCGACGGTGGGCATGAGCGCGTCGCACTGGCTCGGGGTCGAGCCGCGCCTGGGACGCGACCTCTTCGCGCGCTGGGCCATCGGCGCCCGTCCCTCGCTCATCATCGGCTTCATGGCTGCGGCCGCCTCGACGATCATCGGCGTGACCCTCGGTCTCGTCGCCGGTTACCTCGGTGGCGTCGCAGACAAGATCGTCTCGTGGGTCATCGACTTCTTCCTGTCGCTGCCCATCCTGCTGCTCGTGCTCGCCATCGTCCCGATCATGGAGAAGAGCCTGGCGGTTGGCGGCGACCTCACTGCCGACGAGACGTCACGCATCCGGTTCATCGTGCTCATCGTCATCCTCTTCGTCTTCGGCTGGATGGGCCTGGCGCGCCTAGTGCGCGGTGAGGTCAAGAGCCTGCGCGAGCGGGAGTTCGTCCAGGCCGCACGCGCCATCGGCGTCCCGACCCGCTCGATCCTCTTCCGGGAGATCCTGCCCAACCTCGTCGGCCCGATCATCGTCTCCGCCTCGATCGCGGTTCCCGCCTACATCACCTACGAGGCCACGCTGAGCTACCTCGGCGCCGGTCTGGTCGAGCCGACGGCCTCCTGGGGCCGCACCATCGCCGACGCGCAGAACCTCTTCTCGACGTATCCGCTGTGGCTCTGGCCCTCGGTCATCGGCCTGTCGCTGCTCGTGCTGGCCCTCAGCCTGCTCGGCGACTCGATCCGCGACGCGTTCGACCCCACCAGCCGCCGCTGACCCCACCGGGTCGCGGTCACCAGATGTTCCCGGCAAAACGTCGGGACAAGCACAAGGGAGCAAACAACATATGCGCTGGACCAAAGTCCTGACCGTGGGAGCCGCGGCTTCCCTCGGCTTCGTCGCGGCCTGTGGTGCACCGGCCGCCAACAACGGCACGTCCGGTGGCGCCAACGGCAACGGCGGCAAGGTCGACACGGCCGGTGCGGCCCTCGACCCGAACGCCAAGGGCCCCGCCCCGGAGATCCCCGGTGCGAAGAAGGGTGGCATCCTCACGGTGCCCTACACCTCGACGCCGGCCAACATGGACCCGAGCGACCAGTTCTACCAGGACACGGCCGTCATCTTCTCGCTGACGCACCGGGCCCTGACGACGTACGTCTCGCGCGACGGCAAGCAGGTGCTCGTCCCGGACCTCGCGACCGACCTCGGCAAGGCCTCCTCGGACGGCCTGACGTGGACCTTCACGCTCAAGGACGGGATCAAGTACGAGGACGGCACCCCGGTCAAGGCCGCGGACATCGTCTTCGCCGCCAAGCGCTCGTTCGACCCCGACCTCGCCGCGAACGGCCCGACGTACCAGCGTGAGTTCTTCAAGGGTGGCGCCGACTACCAGGGCCCCTACAAGGGTGACAAGAACTGGAAGGGTGTCGAGGCCCCCGACGACAAGACCGTCGTCTTCCACCTCGAGAAGCGCTTCGAGACGCTGCCCTACTTCGTCTCCTTCAACCAGTTCACGCCGATCCCCGAGGCGAAGGACAAGAAGGCCGACTACCAGCTGCACCCGCTCGCCACCGGCCCGTACATGTTCGACAAGTACACCCCCGGCACCGAGCTCGTCCTCAAGCGCAACCCCAACTGGGACCCGGCCACGGACCCGGCGCGCCACAACTACCCGGACGGCTTCCACTTCAAGTGGGGCGTCGACACCATCAAGACGCAGACGGCCATCCTCGCCTCCAACGGCGACGACGCCACGAGCCTCAACTGGGACCCGATCGACTCCTCGCTCATCCCGCAGATCGAGGGCGAGAAGAAGGCCCAGTTCGAGGAGGGCCCGTCCTCGTGCGTGCTCATGGTCAACCTCGACGCGACCAAGATCCCGCTGCCGATCCGCAAGGCGATCGCCGTGGCGTGGCCGTTCGACTCCATCCACAAGGCCGGCGGTGAGACGACGCACTCGTTCTCGCCCGCCAGCACGATCATCCCGCCGCAGATCCCCGGCCACCTCGACTACACGGCCGAGGCCGCTCCCGGCGTCAAGATGAACGGCCAGGGCGACGGCAACCCGGAGATGGCCAAGAAGATGCTGGCCGACGCCGGCTACGGCGCGAGCAAGCCCTTCGAGCTCACCTACTACTACACGAACGACGACGACACCGCGCAGAAGGTGAACCAGGTCCGCAAGCAGGCGCTCGAGAAGGCCGGCTTCAAGGTCACGGACCTCGGTGTGCCGAACAAGGAGCGCCGCAAGCTCATCGGCAAGCCCAACGGCAAGTACAACATGCTCCAGTCGCCGCGTGGGTGGTGCTTCGACTGGCCGTCCGCCGACTCCATCATCCCGCCCACCTTCGGCACCATCGCGCTGTCGCAGGGCGGCACGACCTTCGGCAACTTCTCCGACGCCAAGATCGACGCCGAGATCAAGCGCATCCAGCAGCTCTCGATCACCGATCAGGGGCCGGAGTGGGGCAAGATGGACAAGTGGCTCACGGAGACCTACCTCCTGGCCATCCCCGACAACAACGACAAGGGCAACTCGGTCTTCGGCACGAAGGTCCACAACGTCCACAACAACCCGAACAAGGGCATGCCCGACCTCAACGACGTCTGGCTCGACCAGTAACTCGGCAGTGACAGCCCTCCTCCCGGAGGGCAGGATCTGATCGACAGCCGTGGTGGGTGGCCCGGGACTCCCGGGCCGCCCACCACCGGCGCCCACCCCGTTTGGAAGGCAAACCGTGCTCACCTACATCCTCAGGCGGTTGGCTCTCGCCCTGAGCGTCATCCTGGCCACCCTCGTCTCGACGTTCCTGATCTTCTTCGCAGGCCCGTCCGACCCGGCGCTGGCCATGTGCCCCGAAAGCCACTGCAACGCGGACCGGCTCGCGGCCATCACGGCGAGCCTCGGGCTCGACAAGCCGCTGACGCAGCAGTTCTTCGACTACTTCAAGGGCCTGTTCGTCGGGCGCGAGTTCGTCTATGCGGGCGACACGGTCCAGTGCAACGCGCCCTGCCTGGGGTTCTCCTTCGTGACTCGTCGTTCCGTCAACGACGAGCTCTTCTCACGCTTCCCGAACACCGTGGTCCTCGCGCTGATGGCCGCGGTCGTCTTTGTCATCATCGGGGTGACGGTCGGGATCTTCGCCGCCGTGCGGCGTGGCTCCTCGACGGACCGCTCCGTCGTCGGCGCCTCGCAGGTGCTCGGCGCCATCCCGTACTACGTCCTCGCGCTTCTCGTCGCGCTCTACCCGGTCATCCTGTGGAACATCCTGCCGCAGTACTCGGCGATGTCGGCGGGGGTGGGCCCCTACTTCATGGGGATGCTCGCGCCGGCCCTGATCCTCGGCTTCGTGACGTCCGCCTCGTACGTGCGCTACACGCGCAACTCGATGATCGAGACGCTGTCGATGGACTACATCCGTACCGCCCGGTCCAAGGGCATCAGTGAGCGCACCGTCCTGTTCAAGCACGGCTTCCGCGCCGCGATGAGCCCGATCGCGACGATCCTGGGCCTCGACATCGCCGCGCTGCTGACCGGCACGCTCATCACCGAGCAGATCTTCGGCGTCGACGGGATCGGCCGCCGTGGTCTCGCCGCGCTCCGGGCCGACGACCTCCCGGTCATCATGGGGACGGTTCTCATCGGCGCCGTGGTCGTGGTCATCATGAACCTCGTCGTCGACATCGCATACTCCTTCATCGACCCGCGAGTGAGGCTTTCGTGACCGTCACCGCCAGCACCGTCTCCACCCAGGGCGCCGAGGCTCGCAACCCGGACGACGTCGTCCTCGAGGTCAGCGACCTGTCGGTGGCCTTCCCGACGGAGGAGGGCGTCGTCCGGGCCGTCTCCAACCTGAGCTACCAGGCCCGCCTCGGGCGCACCCTGGCCATCGTCGGTGAGTCCGGCTCCGGCAAGTCCGTGAGCAGCATGGCTGTGCTCGGGCTGCACAACCCGAAGCGGACGCAGATCACCGGCAGCATCAAGCTCGACGGCCTGGAGCTCGTCGGCGCGCCCGCCTCCACCTTCCAGAAGATCCGCAGCACCAAGGCGGCCATGGTCTTCCAGGACCCGCAGAGCTCGCTGCACCCGTTCCACAAGGTCGGCAACCAGATCGCGGAGGCCTACCGCGCCCACCACCAGGTGAGCAAGCAGGTCGCGCTCAAGCGGGCCGTCGAGATGCTCGACCTCGTCGGCATCCCCAACCCGAAGCGCCGGGCCAGCCAGTACCCGCACGAGTTCTCGGGCGGCATGCGCCAGCGCGCCATGATCGCCCTCGGCCTGGTCAACAACCCCAAGCTGCTCATCGCCGACGAGCCGACGACCGCGCTCGACGTCACCGTGCAGGCGCAGATCCTCGACCTCGTCAACGACCTCCAGAAGGAGTTCGGGTCCGCGGTCATCCTCATCACGCACGACCTCGCGGTCGTGGCCGAGACCGCCGATGACATCCTCGTGATGTATGCCGGTCGCGGGGTCGAGAAGGGCGACGCCAAGAGCGTGCTCGCCCAGCCGTCGATGCCCTACACCTACGGCCTGCTCCAGTCGATGCCCTCGCACAGCGAGGACCTCGCCGAGCTCAAGGCCATCAAGGGCACGCCGCCCAGCCTGCTCAACCTGCCCTCGGGCTGCTCGTTCAACCCCCGGTGCGAGTTCAAGACGCAGGTCGAGGGCGACCGTTGCTTCACCGAGCTGCCCGAGTGGCGGCCGACCCCGGGGCTGGTCAACCGCGAGCTCCGTTGCCACCTGACCGATCCCGTGGCCACGCTGCAGAACGACGAGGGAGTCCGATGAGCGACCAGACGCTGCTCAAGGTCACCGACCTCCAGCGCCACTTCCCCTTCCGCGAGGTCCAGGGCCTCAGGATGGTCCGGGCGACGGTCAAGGCCGTCGACGGCATCAGCTTCAGCATCAAGCAGGGCCAGACGCTCGGCCTCGTCGGGGAGTCGGGGTGCGGCAAGTCGACGACGTCCCGGCTGGTGACGCGTCTCGACGAGCCCACCGGTGGCACCATCGAGTTCGAGGGTCGCGACATCTCGCACCTGAAGGAGCACGAGCTGCGCGGCATCCGTCGTGACGTGCAGATGATCTTCCAGGACCCGTACTCCTCCCTCAACCCGCGCCACACGGTGGGCTCGATCCTGAGCACGCCGCTGCGCGTGCACGGCCTGCACAAGGGCAAGGAGAAGGCCCGGGTGCAGGAGCTGCTCGAGCTCGTGGGCCTCAACCCGGAGCACATCAACCGCTACCCGTCGGAGTTCTCGGGTGGGCAGCGCCAGCGCATCGGCATCGCCCGGGCGCTCGCCGTGGAGCCGAAGCTCATCGTGGCGGACGAGCCGGTCTCGGCCCTCGATGTCTCCATCCAGGCGCAGGTGATGAACCTCCTCGCCAAGCTGCGCAACGAGCTCGACCTCGCCTTCGTCTTCGTCGCCCACGACCTCGGCGTCGTGCGCCACTTCTGCGACCAGGTCGCGGTCATGTACCTCGGCAAGATCGTCGAGTACGGCGACAAGAAGAAGATCTACGAGGCCCCTGAGCACCCGTACACGCAGGCCCTGCTCTCGGCGGCGCCCGACATCAACGTCGCTCGCGGCATCGCCCCCAAGGAGCGCATCCGCCTCGTCGGCGACGTGCCGAGCCCGATCGACCCGCCGAGCGGTTGCCGCTTCCGCACCCGGTGCTGGAAGGCGCAGGACATCTGCGCCACCCAGGAACCGGCGCTCGTCTCCGCCACCGCCGACGTGGCGACCCGGACCTTCCGCGAGGGCGGCGTGCACCTGCAGGCCTGCCACTTCCCGGAGGTCAAGACCGACCTCGTCGCCGAGGTCCCGGCCTGACAGCGACAGCACGTCGCCGACGGTCGTCGTAGCCAGACGACGTATGCCGTAGGGCCGGCTCCCGCACGGGAGCCGGCCCTACGGCATACGCGGGTGAGCGGTCTGGCGTTGGGACGAGGTTCACGCGGTCCGTTAGGGTTGAAGAACCTCGGCGCGAGCGTGCGCCGACGACCGAAGGACGATGAACGTGGCCCAGAAGGGACCCAGGCCGACCTGTGTCGGCCTGCAGCCGGCGAGGCGAGCTCCCCGGGGGTCAGCCGCGCCCACTGACGCGCTGGGCTGACCCCGCCCCGCCTGCCCGTCCGCCCGCGCACAGCCGCACCTGGGACGGGCTCCCGCAGACCACACCCGTCGACCCCAAGGACACATCATGGAAACCGCTGAGATCAGGCGTCGCTGGCTCTCCTACTTCGGCAGCCGCGGCCACACCGTCGTGCCGAGCGCGCCGCTCGTGCACGAGGACCCGAACCTGCTGTTCGTCAACGCCGGCATGGTCCCGTTCAAGCCGTACTTCCTCGGTCAGGAGACCCCGCAGTTCTCGCGCGCCACGAGCGTGCAGAAGTGCGTGCGGACCCTCGACATCGAGGAGGTCGGCAAGACGACCCGCCACGGCACGTTCTTCCAGATGAACGGCAACTTCAGCTTCGGCGACTACTTCAAGGAAGGCGCCATCCAGCTCGCCTGGGAGCTCATCACGCGCAGCCAGTCCGAGGGCGGACTCGGCTTCGACGAGAAGGACCTCTACGCGTCCGTCTACCACGAGGACGACGAGGCGATCGCGATCTGGAAGAAGGTCGCGGGCCTGTCCGACGACCGCATCGTCCGGCTCGGGCGCAAGGACAACTACTGGAACATGGGCGTCGCCGGTCCCGGCGGTCCCTGTTCCGAGATCCTGCTCGACCGTGGGCGCGAGTTCGGCGCCGACGGCGACTGGGAGGCGGGCGACCGCTACCTCGAGTTCTGGAACCTCGTCTTCATGCAGTACGAGCTCGAGAACGTCCGCTCCAAGGAGGACTTCGACATCGTCGGGGACCTCCCCAAGCGCAACATCGACACCGGCATGGGACTCGAGCGCGTCGCGTTCCTGCTCCAGGGCGTCGACAACATCTACGAGACCGACGAGGTCTTCCCCGTCATCGCGGCCGCGGAGGACCTGAGTGGTCGCCGCTACGGTTCCGACCACGAGGACGACGTCCGCTTCCGCGTGGTCGCCGACCACGTGCGCTCCTCGCTCATGCTCATCGGCGACGGCGTGACGCCGGGCAACGAGGGCCGTGGCTACGTGCTGCGCCGCCTCCTGCGCCGCGCGGTGCGCTCGATGCGCCTGCTCGGCGTCGACGCGCCGACCCTCGACCACCTGCTGCCGGTCAGCATGGAGCGGATGAAGGCGTCCTACCCCGAGCTCGAGACCGACTTCAGCCGGATCAGCCAGGTCGCGTATGCCGAGGAGGAGGCGTTCCGGCGCACGCTCAGCTCGGGCACCACCATCCTCGACACCGCGGTCGCGCGGGCCAAGTCGTCCGGCGCGACGACGCTCGGCGGGGCCGAGGCGTTCGCGCTGCACGACACCTACGGCTTCCCGATCGACCTGACCCTCGAGATGGCGGCGGAGCAGGGCCTGCAGGTCGACGAGTCCGGGTTCCGCCGGCTCATGGGCGAGCAGCGCGACCGCGCCAAGGCCGACGCCAGGGCGAAGAGGTCGGCGCACGGTGACACGAGCGTCTACCGGCAGCTGTCCGACACCCTGGGTCGCGATGTCGAGTTCACCGGCTACGACCAGATCGAGACCGACACCCGCATCCGCGGACTGATCCGGGACGGCGTCGTCGTCGACCACGTGGGGCCCGGCGACGAGATCGAGATCGTCCTCGACCGCACGCCGCTCTACGCGGAGTCCGGCGGCCAGCAGGCCGACCACGGGCGCATCCGCCTCGCGAACGGGGCACTGATCGAGGTCACCGACGTCCAGCGGCCCATCACCGGCCTCGTCGTGCACCGCGCCACGGTGCTCGAGGGCGAGGCGGGCGTCGGTGACGACGCCGAGGCCGAGGTCGACGTCGCGCGCCGCCGGTCCATCTCGCGCGCCCACACGGCGACCCACATGGTTCACCAGGCCCTGCGCGACGAGCTCGGCGACACCGCGACCCAGGCGGGTTCGGAGAACTCGCCCGGCCGGCTCCGCTTCGACTTCAAGTCGCTGCAGGCCGTTCCGGCCGCGGCGATGGGCGAGATCGAGGGCCGGATCAACGCCGTGCTCCTCGACGACCTGCCGGTGACCGCCGACATCATGAACATCGACGCTGCCAAGAAGCTCGGCGCCATGGCGCTCTTCGGCGAGAAGTACGGCGAGCGCGTGCGCGTCGTCTCCATCGGCGAGTGGTCGCGGGAGCTGTGCGTCGGCACCCACACGCCCCGCGTCGGGCAGATCGGCGTCGTCAAGCTGCTCGGTGAGAGCTCGATCGGCTCGGGCGTGCGGCGCGTCGAGGCGCTCGTGGGCGCCGACGCGTACTCCCACCTCGCGCGCGAGGCCACCATCGTCAGCCAGCTGACCGACACCCTCGGGGTGCGCCGCGACGAGCTGCCCGACCGCATCGCGACGATCCTCGGTCGTCTGCGCGATGCGGAGAAGGAGATCGCGGCGGTGCGTCAGAGCCAGGTGCTCGGCGCCGCTGCCGGTCTCGTCCAGTCGGCGCGAGACATCAACGGCGTGACCTTCGTCAGCCACGACGCGGGCGACGGTGTGACGGGCGACGACCTGCGCAAGCTCGTCACCGACGTCCGTGGCCGCCTCGGCAACGACCGGCCGGTCCTCGTCTCGATGGCGTCCGTCGCGGGCGGGCGTCCGGTCGTGATCGTCGCGACGAACGAGCGGGCGAGGGAGGCCGGTCTCAAGGCCGGCGCGTTCGTCAAGGTCGCGGCCCAGGCACTCGGCGGTGGGGGCGGCGGTAAGGACGACCTGGCCCAGGGCGGCGGCACCGACTCGACGCGCGTCTCGTCGGCGCTCGGCACCGTCGAGAACCAGCTGCACAGCCGGGGCGCCTGACCTTGACCGATCCTCGCTCCCGAACCGGGGCACGCGTCGGCGTCGACGTGGGCAACGCCCGCGTCGGCGTCGCGGCGTCGGACGCCTCAGGGGTCTTCGCCCACCCGGTGCGCACCCTGCCCCGTGACCTCGAGGCCGACAGCGACGTCGAGGCGATCGTCGCGCTCGTGGACGAGCTCGCCGCGATCGAGGTCGTCGTGGGGTTGCCGCGCCTGCTGTCCGGCGAGGAGGGTGAGGCTGCGCGTGCCGCACGCGACTACGCCGGTCGTCTCGCGGCGCGACTGGGTACGGTAGGAGTGCGGATGGTCGATGAACGCTTGACCACCGTGGACGCGCACCGCAGACTACGCGACAGCGGCGTCCCGGGCCGAGGGCAACGGGCCGTCGTCGACCAGGCTGCCGCGGTGCTCATCCTGCAGTCGGCTCTCGACACGGAGTCGCTGTCGGGCCGTCCGCCCGGAGAGACCGTCACGCCAGGGGGCAAACGGAAGAAGGAACGTCGTCGATGAAGGACCATCTCGAAGCATCCATCTTCGGCGACCACGAGGACCTCGACCACGAGGACCTCGACCACGGTGTCGACGACGCGGCCTCCCTCGAGACGCACGACCCCGCCGTCGGCACGGCTGCAGCCCCTCCCTCGAGCCGGCGTGACCTCCGTGCGCAGGAGCTCGCGGGCCGCCGCCGCAAGGGCCGTCGTGCCGGACGAGCGGCATCCGCTGGCGTGCCGCGCGGCCGACCCTCAGTCCTGCGCCGTCTCGTGGTGATCGTCCTCGCCCTCGCCGTCATCGGCGGCGGTGTCGGCGTCGCGTACAAGGTCCTGCGCCCCGTCGTCGAGGGGTTCCTCGCGTCCAACGACTACCCGGGCCCCGGCACCGGAGAGGTCCGCGTGACCATCGACGCGGGATCCAACGGCACGGCGATCGCCCAGGCTCTCGCCGACAAGGACGTCGTCAAGTCGAGCAAGGCGTTCGTCGACGCTGCGGGCAGCGATCCCAGGAGCGCGGGCATCCAGCCGGGCATCTACACGATGAAGAAGCAGATGAAGGCGTCCGACGCCCTGGCGCTCCTCGTCGACCCCAAGAACCGCCTGGTCACCCGCGTGGTCATCCCCGAGGGTCTCTGGGCGAGTGAGATCTACGCCAAGCTGTCGGCGGCCTCCGGGATCCCTGTCTCCGAGTACGTCCAGGCGGCCAAGCAGGTCGACCAGCTCGGGCTGCCGCCGTCCGCCAAGGGCAACATCGAGGGTTACCTCTTCCCGGCCAGCTACGAGTTCGGCTCCACGTCGACGGCCCTCGACCAGCTCAAGCAGATGGTCGCCGAGTCGACGAAGCGGCTCGAGGCGCTCGGGATCTCACCCGACCGCATGGAGCGCGTCGTCACGGTCGCGAGCCTCGTCGAGGGGGAGGCCAAGATCGAGGCCGACCGCTCGAAGGTCGCCCGCGTCGTCGAGAACCGACTCGCGGCCAAGATGTCGCTCGGGTTCGACTCGACGGTCAACTACATCTTCAGGAAGCGTGGCGTGCCGACCCAGGCCATGCTCGACAGCAAGAGCCCGTACAACACGCGCCGTTTCCCCGGACTGCCACCCGGCCCCATCTCCAACCCGGGCGAGAGCGCGCTGCGCGCGGCCGCCAAGCCGGTGGCCGGCCCGTGGCTCTACTTCGTGACCGTCAACCTCGACACCGGTGAGACGAAGTTCGCCGCGACCTACGAGGCGCACCAGGCCAACGTCGCGCAGTTCCAGAAGTGGTGCACCGACAACAAGGGCAAGTGCTGAGCGAGGGGCGCGGCGGCGCCCGGCACTGTGCGGTGTGGGGCAGTCCGATCAGGCACTCGCTCTCGCCCGTGCTGCACCGTGCGGCCCATGCGGCCCTCGGCCTGGGTGACTGGTCCTACGACCGGCGTGAGGTCGACGCGGCCGGGTTCGCCGACGCCTTCGCAGGACTCGACGAGACGTGGGTCGGGCTGTCGCTGACGATGCCGCTCAAGGAGGTCGGGCTGCGGGCTGCGGGCACGGTGAGCGACATCGCCGCGGCGACGGGCGCCGCCAACACGCTCGTCCGCGACGTCGACGCCGCAGCCGGCTGGACCGCGCACAACACCGACGTCCACGGCATCACGATGGCCTTTCGGCTGGCCGGTTGCGCCGACCCCGCGAGCGTGCTCGTCGTCGGTTCCGGCGCCACCGCCCGCTCTGCGGTCGCGGCCCTGACCGGACCGCACACCACGATCGTGTTCATGGTCCGCGAGGGGGTCCGTCCCGAGACGCTCGCGCAGGTCGAGGCGGCCGGTGCGGCCGTGCACGTCGTCGGCATGGGGGACTGGTCCGCGGCGGCCGATGTCGATGCGGTCATCAGCACGGTGCCGCCCGCGTCTGTGCCGGGGCTGGAGACCCTTCCCGGCGCAGCGGGTCGCGTGCGTCGACCCGCCGTCCTCGACGTGGTCTACGGGTCGGGCGTGACGCCCCTGCAGCGGGCTGCCCGTGAGTGCGGCTGGAGCGTGGCGGAGGGCACCGACATGCTCCTGCACCAGGCAGCCGAGCAGGTGCGCCTCATGACCGGTCAGCCGGCTCCGCTCGAGGCGATGTCGCAGGCCCTGCGGGCCGCCCTCCAGGCGGGCCAGGCGTCGGGCCACGACACCTCCGACGACCGGTGATCGCGCCGATGACGTGGGCCGGGGCCTCCGGGGCGCCCTGGTGGTTCGTCGGGCTGCTGGCCGTGGCAGGCTGGCTCGTCGGAGAGGTGCTCCGGCGTCGGCTCGCGACGGCTGGCTACCGCCTCGACGACGAGACCGGGCCGCTCCCTCGGGTGTCGTCGCGGATCGTGCCGGTCGCGCTGGCGCTGCTCTGGGCGTTGCTGGCGTGGCGCTTCGGGCCCCTGTCGGAGTGGGCACTGAGCCCTGCCTACCTCGCGTTCGCTTTCGTGGCGCTGGCCCTGACCTGGATCGACGCGGACGTGCACCGCCTGCCCCGAGGATTGACGCGGCCGGCCTACCCGCTGCTCGTCGCACAGCTCGCTCTGGCGTCGCTCGCCTCGGGCGACTGGGCGGCGCTGCGCAGGGCGGCGATCGCCGGCGCCGTGCTGTGGCTCATCTACTTCGTGCTGGCGCTCGTGGCAGCACTGCTGGGCAGCGGCTTCGGCTTCGGCGACGTCACGCTCGCCGGCCTGGTCGGTCTGGCGACGGGCTACGTCAGCGTCTCGACGACGCTCGTCGCGTCCTACGCCGCGTTCATTCTCGCGGGGCTCTACGGGCTCGCGCGCCTCGTCCTGCGCCGCGGCTCGCGCAAGGACGACATCGCCTTCGGTCCGTGGATGCTGCTCGGCCTGCTCATCTCCCTCGTCGTGCAGGTGCGCCCGCTGCTCTGACGGAGACCGCCTGCCGCGACCGAGGCCGGCGGTCCCGCGGAGCGGGCGGGTCGGGGCAGGGTCGGACCGCGTGGGAGGATCGGGGCATGTTGCGTTGGTTGACGGCCGGTGAGTCGCACGGGCCCGCACTCGTCGCCATGATCGAGGGCCTCCCCGCGGGGGTCGAGGTCGGCGCGAAGGACCTGCAGGCCGCCCTGTCCCGCCGGCGCCTGGGCTATGGCCGCGGTGCGCGGATGAAGTTCGAGCAGGACGAGGTTGAGTTCCTCGGCGGTCTGCGTCACGGGCTGACCCTGGGGTCGCCCGTCGCGGTGCGCATCGGCAACAGCGAGTGGCCGAAGTGGACCACCGTGATGAGCCCCGAGGCCGTCAGCGACGAGGCGTATGCCGCATCCGACGACGTCAACGCGGAGAAGGAGGTCGCGCGCAACAAGCCGCTGACCCGTCCGCGACCGGGCCATGCCGACCTCGTCGGCATGCAGAAGTACGGCCACGAGGACGCGCGCCCGGTGCTCGAGC
This sequence comes from Terrabacter sp. 01T434, assembly GCF_056398545.1. Taxonomy (NCBI): domain Bacteria; kingdom Bacillati; phylum Actinomycetota; class Actinomycetes; order Micrococcales; family Intrasporangiaceae; genus Terrabacter; species Terrabacter sp. 01T434. The sequence continues at coordinate 39,519 of NZ_JBFTPP010000007.1, forward strand.
GCGCCTCCGCGCGTGAGACCGCGGCCCGGGTCGCCCTGGGCGAGATCGCGGCCCGCTTCCTGGAGCAGTCCTACGGCATCCGCCTCGTCTCGCACACCGTCTCCATCGGTACCGCCCGCGTGCCCGAGGGCGCCGCCCTCCCGACCCCCGACGACGTCGAGCGCCTCGACGCCGACCCGGTGCGCGCCTTCGACCCCACGGGCTCGGCCGCGATGATGGCCGAGGTCGACGCGGCCCGCAAGGACGGTGACACCCTCGGCGGCGTCGTCGAGGTGCTCGCCTACGGCCTCCCGCCCGGCCTCGGTTCGCACGTGCACTGGGATCGCAAGCTCGACGGCCAGCTGGCCCAGGCCCTGATGAGCATCCAGGCGATCAAGGGTGTCGAGGTTGGCGACGGCTTCGAGACCGCCCGCCGCCGCGGCTCCGAGGCGCACGACGAGATGGAGCTCGTCGACGGCGTCATCACCCGCCGCACCGGGCGCGCCGGTGGGACCGAGGGCGGCATGTCGACCGGTCAGGTGCTCCGCGTCCGGGCCGCGATGAAGCCGATCAGCACGGTGCCTCGCGCACTGTCGACGGTCGACGTCGCGACCGGCGAGGCAGCCACGGCGATCCACCAGCGCTCCGACGTGTGCGCCGTGCCCGCCGCCGGCGTCGTCGCAGAGGCCATGGTCGCGCTCGTCCTCGCCGCCTCGTGCCTGGAGAAGTTCGGCGGCGACTCCGTCGCGGAGACGGCACGCAACCACACGGCATACCTCGACGGCATCCGGAAGGGGCTGCGCACGTGGTGAACGAAACCTCCCGCGGTCCGGTGGCCGTCGTCGTCGGCCCTCCCGGCGCGGGCAAGACCACGGTCGGGCAAGCCCTCGCGACACGTCTCGGGGTGGCGTTCCACGACGTGGACGCCGCGATCGAGGCGGCGCAGGGTCGCTCGATCTCCGACATCTTCGTCGACGACGGCGAGTCCGTCTTCCGCGAGCTCGAGCGGGCCGAGGTGGCCCGCGCGCTCGCAGAGGAGCCTGGCGTCGTCTCGCTCGGCGGGGGAGCGGTCATGGACCCGTCGACCGAGGTCGCCCTCGCGGGTCACGCGGTCGTCTTCCTCGACGTCGCCATCGCCGACGCGAGCAAGCGCATCGGCTTCGACCGCTCTCGTCCGCTGCTGTCGGTCAACCCGCGTGCGTCGTGGGTGCGGATGATGAACGAACGGCGCCCCACCTACGAGCGCGTGGCGACCGTGCGCGTCGACACGGCGGGCCGCACGCCCGACGAGGTCGTCGACGTCGTCGTCGCCGAGCTCGAGGCGGCCCGCGCGTGACCGCAGACAGTCCGACCACCATCTCAGTGGGCGGCGACTACGACGTCGTCATCGGGTCGGGCGTGCTGGAGCGCGTCGGTGACCTGCTCGGCGCCGACGTCGAGCGCGTGCTCGTCGTCCACCCGCCGACGCTGCCAGAGCTCGCGTCGCGCGTGACCGCAGCTCTGAAGGAGCGGGGGTATGCCGTCCACGTCGCCGAGGTGCCCGACGCCGAGGCTGCGAAGACGTCCACTGTGGCGGCCGACCTGTGGTCGCTGCTGGGACAGGCCGGCTTCACCCGGACCGACGCCGTCGTCGGGATCGGCGGTGGCACGGTGACCGATCTTGCCGGCTTCGTCGCCGCGTCATGGCTGCGCGGCGTCCGCGTCGTGCAGGTGCCGACGACCCTGCTCGGCATGGTCGACGCTGCCGTCGGCGGCAAGACCGGCATCAACACCGCCGAGGGCAAGAACCTCGTCGGGGCCTTCCATCCGCCGGCCGGGGTGCTGTGCGACGTCGACGTGCTTCTGACGCTCCCCGAGGCCGACCTCGTGGCCGGGCTCGCCGAGGTGGTCAAGTGCGGCTTCATCGCCGACCCCGTCATCCTCGACCTCGTCGAGGCAGCGGTGACCGCCGGCTCCGCCGTCGCGCGCAGCGCCGCCAACCCGCACCTGCGCGAGCTCATCGAGCGGGCCGTCCGGGTCAAGGCCGAGGTCGTCGCCGCCGACCTGCGGGAGAGCTCGCTGCGCGAGATCCTCAACTACGGCCACACGTTCGGCCACGCCATCGAGCAGGTCGAGCACTACACGTGGCGGCACGGTGAGGCGATCAGCGTCGGGATGGTCTACGTCGCCGAGCTCGCCCGCCTGGCCGGGCATCTCGTCGGCCCCGAGGGCGATGCGCTCGTGGCGCGCCACCGATCGGTCCTCGAGTCGCTCGGGCTGCCGACCACGTATGCCGGGGGACGCTGGGACGACCTGCTGACCGCGATGCGCCGCGACAAGAAGTCCCGCGGCTCGACGCTGCGCTTCGTCGTGCTCGACGGCCTGGCCCGGCCGAACCGCCTGGCCGGCCCCGACGACGCCCTGCTGCAGGCGGCATACGGCCTCGTGTCGCGCCGCGCCAACGCGTCCGCTCACTAGACTCCCCGGCATGACGGCACCCACGGTCTTCGTCCTGTCGGGCCCCAACCTCAATCGCCTCGGCACCCGCGAGCCGGAGGTCTACGGCTCCGACACGCTCGACGACGTCCACGCCGCGGTGCAGCGCGAGGCTCACGACCTCGGTCTCGTCGCGGACTGTCGCCAGACCAACCACGAGGGCGAGCTCATCGACTGGCTGCACGAGGCCGTCGACATGGGCGCCGACGTCGTGCTCAACCCGGGAGCCTTCACGCACTACTCGTATGCCGTCCGCGACGCGTGCGCCATCCTGACGACGAGCGGGCGCAGCCTCGTCGAGGTGCACCTGAGCAACCCGGCGTCACGCGAGGAGTTCCGGCACACGTCGGTCGTGGCAGGGGTCGCCACGGGTACCGTCGCCGGGTTCGGCTTGCAGTCCTACCTGCTCGCGCTGCGCGCCCTGGTCTAGGCGCACGTCCGACAGGTCGGTCACCCGCGGGCGATGACCTGGTGGAGGTGCCAGCGCTTCGGGCCGGAGGAGGTCGGTCCGTCTCGCTCGTCCTCGCTGAGAGTGACGACGTCCAGGGCCGGAGTCCCACCCGTGGTTGTCCACACGCGGGCCGGCAACCGGCGGGGCCATGGACGGGGGACCTACGTCACTGCCCCTCCCCGTGGAGCAGTGACGTAGCGGCTGGGGGTGGTCACCTGGCGGGTGGTGGGGGTGCGGCGGCTACGTCAGTGCTCCGGTGGGTGGAGCAGTGACGTAGCGGCTGGGGGTGGTGACCCAGCGTCTGGTGGGGGTGTGGCGGCTTCGTCAGCGCTCCGGTGGGTGGGGCACTGACGTAGCGGCTCGGCATGTCACCTGGCGCCTGGGGACGAATGGCAGAGCGACGCGGGCCAGGAGCACGTCGCAGTCGCGGATCCTCTCGATGTCGTGGAGCCTGTCTGTCGGTGGACCAGGTCCCGGTTGACCGCCAACGCCTCCATCCGGGGCACGAGGGTGGGGTCGCCGTCGAAGGTTTGAACGCGCCAGCCAGCCTATTGGGTCTGGATCAGAGATATCGTCCCCATGCATGGACATGCTCAAGGGCGAGCGGATCGCCGAGGCCAAGTTGACCGACTGGCGCAAGCTGGCCCAAGGACTGCACGCCCGCTACGTGGTCGACGACTTCGGCACGGGCGCGCGGTTCATCACTGCGGTGGGTGAGGCGGGCGACGCGCTCGGTCACCACCCACGCGTGTCGATCGGCAGTCGGCACGTGGATCTCGAGCTGGTCAGTGACGACGCCATCTACCGCGACGGGGAGGGCACCGAACACGTCGTCGAATGGGTGACCCAGCGGGACGTCGACCTCGCGCGACGGATCAGTGAGATCGCCGCCGACCGCGAGATCGAAGCTGACCCCCACTCGGTCAGCGAGGTCGAGCTCGGCCTCGACACCGCGCGCTCCGCGACCATCGCCCCGGTGTGGGCCGCCCTGCTGACCGGGAGCGCCGAGTCCCAGGGCCGCGGGACACCCAGCGACGAGGTCCGGGACGCGACGGCCCGGGTACCGAACCTGTGGTTCGGTGACGTCGACGAGCAGGAGAACCAGCGTCAGCCGTTCCACATCGAGGTCTACGTGGCGCCCGATGTGGTCGAGCAACGGATCGCCGCCGTCCTCGCCGCGGGTGGGACCGTCGTCGATGACAGCAACTCACCTTCGCTCACCGTGATCGCCGACCAGGACGGCAACAGGGGCGTCCTGTGCGCGGACGTGTCTGCTGCCACGACGGATTGAGACGCACCGGCCCGTGATCTGTCACGATCGAATCCATGGTGAGATCGCGGGGGTCCGCGGAGTACGTGGAGGCGTCGGGGTGGCGCGCGCGCCATCCTCGCCGGTCGTGGCTCCGGACGGCGCGGCTCAACGTCGTCGGGTGGTCGGCGCTTCTCGGGACGTGCCTCGTGGCTTCCGCGGCGGGCGTCGCAGCGATGACGACCCTTGGCCGGCCGGGCTCGTACGGCGCCGCGTGCGCGGTGGTTCCACTGGCCGCGGTGGTCCTCGTCGATCGCAGGCGATGGGGGCGGATGAGGTCGAGTCTTGGCTGGGGTGGATCGGCGGAGGATGTCGCCCGCATCGTCGCTGTGCTGGAGGCCCGCGGGATTCAGACGCGGGTCCTCATCGACGTCGTCACGAATGCGTGGGGCGAGCCTGCGCGTCCCGGGGATGACGGGTCGACGCCCACGACTGCGTCCCTCGAGTACCTCAACCGCGACGGTGCCGCGGTGGCAGAGCTCCTGCGCGCTCGCGGCATCCGGCCCTGACACGTCTTCCGTGCTGCGGGAGGACTGAAAGCCGACCACGCCCGGGCGGCCCCGCCCGTGGCAGTCTGCTGGGGTGAGTGCAGACGCAGAGCTCGTCGTCAGCGCGATGGCGATCAACGTGACCATCCCGGAGACGCTGCGGTGGACGGACACCCGCCGCGGCCAGACCTTCCGGCTCGACACCCTCAACGTGCGGATGCTGCCGAGCGGGCACCTCGCAGCCAAGGCGTACGGCCGCCCGGTCGACGGCGGTCGCGGGGCGTACGTGTCCTTCGCCGTGCCCGACCGCCCGGAGCTGGCGGCCCTCATCGACGCCGCGGCCGACCGGGCAGGGACGATGTGGGCAGCCCACCACGGGCTCCAGTGACGCGTCAGTTCGCGCCGAGGGCCTCAGGCAGAGGCTCGGTGTGCACGATGGTGAGCTCCGACACGGCGCGGGTCAGCACGACATAGAGCCGCCGCAGCCCGGTGCGCTCGTCGGGCTCGGCCGCCGCGATCGCAGCGGGCTCGAGGACGACGGTCCGGTCGAACTCGAGGCCCTTGGCGACGCTCGCCGGAACCACCTCGACCTGGTGGTCCTCGTCGTCACCGTGGTCGCGGTCGAGCCGCCCGTGTCCAACGCCAGCCGCCGCAAGCGCCGCCGACACCGAGTCGACGTCCCGGTCGGGGGCGATGACGCCGACCGAGCCGGGCACCGCAGCGGCGCGTGTGACAGCGGCGACGACCTCGGCCGCGAGCCCATCCGTCTCGGCCGGCCGGATCTCGAGCCGGCCGGGGTTGTCGCGCACCGACACCGGTGCACCCAGCCCGGGCGCCATCAGGGGCAGCAGGCGCGCGGCGTACTCGATGACCACGGCGGGCACACGGAAGCCGCGGTCGAGGACGACGAGGTCGTGGTCGTCCTTGCCGAGGTGACGCATCGCCTCCTCCCACGACCCGGTGGCCCACGGCGTCGTGCCCTGGGCGATGTCGCCGAGCACCGTAACCGACCCGGTCGAGCAGCGCCGTCCGACGGCCCGCAGCTGCATGGGGGAGAGGTCCTGGGCCTCGTCGAGCACGACGTGACCGAGGCTCGGCTCGCGCCGCAGCAGGTCCTCGATCTCGTCGAGGAGGGCCATGTCGGCGCGCGACCAGCGGGCCGCACCCTTGGTGCGAGCGGGCTTGTCCCACAGCAGGATCGACTGCTCCTCGGCAGTGAGGTCGTCGCCGGCGGCCGTCCTCAGGGCGTCGCCGTCGGACCACAGCCGGTGCAGCACCGACTGCGGGTCGAGCGCCGGCCACGCCGACGCGACGTACTTCTTCACGGTTGCGGACCTCGCGACGGCGTCCTGGACGCGGTCGTCCGGGGCGTCACCGGCCCGTTCCATCTCGAGGAGGATGTGGTGCGCGAGCCGCTGGGGGAGCAGGTCGCGCGCGGCTGAGTAGCGCACCCCGCGTGCTGCCAGCTCGTCGATGATCTCCGCCACCTCGTATGCCGGCACGCGCCACTTGCGCACGCCGCGCGGCACCACGAGCGCCTCCGTCGGGCGCTCCAGCCGCGACCAGACGGCACGGCGGAGTACCGTCGCGAGCCGGGCGTCGCCCTTGAGGGTGGCGACGTCGACGGGCTCCTCGGCCCGGACCGCGCCGTGGGCGAGGAGGGACTCGATCGTCGCGTGCCCGACCCGGACCTCGCCGAGCGACGGCAGGACGGCACCGATGTGGTCGAGGAAGGCGCGGTTGGGTCCGACGACGAGGACCCCGGAGCGGTCGAGGCGCTCGCGGAACGAGTAGAGCAGCCAGGCAGCACGGTGCAGTCCAACCGCCGTCTTGCCGGTGCCCGGGGCCCCCTGCACGCAGACGCTGACGGCGACGTCGCTGCGGACGATCTCGTCCTGCTCCGGCTGGATCGTCGAGACGATGTCACGCATCGGGCCGGTGCGTGGACGCTCGATCTCGGCGGCGAGGATGGAGCCCGCCGACCCGTCCGGCTGCGCCGGCCCGCGCAGGTGCTCGTCCTCGAACGCGGTCAGGCGCCCGCGATCGACGCCGAACCGGCGCCGCAGCACGACGTCCATCGGCTCGAGGGGCGACGCCCGGTAGAAGGCGGTCGAGATCGGGGCCCGCCAGTCCACGACGACCGGGTCGCCCGCCTCGTCGGAGACGTGGCGCCGTCCGATGTGGAACTGTTCGGCGGGCCCGCCTGCGGGGTCGACGTCGATGCGGCCGAAGAAGAGCGTCGTGCGCGGGTCGTCCTGGAGCGACGCGATGCGCCGCGTGAGCACCCAGCCGAGCACCTCGCCCGAGATGGCGTCACTCGCCTTCGACGCGTCGAGGGACTCGGCCAGCCGGCGCATCCGGGACAGCTGCTCGCGCGCGTCGTCGAGGTACGCCTGCTCCCGGGCCAGCTCGTCGGCGAGCCCGGGGGCCGGTGCCCCGACGGCGCGGTCGGCGGGGTCGGCGCGCGGGGACGGGGGCATGACGAAGCCGCCTTTCGTGGGCCGGGGGTCCGAGGGGGAGGAGTGAGCCTACACCGGGGATCGCCCCGGCGGCCGTGACGATTCCGCGATCAGGTGGCCTCCCGGCTAGACTCGTGCGGCAACTCCCCAAGTCAGTGAACGTCCGGGGCTCAGGCGTGCCGAGCGGCACCCGAACGGGCCGGCCGGCATACGAAAGTGGTTTGTGACGATGGCTTCGACCAACGACCTGAAGAACGGCATGGTGCTCAACATCGAGGGACAGCTCTGGTCCGTCGTCGAGTTCCAGCACGTGAAGCCCGGCAAGGGCCCGGCGTTCGTGCGCACCAAGCTCAAGGCAGTCCTGTCCGGCAAGGTCGTGGACAAGACGTTCAACGCCGGCACCAAGGTCGAGACGAGCAACGTCGACAAGCGCACGATGCAGTACCTCTACAAGGACGGCACCGACTTCGTCTTCATGGACACCGACACCTACGACCAGATCCAGGTGTCCGAGGCCGTCGTCGGCGACGCCGCCAACTACCTCCTCGAGAACCAGAACGCGATCGTCGCCACCAACGAGGGCCTGCCGCTCTACGTCGAGCTGCCCGCGTCGGTCGTCCTCGAGATCACCCACACCGAGCCGGGCCTGCAGGGCGACCGCTCGACCGGCGGCACCAAGCCGGCCACCCTCGAGACCGGCGCCCAGATCAACGTGCCGCTCTTCCTCGAGTCCGGCACCCGCGTCAAGGTCGACACCCGCGACGGGTCGTACCTCGGCCGCGTCAACGACTGAGCGGACGCGAACTCCCTTGGCAGCACGCAGCAAAGCTCGTACCCGGGCCCTCGACATCCTCTTCGAGGCGGACCAGCGCGGCCTCAACGCCGAGACGCTCCTCGACGAGCGCCTCGCCGACCGCGAGTCGCGCGCGGCGAACAACCCCTACACGTCGGAGCTCGTGCGCGGGGTGGTCGCCAAGTGGAACGACATCAACGCGGCGCTGACCGACTACAGCCAGGGCTGGACGCTCGAGCGGATGCCTGCCGTCGACCGCGCGATCCTGCGGCTCGGTGCGTGGGAGGTCCTCTGGAACGACGAGATCCCCGACGGGGTCGCGATCTCCGAGGCCGTGGCCCTCGCCACGGACCTGTCGACCGACGAGTCGCCGGCGTTCGTCAACGGTCTGCTGGCGCGTCTGGCCGAGGTCAAGGCGACCATCGTCTGACACCCCACACGTCCGCCACGAAGCCGTCCGTTCGCGGGCGGCTTCGGGCGTTCTCGGGCGCAGGCGTATGCGTGGATGGCTTCCGAGAGGGCACTGCACCGACGGACCGCCACGACACGGCGTCGGCGTCGGGTCCCAGCACGGGCGGCCGTGTTCGTGGCGGTCGGTCGGTTCGCGGCAGGCGACGTGCCGAGGTCTGGACCGGTGTCGGGGGCTCGCTGCGCCCGGGTTAGACTCCCTCGCGGAACATCCTTTAACCACCGTCCTGTGAGGCGGGGAAGGAGGTCCGGCGGCGATGGCTTGCCCTGACCTGAGTGCACCCGACCATTCACCGACAGATCGCTCGAGCATCCCCGACGACGCTCGCGACGTCATGACCGAGGGCGACATCTCCCGGGCGCTGCGGCGCATCGGTCACGAGATCCTCGAGCGCAACAAGGGCAGCGAGGGACTCGTTCTTCTGGGCATCCCCTCGCGCGGGGTCCCGCTGGCGCGCCGACTCGCAGCCGCCATCGAGCAGGTCGAGGGGTCTCCGGTCCCCGTCGGCGAGCTCGACATCACGCTGCACCGCGACGACCTGCGCCGCAACCCGGTGCGCACTGCGCACCGGTCGCGCATCCCGGCAGGCGGCATCGACGACCAGGTGGTCGTCCTCGTCGACGACGTCCTCTACTCCGGCCGCACGATCCGCGCCGCCCTCGACGCGCTGTCCGAGCTCGGCCGGCCCCGCGCCGTGCGCCTCGCGGTCCTCGTCGACCGTGGCCACCGCGAGCTGCCGATCCGCGCCGACCACGTGGGCAAGAACCTCCCCACCTCCCGGGACGAGCGGGTGCACGTCCGGGTCGCCGAGGTCGACGGCCTCGACGTCGTGCGGATCAGCGGGGGTGACGCCCGGTGACCAAGCACCTGATCTCCTCGGCCGACCTCAGCCGCGCCGAGGTCGAGGACATCCTCGAGACCGCGTCGTCGATGCACGACCTCCAGCGCCGCGAGGTCAAGAAGGTGCCGACCCTGCGCGGGCGCACCGTCATCAACTTCTTCTTCGAGGACTCGACGCGCACCCGCAGCTCCTTCGAGATCGCGGGCAAGTGGATGTCGGCCGACACCATCAACCTCTCGGCCAAGGGCTCCTCGACGAGCAAGGGCGAGAGCCTGCGCGACACCGCCATGACGGTGGATGCGATGGCCGTCGACGCCCTCGTCATCCGCCACAACGCGTCCGGCGCCTGCCACCAGGTCGCGCAGTGGGTGCGCTGCAGCGTCATCAACGCGGGGGACGGCACCCACGAGCACCCCACGCAGGCCCTGCTCGACGCATACACCCTCCGCACGCGTCTGGGTGACCTCGACGGCAAGCACGTCGTCATCGTCGGGGACCTCACGCACTCCCGCGTCTTCCGCAGCAACGTCATCACGCTCAAGACGCTCGGGGCGCGCGTCACGGTCGTCGCCCCACCCACCCTGATGCCCAGTGGCATCGCGGCGTGGAGCGCAGCCGACGGGTTCGCGACGAGCTGGGACCTCGACCCCGTCCTCGACGGAGACAGCGAGCACGGTCCCGTCGACGCCGTCATGATGCTCCGCGTCCAGCGCGAACGGATGAGCGGCGGCTTCTTCCCGACAGCCCGCGAGTACACCGTCGGCTACGGCCTGACCCGCGACCGGCTCGAGCGTCTCGTCGCCCGCAACGACGACGTGCTCGTGCTCCACCCCGGCCCGATGAACCGAGGCCTCGAGATCGCGCCCGAGGCGGCCGACTCGCCGCAGTCCGTCGTGCTCGACCAGGTCTCCGCCGGTGTCGCGGTCCGGATGGCCGTGCTCTACCACCTGCTCGCGGGCGACGACACGCCCCCGGTCGTCGCCGGAGCCGTCCCCGCCACCGAAGGAGCCGTCCGATGACCCGCCTCGTGATCCGCGGCGCCCGACTCCTGGGGGCCCAGGCCGCCGACCTGCTCGTCGAGGACGGCGTCATCACCGAGGCCGGCTCGGTGTCCGCCCCGGCCGACGCCGAGGTGCTCGACGCCGACGGCCTCGTGGCCCTGCCCGGCCTCGTCGACCTCCACGTGCACCTGCGCGAGCCGGGCCGCGAGGACGCCGAGACCATCGCCACCGGCTCAGCGGCCGCGGCAGCCGGCGGCTTCACGGCCGTCTTCGCCATGGCCAACACGAGCCCCGTCACGGACACCGCCGAGGCGGCCGAACGCGTCCTCGACCTCGGCCGCGCCTGCGGCCTCACCGAGGTGGTCCCCGTCGGTGCCGTGACGAAGGGGCTCGAGGGCGCCGAGCTCGCCGAGCTCGGCCTCATGGCCCGGTCGCGCGCGAAGGTCCGCGTCTTCAGCGACGACGGCCACTGCGTCCACGACGCGCGCATCATGCGGCGCGCCCTCGAGTACGTCAAACCCTTCGATGGCGTCATCAGCCAGCACGCCCAGGACCCGCGCCTCGCCGGCCGCGAGGCCTGCTGCCACGAGGGCGAGGTGTCCGGTCGTCTCGGTCTGCCCGGCTGGCCGGGCATCGCCGAGGAGTCGATCGTCGCGCGCGACGTCATGCTCGCCCGGCACACCGGCTCACGCGTCCACGTCGCCCACGTCTCCTCCGCGGGCACCGTGGAGGTCATCCGGTGGGCCAAGGCCCAGGGCATCGCGGTCACGGCCGAGGTCACGCCGCACCACCTGGCCCTGACCACCGACCTGCTCGTCGGGTACGACCCCGTCTTCAAGGTCAACCCGCCGCTGCGTGCGACGGAGGACGTCGAGGCGCTGCGCGCGGCCCTCGCGGACGGCACCATCGACGCCGTCGCGACCGACCACGCGCCGCACGCGCGCCACGACAAGGAGCACGCCTTCGTCGACGCGGCGTTCGGCATGCTCGGCCTCGAGACGGCCCTCTCGGTCGTCAGCGACGTCATGGTCCGCTCGGGCCTGCTCGGCTGGGCCGACGTCGCCCGGGTCATGTCGAGCGCGCCCGCCCGTATCGGCGGACTTGCCCACCAGGGAAGGGAGCTCGCCGTCGGCAGCCCTGCCCACATCACCCTCGTCGACCCCGACCGCAAGGTCACGGTCGACGCCGCCGCGAGCCGCAGTCGCTCGCGCAACAACCCGTGGCACGGGCGCACCCTGCGTGGAGCCGTCCTGGCGACGGTCCACGCCGGCCGCGTCACCCACGACGTCCGCAACGGGGCGGACACCCGACGAGAACTGACGAACGCAACGACCACGGGAGCTGACCTGTGACCACCCAGACACCGCTGACCGTGCCGAGCCGCGACAGCCGGCCTCGGCGTGCGCGAGTGGGGGCGACGCTCGTCCTCGAGGACGGGCGCACGTTCCGGGGGGCGTCCTACGGCGCCCTCGGCGAGACCGTCGGGGAGGCGGTCTTCTCCACCGGCATGACCGGCTACCAGGAGACCCTCACCGACCCGAGCTACCACCGCCAGGTCATCGTCATGACGTCGCCGCACGTCGGCAACACCGGCGTCAACACCGAGGACGACGAGAGCACCCGCATCTGGGTCGCCGGCTACGTCGTGCGCGACCCTGCGATCCGCTCCTCGAACTGGCGCGCCACGCGTGAGCTCGAGGACGAGCTCGTCGACCAGGGCGTCGTCGGGATCTGCGACCTCGACACGCGGGCCCTGACCCGCCACCTGCGCGAACGCGGAGCGATGCGGGTCGGCATCTTCAGCGGCGACGCCGCCGACCGTCCCGACGCCGAGCTGCTCGACGCGGTGCGCACGAGCCCCCAGATGGCCGGGGCCGCCCTCGCCGCGGAGGTCACGACCGCCGAGCCGTATGCCGTCCCTCCCGTCGGCGAGAAGCGCTTCACCGTCGCCGCCATCGACCTCGGCATCAAGGCGATGACGCCCGCGCTCATGGCCCGGCGCGGCATCGAGGTGCACGTGCTGCCCGCGACCGCGACGATCGACGACGTCCTCGCCGTGGGGGAGTCCGGCCCGGACGGGGTCTTCTTCTCCAACGGCCCCGGCGACCCGGCCACCGCCGAGCACGAGGTGGCGCTGCTGCGCGAGGTCCTCGACCGCGGCATCCCCTTCTTCGGGATCTGCTTCGGCAACCAGCTCCTCGGCCGGGCCCTCGGCTTCGGCACGTACAAGTTGAAGTACGGCCACCGCGGCATCAACCAGCCGGTCATGGACCGCACGACCGGCAAGGTCGAGGTCACCGCGCACAACCACGGCTTCGCCGTGGACGCCCCGCTCGACAAGGACAGCGACACGGCATACGGCCGCGTGCGCGTCTCACACGTGTGCCTCAACGACGACGTCGTCGAGGGGCTGGAATGCCTTGACCTGCCTGCCTACTCGGTGCAGTACCACCCGGAGGCCGCAGCGGGCCCGCACGACGCGGCCTACCTCTTCGACCGCTTCGTGGAGCTCATGACCACCAGACAGACCGACCACCAGAAGCAGGGAGCGAGCGCCTGATGCCCAAGCGCGACGACATCACGAGCGTCCTCGTCATCGGGTCCGGCCCGATCGTCATCGGCCAGGCCTGCGAGTTCGACTACTCCGGCACCCAGGCGTGCCGGGTGCTGCGCGAGGAGGGCATCCGCGTCATCCTCGTCAACAGCAACCCGGCGACGATCATGACCGACCCCGAGTTCGCGGACGCGACCTACGTCGAGCCGATCACCCCCGAGGTCGTCGAGGCGATCATCGCCAAGGAACGCCCCGACGCGGTGCTCGCGACCCTCGGCGGCCAGACGGCGCTCAACTGCGCGATCGCCTTGCACGACAACGGAGTTCTCGAGAAGTACGGCTGCCCACTCATCGGCGCCAACGTCGACGCGATCAACCTCGGCGAGGACCGCGAGAAGTTCAAGGGCGTCGTCGAGCGCTGCGGCGCCGAGTCGGCCCGCTCGATCATCTGCCACACGATGGACGAGCTGCTCGCCGCCGCAGAGGATCTCAGCTACCCCGTCGTCGTCCGGCCGTCCTTCACCATGGGTGGCCTCGGGTCGGGTTTCGCCTACGACGAGGCGGACCTGCGACGCATCGGCGGGCAGGGCCTGCAGTACTCCCCGACGACGGAGGTGCTCCTCGAGGAGTCGATCCTCGGCTGGAAGGAGTACGAGCTCGAGGTCATGCGCGACCACGCCGACAACGTCGTCGTCGTCTGCTCGATCGAGAACCTCGATCCCATGGGCGTGCACACGGGCGACTCCATCACCGTCGCTCCCGCGCTCACGCTGACCGACCGTGAGTACCAGCGGCTCCGGGACATCGGCATCGCCATCATCCGCGAGGTCGGCGTCGACACCGGCGGCTGCAACATCCAGTTCGCCGTCAACCCGCGTGACGGGCGCATCATCGTCATCGAGATGAACCCCCGCGTCTCGCGGTCGTCGGCACTGGCCTCCAAGGCGACCGGCTTCCCGATCGCCAAGATCGCCGCGAAGATGGCCATCGGCTACACGCTCGACGAGGTGCCCAACGACATCACGCGCGAGACGCCGGCGAGCTTCGAGCCGACGCTCGACTACGTCGTCGTCAAGGTGCCCCGCTTCGCCTTCGAGAAGTTCCCGGCCGCCGACCCGACGCTGACCACGACGATGAAGTCGGTCGGCGAGGCCATGGCGATCGGGCGCAACTTCACCGAGGCGCTGCAGAAGGCCCTGCGCTCCCTCGAGAAGCGCGACGCGACCTTCCACTGGCACGGTGAGGTCACCAAGGTGGCGGCCGAGCGCGCCCTGGAGGAGGCGAAGGTCCCCACCGACGGGCGAATCGTCTTGGTGCAGCAAGCGCTCCGCGGCGGATGCACCGTCGAGGAGGTCCACGAGGCCACCGGCATCGACCCGTGGTTCCTCGACCAGATCGCTCTGATCAACGACGTCGCGGCGATGCTCGCCGAGGCCGGGCAGCTGACGCCCGACCTGCTCCGGCTCGTCAAGCGCCACGGCTTCAGCGACGCGCAGGTCGCCTCCATCCGGCGTATGCCGGAGGCCGTGGTCCGTGGCGTGCGCCACGCCCTCGGGGTGCGCCCGGTCTACAAGACCGTCGACACGTGCGCGGCCGAGTTCGCGGCCACGACGCCGTACCACTACAGCTCCTACGACGAGGAGACCGAGGTCGAGCCGCGGGAGCGTCCGGCCGTCATCATCCTCGGCTCGGGCCCGAACCGCATCGGACAGGGCGTCGAGTTCGACTACTCCTGCGTCCACGCGTCGTTCTCCTTGCGCGACAAGGGATTCGACACCGTCATGGTCAACTGCAACCCCGAGACCGTGTCAACCGACTACGACACGAGCAGCCGCCTCTACTTCGAGCCGCTGACGCTCGAGGACGTCCTCGAGGTCATCCACGCCGAGGCCCAGGCCGGCCCGATCGCCGGCGTCATCGTGCAGCTCGGTGGCCAGACGCCGCTCGGTCTGGCGCAGGCCCTCGAGGACGAGGGGGTGCCGATCGTCGGCACGTCCCCGAGCGCCATCCACCTCGCCGAGGACCGTGGTGCCTTCGGCCAGGTGCTCGCGAAGGCGGGCCTGACGGCCCCGAAGCACGGGACGGCATACAGCTCCGACGAGGCGCTCGTCATCGCCCGCGAGATCGGCTACCCCGTCCTCGTGCGCCCGTCCTACGTCCTCGGCGGCCGCGGCATGGTCATCGTCTACGACGACGACTCGCTCGTCACCTACGTCGAGAAGGCCACCGAGGCCTCACCCGACCACCCGATCCTCGTCGACCGCTTCCTCGACGACGCGATCGAGATCGACGTCGACGCCCTCTTCGACGGCGAGGACATGTATCTCGGCGGCATCATGGAGCACGTCGAGGAGGCCGGCATCCACTCGGGCGACAGCTCGTGCACGCTGCCGCCCGCGACGCTCGGGGACGGTGAGCTCGAGCGTGTCCGTGTCGCCACGCGCCGGCTCGCCGAAGGCATCGGCGTCCGTGGCCTCATGAACGTCCAGTTCGCCCTGGCGCAGGACATCCTCTACGTCATCGAGGCCAACCCCCGAGCGTCGCGCACCGTGCCGTTCGTCGCCAAGGCGACGGGCGTGCCGATCGCGAGCGCCGCGGCCCGCGTCATGCTCGGCGCGACGATCAAGGAGCTGCGGGAGGAGGGCATGCTGCCCCCGACCGGAGACGGCGGCCGGATGCCCGACCACGCCCCCGTCTCGTGCAAGGAGGCGGTCCTGCCGTTCAAGCGCTTCCGCACCAAGGAGGGCGTCGCGGTCGACTCGCTGCTCGGCCCCGAGATGCGGTCGACCGGCGAGGTCATGGGCATCGACGTCGACTTCGGGTCGGCCTTCTCCAAGGCCCAGCAGGGCGGTGGCTCGGCGCTGCCGCGCTCCGGCGCGATCTTCGTGTCGGTCGCCAACCGCGACAAGCGCGCGATGCTCTTCCCGGTCAAGCGCCTCGTCGACCTCGGCTTCACCATCCTCGCCACGAGGGGTACGGCTGCGGTGCTCAAGCGCAACGGCATCGAGGCCACCCTCGTCCGGAAGATCACCGAGCGTGACGGAGAGGCGCCGGGAGAGAAGTCGATCGTCGACCTCATCCTCGACGGCACGGTGCAGATGGTCGTCAACACGCCCTCGGGACAGGATGCGCGGGCCGACGGCTACGCCATCCGTGCCGCGACGACGAGTGCCGACAAGCCCATCATCACGACCATCGCGACGCTCGCCGCGGCCGTGCTCGGGATCGAGGCCGGACTGACCGAGGAGATCCGCGTCAAGTCCCTCCAGGACCACGCGCGCGACCTCGACCTCTACGGGCGGCGCGAGACCGTCGCCGCCACCGCGGGAGTCGGCGCATGAGCGAGCGCCAGCTGCGCGCCCGTGTCACCCAGGAGGTCGCGGAGGTCATCGCGACCCGTCGGGTCGGGGCCTACCAGCACCTCACCCTCGTGGCGCCAGGCGTCGCCGAGCTCGCCCGCCCGGGCCAGTTCGTCGCCCTGGCCGTCGGCGGCGAGACCTCCGGGACGCTGTTGCGCCGGTCGTTCTCGATCCACAAGGTCAGCCCCAGCGGCACCTACGGCGGCACTGTCGAGATCGTCGTGTCCGCCGTCGGCGTCGGCACCCGGTGGATCGTCGAGCGCGCCCCGCACGACACGATCGACGTCGTCGGACCGCTCGGCAAGGCGTTCCCGCTGCCCACCGCCCCGGTCGCCTGCGTCCTCGTCGGTGGCGGCTACGGCAGCGCCCCGCTCTTCTGGCTCGCAGCAGAGCTGCGCGAACGTGGCTGTCACGTCGAGATGGTCCTCGGCGCGGCCAGTGAGGACCGGCTCTTCGGCGTCGTCGAGGCCCGACGCAGCTGCGACGGGGTCACCGTGACGACCGACGACGGCTCGGCCGGACAGCGGGGCTGGGTCAGCGACCCGCTCCCCGAGATCATCGGCCGCACCGGGGCGGGCGTCGTCTACGGCTGCGGACCCATGGGGATGCTCGAGTCGGTCACGCGGGTCGCGCAAGCGCACGGCGCCGTGGCCCAGGTCGCCGTCGAGGAGTCGATGGCCTGTGGCGTCGGTGTCTGCATGACCTGCGTCATGCCGGTCGTCGGCCCGGACGGGAAGACCCGGATGGTGCGGTCGTGCGTCGAGGGACCCGTCTTCCGCGGTGACCGCGTCCGCTGGGACGCCTTCGACGGAGGTCATGCCCGCGTGCCGGACGACGCCGTCGGCGCACCGAAGGTGGGTGGCCACTGATGGTGGACCTCTCCGTCGACCTCGGGGGCGGGCACCGCCTCCCCAACCCGCTCATGACGGCCTCGGGCTGCGCTGCGAACGGCAAGGAGCTGCACCGCTTCTTCGACGTCGCCGACCTCGGGGCGTTCGTGACCAAGTCCGTCATGGCCGACCCTCGATCGGGTCGCGGCACCCCGCGGATGGCCGAGACACCCTCCGGGATGCTCAACTCGATCGGCCTGCAGGGGCCCGGCATCGAGGCGTTCGTCGACGAGGACCTGCCGTGGCTCGAGTCCGTGGGCGCCCGCGTGCTGCCCTCGATCGCCGGCAGCTCGAGCACCGAGTACGCCCATGTCGCGGCCACCCTGCGCGCGAGTCGTGCCTTCGACGCCGTCGTCGGTGTCGAGGTCAACATCTCGTGCCCCAACGTCGCCAACCGCGGTCTCGTCTTCGCCTGTGACCCCCTGGCCTCGGCCAAGGTCATCGCGCTCGTGCGCGAGCAGCTCCCGCGACACATCCCGGTCTTCGCGAAGCTGAGCCCGGACGTCACCGACATCGCGGCCATCGCAGCAGCCTGCGTCAAGGCCGGCGCCGACGGCCTGACGATGATCAACACGCTGCTCGGCATGGTCATCGACACCGACCGGATGCGGCCGCAGCTCGGCGGCATCACCGGCGGTCTCTCGGGCCCGGGCATCCGTCCCGTCGCGGTGCGCGCCATCTGGCAGGTGCGCCAGGCGATGTTCGAGGGACGCATCAGGACGGTGCCGATCATCGGGGTCGGGGGAGTGCGCACGGGGCGCGACGCCCTCGAGCTCGTCGCGGCCGGAGCGAGCGCGATCCAGGTGGGCACGGCCGTCTTCAACGACCCCTCGGCCCCGGTCCGGGTCCTGCGCGAGCTGTGCGAGCTGCTCGAGGCCAAGGGCTTCGAGCGGTTCACCGACGCCGTCGGCGTCGCGCACGCCGCTGACGAGCCCCGACCCGGGCCACCGAGCCCCACCACTCGACAACGAACGGAGACCGACGAATGAGCAAGGCCTTCGGGGCCCGCCTCCACGAGGCCATGGCCACGCACGGCCCGCTGTGCGCCGGGATCGACCCCCACCGCGCGCTGGTCGAGGCGTGGGGACTGACCTACGACGTCGCAGGGCTCGAGCGGTTCGCGCTGACCTGCGTCGAGGCGTTCGCCGGCCGGGTCGCCGTGGTCAAGCCGCAGTCGGCCTTCTTCGAGGTCTTCGGCAGCCGCGGGCTCGTCGTCCTCGAGCGGGTGCTCGCCGAGCTGCGCGAGGCGGGGACGCTGACGATCCTCGACGCGAAGCGCGGTGACATCGGGTCGACGATGGCGGCATACGCCCAGGCCTACCTGGGACCGGACGCCGTCGCGCCGCCGGACGCGCTCACCGTGAGTCCCTACCTCGGCTACGAGTCGCTGCGCCCCGCGATCGACCTCGCGCAGCAGAACGGGCGCGGGCTCTTCGTCCTGGCCCTGACCTCCAACCCGGAGGGTGCCGGTGTCCAGCACGCCGTGCGGGACGGCGAGTCCGTCGCGGCGTCCGTCGTGCACGGCGCCCGGGACGACAACGCCGCTGCGCGGGCCCGGGGTGAGCTCGGGAGCATCGGTCTCGTCATCGGTGCGACGGTCGGTACCGCGGTCACCGACCTCGGGCTCGACCTCGTGGAGGCCGCGACCCCCGTGCTGGCTCCCGGCTTCGGCGCGCAGGGCGGGACGGTCGAGTCCCTCGCGGCGACCTTCGGCGCCGCGCAGGGCCAGGTCCTGGCCTCGTCGAGCCGGGAGATCCTCGGGGCGGGACCTGACCCGAGCCGTCTCGTCGCGCAGACCGAGCGCGTCCTCGAGTCGCTGCGCGGCTGACGCCTGGCCAAGAGCGGTCAAGACCGGCCAAGGCCGACTGAGGCCGACTGAGGCCGACCGCGGCCGACCCCGCGTTGCGGCGCGCGCCGCCAGATCGCTAGGTTCGGCGGAGACATCACGAGACGTTGAGAACGACGGGGGCGCGGCACGCTTCCCGAAAGCAGCAAGGAGACCGAAGACCGTGGCGCTTCCACCGCTCACCCCGGAGCAACGGGCCGCAGCACTCGAGAAGGCTGCAGCCGCCCGTCGGGAGCGAGCTGCGGTCAAGAACCGGCTCAAGTACTCCAGCGGCTCGCTCGCCGAGGTCCTCGAGGACGGCAAGGTCGACGCGGTCATCGGCAAGATGAAGGTCACCGAGCTGCTCGAGTCGATGCCCGGTGTCGGCCGCGTCAGGGCCAAGGCGATCATGGCGGAGGTCGGGATCGCCGAGTCCCGCCGCGTGCGGGGTCTCGGTGCCAACCAGGTCGCGGCGTTGCTGCACCGCTTCGAGAAGCCGTGATGGCGGCGGACGCACCCTCGACCGCGCAGCCCCAGCACGAGCCAGCCGGGCGTGCCCGCGGCCGCCTCACGGTGCTCGCCGGCCCGACCGCGGTCGGCAAGGGCACCATCGCCGCCTATGTGCGCACCCACTTCCCGGGCGTGTGGTTCTCGGTCTCGATGACGACGCGGAGTCCCCGGCCCGGCGAGGTCGACGGCGTCCACTACCACTTCGTGGACGACCACGAGTTCGACCGCCTCGTCGAGGCGGGCCAGTTCCTCGAGCACGCCGTCGTGCACGGCGCGGCCAAGTACGGCACCCCGCGCGGACCCGTCGAGCGGGTCATCAGCGAAGGCCGCGACGCCCTGCTCGAGATCGACCTGCAGGGAGCCCGTCAGGTGCGGGAGACGTGGCCCGAGGCCCTCTTCGTCTTCCTCGCGCCGCCGAGCTGGGACGAGCTGGTGCGCCGTCTTGTCGGTCGCGGCACCGAGGACGAGGCCGAGCGGGAGCGTCGGCTGTCCACCGCCCGTGCCGAGCTGGCTGCCCAGAGCGAGTTCGACGAGGTCGTCGTCAACGACGATGTTCGTCGCGCCAGCGAAGAACTCGTATCATTGATGAGATCGGGACGCGCCGACCGGTGAGTCCCGCCCTGATGTGTGCCAGCCCACGGCATACGGCCGCGTGGCCGTCGTCGCGTCGCACACCTCACGCCCGCTGAAACCAACGAAACGAGATCACTGTGTCCGGTACCCAGGCAGCTCCCATCGGCATCACCAACCCGCCGATCGACGACCTCCTGACCGTTGCCGACTCGAAGTACGCGCTCGTCATCTACTCCGCCAAGCGCGCGCGCCAGATCAACGCCTACTACTCCCAGCTGCAGGAGGGCCTGCTCGACTACGTCGGCCCGCTCGTCGAGACCGAGGTCCACGAGAAGCCGCTGTCGATCGCGCTGCGCGAGATCAACGAGGGCCTGCTGACCTCGACGCCCACCGAGGCCTGAGCACCCCGACGAGGCCGGAGCAGCCGATGCGCGTCGTGCTCGGGGTGAGTGGCGGCATCGCCGCCTACAAGGCGTGCTCGCTGCTCCGGCTCTTCACCGAGCACGGGCACGACGTCACGGTCGTGCCCACCGCGGCGGCGCTCGAGTTCGTGGGCGCCCCGACGTGGGCTGCCCTGTCGGGCAAGCCGGTCAGCACCGAGGTGTGGTCCTCGGTCCACGAGGTTCCGCACGTGCGCATCGGCCAGTCCGCCGACCTCGTCGTCGTCGCGCCGGCCACGGCCGACCTCCTCGCGAAGGCCGCGCACGGGCTCGCGGACGACCTCCTGACCAACACCCTGCTCACCGCCCGGTGCCCCGTGGCGTTCGCGCCGGCCATGCACACCGAGATGTGGGAGCACCCGGCCACGCAGGCCAACGTCGCCACCCTGCGCTCGCGCGGTGCGCACGTCATCGACCCCGCCGTGGGCCGCCTCACGGGCAAGGACACCGGCTCCGGCCGCCTCCCCGAGCCCGAGGTGTTGTATGCCGCGTGCCTCGCCATCGTCGAGGGTGGCTCTCCCGCTCCGGCGGCGGCACCCACCCGCGATCTCGAGGGCCGCCGCGTCGTCGTCTCCGCCGGCGGCACCCGCGAGCCGCTCGACCCGGTGCGCTACCTCGGCAACCGCTCGTCCGGCAAGCAGGGCGTGGCCATCGCGCGTGCGGCGGCCGAGCGTGGGGCCAAGGTCACGCTCGTCGCGGCTACGATGACGGTCCCGGTGCCCGAGGGCATCGATGTCGTAGCGGTCGAGACGACCCTCGAGCTGCAGCGTGCGGTCGAGGAGGCCGCCGACGGCGCTGACGTCGTCGTCATGGCCGCGGCCCCGGCCGACTTCCGGCCCGCGTCGGTGAGCGAGAGCAAGATCAAGAAGTCCGACCCCGACGGCGGCCTGACGGTCGAGCTGGTCGAGAACCCCGACATCGTCCGCGCCCTGGTCACGGCACGCGACGCCCGCGGGAGCCGGGAGCCGCTCGTCGTCAGCTTCGCGGCCGAGACGGGCGACGCCCAGGGCAGCGTCATGGACCACGCCCGCGCGAAGTTCGCCCGCAAGGGCAGCGACCTGCAGGTCGTCAACCAGGTCGGCACCGACCTCACCTTCGGCAAGGACGAGACGACCGTGCACCTGATGCTGCGCGGCAGCGACGAGGTGACCACGGTCGGACCCGCCTCCAAGGACGCCGTGGCGGACGCGCTGTGGGACACCATCTCGCCGCTGCTGGACTGAGCACTAGACTCTCGCCCCAACGCGGGCGCGTGCCCCGCGGGAGGCCCG
The DNA here is from genome assembly GCF_056398545.1 of Terrabacter sp. 01T434. Classification (NCBI taxonomy): domain Bacteria; kingdom Bacillati; phylum Actinomycetota; class Actinomycetes; order Micrococcales; family Intrasporangiaceae; genus Terrabacter; species Terrabacter sp. 01T434. The sequence continues at coordinate 61,206 of NZ_JBFTPP010000007.1, forward strand.
CCCGGGCTCCGCGCAGCACCCGCGCCGCACGCATACGAACCGCACACCACCCCGCACACCACCCCGCACCCGAGCTAGGGAGAGCAAGTGTCCGCACGGCTGTTCACGTCCGAGTCCGTCACCGAGGGACACCCGGACAAGATCTGCGACCAGATCAGCGACTCGATCCTCGACGCCCTCCTCACCGACGACCCGCAGGCGCGCGTCGCGGTCGAGACGATGGTCACGACCGGGCTCGTGCACGTGGCTGGTGAGGTGTCGACGACGGCCTACGTCGAGATCCCGAGGATCGTGCGGGAGACCATCCTCGAGGTCGGCTACGACGGGTCGCAGAAGGGCTTCGACGGGCGCACCTGCGGTGTCTCGATCTCCATCGGGGCGCAGTCGCCCGACATCGCCCAGGGCGTCGACACCGCCCACGAGCACCGCAGCGGCGAGGTCGGCGACCTTCTCGACAAGCAGGGCGCCGGCGACCAGGGCCTGATGTTCGGCTACGCGTGCGACGACACGGCCGAGCTGATGCCGCTGCCGATCCACCTGGCCCACCGTCTGTCCGAGCGGCTGACCCAGGTGCGCAAGAGCGAGGAGCTCGCCTACCTGCGCCCCGACGGCAAGACCCAGGTCACCATCGCCTACGAGGGCGACAAGGCCGTGTCGCTCGACACCGTCGTCCTGTCGACCCAGCACGCGCCGGACGTCTCGCTCGACGGCATGCTCGAGCCCGACATCCGTGCCCACGTCATCGAGCCCGTGCTCGCCGAGCTCCGCGAGAGCGGCACCGACCTCGACGTCAGCAGCTACCGGGCGCTCATCAACCCGACCGGGCGCTTCGAGATCGGCGGCCCGATGGGTGACGCCGGTCTGACGGGCCGCAAGATCATCGTCGACACCTACGGCGGCATGGCCCGCCACGGCGGCGGTGCCTTCTCCGGCAAGGACCCGAGCAAGGTCGACCGCTCGGGCGCCTACGCGATGCGCTGGGTCGCCAAGAACATCGTCGCGGCGGGCCTCGCGCGCCGCTGCGAGGTGCAGATCGCGTACGCCATCGGCAAGGCCCAGCCGGTCGGCCTCTACGTCGAGACCTTCGGTACCGAGACGGTGCCCGTCGACAAGATCCAGCAGGCCATCGGCGACGTCTTCGACCTGCGCCCGGCCGCCATCGTCGACGCGCTCGACCTGCTGCGCCCGATCTACAAGCCGACCGCCGCCTACGGCCACTTCGGCCGCACCAAGGCCGACGGCGTCGAGAACCCCTTCACATGGGAGCGCACCGACCGCGTCGAGGCCCTGCGCAACGCCGTCTCCGGCTGAGGATAGGTTCGCCCTCGTGGGCGACGACAACGACGAAACCAAGCAGCGACCGGCCCGTGGGCCGGTCGCTGCCGTCGTCGTGGAGACCCCGCTCGCGCACCTCGACCGCGTCTTCGAGTACGCCGTCCCCGACGCGCTCGACGCCGATGCCGTCCCCGGGGCCCGGGTGCGGGTGCGCTTCTCGGGCCGCGAGCTCGACGGCTTCGTCGTCGAGCGCCGTGAGCAGCCCCAGCACGATGGCCGGCTGACGCCGCTGCGCCGCGTCGTCAGCGCGGAGCCGGTGCTGACCCCGGAGGTGCTGGCCCTGTGCCGGGCCGTCGCCGACCGGTATGCCGGCACGCTGAGCGACGTGCTGCGCCTGGCGGTGCCGAAGCGCCACGCCACCGCAGAGCGCAACCTGGCCATGGAGGCGCCGCTCGTCGAGGAGGTGGCGGCGCCCGGGCCGGGCCCGTGGGCGGCCTATCCCGCAGGTCCGGCGTGGCTGCGCCGCGTCGCGTCGGGCGAGGGACCTGCGGCGGCGTGGGCCGCGCTCCCGGGTCGGACGGGTGACGCCGACTGGCCCGCGGCCCTTGCCGTCGCAGCCGTGACAGCGCTGGCGGCGGGCCGTGGCGCGCTCGTCGTCGTCCCGGACCACCGCGACGTCGACCGCCTCGACGCGGCGCTCACGGCCCTGCTCGGCAAGGGGCGGCACGTGCGGCTGACCGCCGACCAGGGGCCCCAGGCCCGCTACACCGCGTGGCTCAAGGTGCTCCGGGGGCACGCCAAGGTCGTCATCGGCACGCGTGCCGCGGCGTTCGCCCCGGTGCACGACCTCGGGCTCGTCGCCTGGTGGGACGACGGCGACGACCTGCTCGCCGAACCCCGCGCCCCCTACCACCACGTCGGCGTCGTCCTCGGCCTGCGGGCGGCCGCGACGGGCGCCGCGCTGCTCACCGGCGGCTTCGGGCGCAGCCTGCGGGTGCAGGTGGAGGTCGAGGCGGGGGCGCTCGTCCCCGTCGAGGCCGACGCGGCGGTCCTGCGTGCCGCCGCGCCTCGCGTCACGATCGCGGGCGAGGGCCTCGACGAGGAGCGCGACGGACCGGCCGCCCGTGCCCACATCCCGTCCCGCGCGTGGCGTGTGGCCAAGGACGCCCTCGTCGACGGGCCAGTGCTCGTCCAGGTGCCACGGCGCGGCTACCTCCCGTCCCTCAGCTGCGCCGAGTGCCGCACGCCGGTCCGGTGCGCCCGCTGCCAGGGGCCGGTGGCCCTCGGGGCCTCGGGCACGGCCCCGGCGTGCCGGTGGTGCGGCCTGGTCCTCGCCGGCCACGGTTTCGAGTGCGACCACTGCGGGTCGCGCCGGTTGCGCTCGTCGATCACCGGCGCGAAGCGCACCGCCGAGGAGATCGGCCGTGCCTTCCCGGGCTTCCCGGTCCACACGTCGGGCTCCGGGGAGGTGCTCGCCGCCGTCGGCCGGGAGCCGTCCCTCGTCATCGCCACGCCCGGCGCCGAGCCTGTCGCCGACGGAGGCTACACCGGCGTGCTGATCCTCGACGCGTGGGCGAGTCTCGACCTGCCCACCCTCGATGCACCGCTCGAGGCGCTGCGCCGGTGGATGGCGGCTGCCGCCCTCGCGAGGGAGGGGCGTGCCGTCGTGCTGAGCGGCGCCCCCGAGGCCGTGGCGCTCCCGGCCGTCGAAGCCCTCGTGCGGTGGGACCCCGCGTGGCTCGCGGCCCGCGAGCTCGCCGAACGGCGCGAGCTCGGCCTGCCGCCCGCCGTACGCGTGGCGCAGCTGACCGGCAGCCGCCGGGCCCTCGAGGAGGCGCTCGGGCAGGCTGACCTTCCGGCGGCAGCCCAGGTGCTCGGGCCCGTGCGGCTCGCGAACGCCGGAGCGCCGCCGCGTCGCCCGCCAGGAGACGGTGAGTCCGAGCGAGCCCCTGCCGACCACCACGTGCTCGCGCGGGTGCCCGCCTCCGAGACGCAGTCGCTGACGCGGGCCCTGCTCGCGCTCAAGGCGTTTCGTTCGGCGCGCAAGGAGACCGACGTCGTGGCCGTGCGGGTCGACCCGCTCGACATGTTCTGACGGGTGGTGCTGGGCTGCGGCGTGGCCGTGACAGAGTGACGGCATGTCCGATCGCGAGCTCGACATCGTCCTCTACGGCGCCACCGGCTTCGTCGGGGCCCTGACCGCCGCCCACCTCGCCCAGCACGCGGGACCCGGCGTGCGGATCGCCCTCGCAGGGCGCTCGCGGTCCAAGCTCGAGGCGCTCCGGATCGAGCTGGGTCCGACGGCGTCGTCGTGGGAGCTCGTCGCGGTCGACGCGACCGATGCGCCGGGTCTGCGCGGCCTGGCGGGGCGCTCCCGTGTCCTCGCCACGACCGTGGGTCCCTATGCGACCCATGGCAAGGAGGTCGCTCGCGCCTGCGCGGAGTCCGGGACGCACTACGCCGACCTGACCGGAGAGGTGCTCTTCGTCCGGTGGTCGCTCGACGAGCTCGACGCCCGGGCCCGGGAGACCGGGGCGGCCATCGTGCACGCGTGCGGCTTCGACTCCATCCCGTCCGACCTCGGGGTGCTCACGACGGCCAGACGCGTCGCCGCGGACGGGGAGGGCACCCTGGCCGAGACGACGCTCCTCGTCCGGTCGCTCAAGGGCGGCTTCTCCGGTGGAACCATCGACTCGGCCCGCCAGCAGGCCATCACCGCTCGTGCCGACGCCCGAGCCCGGGCGGTTCTCGGCGACCCGTATGCGCTCAGCCCTCGGCGTTCCGAGGAGCCCGCGTCCGGCCGACGGCCGGCCGGCGGCATCGCCGGGGTGGCTGGGGTTGCCGGGGTCGTGGACCGGCTGCGCCGGCTCGTGCCGGTCGACCGGGACCCGGCCACGGGCCGGTGGACCGGCCCGTTCGTCATGGCGTCGTTCAACACCCGCATCGTGCGACTGTCCAACACGCTGACCGACTGGTCCTACGGACGCGAGCTGCGCTACCGCGAGGCGACCGACTTCGGCTCGGGTCCGATGTCGCCCGTGATGGCCGGTGGCATGGCCGTGGGTCTCGGGGGCGTGGTGGCCGGCATGGCATACCGCCCGACCCGTGCGGTCATCGACCGTTTCCTGCCCAAGCCCGGCGAGGGCCCGAGTCCCGAGACGCAGGCCGCCGGCCGCTTCCGGCTCGACATCCGCTCGACGACGACGACCGGGGCGCGGTACCGCACCCGGGTCGGCGCCGACTACGACCCCGGCTACGGCGGCACGGCGGTCATGCTCGGTCAGACGGCACTCGCCCTCGCCCTGGACGACGGGCTTCCCCGACGGGTCGGGGTCTGCACACCAGCCACGGCGCTCGGGGAGGTTCTCGTCGAGCGACTGCGCGCGCAGGGGTTCACCTTCGACGTCGAGCGCGAAGGGTAGGACCGGCCGGGCGGTGTCGGCCTGCGCCTCCGGCTCCGCAACTGACCAGGTGGCGGGTTGTCGTGCTCCGGCACGGCATGGCCCGCAACAAACCACCACGTGGCTCAGTGTCGCGGCGCATCCGGTGCCGACGCGGCGACCTGATCGCTGGGATGGCGTCCGAGCTCAGGGGGCGGCGAGCAGGGTGAGTGCGTCCGCCACGCGACCGATCTCGATGCTGGCCGGTCTCGTCCGCGGATCGTCGTCCGCGCGGGCGGCGACCAACGTGCTCACGCGTTCCCGGGCCTCGACCACCGCAGCACCCGACTCGGCGGGGGCGGGGAGCGCGGCGAGGTCGGCAAGGCTGCGCGCCTGTGCCGCCAGCTCGCAGCAGCCCGAGGCCAGCTCGGGCGAGGTGATCCCGGACTCGGCCACCTCGACGGCGAGAGCGCGCGCGTGCCCCCCGCACGCGCCGAGCACGCTGAGCCGGTGGCGCAGCCGACCGCGGTCGACCCCGACCAGCCCTCCGCGGGCGACGGAGCGGTACGTGTTGACGACCTGCCGCCCCCACGCGTCCAGAGCGACCGCGAGGGCCAGGAGGTCACGGTCCGGGTCTTCTCGCAGGTGGTCTGCGCAGCCCTCCAACAGGTCGGCCAGCTGGAGCAGGAAACCGGACCGGGCCGCGCGGGCCGTGGCTCGGGTCCCGGTCGGCAGCACGAGGATCGAGACGGCGACGCCGATGGCTGCCCCGGCGGCGGTCTCCTCCAGGCGCAGCACGAGGACGGCGTCGGTGAACGTGTTCAGCAACGTGTACATCTGCCCCAGGAGCAGCGTGATGAAGAAGATCATGGCGGCGTACGACAGCCGCTGGACGTAGAAGGCCAGGAAGATGCACGCGAACAAGGCGGTCACGGCCACGGTCGGGTGTCCGGTGGTCACGTGCGCCAGCCCGATGGCTCCGACGAGCCCAGCCATGGTGCCGGCCACCCGGGCGAAGCTGCGTCGGATCGTCTCGCCGGCGTTGGAGGCGCCGGTGAAGGCGATGAACGCGGCGATGACCGCCCAGTAGTACCGCTGCGCCGAGATGACCTCGCCGACGATGATGGCCAGCGCGGCTGCCAGCGCCGCCTGCACCGCCTGGCGCGTGGTCAGCTCGAGACGCGCGAAGGGCCACCGTCCCTGGCCGCGGGACTCCTCGACCATGTCGGATGCCACGGCCGCCGAGCCCGGCAGGTTCCCGGCGAAGAGCGTGATGACCGGCTCGAAGTCCGCGTCGTCGTCACGGCCGGCGTCGCCGGCATCAGCGGCGTCGGCGGTGTCGAGCGGGTCGCTGCCCGAGCGGGCGGCGCCCTGGTCGTCGAGCCGCCCCGCGTCCCACTGCTCCACCAGCTGCAGCAGGTCCGCCGCCGCCCAGGTGAGCCTGCGAAGGCCGGGCAGCTGTGGCGCGGGCTGCTGCTCGAGAGTGCGGACCCAGTGGCGCGCCCGATCGCCGGCACCCCACCCCAGGACCTGGAGCAGACGGCGGATGTCGTCCAGCTGCCCGGGCGGCAGCTCGTCCTTGTGCCGCGCGAGGTCGACCACCGCGGCGGCTGTCTCGTCCATGGCGATCTCGATGTCGACGGCCCACCGACGCACCTGCCCTCGCCGCAGCCCTGCGGGAACGGCGCGCGGGTCGGCGAGCTGCCCGTCCATGAGCAGCGCGATCTCCGAGAGCTGCACCAGCTGCGTTCGCAGCCGGCGTTGGGGACCGACCGCGTCCGGGTCCTCGAGGACGTCGAGCATGGCCGCGATGCCGGCCCGCGCGCGGGCGCGAAGCGCCTCGACGGTCCGGCGCAGGCGTACACGCGGGTTGCCGCGCAGCACCGTCAGAAGCAGCAGCGTCACCCACATCGACGCGACGACGACCGCACCGAGCAGGAACGGCAAGGCGCTCAGCGGTGGGTGCAGGAAGAGCGCGAAGAAGAAGCCCTGCCACGCCAGGAACCCGTAGGTGAACCACCGCACGCCGAACCGGCGCACCCAGACCGCCGCGAAGGAGACCACGACGAAGGTCACGAGGCCGAGCACGTGACGGGTGGAGGTGACGACGCCCAGGGTCACGCCGACCGAGGCGGCGAGCGGCACGCCCGCCATCGTGCCGAGCGTCGCGGTCCGTGAGGGCTCGCTGACGAGGGTGGAGACGAGCATGGCCACGATCGCCCCGACGAGGACGGCCATGGTGGCAGGCACACCCAGCGCACCGGCATACCGGGACTCGACGAGCACCGTGGTGCCGACAGCGAGCACCGCCCGGAGTCCCTGGCGAAGTCGTCCGAGCCCGGGGTCAGAGGCGACGAGTCGGTCGCGGGAGTCGCGCAGCCCCGTCCTCAGGCGACCGGCGCCGAGCTGCGGCAGCACCCTGGACCAGCCGGGGGCAGGGGTGGGGTGCACAAGAGCGGATCATTCCAGACGACACCGGGGGTGCCGGTGGTCAGGTCGGCTCCAGCACCAGCATCCGGCCGCGCACCTCGCCAGCGGCCAGCAGGGCGCCCATCCGGCCCGACTGCTCCTCGGCAGTCTGCCAGCGCGGGTCGTCACCGTGTCGGCGCTCGAGCTCCCGCTGGACCGTGGCCATCACGTCCTCCCAGTCGGCGGGGAACGCGGCGAAGTGGTCGGTCCAGCCACTGTCCTGCACCCGCAACGATGCGCGGTCGAGCATGCTCTCGAGCGCCGCGACGGTGGGGAAGTCGTTGCCCTCCGGTGCCTCCAGCCGCAGGTCCCCCGCGTGGGAGGCGCAGTACACGATCAGGCCGAAGCGGGCCCCCGGGTGCAGCACTCGTCGGATCTCCGCGAGGTATGCCGGCTGGTCGTCCACCGTGCAGAGCACCCCGAGGCTCCATCCGAGCTCGACGGCCCCCGTCGCGATCGGCAGCTGGGTGCCGGCCTGCAGGGCCGGCAGGCCGAACAGGGAGCGGGCTGCCCGGCACGCCCCGGGCTCCGGGTCGGTCAGCACCGGGCGGACGCCCGTCTCCCGCGCCGCGAACGCAGCCGGGCCGCCCACACCGGCACCGCAGTCGAGGAAGACCTGGTCGCTCTCGGGCTCCAGGTGGTCGAGCAGCCAGTGCAGGGCGCCCGGGCTGCCGCTCCCGCGGCATCCCGCCGGGATGCGCTGCGCCGGCTCGAGGCCAGCGACGACCTCGGCGGTCCACAGCGCCACGGTGTCGAACTCGGCATCCATGGAGTCGGTGGAGTCCGTGGACTGCGTCGGGTCGGGGGAGGTGCTCACTGCTGGGCTCCTTGCGTTGCGCGGATTCGACGTCCGATCTCGGCCTGGATCTCGGCGGCGGCCTGCACGCCCTCGGACGACGCGAGGCCGGAGAGGTTCACCCCCGCCACGCCTGGCATACCCAGCAGCAGGGCCGCCTCGTCCACCGCGGCCGCGATGCCGGCTTCGACCGGGTCGGCGGCCGTCAGCACGGTCTCCCGGCGCTCCAGCGCGATCTCCAGTCCCGGCAGGGCGGCCAGCACGTCGGCCGAACGCTGGTCGGTGAAAACGACGACCGAGGCGATGACCGGCATGCGCAGCCCTGCCGCGCGGGCGGAGGCGAGGAACTCGAGCAGCTGCGCCCCGGTCGGCACGTGGTTGAGCGCGCCCACCCGGGCTCCCGCCCGCTGCTTGTGCACCAGCCTGGCGGGCCGCAACGCCACGGGCCGGGCGGTCGGGGTCTCGGCCACCGCGACCGGCAGCCCCAAGGAGGCGGTCAGTGCAGCCAGTCGCGTGCCGTCCAGGTCGAAGGCCTGGGTCACGTCCGGCCGCACGTCGTACGCGCGGCCGTCCCCGGTGACGCACAGCACCGTGGCGAGCCGGTCGAGCGCGAGGGCCCGGAGCTCCTGCTCGAGCGAGAGCCGGTTGCGGTCGCGGCAGGCCAGCGTCACCCAGGGCACGGCGCCGGCGTCGGCGATCAGGCGGGCCAGGGTGCTGGGCGGGAAGTCGATGCGGTCCTGGTGGTCGCCGACGAGCAGCGCATCGCAGCTCCCGGCCAGCACCCGGGCGGTCGCCCGGAGGGTGGCGGCGTCGGCCGGGGGCACGCTCAGGTCGGTCAGGATCGTCGGCACCCGCCACCCGTCCGGTGCCTGCGACGGCCGGTCGGCGGCGGCTGCGTCCGTCTCGGCGAACACGTCCTGCGGGAAGGCCCGGAGAGCGTCGAACACGCACGGGGCCGCCGCCACCATCTCGCAGCTCCCGTCCTGGCGGACGCCTCCGCAGGGGCCGTAGACCATCCGCTTCGGACAGCCGGGCACGCGCTGCTGGGAGAGCTCCACGCCGCCCAGCCTGTCACCCTCCGGCGCGGGGTCGGCTGCTGGGCCGCGACCGACCACGGCGCCGACCCCCAAAGGGTTGCTTGACGGTTGAGCCCGCGAGACGGCATACTCCCAAACATGTCTTTGGAGGATGAGCGCATCAGCGAGCTGCGGGCCACCGCGCACCCGTTGCGCCTGCAGATGCTGTCGCTGCTGACGGGCGCCGAGCTGAGCGCCGCCGAGGTCGCCCGCGAGCTCGACATCACGCAGGCCAACGCCAGCTACCACCTGCGCCTGCTCGAGTCGGCGGGTCTCCTGGAGATCGCGGGGGAGGAGTCCGTCCGCGGCGGGCGGGCCAAGAAGTACCGGCACCCGTGGGACGCCCCGACCGTGCGTCCCGAGTCGACCCGCGACGAGGACCGTCTCGCCTCCGTGCGCGTGCTCGCCGACATGATCCCGCGCCGGTTCGCCGAGCGGCGGCAGGGGAGCCGGAGCCAGTTCACCGACGCCGAGCTCTGGGTCGAGCCGGAGGTGTGGGACCGGGTCACCGCGCTCCTCGTCGAGGCCAGCTCCCTGCTGCATGGATCCGCCCGTCCTCCGCGCACCGAGGAGACCGTCCGCGTCGCCCTGTCCGTCGCGGCGTTCCAGCTCGACGGCGAGAGGAAGTCGGCGCGATGAAGGTCCAGGACTCGCTGGGCGCGCTGGCCGACCGCAGGTTCGCGTGGTACTTCGCGGCTCGATCGGTCTCGACCGCGGGGTCGGTGATGGTGCCCGTGGCGCTCGCCTTCGCCGTGCTGCACATCGACTCCTCAGCCGGCGCGCTCGCGCAGGTGCTGGGCGTCCGCACCCTGACGATGGTGGTCTTCCTGCTCGTCGGCGGCGTCGTCGCAGACCGCTTCTCACGCATCGTCGTGCTCCAGGTCTCGCACGTGCTCACCTGCGTCACCCAGGCGCTCGCGGCATACCTCATCATCAGCGGTAACGCGACGCTCACGCAGCTGACCGTCATCGAGGGTGTCAACGGGGCCGTGTCGGCGTTCACGATGCCGGCGATGATGGGCATCGTCCCGCTCGTCGTCGACCGGTCACGGCTCCAGCAGGCCAACGCACTGCTGTCGTTCAGCCGCAGTGGGCTCTCCATCATCGGGCCAGCCGTGGCCGGGGTGCTCGTCGTGAGCGTCGGCCCGGGCTGGGCGCTCGCCGTCGACGCGCTGACGTATGCCGTCGCCATCGTCTGTCTCGCCCGCGTCGGTCTGCCACGTCGCCCGGACGGGGCGGGCACAGCGCGCCACTCGATGGTGCGCGAGCTGCGGGAGGGATGGAGCGAGTTCCGCCGGCGTGAGTGGCTGTGGGTCGTCGTGCTCGTCTTCGGACTGACCAACGCGATCCACTCCGGGGTCATCGGGGTGCTCGGGCCGCTCGTGGCGGCGTCGACCGAGTCCATCGGCGAGGCAGGTTGGGGTCTGGTGCTGAGTGCCGAGGCCGTCGGCACGGTGCTCATGACCCTCGTCATGCTGCGACTGCGCCTCAAGCGCCCCTTGCGTGCCGGCATGATCGCCATCTGCGTGCTCGCCGTGCCCATGGTGCTGCTCGGGGTGGCCCCCGCCCTGGTGCCCGTCGCCATCGGGTTCTTCCTCGCCGGTGCGGCAGTCGAGGTCTTCGGCGTCGGGTGGAGCACCGCGCTGCACGAGCACGTGCCGATCTCCGTGCTGTCGCGCGTCTCGAGCTACGACGCGTTGGGGTCCTTCGTCGCCATCCCCGTCGGCACGTTCCTCTACGGGTGGCTGGCGACGGCCGTCGACACGGAGACGCTGATGATCCTCAGCGCCGGCGTCTACGTCGTGATCTCGCTGTCCGCGCTGCTCTCACGGTCGGTCCGCGAGCTGGGCCGGACGGTCGAGGAGCCCGCTGAGGAGCCCGCCGGGGAGCCCACCGAGGAGCCCACCGAGCTGTCCCGTCCCGGCGTCAGCGAGTGACGACGCCGTTGTGCGTCGCAAACACCTTCTGCAGGTCGGCCGAGTCGACCAGGGTGGGGTTGGACGACGACTGGTTGCCCCACCCGTAGGCGTAGTCCATCACCGGCGACGGCACCAGCCGGTGCCACTCGGCCTGCATGGCGGACATCTGCGCTGCGGTGGGGAGTCGGTAGTAGCCCCCCGACAGCCGCTCCTGGCCGAAGGCCTGGAAGACCGGCACGATCGCCGACAGGGGGATCCCGGCGTCCAGGGCGGCCACGACCTTGTCGGTGATCTTGCGCACCGGGCAGGTCGGCGACGCGTTCGAGCAGGGGTAGGGGTCGAGGCCGACGAGGTCGACATGGCTGTTCGCCGGGCTGAACGCGCTGTAGTCCGTCGTCCGGGACAGGACGATGAAGGACTTCTGGCTCCCGGCGGTTCGTGACCGGATGTAGTCCGCGCGGCTCCGCAGCGCCGCGGCGCCTCCCTGGCAGTCCGAGACGTGGGGCTCGTCCGAGAGGTAGTAGCCGAAGACCTTGGGGCTGGAGGCGAGCTGGTCGACGGTCGCGCGGAAGGCCGCGTCAGCCACGGTCGGGCACTTCTGGCCCAGCCAGACCACGCCCGAGACCCCGTTGGGCAGGGATGCGACCGTCGATGCCCCGGTGTCGAAGACGTCGAACCCCAACGCCGCCGGCGCCGTCGAGCCGTGAAGGTTCGTGATGAAGTGCTTGGTGGTGGGCGACACGGCCTGACCGCTCGGTGCGGCGCCGATGACGAACACCGCGGCGAGCGAGACCAGGGCGATGAGGACGCGGACCACAGGCCGCTTCCGCTCTCGCGGCGACCGGTCGGCCGCTGCCTGCGCGGCCGTCATCAGCTGCTCGGTGCTGTCACGCATGGGGTGCTCGCTCTCGGTTGGTTGGGGCCCCCCTGTGGTAGGCGGGACGAACATCCTGTTCGGCTCGCTTGGAGAGACTCTAGGGCGTTCGGGCGACTCGTGCTCGGGCCGCCGCGCGGCACCCCCCTAGGATTGGCGGTGCCTGGCTCGCCCACCCCTGAGGACCTCACATCGTGTCGATCAAGGACATCCGACTCTTCGGCGACCCGGTCCTGCGCACCGCAGCCGCCGAGGTCACCGACTTCGACAAGCAGCTGCGGGTGCTGGTCAAGGACCTCGAGGACACCATGCTCGACGCCCCCGGCGCCGGACTCGCCGCCCCGCAGATCGGCGTCGGACTGCGCGTCTTCACCTACTGGGTCGACGGCGTGCTCGGCCACCTCGTCAACCCGGTGCTCGACCTGTCGACCGACGAGCAGGACGGCCCTGAGGGGTGCCTGTCGATCCCGGGCCTGGCGTTCGAGACCAAGCGCGCCCTGTCGGTCGTGGCCACGGGGCAGGACATGCACGGCGAGCCCGTCGTGCTCGAGGGCACCGAGCTCCTCGCGCGCTGCGTGCAGCACGAGACGGACCACCTGGACGGCATCCTCTTCGTCGACCGGCTCGACCCCGAGGCGCGGCGCGAGGCGATGCGCGCCATCCGCGAGGCCGAGTGGTTCGCGGACAACCCGCCCGAGGTGCGGATCAGCCCGCACTCCACCTTCGGCCGGGCGATGTGACATGAGAGTCGTCTTCGCAGGCACCCCCGAGGCGGCGGTGCCCAGCCTTGATGCCGTTGCAGCCTCACAGCACGAGCTCATCGGCGTCGTCACGCGCCCCGACGCGCCGTCGGGCCGCGGCCGGCGTCTCGAGGCCTCCCCGGTCCGGCGCCGCGCCGAGGAGCTCGGCGTGCCGGTGCTGACCCCGTCGCGCGCCAAGGACCCCGACTTCCTCCGCGCGCTGTCGGCGCTCGCGCCCGCTGCGTGTCCCGTCGTGGCGTACGGCAACCTCCTCCCGCCCGACGCTTTGGCGATCCCGCGACTCGGCTGGATCAACCTGCACTTCTCGCTCCTGCCTGCCTGGCGCGGGGCTGCCCCCGTCCAGCACGCGATCATGGCCGGCGACGAGGTGACCGGCGCATCGACCTTCGTCATCGAGCGAGGCCTCGACACCGGGCCCGTCCTGGGTGTCATGACCGAGACGATCCGCCCCACGGACACGGCGGGCGACCTCCTCGCCCGGTTGTCGACGGCCGGCGCCGGTCTGCTCGTCGCAACCCTCGACGGGCTCGAGTCGGGCGACCTCGTGGCGGTGCCGCAGCCGTCCGAGGGAGTCTCGCTCGCGCCGAAGATCGAGGTGGAGGACGCCCGCATCGTGTGGACCCGGCCGGCGACGGCGGTCGACCGGCTCGTGCGGGGCTGCACCCCGGCACCCGGTGCCTGGTCCACGTTCCGCGGCGAGCGACTCAAGGTGTCGCCGCTGACGGTCGCCGCGCCCGGCGACGTCCCGGCGGGCGGCGGGCCACTGGGCGCCGGGGACCTCGTCGTCACGAAGAAAGCCGTCTTCGTCGGCACCGGGACGGGGGCCGTGCGTCTGGGCACGGTGCAGCCACACGGCAAGAAGCCGATGCCGGCCGCGGACTGGGCTCGTGGCACGCGCATCGAGGCAGGAGAGCGGGTCGGCGATGAGTGACGAGCGACGAGGCGGCGGAGGCGGCGGAGGCGGCCGCGGCTCCGGCGGCGACGGGCGACGGGGAGAGCGTCAACGCCCACCGGCACGTGAGCGCTCGGCCCGACACCGTTCGGAGCAGCGACCGGCCGAACGTGCCCGTCGGACCGATGCGCCGCGACTCGCGGCCTACACCGCGATGCGTGAGATCGCCGACGGCGCCTACGCCAACCTCGCGCTGCCGAAACTGTTGCGCGACAAGCGAATCAGCGGCCGAGACGCCGGGTTCGCCACTGAGCTGGTCTACGGCGCGACGCGACTCTCCGGCCTCTACGATGCGATCATCGCGTCTGCTGCAGGTCGCCCCGTCGACAAGATCGATGCCAACGTGCTCGACACCCTCAGGCTCGGCGCGCACCAGCTGCTAGGCATGCGCGTGCCCAGCCACGCGGCGGTCGACGAGACCGTGGCCCTGGCCCGGCAGGTCAACGGGGCCGGGGCGGCCGGTTTCGTCAACGCCGTCATGCGGCGCATCAGCGAGCGGGATCCGGACGCGTGGACCGACCTCGTCACCGCAGGTGTCAACGACCCCGTCGAGCGACTCGCCCTGAGCACCTCGCATCCGGTCTGGATCGCCAAGGCCCTCCGGGCTGCGCTCATCGGACACGGGGCCGCGGGGCCTGGCGACGTCGAGGAGTCATTGACCGCCCTCCTCGAGAGCGACAACGACGCGGCGAAGGTGTCGCTCGTCGCGCGGCCCGGGCTCGTTTCGCTCGACGAGCTCGAGGATGCCGGTGCCGAGCGTTCGGGGCTCAGCCCCGTCGGGGCGACCTTGCCCGAGGGTGACCCCGGTTCCATCGCTGCGGTCCGCGACGGCCGCGCCGCCGTGCAGGACGAGGGCTCGCAGCTGCTGGTCCTCGCCCTCGCCGCCGCGGCAGTCGAGGGTGACGCGGCGCAGCACGAGCGCTGGCTCGACCTGTGCGCCGGACCGGGAGGCAAGGCAGGCCTCCTGGCAGCACTTGCCATCGAGCGTCGGATTCCCTTCGTGGCCAACGAGATCAGTGAGCACCGTGCCGATCTCGTATGGCAGACCCTGGCTGCGGCGCGAGTGGCAGCCCGTGACGCCGACACGAGCCTCAAGGTCCGTCACGGTGACGGGCGCGAGCTCGGGGACGTCGAGCCGGGCGGTTTCAGCCGTGTGCTCATCGACGCTCCGTGCACTGGTCTTGGGGCGCTGCGTCGTCGCCCCGAGGCGCGGTGGCGCCGCACGGCCGGTGACGTCGCGGCCCTCGCGGGGCTGCAGCGCGAGCTGCTGGTGTCCGGCATCGACGCGACCGCGTCCGGCGGGCTCGTCGGCTACGCCACGTGCAGCCCGCACCTCAACGAGACACGCTTCGTGGTCACCGACATCCTCAAGCGTCGCAACGACGTCGAGCTCGTCGATGCTCGACCGCTCTTCGTCGACGCGAACGGGTACGAGCTCGTGGGCCTCGGCGAGGGGCCGTACGTCCAGCTCTGGCCGCACGTCCACGGCACCGACGCGATGTTCTTCGCCCTGTTGCGCAAGCTGTGACCGGAGGCAGTCCGAAAAGCGCTCGCGCGCGTGACTGCTCGATGGGCAGGGTGGGGCCGTGACGGCATACGCGATGGACGACCTGGAGCCCAACCCCTTCGACGAACGGGTGGCGCCCACGTATGACGTCGGCTCGGCGCACATGTTCGAGCCCCAGGTGCTGGGACCCACCGTCGACCTGCTGCAGGAGCTCGCCGGCGACGGGCCGGCCCTCGAGCTTGCCATCGGCACCGGCCGGGTCGCCTTGCCGCTCGCCGCCCGCGGCGTCGAGGTGCACGGCGTCGACTTCTCCGAGGCGATGGTCGCCGAGCTGCGCCGCAAGCCCGGCGGCGACCGGTTGCCGGTGACGATCGGCGACATGGCGACGACGCGGGTGGGCAGCGGCTTCACGCTCGCGTACCTCGTCTACAACACCATCACCAACCTGCTGACCCAGGACGAGCAGGTCGAGTGCTTCCGCACGGTCGGCGCCCAGCTCGCGCCGGGCGGATCCTTCGTCGTCGAGGTCTTCGTGCCCCAGCTGAGGCGAATGCCCCCGGGGCAGACCGCGGTGCCCTTCCACGTCGGGAAGCGGCACGTCGGCTTCGACACCGTCGACGTCGTGAGCCAGCGCTCCGTGTCGCACCACTACGTGCGGACCGAGTCGCTGGAGGGCAACGGAGGACGAGGGCTCGCGACGTACTCGGCCTCCGCGCACCGCTACGTGTGGCCCTCGGAGCTCGACCTCATGGCGCGGATCGCGGGCCTGCGGCTGCGTGACCGCTGGGCCGACTGGGACCGCACGCCCTTCACGGCGGACTCCGAGTCCCACGTGTCGGTCTGGACGAAGGTCGCCGACTGACGGCGAGGGCCCGGAACTAGGCTGTGCGCGTGCAGATCTCACCGAGCATCCTGTCCGCCGACTTCGCCAACCTGGAGGCCGAGCTGGGGCGCATCGCGAACGCCGACTGGGCGCACGTCGACGTCATGGACGCCCACTTCGTCCCCAACCTCACGCTCGGTCTGCCGGTGATCGAGGCCCTGCTGAAGGTGAGCCCGATCCCCATCGACGCCCACCTCATGATCGAGGACCCCGACCGCTGGGCTCCGTCCTACGCCGAGGCCGGCTGCCAGTCGGTCACCTTCCACGTCGAGGCCGCGCGCGACCCCCGGACCCTGGCGCGGACGCTGCGTGCCGCCGGTGCTCGCTCGTCGATGGCCCTCAAGCCCGGGACCGCGTTCGGGCCCTACGAAGAGCTGCTGCCCGACCTCGACATGGTGCTCGTCATGACCGTCGAGCCGGGCTTCGGTGGTCAGTCCTTCATGGCCGACCAGATGCCCAAGGTGCGTCAGGTCCGTGATGCGGTGCGGCGGCACGGCGGGGAGATCTGGATCCAGGTCGACGGCGGCGTCAGCGCCGACACGATCGAGCAGTGCGCAGACGCGGGTGCCGACGTGTTCGTGGCGGGCTCTGCGGTCTACGGCCCCGCGGACGCGGCAGCCGCCGTCGACGAGCTGCGGGCGCTCGCGGTCCAGCACCGGCACTGACGGGACGTTCGACCCCCGGGGCGCGCTCAGCCCGGCAAACCAGGTGCGGCGACGTCCGGGAGTGCACTTGGATGGGTCCCGTGCCCATCACGCTGGAGACCGCGACCGCCGACTCACTGGACGAGGCCGTCGAGGCGTTGGCGTCCTGGCAGGACGAAGGGGCGCCGGTCCAGCTCCACCCGGGTGACCTCGGGTGGAACTGGAAACTGGGGACGGAGAACCTCGCCGCAGCCCTCCGGGTGTGGCGCCGGGACGGGCAGGTCATGGCGGTCGGCCTCGTGGAGGATGCCGGCCTCGTCCGGATGGGGGTCGCCCCCATCGTCGATCGGGACGATGCGTTCGCGGCGCGGCTGCTCGCCGACCTGTCGGATCCGGAGCGTGGCGTGCTGGCCGCGGACGACGCGAGTGTCGAGGCTCGGTCCGGCACCGCCTTCCGACGGCTCCTCACCGAGAGCGGTTGGGTCGCGGACGAGTCGTGGACGCCGCTGTCGCGTGACCTCACCGACGCGGTGGACGACTGCGGCCTCAGGGTCGTGGTCGCGGACGCAGCCACGGCGCGGGAGCGGGTCGAGGTTCAGCGCGCCGCGTTCCCGAACTCGACGTTCACCGTCGAGCGCTGGCACACGATGGCCACCTCCTCGCCGTACCGGCGGGCGCGGTGTCTGGTCGCCTACGACTCCGGTCATGCCGCGGTCGCCGCCGTGACGGTCTGGTCGGCGGGCCCGGGAAGGCCCGGCCTGCTCGAACCACTCGGCGTGCACCAGGACCATCGCGGTCGCGGGTTCGGCGCGGCGATCTCGCTCGCGGCTGCGGCCGCGCTGCGGGAGATGGGCGCCTCCAGCGCGACCGTGTGCACCCCGAGCAGCAACGTCGGCGCCGTGGCAACGTACGCCTCGGCCGGCTTCCGACGGCTCGCGCCCGTCACCGACTTCCGTCGGCCGGGCTGACGTGGCGAGACCGCGGACCAACGGGCGCGCCCGGGGGCGTTGACGGTCGCCGGCCCCTCGTGGTGCCCGTCACGCGGTCGGGGTGTGCCCGGGGCGCGGTCAGGGGTGCATACTGGCTGTACGTGCTCCGGGGTCGGTGTAATTCCGAGCCGGCGGTTACAGTCCGCGACCCGACCGCATCCAGCGGCCGGTTGACCTGGTGAAATTCCGGGACCGACGGTGAAAGTCCGGATGGGAGGCAGCACGAAACAGGCCGTCGTGGCCTGGACCGTCGGCATCGTCCGTCCGGGTCCGGACCGCGTGGGCGTGTGGAGGTACCCCGGAGTTCGTCCGTGCCACGACGAACGACCAAGGACGAAACCCCACATGCAGGCTCTTGCTCTGGCCGACCAGACGAAGAACGTCTTCCAGCAGGCCATCGACGCCACCATCCCCATCGGCCCCTACCAGCTGCACTGGCTCGAGCTGATCGGCGTGCTCATCGGGCTCGCCTCCGCCTACCTCGGCATGCGCCGGTGGGTCTGGGCCTGGCCCGTCGGGATCCTGGCCAACATCATGCTCTTCTTCGTCTACCTCGGCGCCGTCTTCGGCGCCGACGAGCGCATCCCGCTCTTCGGCCAGGCGGGCCGCCAGGTGTTCTTCATCGTCACGAGCATCTATGGCTGGTGGCGCTGGTCGCAGGTACGCCGGCTCAACCACGCCGGGGACGCGAGCGGCGTCGCCATCACGCCGAGGTGGGCCACGAGCCGCGAACGTGTGGGCGTCGTCGTCTTCTGGCTCGTCGGCACCGTCGTCGTCCACCAGGCCTTCGTGTGGCTGTGGAACCTCTCGCCGAACCCGTTCTTCACCCCGCAGTGGTGGTTTTACTGGTGCGACGCGTGGATCTTCGTCGGCTCCATCGTCGCCACGTATGCCATGGCTCGTGGGTGGAACGAGTTCTGGCTCGCGTGGATCGCTGTCGACCTGATCGGCGTGCCCTTCGCCTTCGCGACCGACTACGTGCCGACGGCCGTCCTCTACACCTTCTACGGCCTCTTCGTCATCTACGGCTTCACCCAGTGGGTCAAGGCGTCGCGGGTCGACGAGCGCGACGTCGAGCCCCAGCTGGCCGGCACGCCGAGCTGACCCGTGGGCAACACGGCGGCCGCGGCCTGGATGCGACGAGCCCTTCAGCTCGCCGCGGCCGGGCCGTGGCCGGACCCCAACCCGCGCGTCGGGTGCGTGCTCGTGGCACCGGACGGCACCGTCGTCGGTGAGGGGTTCCACCACGGCGCAGGGACGCCGCACGCCGAGATCGAGGCCCTGACCGCGGCGGGTGACGCGGCGAGGGGAGCGACGGCGTTCGTCACGCTCGAACCCTGCTCGCACACGGGGCGCACCGGTCCGTGTTCGGACGCCTTGGCCGAGTCCGGGGTGGCGCGCGTCGTGTTCGCCCAGTCGGACCCCAATCCGGACGCCTCCGGCGGAGCCGAGCGGCTGCACGCCGCCGGCGTCCAGGTCACGGGGGGTGTGCTGGCCGACGAGGCCGCCGCGATCAATGAGCGGTGGGCCCGGACCGTGGCGCTCGGCCGCCCTCTCGTCACGTGGAAGCTCGCCACGACCCTCGACGGTCGCAGCGCCGCCGCCGACGGCACCAGCCAGTGGATCACGGGAGAGGCCGCACGGGCCGACGTCCACCTGCTGCGGGCCACCCGTGACGCCGTGCTCGTCGGCACCGGCACCGTCCTTGCCGACGACCCCCGTCTCACGGTGCGTATGCCGGGTGGGGAGCTCGCCGCGCGGCAGCCCCTCCGTGCGGTGATGGGGGAGCGCGACGTCCCGGACGGAGCGCGGGTCCGTGACGCGCCCGGCACGCTCGTCCACCTCGAGACGCGAAACCCGCGGGAGGCCCTGGACCTGTTGTGGCGCAAGGGTGTCCGCGACGTGTGGCTCGAGGGCGGCCCGACGCTGGCAGCGGCCTTCATCTCCGCCGGTCTCGTCGACGACGTCTATGCCTACGTCGCACCGGCCCTGCTCGGCGCCGGCCCCGCCGCCGTCGCCGACCTCGGCATCCGGTCCGTCTCGGACGTCCGCCGGCTCGACCTCCTGGACGTCGCCGTCGTCGGGGGAGACGTCCGCATCCACGCCGTCCCCGTAGTCGGAACTCCCGCCGTCGGAACCCCCGCAGCCACCCCCGCCACGGACTCGTGAGCACACGCCGACCCTGAGGAGACACATGTTCACCGGAATCGTCGAGGAGCTGGGCACCGTCGCCGCCATCGAGCACGGCACCGACTCGGCCGTGCTCCGCATCGACGGACCCCTCGTCGTCAGTGACGCGACGCACGGCGCCTCCATCTCCGTCAATGGGGTCTGCCTCACCGTGACCGAGCACGACGCGACCGGCTTCACGGTCGACGTCATGGCCGAGACGCTCGCCCGCAGCAGCCTGGGCGCGCTCGCCCCGGGCGACCGCGTCAATCTCGAGCGCGCGATGCCCGCCGACGGCAGGTTCGGCGGCCACGTCGTCCAGGGCCACGTCGACGGCACCGCCACCATCACGGCGCGCACGCCCGGGGACCGTTGGGAGACGGTCGACTTCACGCTCCCGGCCGGCCTGGCGGCATACGTCGTCGAGAAGGGCTCGATCACCGTCGACGGGGTGTCGCTCACGGTCGCTCATGTCGGTGACGACTCGTTCGGCGTCTCGCTGATCCCCACGACCCTCGAGCTGACGACGTTGGGACACAAGGGAGTCGGCGACGTCGTGAACCTCGAGGTCGACGTCATCGCCAAGTACGTCGAGCGACTGCTCACCCACCGACAGGAGGTCGCGCCATGACCACCCTCTCGACCATCGAGGCGGCGCTCGAAGCGCTCCAGGCGGGTCGGCCCGTCCTCGTCCTCGACGACGAGGACCGCGAGAACGAGGGCGACCTCGTCCTCGCCGCCGAGACCGCCACCGAGGACTGGATGGCGTGGACGATCCGTCACTCCTCGGGCTACCTGTGTGCGCCGATGCCCGACGAGGTCGCCGACCGTCTCGAGCTGCCGCTCATGGTCGCCGACAACCGCGACCCGCTGCGCACCGCCTACACCGTGTCGGTCGATGCGGCCACGGGTGTCAGGACGGGGATCAGCGCGGCCGACCGGCTCCGCACCGTCCAGGTGCTCGCCGACGTCGACTCGACGCCCGCCGACCTCATCCGACCCGGACACGTCCTGCCGCTGCGCGGCCGCCCCGGAGGCGTGCTGACGCGCCCCGGCCACACCGAGGCAGCGGTCGACCTGACCAGGCTCGCCGGTCTCTCGCCCGTCGGCGTCATCGGCGAGCTCGTCCACGACGACGGCACGATGATGCGGTTCGACGCAGTCGTCGGGCTCGGGCGCGAGTTCGGTCTGCCGGTCATCACGATCGCGCAGCTCGTCGACCACCGCCAGCGCCTCGACCGGGTGGAGCGTCTCGCGACGACCCGCATCCCGACGGTCCACGGCACGTTCACCGCGCACGGCTACCGCGACACCCTGACCGGCGACGAGCACGTCGCCCTCGTCAGCCCCCGGGGGCTGCAGGGACTGCGCCACGCGGGGCCGGTCCTCACCCGTCTGCACTCCGAGTGCCTGACCGGCGACGCCTTCGGGTCGCTGCGCTGCGACTGCGGCCCCCAGCTGCAGGCGGCCCTGGCGCGGGTCGGCAGCGAGGGCGGCATCGTCGTCTACCTCGGCGGTCACGAGGGCCGTGGCGTGGGACTCGTCGACAAGCTGCGCGCCTACGCCCAGCAGGACCGCGGGGCCGACACCGTCGATGCGCAGACCGCCCTCGGGCTGCCCGTCGACGCGAGGGAGTACGCCGCCGGCGCGGCGATCCTGCACGACCTCGGGGCGACCGAGGTCGTCCTGCTGACGAACAACCCCAACAAGGTCACGGCCCTGCGGCGGCTGGGCGTCGACGTGGTCGCCGTCGAGCGTCTGCACGGCCCGATGGGCGAGGACAACGAGCAGTACCTCATCACCAAGCGCGAACGCCTGGGTCATGACATCCCGGTCACGAACGACCGGCACGGCGGCAAGGAGACGGCATGAAGGACGGCGCACCCACTCTCACCACCGACGGCAGCGGCCTCCGGGTCGCGGTCGTCGCGGCGAGCTGGCACCAGCAGGTCATGGACGGACTGCTGGACGGGGCCCGGCGCGGCCTCGCCGACGCCGGTGTGACGGCCGTCGACGTCGTCCGGGTGCCCGGTACGTTCGAGCTGCCCGTCGCGTGCGCGACGTTGGCCGACCGCTACGACGCGCTCGTCGCGCTCGGCGTCGTCATCCGCGGCGGCACCCCGCACTTCGACTACGTCTGCCAGGCGGCGACGGTCGGCATCACCGACGTGTCGGTGAGCACGGCGACGCCCATCGGGTTCGGCGTGCTGACGTGCGACGACGAGGCGCAGGCGCTCGACCGCGCAGGGCTGCCCGGCTCGGCCGAGGACAAGGGGCACGAGGCCGCGACGGCGGCAGTCGCGACCGTCGTGGCACTCCGCTCCGTCGCCACGTCGTGAGCACCGTCCGGACCCGGGGTTCACGGCCCGTAGGCTGGGGCACCGTGAAGAGCTTTGAGCAGCTGTATGCCGAGCTGGCCGAGAAGGCGCAGACGCGACCCGAGGGTTCGGGCACCGTCGCGCAGCTCGATGCCGGCGTGCACGCGATCGGGAAGAAGATCGTCGAGGAGGCCGCCGAGGTGTGGATGGCCGCCGAGTACCAGTCGAACGACGAGGCCGCCGAGGAGATCAGCCAGCTCCTCTACCATCTGCAGGTCCTCATGCTCGCCAAGGGCATCTCGCTCGACGACGTCTACTCCCACCTCTGAGGACTCTCATCCCCATGCTGCGAATCGCCGTGCCCAACAAGGGTTCCCTGTCCGACGTCACCGTCGAGCTGCTCCGCGAGGCGGGCTACCGCACGCGTCGTGACAGCAAGGAGCTCGTCGTCTCCGACGCCGAGAACGACGTCGAGTTCTTCTACCTGCGCCCGCGCGACATCGCCGTCTACGTCGGCTCGGGCACCGTCGACGCCGGGGTGACCGGCCGTGACCTGCTGCTCGACTCCGGCTCTGACGCCGTCGAGGTCATGGCGCTCGGCTTCGGGGCCTCGACGTTCCGGTATGCCGGCAAGCCGGGTCAGGTGGCCACGGTCGAGGACATCGCGGGCAAGCGCGTCGCGACGTCGTACGCCGGTCTCGTCCGCGCCGACCTGAGCTCGCGCGGTCTGTCCGCCGAGGTCGTGCGGCTCGACGGCGCCGTCGAGACCGCCATCACCCTGGGGGTGGCCGACTGCATCGCCGACGTCGTGGAGACCGGCACGACGCTGCGCCAGCAAGGCCTCGAGGTGTTCGGCGAGCCGATCCTGCGCTCGGAGGCCGTCCTCATCCGCGGAGACCGCCCCGGCGAGGCCCAGGCCATCGAGGTGCTCCAGCGACGCATCGCCGGCGTCATCACGGCCCGGACGTACGTCATGCTCGACTACGACTGCCCCAGGGACCTCGTCGACAAGGCCTGCGAGCTGACGCCGGGCCTCGAGTCGCCGACCGTCTCGCCGATGCAGGACGAGGGTTGGGTCGCCGTGCGCGCCATGGTGCCGAGGCTGGGACGCAACCGGCTCATGGACGAGCTCTACGACCTCGGGGCGCGGGCCATCCTCGTCACCGACATCGCCGCCTGCCGGCTGTGACCCGCGACGGTAGGAGGAACAGCATGACGCCGCCGTCCGGGTCGCACCAGGCGCCCGGGGCCGACTCAGGCCCAGACGCGCTGGCGCCCTTCCGGCCCCGACGGGGTCGCACCGTGGCGCTGGTGGTGGCGTGGTTGTCGCTCGTCGTCTTCGGGGTCATCGCGGTCGTCATGCCGGCCCAGGCCGACGGACGTTGGGGCGTCGGCGACCGCCTGATGTTCTTCGGCCTCGGCGTCGCCGTCGCCCTCATCGCCTGGCGCTACGCCTCCATCGTCGCGGTGCCGAGCCGGGCGGGCATCGTCGTGCGCAACCTCATGCTGACCCGCACCCTCACGTGGCCGGAGGTCGTCGGCATCCAGTTCGGTGGCGGAGAGCCGTGGGTGACGCTCGACCTCGAGGACGGCGACTCCGTCGCGGTCATGGCGATCCAGAAGGCCGACGGACCCGTGGCGGGCCGTGAGGCCTCGCGGCTCGCCGCCCTCATCCAGGCGTTCGGTGAGGCCAGCGAGCCGGAGCGCCCGCTGGGCCCGTCATGACCGGGGCCCCGACGCCGGACCGCATGCGGCACGCGCTGGGCCACTTCGCCACCGGGGTGACCATCGTGACCGGTTTCGCGGACGGAGCCGCTCCGGTGGGGTTCGCCTGCCAGTCCTTCGCGTCCGTGTCGCTGCACCCGCCGCTGGTGCTGTTCTGTGCCGACCATCGCGGGCGGTCCTGGCCGCGGATGCGTGACCACGGTCGGTTCACCGTCAACGTTCTCGGGCACGACCAGCACGACCTCATCGCACGCTTCGGCTCGGCCGACGGTGCACGGTTCGACGGGTTGGACTGGGCGCCGTCGGTGCACGGTGGCCCGAGTCTGCCGGGCGTGCTGATGCGGGTGCACTGCTCGGTCGAGCAGGTCCACGTCGCGGGCGACCACGACGTCGTCATCGGTCGGGTGCTCGACCTCGAGGACGGCGAGTCCGGTCGGCCGATGCTCTTCTACCGCGGGCGCCTGACGGTCACGGAGCGACGCACCGCGTCGGCGCCCGGGGAGACCGCCCAGGACGTCGAGGACGCAGCCCGGGCGATGGACGACTACTGGGGCTGAGCGCCGACGCGAGGCGTTGCGGAGCCGTCAGCGGAAGTGGATGAAGTTCGACGGCCAGGAGTAGCTGCTGCGCGCGATGATCCGGCGGCCGCTCATCGAGGTGTACGTCTTTCCGAGCACCGTGCCGCCGTAGCCACTCTCGGAGATCGCGACCGTGTTGCCGTCGGCGCTGACCCAGTCGACGTAGGCGACGTGGTTGGAGTTCCACTGCGCGATGTCACCGACCCGCGGGCTCTGGTCGACGGCGAAGCCCTTGGCCCGCGCATTGTCGTCCCACGTGTTGGCGTTGCCGAGGTTGCCCGGGTTCTGCACCCCGTCGCGGGACAGGCGGTAGGCCGAGTAGTTCGTGCAGTTGTTGCCCCACGCGTCGACGGGGTAGTACCAGGCGCGCTGCCCGTAGTAGCCGAACCGCTGGATGCAGTCCTGGGTGGCCCGCGAGTAGCACGCCCAGCCCGACGGCGCGGGGCCGCCGGTGATGGCCCACGTGACGACGGAGCCCTGGTAGACGGCGACGTTGCCGGTGGCGAGCACGCGCACGACCGATCCGGCACCGCTGGTCTGCGTCGACCACAGGATGACGCCGCGGCTGTCGCGGACGACGAAGTTGCCGTCGGTCTGCATCGTGGCCGTGCTGCCGCTGCCCGAGGTGAAGGCCGCCCACTGGCGCTTGCCCTGGGCCGAGCTGAGCACGAGGTTGCCGTCGTTCTGCATGGCGAGGCTCCACCCCTGGCTCGTCGAGACGAGCGACTCGCCGGGGCGCAGGACCTGTCCGGGCAGCATCTGGTCGTAGCGGACGCCGCGGTGGTCCCACACGGTCGTCGTGCCCTGACGCACCTGGAGCAGCCCCTGGTCGGTCAGGGTGAGCACGCCCCCGGTCCAGCCGTTGGTGCCGCTCGACCAGGCGACCGTGCCGTTCGTGCGCAGGATGACGACGTTGCCGTCGGCGCGCACCTCGAGGCGGTTGCCGGCACCGGGCGTCGCGCTCGTCCAACGGCTGGCGCCGGCTGACGTCGCGACGACGAGGTTGCCGTCCGCCTGCATCGTGGCGGTGTACGTGCCCGAGGGGGACCGCAGGGCGGTGGCGGGCGAGAGCACCTGGCCGGGCGTCAGGGTGGCGCCGGCGACATAGGTGAAGCCGTCGGTGCGCTCGACCGCACCGGCCCGGGTGGTGACGCGGATCGTGATGGGACCGGTCGCCGGGCGGGCCGGCACGACGGCGGTCAGTGCCGTGGCAGACACCCGGGTCCAGGACGTCGCGGCGACGCCGTCGAACTGCACAGCGCTGACGTCGGTGAACGAGGTGCCGCTCAGGGTGATGACGGCACCGCTCAACGGGCCGGAGGCCGGGGTGACGGAGCTGATGACGGGTGGGTTCTGGTAGGTGAAGCGTCCGCCGGGCACGACCGCCGAGGTGCCACCGGGGGTGGTGACGCGCACGTCGACGTCGCCCTCGGCCTGGGGCGGCACGGTGACGACGAGCTGGGTCGCCGACAGGCGGGTCACCGTGGTCGCGGCGACGCCTCCGAAGGTCACGGCGGAGATCCGGTCGTATGCCGTCCCGGTCAGCGTGACGCTGCCGCCGCCCTTCGTGGGAGCGAGGGCGGGGGACAGGGCGGTCACGGTCGGGACGGCCTGGTAGGTGAACTGCCCTGCCGGGACGACCGGCGAGACGCCGCCGGGGGTGGTGACGCGCACGTCGACGGTGCCCGCCGGGCGTCCCGGTGCGGTGATGCGCAGCTCCGTGTCCGAGACCCGGACCAGCCCGGTGCCCGGCGTCGTGCCGAAGTCCACTCCGGTGGCGAGGCCGAGCCGCGTCCCCGTGATGACGACGGCACCGCCGCTCAGCGGGCCGGCCGGCGTCGACAGTGCCGAGACGGCAGGCACCCCGACGTAGGTGAAGAGGCCCTTGTCGGTCTCGGGGCTCGTCCCGTTGGCGTTCACGACACGGACCGTGACCGCGCCCTCGGCCTGCGCCGGGGCGGTGATCCGCAGCGAGCTGTCGGACACCCGGACGAGACCGGTGCCCGCGACGGAGCCGAACTGCACCGCGGTGGCCTCGCCGAGCCCGGTGCCGGAGATCGTCACGACCGTGCCTCCGGTCAGTGGCCCTGCGACAGCAGACAGCCCGGTGACGGCGGGTGGCGAGCCGAAGGCATACCGGGCTCCCGCCCCGGCGGCGGACGTGCCGCCCGGGGTGGTGACGAGCACGTCGACCGGCCCGGATGCGTGGGCAGGCGTCGTGACGCGCACCGTCGTGTCCGAGACCCGAACGAGGTTGGTGGCCGTCACCGTGCCGAAGCTGATCGTGGTGGCTCGGGTGAGGCCGGTGCCCGTCACCGTGACGACGGTGCCTCCGCTCGGCGGACCGGTCTGCGGCGACACCGACGCGATCGCCGGCGCGGGATCGAACGCGAAGGTGCTCGACGCGCCGTCGGGCGACGTGCCGTACGGGGTCGTGACGGTGAGGCCGACGGGCCCTGCGGAGTGGGCGGGTGTCGTGACTGCGATGGTCGTGGCTGACAGCACGGTGAAGGGGATGGGCGTGCCATCGAGGTTCACGCGGGTCACGCCGACGAAACCGACCCCGGTCACGGTGACGCGAGTGCCACCACTGAGCGGGCCGGCGGTGGTCGACAGCGAGGTCACGGCCGGCGCGGTTGCCTGGAAGGCGAAGCGAGCGCGCGTCGTCGCAGCCGACGTGCCACCCGGCGTCGTGACGCGTACGTCGACCGTGCCCGCGGCGCCGGCCGGGGTGGTGACGCGGAGCGTCGTGGCCGAGACCCGGACGACCTGCGTCGTCGTGGCGGTGCCGAGCTGCACCGCGGTCGCGCGGCCGAGGCCTGTGCCCGTCAGCGTGACGACCGTGCCGCCCGTCGTCGGCCCCGAGGCGGGGGACGCGCCGGTCAGCGTCGGGAGGGCCTCGTAGGAGTAGGCGTTCGCGGTGGTCGCTGGTGAGAGACCGGCCGCCGTGCGCACCTGGACGTTGGCGAGGCCGGCCGGGCGGGCCGGGGCCGTGACCCGCAGCTGGGTGCTCGACAGCACCGTGAAGCCGGCGGTCGTCCCACCGAAGGTGACGTGCGTCGTCCCGGTGAAGTTGGTCCCGCCCACGACGAAGACGGTGCCTCCCCGGACCGGGCCGGCCGACACGGACAGGCTCGTGACCGTTGGCGTCCTGACGACGGGCGGGGCGATGTAGGTGAAGCGGCCCGCACCCGTGATGGGCGACGTGCCTCCCGGCGTGGTGACCCGCACATCGACCGGGCCGGCGGGGTGGGCCGGGACGGTCACGCGGACCTGGGTCGCGGAGAGGCGGGTGAGTCCGGTGGCCGCGGCGTATCCGAAGTGGACCGAGCTCGCCCGCTGCAGACCCGTTCCGGTCAGGGTGACGGTCGTTCCGCCACGCGACGACCCGCTCCGCGACGAGAGGGCACCGAGGGTGGGAACGGCGTCGAAGGAGAAGGTGGACCGAGAGGACACGGGTGAGGAGCCGGTCGGCGTGGCAACGCGAACACTCACGAGGCCCGGGCCGTGGGCCGGGGTGACCACCCGGACCTTCGTGGTCGACAAGCGCGTGACGCGGGTGACGGTGGTCGTGCCGAACAAGACCTTCGTGGTCGCGCCCACCCCGGAACCCGACAGGTCGACGACCGTGCCACCGCGAGTCGGCCCGGCGACGACCGACAGGCTGACGGCCGACGGAGCGGTGAGTGCGGCGGCGGGGACGGCGCCCACGAGGCCGGGGATGCCCGCGACGAGGACCAGCGCGATGAGCGCGGCGACGAGGCGGCCCGGGCTCGCTGGGGTGGCCTCGCGCTCAGGCTCGGTCACCGGGGTGGGGCGAGGCAGCATCGTCGGTCTCCTTGCAGTCAGCACGTCGTCGTGCATTCTGCACAGGTTTGTCCTCCGTTGTACGCCGTTTGACCCGAATTGTGCGTCTCAACTGCATCACGAGCCCCGCGGGTGACGGAGCGGTGCGACTCAGCCTCACGCCCCCGAGGGAACCCCCCGCCCAATCGAAAGAGCAATCCGTCCGGTTCCGGGCCAAGATGCCTGACGCGAAACGGGGACGGATTGCTCTTTCGATTGGTTCTTCGGAGCGGTGCGACTCAGCCGACCCGGCGGAGGTCGGGGCGCAGCCTCACCACGACGACGGCCTGCACCACGCCGATCGCCGCGAGGACGGCCCAGACGAGCGACAGGCCGCCGGTCACGTCGCGCACCAGGCCCATGGCGACCGGGCCGATCGAGGCGATGCCGTAGGAGATGAGGAAGGCCATGCCGGTGAGCCGCCCGCTCGCCTCCGGCGTCCGCGTGTAGCGCACGAGGAGGACGAGGGCGAGGGAGAACGCGGCTCCCTGGCCGAGGCCGGTCACGACCGCCCACAGCCACGGCGCCGTCAGCGGGGCGAGCCAGATGCCGACGGAACCGGCGACACCGAGGGTCGCCGCAGGCAACAGGAGCCGACGCATGTCGTGCGTGCGGTCGCTGAGGACGGGTCCGAGCAGCCCCGAGACGATCTGCGCCCCGCTGAAGGCCGCCGCGAGGAAGCCGGCCGACTCACGGGACCAGCCGTGCTCGACGTAGGTCGGGGCGAGCCACGTGACGGCGGAGTAGAAGCACCAGGACTGGAGGGCGAGGTAGCCGGCGACGAGCCACGCCGTGGGGTGGCCCCAGGGGAGGCGACCCGGCCCCTCCTCGTCGGGCGTGTGGTGCGGGTTGGCGCGCACGGTGAACGGGGCCCAGGCGAGGGCACCGACGAGGGCGACGACCGACCACGAGCCGAGCGAGGCCTGCCAGCTGCCGAGCCGGTCGGCCAGGGGCACGGCGATCGCCGAGCTCAGCGCGGCGCCGCCCATCATCGCCAGCATGTAGAGGCCGGTGACGAGACCGGTGCGCTCGGGAGGGAAGTAGGTCTTGACGAGGCGGGGGAGCAGCGTGCCGGCCACGGCGATCCCGACACCGCAGACGAACGTCCCCGCGTAGAGCACGACGACGTGGTCGCCGGCGAAGCGGCTCGCCGTCCCCGCGAGGATGCCGATGACGGCCCCGAGGACGGCGCCCGCCGCGCCGGTGCGGTGGGCGATCCGGCTCGCCACGGGCGCGAAGACACCCATGCAGAGGACCGGCAGGGTGGTCAGCGCCCCCGCGGCGGCATGGCTGAGACCGAGGTCCGTGGAGATCGCGTCGAGCAGCGGGGGGACGCTCGTGATCGCGATCCGCAGGTTGGCGGCGACCGCGACGAGCGCGACGGCCATCACCCACACCGCGGGGAGGGGCCGGACCGCTCGTCGACGTGTGCGCACCGTCAGAGACTAGATGTGTCGAGGACGAGGTCGGCGCGCTGCCTGGTCGCGTCGGCCGTGAAGAGCACCGTCTCCTGCCTGGCCCAGCGCTCCCACTGCGGACGGTAGGCCTCGCCGTCGCGCTCGATCCCACGGCACCTCCGCAGCGCGACCTCGGCGTCGACGAAGACGGACACGGCGGCATACGCCCCCGCCGGCTGCACGCTGGAGCCGCACCCCTCCACGACGAGGAAGCGGCACGGGGGCACCTCGCGCGAGCCGGCCCATTCGTCGCGCACCCAGCTCCAGATCCGGTATGCCGCCCGCTCGCCTCGGGCGAGCGGCTCCAGCACCTGCGTGGTGAGGAGCCCTGGGCCCCGGGCCAACCCGTCCCAGCCGGGGTAGAGGTGGTCCATGTGTACGACGGCCACGGGAGCGACCGGTTCGAGCGCCAGCTCGACGCCGCGGGCCAGCGTCGTCTTGCCGGCACCGCTCGGACCGTCGAGGGCGATGACGACGACGTCGCCACACCGTGGGCGCGCGGCGAGCGCGAGAGAGACGACGGCGGTGACATGGTCCTCGCGCGGCGCCCGCGTCACGTCGTCCCACATGGGCGCGAGACTACCCATCGGCGCCACTGGCCTAGATTTGTCGCATGCCGGTCGCCACGAGAGTCATCGCCTGCCTGGACGTCGACGCGGGCCGGGTCGTCAAGGGCGTCAACTTCGAGAACCTCCGCGACGCCGGCGACCCGGTCGAGCTGGCCAAGCTCTACGACGAGCAGGGCGTCGACGAGCTGACCTTCCTCGACGTGACGGCGAGCAGCGGCGACCGGGAGACCACCTATGACGTCGTGCGCCGCACCGCAGAGCAGGTCTTCATCCCGCTCACGGTCGGTGGTGGCGTGCGGACCGTCGACGACGTCGACCGCCTGCTGCGCGCAGGCGCCGACAAGGTCGGGGTCAACACCGCAGCGATCGCCCGGCCCGAGCTGATCGCCGAGATCGCGAGCCGATTCGGTGCGCAGGTGCTGGTCCTGTCGGCCGACGTCCGCCGTCGTCTCGGCGACGACGGGCAGCCCACGGACGACTTCGTCATGACGACGCACGGTGGCCGCACCCCGGTCGACCTCGACGCGGTCGACTGGTGCGCGCGGGCCGCCGAGCTCGGAGCGGGGGAGATCCTGCTCAACTCGATGGACGCCGACGGCACGAAGCACGGCTTCGACCTCGAGCTCATCCGCCGCGTGCGGGCGGCGGTGTCGGTGCCCGTCATCGCGAGCGGCGGCGCCGGGCGCGTCGAGCACTTCGCGCCGGCCGTCGAGGCGGGCGCCGACGCGGTGCTCGCCGCGAGCGTCTTCCACTACCGCGAGCTCACCGTCGGTCAGGTCAAGGACGCCCTGCGGGCGGCCGGTCTCACCGTCCGGTGACCTCGGGCGCGGCAGCGTTGTAGGGCGCGGCGCTGCCGGATCAGCCGATGCCGAGGTCTGCCTGCTGCAGCGCCGCGATGTCGTCGGCATCGCCCTCGAGCTCGACCCGTGCCACGGCCGCGCGGCCGTACGCGTAGAGGACGAGCTCGGCCGGGGCCCCGCGGAGCACGACGGTGCCGTGGTGGTCGGGCAGCTTCGCGGCATACCGCCCCTGTCCCTCGCCGATGAGGACGATGCCGGTCGCGGACTTGCGGAACGTCAGTCGGGCGGAGCGCTTGAGCGCCGACCACAGCTTGCCCTGCAGCGCCGCGGGCAGCTCGCGCGGCTCCCAGTCGGGCTGTGCCCGGCGAACGTCCTCGAGGTGCACGAAGAACTCGACGAGGTTGGTCAGCTCGTCGAGCTTGGGGCGGGACATGGGGTTCCACGCGGGTGCACCGTGACGGACCCGGTCGACGAGGGCGGCGTAGTCGCCCTGCGCCATCCGGTGCTGCTCGCGCTCGAGGCGGCCGGAGAGGAACGGGACGACGGTGCCGACGGCGAGGTCGGGCCGTCCCTCCCGGATGACGAGGTGCGCCGCCAGGTCGCGGGTGTCCCACCCCTCGCACAGGGTCGGCGCGTCGGGCCCGAGCCGGTCGAGCTCGTCGCAGAGCTGGAGGCGTTCGGACTGGGCGTGGCGCGTCATGACCCCATCCTCTCAGGGACTGCTCGGCCCGAATCGGGTGGCCGTCGAGGGCGGCCGCTCTCTAGGGTCGGACGGTGATCGAGCTCGTGCGCCCCACCGTCGACCTGGCCGACTCGTGGTGGGAGATGGTCGAGGACTTCGCCGGCGCCACCATCCACGGCTCGGGCTACCGGCCGGGCGACCGCGACCGGCTGCGCGACCGCGCCGTGTTCGAGGAGTGGGTGGACTGGCTGGGCAGGATGGAACGCGCTGACGAGGCGCTGCCCGAGGGGCGGGTGCCGTCGTCGAACCGGTGGATCGTGCGTGACGGACGCGTCGTCGGCACCATCGCGGTGCGGCACGCGCTCACCCCGTCGCTGCTCGCCGAGGGCGGCCACATCGGGTATGCCGTGTCGCCGGGTGCCCGGCGCCAGGGCGTCGCGCGTGAGGCGCTCGGTCTCGCCCTCGCGCTGGCCGCGGCCCGAGGCATCGACCCCGTGCTCGTGACGTGCGACGTCGACAACATCGCGTCGGCCCGCACCATCGCCTCGGCCGGGGGCGTCGTCGAGGACGAGCGAGACGGGGTGCTGCGGCACTGGGTGCGCACGGGGGCGCCCGCCCGGCCGATCGGTCCGGGACCGATCGAGACGCGGGACGCGCGGCTCGTGCCCATCACCCCCGAGGACGCCGCCGCGATGCGCGCCGGGGAGCACCGGGCCGACTGGGCCGAGGGCTACCCCCGCGAGGACGACCTCGACGCCGTCGGGATGACGACCTCGGGTCCGGACGCGTGGTCCCCGCGCCACATCGTCCGGCGGTCCGACGCCCTCGTCGTCGGTTCGATCGGCTGCTTCGGTCCGCCGGTGGACGGCGTGGTCGAGGTCGGCTACGGCCTGGTCCCGCAGGCCCGGGGTGGCGGGCTCATGACGGACGTCCTGTCGGGCATGGTGCGCTCGCTCGAGGCGTCCGGGCTGTCCGTCGTGGCCCACACCGAACCGGACAACGTCGCGAGCCACCGGGTCCTGGCGCGGCTGGGGTTCCGGCGGATCGAGGAGCCCGGGGCGGGTGCCGGCGCGGAGTGGTTCTGGGCGAGGCGTGCGGGTGACCGGGGTGTCAGCGCCGCGTGAGAGGCTGTGGGGTCGACCACAGAGCACGTCACCAGGGGAGCAGCACACCGTGAACGTCCCGCCCACCTCGACCCTCCGAGAGGGTCTCGCCGTCATCGGGCGGGGCATCAAGGACCAGCCGCGCTGGTTCGCCGTCGCCGTGCTCGGGAGCGTCGTCTACGGCGTCATGACGAGCCTCACGGCAGCCGCGATCGGCTTCGTCGTCAATCGCGCCGTCGCCCCAGCCATCGCGGCCGGGCACGTGACGGCCTCCCAGCTGTGGTTCATCGGCGGCGTCATGGCCGCCGTCGTGCTGACGACGATCGTCGGCGTCATCGGTCGCCGCGTCGCCGGCGGCATCGCGATGTACAACCTCGGTGCGATGTACCGCCGCCAGGTCACGCGACAGTACCTCCGGCTCCCGCTCAGCTGGCACCACAAGCACCCGTCGGGTCAGCTGCTCTCCAACGCGAACGCCGACGTCGAGGCGACCTGGAACATCTTCGCGCCCCTGCCGATGGCCCTCGGTGTCGTCGTCATGCTCGTCTTCGGCATCGTCCAGATGGTCATCGTCGACCCGTGGCTGGCCCTCGTCGGGCTCACCGTCTTCCCGATGCTCTTCCTGGCCAACGTCGCCTTCCAGCGCGCCATGTCGCCGCGGGTGACCCGCGCCCAGCAGCTGCGCGCCGACGTCTCCGAGGTCGCCCACGAGAGCTTCGAGGCCGCCCTGATCGTCAAGTCGCTCGGGCGCGAGGACCACGAGGCCGAACGCTTCCGCGTCGTGACCCACGAGCTGCGCGACGCCAACATCGAGGTCGGCCGCACCCGTGGCCGGTTCGACCCGGCCATCGAGGCCATCCCCACGATCGGCACGCTGGCCGTGCTCTTCGTCGGCACGCTGCGCGTCAGCAGCGGCCAGCTGACGGCCGCCGAGGTCGTCCAGATCGCCTACCTCTTCTCCATCCTCGCGTTCCCCGTGCGCGCGCTCGGCTGGGTCCTCGCCGAGCTGCCGCGTGCGGTCGTCGGCTGGAACCGTGTGTCGGCGGTCCTCGACGCGACGGGCAGCATGACCTTCGGCGAGCGCTCGCTCCCGTCGGGCACGGCGAGCCACCTGCAGACCGAGCGACTCGCGTACGCCTACGAGATCGAGACCGAGACCGGCGAGGCCGACCTATACCCCGCCGTCGTCGACGTCACCCTCGACGTCGCGCCCGGAGCGACGGTCGCGATCGTCGGACCCACCGGCAGCGGCAAGTCGACCCTGACCAACCTCGTCATGCGCCTCGTAGACCCCGACTCGGGCGCCGTGCTCGTCGACGGGGTCGACCTGCGCGAGGTGCGGCGCGGGGGCGTCAGCGACGTGGCCGCGCTCGTGGCGCAGCAGACCTTCATGTTCGACGACAGCGTCCGCGGCAACATCACGCTCGGTGTCGAGCACGACGACGAGAGCGTCTGGCGCGCCCTGCACGTCGCGCAGGGTGCCGGCTTCGTCGAGAAGCTGCCCGACGGGCTCGAGACCCGTGTGGGCGAGCGCGGCGCCAGCCTCTCCGGGGGTCAGCGCCAGCGAATCGCCTTGGCGCGCGCCGTGATCCGCGAGCCCCAGCTGCTCATCCTCGACGACGCCACCTCCGCCGTCGACCCCAGCGTCGAGCAGGCCATCCTGGCCCGGTTGCGTGAGGCGAGCTCGGGGACGACGGTCCTCGTCGTCGCGTACCGGATGGCCACGATCCTGCTCGCCGACGAGGTCGTCTACATGGAGGCCGGACGCGTCGTCGACCACGGCTCGCACGGCCAGCTGCTCGGCAGGTGCGTGGGCTACGAACGGCTCGTCACGGCATACGCCCGCGAGGCCGCGGAACGCGAGGCGATCGCCGCCGACGAGGAGTACGGCGACGACCTCGGGCGCGGAGCCGACGCGGCCGAGGAGGTCTCCCGATGAGCATGCGGTCCCAGGTCCTCGTGGAGCACCACGGTGTCGCGACGGGCAAGGAGATGACGACGTGGCAGACGCTGCGTCGTGGAGTCGAGCTCTCACCCGAGCTGCGCAAGGGCATCTGGGTCACGGTGCTGCTCGCCGTGCTGTCGACCCTCGGCCGGGTGCTCGTGCCCTTCGTCGTCCAGCGCATCACCGACAACGGCATCCTCGCTGCCGGCGGCCCCGACATGGCGGTCGTCGCGCGCTACATCGGGATCGCGCTCGTCGGCGTCGTCGTGACGGCGTTCTCCGCCTACTTCGTCAACATCCGCCTCTTCCGGTCGTCCGAGAACGGCCTGGCGACGTTGCGGCTCAAGGCGTTCCGTCACATCCACGACCTCGCGATGCTGACGCAGAACAGCGAACGGCGCGGGTCGCTCGTCTCCCGCGTGACGTCCGACGTCGACACGATCTCGATGTTCGTGCAGTTCGGCGGGCTCATGCTGCTGATCAACATCGCGCAGATCACGCTCGCGACGGTGCTCATGGTGGTCTACAGCCCGCTGCTCGGCCTCGTCGTCTGGCTCTGCTTCGTGCCGCTGTTCGTCATCATCCGCAAGTTCCAGGGCGTCGTCGGCCGGGCCTACACGCGGGTGCGCGAGCGCGTCGGCGACATGCTCGGCGCGATATCCGAGGCCGTCGTCGGTGCCCAGGCGATCCGCGCCTACGGCGTCGAGGACCGCACGGCCGAGCGCATCGACGACGCCGTCGAGGCGCACCGCAAGGCCGCCATCGGCGCGCAGGCCCGGTCGGTCGTCGCGTTCACCTCGGGCCAGCTCGTCTCCGGTCTGACGACCGCGGTCGTCCTCGTCGTCGGCACGGTCCTCGCCGCTCGGGGGAGCCTCACCCTCGGCGAGCTGCTCGCGTTCCTCTTCCTCGTCAACCTCTTCACGCAGCCCGTGCAGCAGGCCACCGAGATCCTCAACGAGATGCAGAACGCCGTGGCCGGCTGGCGCCGCGTCATCGGCATCATCGACACCCCGGCCGACGTCTCCGATCCCGGCGAGTCCGGCGTGACGCTGCCGCGCGGGCCGATCACCGTGCAGTTCAACGAGGTCGGGTTCGCCTATCCCGGTGGCGCCCCCGTGCTCCACGACATCGACCTGACCATCGCGCCGCGCAGTCGGGTCGCCATCGTGGGCGAGACCGGATCGGGCAAGTCGACGCTGGCCAAGCTGCTGACCCGGCTCATGGACTCGAGCAGCGGACAGGTGCTCCTCGACGGGGTCGACCTGCGGACGATCCGCTTCTCCTCACTCCGCTCCCGCGTCGTGCTCGTGCCGCAGGAGGGCTTCCTCTTCGACGGCACGCTGCTCGACAACATCCGGTTCGGCCGGCCCGAGGCCAGTGAGGAGGACGTCCGGATCACGCTCACCGAGCTCGGCCTCGACCCCTGGGTGGCCACGCTCCCGCTGGGGCTGGCGACGGATGTCGGGCAGCGCGGGGAGTCCCTCTCGGCCGGGGAGCGCCAGCTCGTCGCGCTCGCCCGGGCCTACCTCGCCGACCCCGACCTGCTCGTCCTCGACGAGGCCACGTCCGCGGTCGACCCCGGCACCGAGGTGCGCATCCAGCGAGCCCTCGACTCGCTGACCCGCGGCCGCACGTCGATCGCCATCGCGCACCGGCTCTCGACCGCCCAGGCCGCCGACGAGGTCATCGTCGTCGACGCCGGTCGCATCGTCGAGCGCGGGCCCCACACCGAGCTCGTCCGCCTCGGTGGCGTCTACTCGAAGCTGCACGAGTCCTGGGTCGCCCAGCAGCAGGCGGTCTGAGGAGTCCACGGCAGAATGTGCGGGTGACCGACGCCAGTGACCCGATCCCCGACCCGACCGCCCTCGACCCGCAGATCGCCGGGCTGCTCAAGCGCGACGAGCACGGACTCGTCGCCGCCGTGGTGCAGCAGCACGACACCGGCGACGTCCTCATGGTCGGCTGGATGGACGACGAGGCGCTGCGCCGCACGCTCGGAGAGGGCCGGGTGACGTTCTGGTCGCGTAGCCGGCAGGAGTACTGGCGCAAGGGCGACACGAGCGGCCACGTCCAGTGGGTCAAGGCGGTGCGCCTCGACTGCGACGGGGACGCGCTGCTCGTCTCGGTCGACCAGGTCGGCGCGGCCTGCCACACCGGCGACCGCACCTGCTTCGACGCGCGCGTCCTCCCCGCCACCGTCGGGGAGCCCGACCCCGACGCCACCGCCCCCTCCTCCTCCTGACCGTCGAAAGGCCACGTATGGCCGCCTCTTAAACGTCGAGAGGCCACGTTCGGCCGCCTCCTAAACGTCGAAAGGCCACGTTCGGCCGCGGGCCCTCGAAAGACGCGCCGCTTGCCGCGCCCACATGTGGCCTCTCGACCGTGGAGGGGCGGCCACACGTGGCCTCTCGACGGTGGAGGCGGGGACGCGGCATACGACCGGGTGGGCGAGAATGGCTCGGTGCCCGACTCGAACACCTCGCTCGCCACCCCTGCGCCGCACGCCGACCTCGCGTGGGGCCGCACGTGGCCGAGCCTCGAGGTGTTCACCGAGCTCGCGCTCGAGCACCGCCGTGTCATCCCGGTCGTACGCCGCGTGCTGGCCGACGCCGAGACGCCGGTCGGTGTCTACCGCAAGCTCGCCAAGGACGCTCCGGGCACGTTCCTGCTCGAGTCCGCGGAGCACGGGGGCGTGTGGTCGCGCTACTCGATCGTCGGAGCCCGCAGCGCTGCGACCCTGACCGAGAAGGACGGGAGCGCCCACTGGATCGGCGAACCACCGATCGGTCTGCCCACCCACGGCGATCCCGCCCAGGCGGTCCGCGACACGGTCGCGGCCCTCGCCACCCCGCGCACGCCGGGCCTGCCGCCGCTGACCGGCGGCCTCGTCGGTGCCATCACCTACGACGCCGTGCGCCGGTGGGAGAGCGTGCCCGACGGCGGCCGGGACGAGCTCGACCTTCCCGAGGTCGCGATGATGCTCACCACCGACCTCGCTGTCTTCGACCACAGTGACGGGTCCCTGCTGCTCATCGCCAACGCCGTCAACCACGACGCGACCGACGAGCGCATCGAGGACGCCTGGGCCGACGCCGTCGCCCGGATCGACCGGATGACCGACGAGCTCGCGGCGCCGGCGCCGAGCACGGTCGCCACCATCGAGCCGATCGAGAGCCGCCCGACGAGCAGCCACACCCAGCCGGAGTTCGAGTCCATGGTCGAGGAGGCCAAGGAGGCGATCCGCGCCGGCGAGGCCTTCCAGATCGTGGTCTCGCAGCGCTTCACCGTGCCGTGCCGGGCCGACGCCCTCGACGTCTACCGGGCGCTGCGGGTCAGCAACCCCAGCCCGTACATGTACCTCCTGCGCCTGCCGCACCCCGACGGCTCGGCCTACGACATCGTCGGCTCGAGCCCCGAGGCCCTCATCAAGGTGACGGGGAGGCAGGCGATCACCCACCCGATCGCCGGCTCGCGCCCGCGCGGCAAGAGCCCCGACCACGACGCTCACCTCGCGGAGGAGCTGCTCGGCGACGCCAAGGAGCGGGCCGAGCACCTCATGCTCGTCGACCTCGCCCGCAACGACCTCCAGCGCATCTGCCGCGCCGGCACCGTCGACACCGTCGACTTCATGTCGATCCGGCGCTACAGCCACATCATGCACATCGAGTCGACCGTCGTCGGCGACCTCCGCGACGACCGAAGCGCCTACGACGCGCTCGTCGCGACGTTCCCCGCAGGCACGCTCAGCGGAGCCCCGAAGCCTCGCGCCATGGCGCTCATCGACGCCTACGAGGGGCTGCGTCGCGGTCTCTACGGCGGCGTCGTCGGCTACCTCGACTTCGCCGGTGACCTCGACATGGCGATCGCG
Organism: Terrabacter sp. 01T434; assembly: GCF_056398545.1. Classification (NCBI taxonomy): domain Bacteria; kingdom Bacillati; phylum Actinomycetota; class Actinomycetes; order Micrococcales; family Intrasporangiaceae; genus Terrabacter; species Terrabacter sp. 01T434. Next base: position 99,791 of record NZ_JBFTPP010000007.1, read on the forward strand.
ATCCGCACGGCCCTGATCAAGGACGGCCTGGCGCACGTCCAGGCCGGAGCAGGCATCGTGGCCGACTCGGTGCCGCACCTCGAGTACGAGGAGACGGTCAACAAGGCCGCCGCCGCCCTGCGCGCCGTGGCTGCCGCGGCGGGCCTGCGACCGCTCGGAGACCACCGCGCATGACCTCGACCGGACCGACCGCCGACCCGACCCGCCGCGGGCCCCTCGTCCTCGACAAGAAGCGCGCGGCGCTGGCAGTCCTCGTCCCGGCAGCCCTGCTGCTCGGCCTCACCACGCGGACCTGGGCGAGCGGCGAGTCCCGCGACGTCCTCAGCCAGGCGTTCACGGAGGTGACCGGTGGCGCGGCCGCGCCGGGGGTCGTCGGACTCACGGCGGTCTGCGTCGTGGCCCTGCTCGGCCTCATGACCGGTGGGCGTGTCATCCGTGCCGTCGCCGCCGTCGTCATCGTGCTGGCCTCGCTCGGTGCCCTGGCGATGACCCTCCTGGTCGCGCTGCGCCCGGTCGACACGGTCGCCGAAGCCGTCGCACGCGAGCTCGCCCGCACGACGGCGCCAGCCGCCACGGGTTCGAGCACCGCGTGGGCCTGGGCGGCGGTGCTCGTCGCCGCTCTGCTGGCGGTCGGAGCCGTCATGACCGCCGTCTCGAGCCGGTCCTGGGCCGGCCTCTCAGGACGCTACGAACGCGGTGACAAGCCCGCGAGCGGACCCCGGGGTGAGGTCCGCACCACGTGGGACGAGCTGTCCGAGGGCCGGGACCCGACCCTGCGCGACGCCCCTGACGAGACCTGACAGAATGAACGACGTCGGCCCGCACGCAAGTGGAGTCGACCGAACAGAGAGGACGCCATGGAAGAGCAGCACGAGGACCACGGTCACAGCACCGCCGCCTGGACCGGGGTCGGGATCATCCTGCTCGGCACGGCAATCGCATCCGTCGCTGTCGTGATCCCCAGCCTGGTCCTCGGCATCATCGGTGCCGTCGTCATCGTGGCCGGTGTCGCTGCGGGCAAGACGATGTCCATGGCGGGCTACGGCCAGAACGGTCACCACGCGCAGGCAGGCTCGGTCGTCGACGCCCCCGACGAGTCGGGCACCGGCACCGTCGGCAAGAGCTGAGAGCAGTGCCGACGGTTCTCGACGGGATCATCAGCGGCGTCCGCGAGGATCTCGGGCGCCGTCGTGCCGCGCTGCCGCTCGCTGGCCTCGAGGCGCGGCTCGCGTCGGTGCCCCCGGCCCTCGACCCGATGCCCGGCATCCGCTCGGCCGAGGGCGTCGCCGTCATCGCGGAGGTCAAGCGGTCGAGCCCGAGCAAGGGCGCGCTCGCGGACATTCCTGAGCCGGGCGAGCTGGCGCGGTCGTATGCCGCGGGCGGGGCGAGCGCCATCAGCGTGCTCACCGAGGAGCGCCGGTTCTCCGGCAGCCTGGCCGACCTGGACGAGGTGCGTGCCGCTGTCCGGACTCCCTTGCTGCGCAAGGACTTCATGGTCGACGCCTACCAGGTGACCGAGGCCCGGGCCCACGGCGCCGACCTCATCCTGCTCATCGTCGCCGCGCTCGACGACGCGCTGCTGCGTGACCTGCACGACCAGGCCCGCGAGCTCGGCATGACGGCCCTCATCGAGGTCCACGACGCCGCCGAGCTCGACCGCGCGCTCGCGCTCGACCCCGTTCTCGTGGGCGTCAACGCCCGCAACCTCAAGACCCTCGAGGTCGACCCTCGCACCGTCACCGACCTGCTGCCTCGCGTTCCCGAGGGTGTCGTCGGCGTGGCCGAGTCCGGCGTGGGCGCGCCGGCCGACGTGGCCGCCTACGTCCGCGCCGGCGCCGGTGCGGTCCTCGTCGGCGAGGCCCTCGTCAAGGACGGTGCCCCCGAGGCCGCGATCCGCGGCTTCATCGACGCCGCGACCGCGGTCCGGGCCCAGGCCCGCCCCGGCGCAGCAGGAGAGTGAGCATGACCACGACATCCAACGTGCCGGCATACGGCCGCTTCGGGGGGTTCGGTGGACGCTACGTCCCCGAGGCGCTGATCCCCGCCCTCGAGCAGCTCGAGGAGGTCTGGCGCAAGGCCGTCGTCGACCCCGCGTTCGTCGGTGAGCTCGAGCGACTCCAGCGCACGTACACCGGCCGGCCCAGCATCATCACCGAGGTGCCCCGGTTCGCCGAGCACTGCGGCGGCGCCCGCGTCATCCTCAAGCGCGAGGACCTCAACCACACGGGGTCCCACAAGATCAACAACGTCCTCGGCCAGGCCCTGCTCACCAAGCGCATGGGCAAGACCCGCGTCATCGCGGAGACCGGCGCCGGCCAGCACGGAGTGGCAACGGCCACCGCTGCGGCCCTGCTGGGGCTCGAGTGCGTCGTCTACATGGGCCGCAAGGACACCGAGCGCCAGGCGCTCAACGTCGCGCGGATGCGCCTGCTCGGCGCAACCGTCGTGCCCGTCGACAACGGCAGCAAGACGCTCAAGGACGCCGTCAACGAGGCGTTCCGCGACTGGGTGGCCAACGTCTCGACGACCCACTACGTCCTCGGCACGGTGACCGGTCCGCACCCGTTCCCCGAGATGGTCCGCGACTTCCACCGGGTCATCGGGGTCGAGGCGCGCCAGCAGGTGCTCGACCTCGTCGGACGCCTGCCCGACGCCGTGCTCGCCTGCGTCGGCGGTGGATCCAACGCCATCGGCATCTTCCACCGCTTCATCGACGACGAAGCGGTGCGGCTCATCGGCTTCGAGGCGGGTGGCGAGGGCGTCGCGAGCGGCAAGCACGCCGCGCGCTTCGCGGCGGGCGTCCCGGGCGTCCTCCACGGTGCCTTCACGTACGTCCTGCAGGACTCCGACGGCCAGACCGTCGAGTCGCACAGCGTGTCGGCGGGTCTGGACTATCCCAGCGTCGGCCCCGAGCACGCCCACCTGCTTGAGTCGGGCCGGGCGGAGTACCGCCCGATCACCGACGTCGAGGCCATGGAGGCGCTCTCGTTGCTGTCGCGCACCGAGGGCATCCTGCCGGCGATCGAGAGCGCGCACGCGCTCGCGGGTGCGATGAAGGTCGGGCGCGAGCTCGGCCCGGACGCCGTCCTGCTCGTCAACCTCTCGGGGCGCGGCGACAAGGACGTGCACACCGCGGCCGAGTGGTTCGGCCTCATCGACGAGGAGGGCGGGACCCGCCTCCCCGACGACGACGGCGGCGCCAAGGCCATGGGGGTCGAGCAGTGAGCGTCGGCACCGTCATCGAGAAGTGCCGGGCCGACAACCGTGCGGCCCTCATCGGCTACCTCCCGGTCGGTTTCCCCACCGTCGAGGGCTCGATCAAGGCGATGAAGGTCCTCGTCGAATCCGGGGTCGACATCGTCGAGATCGGTGTTCCCTACAGCGACCCCGTCATGGACGGTCCGGTCATCCAGGACGCCGCCGTGCGCGCGCTGGCCGGCGGCGTGCACCTGAGCGACATCTTCACCGCTGCCCGGGAGGTCTCGGCCGCCGGCGCCGGTGCGCTGGTCATGACGTACTGGAACCCCGTCCTGCGCTACGGGGTCGAGCGTTTCGCCGCCGACCTCGCCGCCGCAGGGGGAGCCGGGCTCATCACGCCCGACCTCATCCCCGACGAGGCCGGCGACTGGATCACGGCCGCCGATGCCCACGACCTCGACAAGGTCTTCCTCGTCGCCCCGAGCTCGACGCCCGAGCGGCTCCAGGCCGTCACCTCCCAGTGCCGCGGCTTCGTCTACGCGACCGCCGTCATGGGTGTCACGGGGGCGCGCGCCAGCGTCGGCGACGCCGCCGACGCACTCGTGTCCCGCACGCGCGAGCACACCGACCTGCCGGTCTGCGTGGGCTTGGGGGTCTCGACCGGCGACCAGGCGGCCGAGGTCGGCCGCTACGCCGACGGCGTCATCGTCGGCTCCGCGCTCGTGCGGTGCCTCACCGAGGCCGACTCCGAGCAGGAGGGCCTCGACGCGCTCGGCGCCCTGGCCCGCGAGCTCGCCGACGGCGTGCGCCGGAGCCGGTCATGAGCCTGCTCGCCGGCGTGCCCGCCGCCATCGAAGCGGCACTCCCGGCTGAGATCCCGTCGCCGAGCGTCGGCGTCTGGCACCTCGGACCCCTGCCGATCCGCGGGTATGCCCTGTGCATCCTCGCCGGCATCGTCGTCGCGGTCTGGCTGACGCAGAAGCGCCTCGAGGTCCGGGGGCACCGCAAGGGCATCGCCATCGACATCTCCGCGTGGGCCGTGCCCTTCGGCATCGTCGGCGGACGGCTCTACCACCTCATCACCACCCCGCAGCCGTACTTCGGCCAGAACGGCGACCCGTGGAAGGCCTTCGCCATCTACGAGGGTGGTCTCGGCATCTGGGGCGCGGTCGCGCTGGGGGCCGTCGGGGCGTGGATCGGCTGCCGCAAGAACGGCGTCGCCTTCCGTGACTTCGTCGACGCCGCCGCGCCCGGCCTGGCGATCGCCCAGGCGATGGGCCGCTTCGGCAACTGGTTCAACAACGAGATCTACGGCGCTCCGACCGACCTGCCCTGGAAGCTGCGCATCTACGAGTGGGACACCTCTCTCGGCCGCGCCGTCGTCGACGCCCAGGGCAACCCCGTCGTCAAGGGCTACTTCCAGCCGACGTTCCTCTACGAGGCGCTCTGGTGCCTGCTGCTCGCGGCCTTCCTCATCTGGTTGGGCCGCCGTCGCCCGCTCAAGGCCGGCCAGGTCTTCGCGGCCTACGTCATGGGTTACCCGGTCGGGCGCATCGTCATCGAGAACATGCGCAGCGACTCGGCCAACCTCATCCTCGGCCAGCGCGTCAACACCTGGGTCTCGATCCTCGTGTTCCTGCTCGGGGTCTACCTGTGGCGCCGCTTCGGCCGCATGGAGCAGCCGGTCGCCCCTTCCGCGCCGGCCGACGCGGACGGCGCCGAGCTCGGGCGGGGGGACGCCGAAGATCCTCCGGTCCAGACCGCCCCCGACGGGCCGAACGACACCGCCCCCAGCGAGCCGAAGGTGGACCGTCCGGCGCAGCCGTGACGCATTTTGTGCCGTGTCGTGGCCGAGGTGATGAGCACGACGTCTCAGGATTTGGAATCCGCCGTATCAACAGGTAGGACGAGCGGCCACTCCGATATCGTCTCCTGAAACGCCTGTGGCCAGTGCCGTCCACATGCCCTCAGTCATGTCGCGTGGCCCCGTGCGGTCGCCGCCTGGGACCCCAGCAGAAGGACGGTGAACATGCCGCCGCACACCCGCACCAGTGCCCTCTACAGTGCACATCCGGAGAACTCCGGTCTCTACCGACGCGAGTTCGAGCACGATGCCTGTGGTGTCGCCCTCATCGCGACGATGCGGGGGACGGCGGGCCACGACATCGTCGACCACGCCCTCACGGCGCTGCGCAACCTCGACCACCGTGGGGCGACCGGGGCCGACCCGCTCGTCGGCGACGGCGCGGGCATCCTGACCCAGATCCCCGACGCGTTCTTCCGCGCGACCGTCCCCTTCACGCTGCCGAACAACGGGGCGTATGCCGCGGGCATCGCCTTCCTTCCGCAGAACCCCATCGAGCGGGCCGCGGCCAAGGCCCGCATCGAGGAGCTCGCGGTCGCCGAGAACCTCAAGGTCCTCGGCTGGCGTGAGGTGCCCGTCGAGAGCGACCTCGTCGGCGCCGTGGCCCGCGAGTGCATGCCGTCCTTCGAGCAGCTGTTCGTCAGCAGCTCGATCGGCCGGCAGGTGGCCCTGGGGCTCGACCGGCTCGCGTTCTGCCTGCGCAAGCGCGCCGAGCACGAGGTGGGCGTCTACTTCTCCTCGCTCAGCTCGCGCACCATCGTCTACAAGGGCATGCTGACGACCGGCCAGCTCGAGCCGTTCTTCCCGGACCTGTCCGACCCCCGCTTCGCCAGCGAGCTCGCCCTCGTGCACTCGCGCTTCTCGACGAACACGTTCCCGTCCTGGCCGCTCGCGCACCCCTACCGCTTCATCGCGCACAACGGTGAGATCAACACCGTCAAGGGCAACCGCAACTGGATGAGCGCGCGCGAGAGCCTGCTGACGTCCGACATCATCCCGGGCGACCTCGAGCGGGTCTTCCCGATCTGCACGCCCGAGGCGTCCGACTCAGCGAGCTTCGACGAGGTGCTCGAGCTGCTCCACCTCGGCGGCCGCTCGCTGCCGCACGCGGTCCTGATGATGATCCCGGAGGCGTGGGAGAACCACGCCACGATGGACCCGGCGCGCAAGGCGTTCTACGAGTTCCACTCGACGTTCATGGAGCCCTGGGACGGTCCCGCCAACGTCTGCTTCAGCGACGGCACGCTCGTCGGCGCGGTCCTCGACCGCAACGGCCTGCGGCCGGGTCGCTACACCGTGACCGACGACGGCCTCGTCGTGCTGGCCTCCGAGTCCGGCGTGCTCGAGCTCGACCCCGAGACCATCCTGCAGCGCGGACGCCTCCAGCCCGGCAAGATGTTCCTCGTCGACACCGAGCACGGCCGCATCGTCAGCGACGAGGAGATCAAGTCCCAGCTCGCGGCCGCCAAGCCGTATGCCGAGTGGCTGCATGCCGGTCTCATCCGCCTCGAGGACCTGCCGGAGCGTGAGCACATCGTGCACACCGCGGCCTCGGTCGCCCGCCGCCAGCAGACGTTCGGCTACACCGCCGAGGAGCTGCGCATCCTGCTGACCCCGATGGCCCGCTCGGGTGGCGAGGCGCTCGGCTCGATGGGCACCGACACGCCCATCGCCGTCCTGTCGTCGCGGCCGCGGCTGCTGTTCGACTACTTCACGCAGCTCTTCGCCCAGGTGACCAACCCGCCGCTCGACGCCATCCGCGAGGAGCTGGTCACCTCCCTCGGCACCTACATGGGTCCCGAGGGCAACGCCCTGTCGGCCTCGCCGTCGCACGCCCGCCAGCTCGTCCTCGACTTCCCGGTCATCGACAACGACGAGCTCGCCAAGATCGTCCACATCAACGCCGACGGTGACCTGCCCGGCTACGCGACGCACGTGGTCCGCGGCCTCTACGACGTCACCGGGGGAGCGGCCGCCATGCGCGACCGCCTCGAGGAGATCTTCGCGGAGGTGTCGCAGGCCATCACCCGCGGCGCGCGGTTCGTCGTGCTCTCCGACCGTGACTCCGGTCGCGACCTCGCGCCCATCCCGTCGCTGCTCCTCACGGCCGCCGTCCACCACCACCTCATCCGTGAGAAGACCCGCACCCAGGTGGGTCTGCTCGTCGAGGCCGGCGACGTGCGCGAGGTCCACCACGTGGCGCTGCTCATCGGTTTCGGTGCGGCCGCCGTCAACCCCTACCTCGCCATGGAGACCGTGGAGGACCTCGTCCGGGCCGGCGAGATCGAGGGCGTGACGGCCGAGAAGGCCGTGGCCAACCTCATCAAGGCGCTCGGCAAGGGTGTCCTCAAGGTCATGTCCAAGATGGGCATCTCGACCGTCGCGTCGTACCGCGGCGCCCAGGTGTTCGAGGCCATCGGTCTGTCGCAGGCGCTCGTCGAGCGCTACTTCACCGGCACGGTGAGCCAGCTCGGTGGCGTCGGCCTCGACGTCATCGCCCGCGAGACGGCCGAGCGCCACGCCCGCGCCTACCCGCCGGACGGCGTCCACCAGCCGCACCGGACCCTCGAGGTCGGGGGCGAGTACCAGTGGCGGCGCGAGGGCGAGCCGCACCTCTTCGACCCCGAGACGGTCTTCCGCCTCCAGCACTCGACGCGCCAGCGCCGTTACGACATCTTCAAGCAGTACACCGACCGCGTCGACGACCAGACGTCGCGTCTGATGACGCTGCGTGGGCTGATGGGCTTCCGCCCGACCGGGGTGACGGGGCGCCTCCCCGTGCCGATCGAGGAGGTCGAGTCCGTCAGCGAGATCGTCAAGCGCTTCAACACCGGCGCCATGAGCTACGGCTCGATCTCGCAGGAGGCGCACGAGACGCTCGCCATCGCGATGAACCACCTCGGTGGTCGCTCCAACACCGGTGAGGGCGGCGAGGACGTCGACCGCCTCCTCGACCCGGAGCGCCGCTCGGCGGTCAAGCAGGTCGCCTCGGGCCGGTTCGGCGTCACGAGCCTCTACCTCACGCACTCCGACGACATCCAGATCAAGATGGCCCAGGGCGCCAAGCCCGGCGAGGGTGGACAGCTGCCCGGCCACAAGGTCTACCCGTGGGTGGCCAAGACCAGGCACTCGACGCCCGGGGTCGGCCTCATCTCGCCGCCGCCGCACCACGACATCTACTCCATCGAGGATCTCGCACAGCTGATCCACGACCTCAAGAACGCCAACCCGTCGGCCCGCATCCACGTCAAGCTCGTCTCCGAGATCGGCGTCGGCACCGTCGCGGCCGGCGTCTCCAAGGCGCACGCCGACGTCGTGCTCATCTCGGGCCACGACGGCGGCACCGGTGCCTCGCCGCTGACCTCGCTCAAGCACGCCGGAGCCCCGTGGGAGCTCGGCCTCGCCGAGGCGCAGCAGACCCTCGTGCTCAACGGCCTGCGCGACCGCATCGTCGTCCAGGTCGACGGGCAGCTGAAGACCGGTCGCGACGTCGTCGTGGCGGCGCTGCTCGGCGCCGAGGAGTTCGGCTTCGCCACGGCCCCGCTCGTCGTGTCGGGCTGCGTCATGATGCGCGTCTGTCACCTCGACACCTGTCCGGTCGGCATCGCGACGCAGAACCCCGAGCTCCGCTCGCGCTTCTCCGGGAAGCCGGAGTTCGTCGAGACCTTCTTCGAGTACATCGCGCAGGAGGTCCGCGAGCACCTCGCGTCGCTCGGCTTCCGCTCCATCGAGGAGGCCGTCGGCCAGGTCGGCAGCCTCGACCTCGACAAGGCGATCGCGCACTGGAAGGCCTCCGGTCTCGACCTCAGCCCGATCCTCGCCGTGGCCGACAACCCCACCGGCGGCACGCTGCACCAGTCGGCCACGCAGGACCACGGGCTCGACAAGGCGCTCGACAACGAGCTCCTGAGCCGAGCCCTGTCGGCCATCGAGACCGGCGAGCCGGTGCGCACCGAGATCGCCGTGCGCAACGTCAACCGCACGGTCGGTACGATGCTCGGCCACCACGTGACGAAGGCGCACCCGTACGGGCTCGCGGACAACACCATCGAGCTGACGATGACCGGCTCCGGCGGGCAGTCCTTCGGCGCCTTCCTACCGGCCGGCATCACGATGCAGCTGTTCGGCGACGCCAACGACTACGTCGGCAAGGGACTCTCCGGCGGCCGCATCGTCGTGCGACCGCACCGTGACGCGACGCTCGTGGCCGAGGAGAACGTCATCGGTGGCAACGTCATCGCCTACGGCGCCACGACCGGTCAGCTCTTCCTGCGCGGGGTCGTCGGGGAGCGCTTCTGCGTCCGCAACTCCGGCGCCCAGGCGGTGGTCGAGGGCGTCGGTGACCACGGGTGCGAGTACATGACCGGCGGTGCTGCGGTCGTGCTCGGACAGACGGGTCGCAACTTCGCGGCCGGCATGTCGGGCGGCGTGGCCTACGTCCTCGACCTCGATCCCGACCTCGTCAACCCCGAGATGGTCGACCTCCTCGCGCTGCGCGACGAGGACGAGAGTCCGCTGCGCGAGCTGCTCGAGGCCCACGTCACGTGGACCGAGTCACCCGTCGCGCAGGCGCTGCTCGACGACTGGTCGGCCGCGCGCGAGCGCTTCACGCTCGTGCTCCCGCGCGACTTCCAGCGTGTCCTCGACGTCCGGGCCGAGGCGCAGGACCAGGGCCTCGACCCCGACGGACCCGAAGTGTGGAACCGGATCATGGAGGCTTCCCGTGGCTGACCCCCAAGGCTTTCTCACCACCCGCGAGCGCGAGCTCCCGGCCCGCCGTCCCGTCCCGGTGCGCATCCGGGACTGGAAGGAGGTCTACGAGGAGCAGGAGCTCGGGCAGCTCCAGCGCCAGGCCGGTCGCTGCATGGACTGCGGCATCCCGTTCTGCCACTCGGGCTGTCCGCTCGGCAACCTCATCCCCGAGTGGAACAACTTCGCGTGGCGCGGCGACTGGTCCGACGCGATCGAGCGCCTGCACGCGACGAACAACTTCCCGGAGTTCACCGGCCGGCTCTGCCCCGCGCCGTGCGAGACCGCGTGCGTCCTCGGCATCAACCAGCCGGCCGTGACGATCAAGCAGGTCGAGGTCACGACGATCGAGCGTGCCTTCGACGAGGGGCTCGTGACGCCGCTCCCGCCCGAGCGGCTCTCGGGCAAGACCGTCGCCGTGGTGGGTTCGGGCCCGGCGGGCCTCGCCGCGGCCCAGCAGCTGACCCGGGCCGGCCACACCGTGGCCGTCTTCGAGCGGGCCGACAAGCCCGGCGGGCTGCTGCGCTACGGCATCCCGGAGTTCAAGATGGAGAAGTCGGTGCTCGACCGCCGGCTCGACCAGATGACGGCTGAGGGCACCCGCTTCCGCAACGGCATGGACGTCGGCGTCGACATCACGGGTCGCCAGCTGCGCGACCGCTACGACGCCGTCGTGCTCGCTCTCGGGGCGACGGTGCCGCGAGACCTCGACGTGCCCGGGCGCCGGCTCGGCGGCATCCACCAGGCGATGGACTTCCTCCCGCAGGGCAACCGTGCCGCCCTCGGCGAGCAGGTCGAGGACCAGATCCTCGCGACCGACAAGCACGTCGTCGTCATCGGTGGCGGTGACACCGGCGCCGACTGCATCGGGACGTCGCACCGTCAGGGCGCGGCCTCGGTGACCAGTCTCGAGATCATGCCCCAGCCGGGGGAGGACCGCCCGGGCAACCAGCCGTGGCCCACCTACCCGATGCTCTACCGCGTCGCGAGCGCCCACGAGGAGGGGGGCGAGCGGCTGTATGCCGTGAGCACGACGGAGTTCGTGGGGGACGACGAGGGCAACGTCGCGGCGCTGCGCCTGACGGAGGTCGAGATGGTCGACGGACGTCCCACCGCCAAGCCGGGCACCGAGCGTGAGATCCCTGCGCAGCTCGTGCTGTTCGCGATGGGCTTCCTCGGCCCGCAGGGGAGTGGGGTCGTCGAGCAGCTCGGCGTTGACCTCGACGAGCGCAGCAACGTCCGGCGCGACAAGAACTTCATGAGCTCGGTCCCCGGCGTCTTCGTCGCCGGCGACGCCGGCCGCGGCCAGTCGCTCATCGTCTGGGCCATCGCCGAGGGCCGCGCCGCCGCCGCCGGAGTCGACGCCTGGCTCACGGGGTCCAGCTCCCTGCCGCGGCCCATCGCACCGACCGACCGGCCCCTCACCGCCTGACCGGGCCGGGGTCTGCCCACTCTGCGAACCCGCTCGGTGACCCGCGTCACAGCACCCCTAAGGTTGAAGCATGCGCCGCGCCAAGATCGTCTGCACCATCGGCCCCAAGACCTCATCACCCTCCCAGCTGCGAGCCCTCGTCTACGCCGGGATGGACGTGGCGCGGCTCAACCTCTCGCACGGGGACCACGCCGTGCACGAGCAGGTCTACCGGGACGTCCGTGCCGCGGGTGACGCCTCGGGCCGCGCCGTCGGCGTCCTCGTCGACCTGCAGGGGCCGAAGATCCGGACCGGACGCTTCGCCTCCGGGCCCGTGACGCTGAGCCCCGGCCAGCGCTTCACCATCACGACCCGCGACGTCGAAGGCGACGACAGCATCGTCGGGACCACGTATGCCGGCCTGCCCGGTGACGTGACGCCGGGTGACGTCCTGCTCATCGACGACGGCAAGGTCATGCTGCGCGCGGTCGAGGTGAGCGACACCGACGTCGTGACCGAGACCGTCATCGGTGGCGTCGTCAGCAACAACAAGGGGATCAACCTGCCCGGCGTCGCCGTCAGCGTGCCGGCCCTGTCGGAGAAGGACCGCGAGGACCTCCGGTTCGCCATGCGCCTCGGCGTCGACATGATCGCGTTGTCGTTCGTCCGCTCGGCCGAGGACATCGTCGACGTGCACGCCATCATGGACGAGTTCGGCGACCGCATCCCCGTCATCGCCAAGATCGAGAAGCCGCAGGCGGTCGACAACCTCGAGGGCATCGTCGCAGCCTTCGACGGCATCATGGTCGCCCGCGGTGACCTCGGCGTCGAGATGCCGCTCGAGGACGTGCCGCTCGTGCAGAAGCGCGCGATCGAGCTCGCCCGGCGCGAGGCCAAGCCGGTCATCGTCGCCACGCAGGTGCTCGAGTCGATGATCGAGAACCCGCGCCCGACGCGTGCCGAGGCCTCCGACGCCGCCAACGCCGTGCTCGACGGCGCCGACGCACTCATGCTCTCCGGTGAGACCTCGGTCGGCGCCTGGCCCATCGACTCGGTGCGCACCATGGCACGCATCATCGAGTCGACCGAGGAGAAGGGCTTCGACAAGATCGTCCGGATGCCGACCAACCCCAAGACGGTCGGGGGAGCGGTGACCAAGGCTGCGGTCGAGATCGGCGAGGTCGTGGGGTCGAAGTTCCTCATCGTCTTCACCGAGACCGGCGGATCGGCCACGCGGATGGCCCGCATCCGGCCCCGCCAGCCCATGCTCGCCTTCACCTCGGAGCCCCGGGTCCGCTCCCGGCTCGCCCTGGTCTGGGGCATCGAGACCTACCTCGTGCCGCGCATGCACCACACCGACCAGTTCGCGATGCAGGTCGACCTCAAGCTCATCCCCGAGGGCCGCGTCGCCGAGGGTGACCGTGTCGTCATCGTCGCCGGCTCGCCCCCCGGCATCCCGGGCTCGACGAACGCGCTGCGCGTCCACCGGGTCGGCGACGCCGTCAACCGTGCTGCTCCGGCCTACCGGCCGGAGGAGGTCACCAGCTGACGGCACGCGCGGTCCGCGCCGGTATGCTGGCGCGGCACTCCGGCCGGGGTGGTGGAATGGCAGACACGGGGCACTCAAAATGCTCTGGCCGAAAGGCCGTGCGGGTTCGAGTCCCGCCCTCGGCACTCTCGACGCCCTCGATGGCCCTCGCTGCGGCGCGACGAGGGGAAGCGGTGGGTTGACCGTCCCGAAACGCGCCGGAAATCTCGCCCCGGATAGGATTTCCCCGTGAGCACCGACGAGAGCATGAGCCCCAAGCCGACCCCTGGCACCGCCACCACGCCTGCCGTCCCCACCGAGGCTGCTGCGTCTTCGGAGGCCGCGGACACCGCAGCCGACCGGGCGGGGGCGACCCGGATCCTCGTCGCCGAGGACGAGGCGCTCATCCGTCTCGACCTCGTCGAGATGCTCGGGGAGCAGGGCTACGACGTCGTCGGCCAGGCCAGCAACGGCGAGCAGGCCGTCGAGCTGGCCAAGGACGTCAAGCCCGACCTCGTCATCATGGACGTCAAGATGCCGGTCCTCGACGGCCTGTCCGCCGCCGAGCAGCTGCACGAGTCCAAGCTGTGCCCCGTCATCATGCTCACCGCGTTCTCCCAGACCGAGCTCGTGGAGCGGGCCCGCGACGCCGGCGTCATGGCCTACATCGTCAAGCCGTTCACGGCCGACGACCTCCGCCCGGCCATCGACATCGCCACGTCGCGCTGGCAGGAGCTCAAGGCCCTCGAGGCCGAGATCGCCGACCTCGGTGAACGGCTCGAGACGCGCAAGCTCGTCGACCGGGCCAAGGGTGTGCTCATGACCCAGCTGAAGCTGAGCGAGTCCGATGCGTTCCGGTGGATCCAGAAGACGGCGATGGACCGCCGCCTCGGGATGAAAGAGGTCGCCGAGGCCGTCATCAACGGCTTCCCGGCGTCCTGAGCCCGGCTGCGCCGCAGATCATCCGGCCGCGAGGTCCACAGAGGTTACGACACGGTCACCGATCGCCCATTTCTGCTGACCGCGAAGGCGATTCCGCCTAGTCTCCGTGTCAGCCCTCATCAGAGGGATGAGTGACATCAGGAGGACATCCGTGCGTTCTACCCTCAAGCTCGTTGTGCCGTTCGCGGTTGCGGCGCTTGCCCTCGGCGCCTGTGGCACCAAGGGCGGCGACACCTCGTCGGCCGGCGGCTCCGGCGGCGCGGCCAAGGCCGCTTGCGACCAGAAGATCGGCATGTTCGGTGCCCTCACCGGCCCGAACGCCAACCTGGGCATCTACATCCAGAACGGCGTGAACCTCGCTCTCGACGACTACAACAAGAAGCACGCCGACTGCAAGGTAACCCTCGAGAACTACGACTCGCAGGGTGACCCGACGCAGGCGCCGGCCCTCGCCAAGAAGGCCATCGACGACAAGAAGGTCGTCGGCATCGTCGGCCCCGCGTTCTCCGGTGAGTCCAAGGCGGCCGACCCGGCATTCAACGAGGCCGGCCTCGTCACGATCACGCCGTCGGCCACCAACCCGAAGCTCGCCGACAACGGCTGGAAGACCTTCTTCCGTGCCCTGGGCAACGACGCCACGCAGGGCCCTGCAGCCTCGAAGTACATCAAGGACACGCTCAAGGCCGCGAAGCCGTTCGTCATCGACGACGCCTCCGAGTACGGCAAGGGACTGGCCGACATCGTGCGTCAGGACCTCGGCTCGGCCGTGGTCGGCAACGACACGGTGCAGCAGAAGCAGACGGACTTCAGCGCCTCTGTGACCAAGGTGAAGGCGTCCGGCGCCGACGCCCTCTTCTACGGCGGCTACGCCCCGGAGGCGGCTCCGCTCGTCAAGCAGCTGCGCGACGCGGGCTGGAAGGGCACCTTCGTGGCTGCCGACGGCGTCAAGGACCAGTCGTTCATCGACAACGCCGGGCCCGCGGCCGTCGGCGCCATCGTGACCTGCCCCTGCGTCCCGGCGGACATCGCGCCGGCCTTCGCCTCGGCGTACAAGGCGAAGTACAACCAGGACCCCAACACCTACTCGGGTGAGGGCTACGACGCCGCGACGATCCTGCTCGACGGCATCGCCGCCGGCAAGGACCGCTCGAGCATGATCGACTTCGTGAAGTCCTACGACAAGAAGGGCGTCACGAAGCAGCTGAAGTTCGACGCCAAGGGCGAGTCCTCCGACATCAAGGTCTTCGCCTACAAGGTCGCGGACGGTAAGTTCACGTCCGTCGGCGAGATCAAGTAGCACGGTCGTCATCGTCCGGGGCGGTCGGAGCACTACGCTCCGACCGCCCTTCGTGCGGTGACACCGGACGTGCGATCCCGCCCACCGCACCCGGCCCAGGAGGTCTTGGATGCAGTACCTGTTGGACAACTTCTTCGCCCTGACCATCACGGGTCTGACGCTCGGGGCCGTCTACGCCCTCGTCGCCCTCGGCTACACGCTCGTCTACGGCGTGCTGCGTCTCATCAACTTCGCGCACTCCGAGGTGTTCATGTATGGCACCTTCGCCTGCCTGTGGATCGTCGTCTTCCTCGGCGGCAAGGCCGGAGGCAGCCTGGGCAACGTGATCTTCTGGATCGCCGCGATGTTCGTGGCCGCGATGCTCATGTCGGGCCTCATCGCGGTCCTGCTCGAGCGTTTCGCCTACCGACCGTTGCGCAAGCGCAATGCACCACCGCTCATCGCCCTGATCTCGGCCATCGGCGCCTCGTTCGTGCTCTCCGAGCTCATGGGCCTTCGCCAGCAGATCACCGGCGCGGTCGGTTTCGACACGTACCTGCGCGCCTACGTCGCCAACTCGCGCAACAACACCGGTATGCCCGAGGTCTTCTCACCGCAGCCGGTGTTCACGCTGGTCGACTACCAGGTCACGAACGTCGACATCTTCGTCATCGTGGGGGCCATCGTGCTCATGGTGATCCTCGACCAGTTCGTGAAGCGCTCACGCCTCGGACGAGGCATCCGGGCCGTCGCCATGGATCCCGAGGCCGCCGCGCTGATGGGCGTCAACCGCGACCGTGTCATCCAGGTGACCTTCCTCGTCGGCGGCGTCATGGCCGGAGCCGCGGCGGTCTTCTACATGCTGAAGATCGGGATCACCCGCTACGACGTCGGCTTCATCCTCGGCGTCAAGGCCTTCACGGCAGCCGTCCTCGGCGGTATCGGCAACCTGCGCGGTGCCCTCCTCGGCGGCTTCGTCCTCGGCCTCGCGGAGAACTACGGCTCCGCCCTCGTCGGCACGCAGTGGAAGGACGTCGTCGCGTTCGTCCTGCTGATCCTCATCCTCCTCTTCCGGCCCACCGGCCTGCTCGGTGAGTCGCTCGGAAAGGCCCGCGCATGAGCACCACGAGAACCGTCACCGGCCCCACCGTCAAGGCGCCCCGCCCGGGGTTCAAGGAGCGGGTGGACTCGCTGCCCAAGCCTGCGAAGATCGGCCTCTGGGTCCTGTTCGCGATCTTCCTGTTCCTGCTGCCGATGCTCAACATCCCCGTCATCACCACCGAGGGCTCGGACTTCGGCGGCGTGCTCTTCACGGTCTCCACGTATGTCCTCGTGGCGCTGGGCCTCAACATCGTCGTCGGCTACGCCGGCCTGCTCGACCTCGGCTACGTCGGGTTCTACGCCATCGGCGCCTACACCGTCGGTGTCCTGAGCTCCGAGCACGCCAACCTCTCGTGGATCGTCGTGGTGCCCATCGCGATCGGTGCGGCCATGCTCTCGGGCGTCATCCTCGGCGCCCCGACGCTGCGGGTGCGTGGCGACTACCTCGCCATCGTCACGCTCGGCTTCGGTGAGATCGTGCGCCTGTGCCTGGTCAACTCGCAGTGGCTGGGTGGTGCGCAGGGCATCTCCAACATCCCGAAGCCCCCGAGCCTGATCGTCTTCAGCGTGCCCAGCATCGACTGGAGCGGCGGCGTGCCGGTCGTCGACCTCAGCACGACGTCGACGTTCCTCAAGTTCGGGATCAGCGACTTCGTCCCCTACTACTGGCTCGCCCTCATCGTCATCGGTCTCGTCCTGCTCTTCGACATCCTCGTCAAGAACAGCCGGGTCGGGCGGGCCTGGGAGGCGACGCGTGAGGACGAGGACGCCGCAGAGCTGATGGGCGTGCCCACCTTCCGGTTCAAGCTGCTCGCCTTCGCCCTCGGTGCCGCGATCGGTGGGCTCTCCGGGGCCCTGTTCGCCACCAAGGCGGGCTTCATCTCGCCCGACAGCTTCATCCTGCTGCTGTCGATCCTGTTCCTCGCCGCCGTCGTCGTCGGTGGCGCCGGCAACCGGTGGGGCGTCATCGTCGGCGCGATCGTCGTCGGCTACTTCCCGGAGCGATTCCGTGACTTCGCGGACTTCCGCGTGCTCGTCTTCGGCCTCGCCCTGATGCTGCTCGCGATCTTCCGCCCCCAGGGCCTGCTGCCGCCGAAACGCACGGTCCGTGCCAAGCGTGCCGATGCCAGACAGGCCGTCCTCGAGGAAGGAGAAGACAATGTCTGAGGCAGTCCAGCCCGACCAGACCGACCAGCCCGACCAGACCGACCAGACCGACCAGATCGACCAGACCGACCAGCCTCGCCAGCCGTTGTCCGTGGACGAGGTCACCGAGATCAACCCCGACGTCGTCATCGCTCCCGAGGACATCGGCGTCCCGGTCGTGGCCGAGGGCGAGAAGCTGCTCGAGGTCGACGAGGTCACCCTGCGCTTCGGCGGCGTCGTGGCGCTCAACGAGGTGAGCTTCCACATCAACAAGGGCGAGATCCTGGGCCTCATCGGTCCCAACGGCGCCGGCAAGACGACCTGCTTCAACGTCATGACGGGCGTCTACCAACCCACCTCCGGTGCGGTGCGCTACCTCGGCGAGCCGCTCGGCAAGCGCAAGAAGTTCGCGATCACCAAGCTGGGCATCGCGCGCACGTTCCAGAACATCCGGCTCTTCGCCAACATGACGGCGCTCGAGAACGTCCTCGTCGGCGTCGACGCGCACCACACGACCGGTGTCGTCTCGGCGATGTTCCGCCTGCCGAAGCACCGCAAGGAGGAGTCGCAGGGCTACGAGCGGGCCATGGAGCTGCTGACCTTCATGGGGCTCGACGGCAAGGCCGACGAGCTCGCGCGCAACCTCCCTTACGGCGACCAGCGCCGGCTCGAGATCGCGCGTGCCCTGGCCACGAGCCCGCAGCTGCTCTGCCTCGACGAGCCGGCGGCCGGCTTCAACCCGGCGGAGAAGGCCAAGCTCATGGAGCTGATCCGCACGATCCGCGACCAGGGCTACACCGTGCTGCTCATCGAGCACGACATGAAGCTCGTCATGGGGGTGACCGACCGGATCGTCGTCCTCGAGTTCGGCCGCAAGATCGCCGAGGGCTCGCCTGCGGAGATCCGCGACAACCCCGCGGTCATCGCCGCCTACCTTGGAGTTGATGAAGAAGATGCTTCTTGAGGTCAGCGGCCTGTGCGTCAACTACGGGCGCATCGAGGCCATCCGGGACATCAGCTTCACGGTCGAGGAGGGCGAGATCGTCACCCTCATCGGGGCCAACGGTGCCGGCAAGACGACGACGATGAAGACCGTCTCGGGACTGCGCCCTGTGCGGGCCGGCACGGTCTTCTTCAACGGCAAGGACATCACCCACACGCCCTCGCACGAACGGCCGGTCCTCGGCATCTCGCAGTCACCCGAGGGCCGCGGGTGTTTCGTCGGCATGACGGTGATGGAGAACCTCGAGATGGGCACCTACGCGCGCCCGGACCGCAAGAGCAAGGCGGTCAAGGACGACCTCGAGCGCGTCTTCGAGCTCTTCCCACGCCTCAAGGAGCGCAGCAACCAGGCCGCCGGCTCGATGTCGGGCGGGGAGCAGCAGATGCTCGCGATGGGCCGTGCACTCATGGCGAAGCCGAGGCTGCTGCTGCTCGACGAGCCCTCGATGGGCCTCGCGCCGAAGCTCATCCAGCAGATCTTCGACATCGTGACGGAGATCAACAGCCAGGGCACCACGGTGCTGCTCGTCGAGCAGAACGCCGCCCAGGCGCTCAAGCGGTCGCACCGCGCCTACATCCTCGAGACGGGCGAGATCGTCCGGGAGGGCACGGGCCGGGAGCTCGCCGACGACCCCGCTGTCAAGGCGGCCTACCTCGGCGGTGACGTCTAGGCGCCTTCTCCGCGTCGGCGGCCACACGGCATACCGGCGCAGAGGCCGCTTCGGAATCCGAAGGGGGGTGCCACGACGGCGGTCGTGGCACCCCACCTCCGGGAGGAGCGACCTGCCGATTCCTCTTCCGTCCGAGCGTCTATGGTCGTAGTCTCAGCCGGGTGACCTCAGGGCTGGAACGGGAGGAATGATGGGGCGAGCAGTGGTCTCGGTTCAGCGCGTCGACGAGGGGTTGCACTCGCAGTTCATCGAACTGTGGATCACGCACCGGATCGAGGGGGGAACCACCCCGGAGGCGGCCCAGCGCCTCGCGCTCGACGGCACCCTGCGAAATGCCTTGCAGCGCAACGACATCTGCGCCTTCATCGCGTTCATCGATGATCGTCCGGCGGGTTACGTCGTCCTCGCGGACTCGACACGGAGCTTGCTCGTCGACTCGCCGTGCGTGTCGATCGACATGCTCTTCGTGCACCCGGACTTCCGCCGCCAGGGCATCGGGCGCTCGTTGCTCTCGTCGGCCAGCCGCTACGCAGACCGTCAGGGCTGCGAGCACCTCGCCAGTGCGGTTCCCGCAGGTGACCGCGAGGCAAACCGCTTCTTCGCGCGTCTCGGCTTCGCCCCCGAGACGGTGCGTCGCGTGGCGTCCTCCGCGGCGCTCCAGCGCAAGCTGGCGGGGGAACCGCGACCCCAGCGGGTGTCGCTCGACCTGCTGCAGCGTCGCCGTGACCTGCGGGCGAGGGCGCGGGCGCCGCGGCACGACCCGAAGATCGCCGGCTGACCGGGCTCCTCTGCTGCTCGTCCGTCAGGCCCCGGGGGCTACGTCCCGCAGCAGGCAGGTGATCCTCGAGGTGCAGAGGCGCCTGCCGTCCTCGTCGGTGACGACGACGTCGTAGCTGACCAGCGTGCGCCCGGCGCTGAGCAGGGTCGCCGTGCCGGTCACGACGCCCGCCCGGGCGGCGCGGTGGTGGGTGGCGTTGATGTCGAGGCCGACCGCCACCCGTCCCGGCCCGGCGTGGAGCTGGGCGCCGATCGAGCCGAGCGTCTCCGCCAGGACGACGCTCGCGCCGCCGTGGAGCAGGCCGTACGGCTGGGTGTTGCCCGCGACGGGCATCGTCGCGACGAGGCGGTCCGGAGACACCTCCGTCAGCTCGATCTGCATGCGCTCGAGGAGCGTGCCCTCCGCCATGGACCGCATGTCGTCGAGGGTCTGGCCAGCCGCCTGCGTCGAAGAGTCAGTCATGGGCGCGATCGTATGCGCCCACGCGGGCTTCGCCCCCGTGCGCCCCAGAAGACCCGCGTGGTGGCCGTCCATCCAGGCCGGCTCGGTGCCGCGCATCGTGGCGTCGGTGGGCGCCACTAGGCTTCCGGTGTGAGCCGACTTCTCCTCCTCGACGGACACTCGCTGGCCTATCGCGCGTTCTTCGCGCTCCCCGCCGAGAACTTCTCCACGAGCACCGGGCAGCACACCAACGCCGTCTACGGTTTCACCTCGATGCTCATCAACATGCTGCGCGACGAGGAGCCGTCGCACGTGGTGGTGGCCTTCGACAAGGCGCGCCACTCGTTCCGCACCGAGGAGTACTCGGACTACAAGGCGGGCCGCGCCCGCACTCCCGACGAGTTCCAGGGGCAGATCCCGCTCGTCAAGGAGATCCTCGACGCGCTGCGGATCACGTTCATCGAGCTCGACGGCTACGAGGCCGACGACATCATCGCGACGATCGCCACGCAGGCCGAGGCCAAGGACGTCGACGTGCTCATCTGCTCGGGTGACCGTGACACGTTCCAGCTCGTCTCCGACCGGGTCACGATCCTCTACCCCGTCCGCGGCGTCTCCGAGGTGTGGCGCATGGGTCCCAAGGAGGTCGAGGAGAAGTACGGCGTTCCCCCGACCCGCTACAGCGACCTCGCGGCCATGGTCGGTGAGAGCTCCGACAACCTCCCCGGCGTGCCCGGGGTCGGCCCCAAGACCGCCGCGAAGTGGATCACCCAGTACGGCGACCTCGACGGCATCGTCGCGAGCATCGACAAGATCCCCGGCAAGGCGGGTCAGTCGCTGCGTGACCACCTCGACCAGGTGCTGCGCAACCGGCGCCTCAACCAGCTCGTCAAGGACAGCCCGGTCGGCGTGGAGATCGAGGACCTCCAGCGCAGCCAGTGGAGCCGCGAGGAGGTCCACACGGTCTTCGACGGTCTCGAGTTCCGCGTCCTGCGCGACCGCCTCTTCGCGACCGTCGAGGCAGCCGCGCCCGAGGCCGAGGAGGGCTTCGACGTCGACGGGCAGGTGCTGGCCCCCGAGGCCGTGCCCGCGTGGGTGGCCGAGCACCTCGCGGCGGACGAGCGTTCCGGTCTGTCCGTCGCCGGCACCTGGGCCCGCGGCACCGGCGACGCGAGCGGGATCGCCGTGGCGGCTCCGGGAGGCAGCGCCGCGTGGATCGACCTGCAGACGCTGACCCCGGAGGGCGAGGCCGCGCTGGGCGCCTGGCTCGAGGACGCCACGCGCCCGAAGGCGATGCACGACGCCAAGGGTCCGATCGAGGCGCTCGCCGCCCGCGGCTGGTCTCTCGGTGGGCTGACGAGCGACACCCAGCTCGCGGCATACCTCGTCAAGCCGGACCAGCGCACCTACCACCTCGACGACCTCGTGCTGCGCAACCTGCACCGCGAGCTGAGCGGGTCGGCCCCGACCGACGGCCAGGGCATGCTCGACTTCGGCGGCGACGCCGACGAGCAGGCCGCCCAGAAGGAGATGGTGCGCGCGACGGCCGTGCGTGACCTCGCCGCCGTGCTCGACGAGCAGGTCGCCGCCACCGGCGGCGAGCAGCTCCTGGCAGAGGTGGAGATCCCGCTCGTCGACGTCCTGGCCCGCATGGAGCGCACCGGCATCGCCGTCGACGTGCCGGGCCTCGACTCCCTCGAGGGCGACTTCGCGGCCAAGGTCGCGCAGGCCCAGCAGGACGCCTGGGACGCGATCGGCGGCGAGAAGATCAATCTCGGTTCGCCCAAGCAGCTCCAGGAGGTGCTCTTCGGCACCCTCGGCATGCCGAAGACGAAGAAGACGAAGACCGGCTGGACCACCGATGCCGACGCGCTGACCGACCTCTTCACCAAGACCGAGCACCCCTTCCTCGAGGCGTTGCTGCGTCACCGTGACGCGGCGCGCCTTCGCGTCACGGTCGAGGGACTGCAGAAGTCGGTGGCCGACGACGGCCGCATCCACACCACCTACCTTCAGACCATCGCGGCCACGGGCCGGCTCAGCTCCACCGAGCCGAACCTCCAGAACGTCCCGATCCGCACCGAGGAGGGGCGTCGCATCCGCGAGCTCTTCGTCGTCGGCGAGGGCTACGAGGCGCTCATGTCGGCCGACTACTCGCAGATCGAGATGCGCGTCATGGCGCACCTGTCCGGCGACGAGGGGCTCATCGAGGCCTTCCGCACCGGTGAGGACCTCCACAAGTTCGTCGGCTCGAAGGTGTTCGGCGTCGAGCCCGACGACGTCACGTCCGCCATGCGCTCCAAGGTCAAGGCGATGTCCTACGGCCTCGCCTACGGCCTGTCGGCCTTCGGCCTGTCCAAGCAGCTGACCATCAGCACCGAGGAGGCGCGCGGGCTCATGGACGGCTACTTCGAGCGCTTCGGTGGCGTCAGCCACTACCTCAAGGAGGTCGTCGCCGAGGCCCGGGGGACCGGCTACACCGCGACGATGTTCGGCCGTCGCCGCTACCTGCCCGACCTGACCTCCGACAACCGCCAGCGCCGCGAGATGGCCGAGCGGATGGCGCTCAACGCCCCGATCCAGGGCTCGGCCGCCGACATCATGAAGGTCGCGATGATCGGGGTGGACCGGGCGCTGGTCGCGGCCGGGGCGAAGTCCCGCATCCTGCTCCAGGTCCACGACGAGCTCGTCCTCGAGGTGGCGGCCGGCGAGCGCAACGACGTCGAGAAGATGGTCCGCCACGAGATGGGTCATGCCGCCGAGCTGGACGTGCCGCTCGACATCAACGTCGGGGTCGGGCACTCCTGGCACGACGCGGCGCACTAGGCCGTCACCCCGGAGCGGGCGGTTCGAAACATCCCTTAGATCACGGTTTGGAAACAGCTGGGCTTCTTGTCCCATTTGTCGCACCGTGATCGACCCCCACGGACATACTGACCGGTAACTTGCACCCGCCAACGGAGACGGGTGCTTTTACTGTGAGGTGGACATGGTCAGAAGCCTGGTCACAGGTCTGTGTCTCGCCGTCTTCGCGGCGGTCATCATCGGGCTGAGCAGCGTGCTCGGTCTCGACCTCGAGCACGTCGCCCTTCTCGGCGCGGCACTCGGTGGTGTTCTCGGGCTCGTCCCACACGCTTCCACCTGGGGAAAGGTGGCCGGCTTCCTCGCGGGCTTCCTCCTCGCCTGGCTCGGCTTCGGGCTGCGTGCCGCCGAGCTGCCCGACTCGTCGGCCGGTCGCGCCGTCGCGGCGTTCGTCGTCGTGGCACTCATCGCGGTCGTCACCGCGGCGAGTCGTGGCCGCCTGCCGCTGTGGAGTGGTCTGGTCGGTGCCGCCTCGATCGTGGGCGCCTACGAGTCGGTGTACACCAACGCTCCGTCGCAGTTCCTCAGCGAGTCCCCGGCGGCGGCCACGACGGTGCTCCTCGCCGTCGGTCTCGGTTACCTGGCAACGAACCTGCTTGCGCCGCAGGCGAACCCGTCGCACTCGGCCGCACGGCATCGTTCGTCGGCCGAACGGGCCGAGGAGTCTTCACCGGACTCCGGCACAACCACCGATCTCGATGGCCTCATGACAGGAGCCACCCGATGAGCAAGCGGACCCTCGCCACCATGGTCGCCGGACTGGCGGCCATGCCCACGCTTCTCCTGCTCGCTGCGTCACCGGCGGCCGCCGCCGGTGACGGCTCGGTGCAGGTGTCCAACACGGAGACGGTGCAGGCCTACCTCGACGCGTCGGGCAAGGTCGACGTCGCCCGTGTCTACGAGCAGGTCGCGATGAAGGGCCGGGGCACCGTCGACCTGCGCAACCCGGTCGAGGCGCAGGGCCTGCGCAACCTCGACGGCTTCGGCGCCTTCGAGGTCAAGGACGGCGTCATGCTCGGCCACTTCGACGTCGACGGCGAGCAGCAGCTTCGTACCCTCAGCGACTTCACGAAGAAGCTGCCGCTCGAGGTGCAGGTCACCTACCTGCTCGACGGCCGGCCCGTCGAGCCCGGTGACGTCCTGGGCCGCAGCGGTCATCTCGAGGTCCGCTACGCCGTCAAGAACGTCACCGGGACCCCTCAGGTCATCACCTTCGACGACGGCACCGGCCACAGTGCCTCTGCCACCCAGAGCGTCGTCATCCCGATGGTCGGCTCGCTCACGACGACCCTGCCCGACACCTTCACGAACGTCAGCTCCAAGGAGGCCAACGTCGCCGGCGACGGTCGAGGCGGGACGAAGCTGACCTTCACCATGACGCTCTTCGGCCCCATCGGCACGCCCACCGCGACCTTCGGCTACGCGGCCGACATCGTCGACGGCACGTTGCCCAAGGCCAACGTGTCGGCGCTGCCGGTGAGCCCGCTCGACAGCCCGTCCTTCAAGGGCGGGGCCGCGAGCTACAAGAGTGGTGCCACGACCGGTGCGACCCTGACCGCCGGTGCCACCGAGATCGACGCCAACCTGCTCAAGCTCCGCGACGGGGCGAGCACGATGCTCGCCGGTCTCATCCAGCTGCGCGACGGTGCGAAGAAGCTCGACGCGGGTCTCGGGGCCCAGGCCCTGCCTGGGTCACGCACGCTCGCCAGCGGTGCCGGCCAGCTCAAGGACGGCACGTCCAAGCTGCGCTCCGGCGCCGGGGTGGCGAAGGACGGCTCGTCCAAGGTCGCCGACGGAGCCAGCCAGGTCGCCGGCGGGGCCGGCCAGCTCGACGCCGGCGCGAAGAAGCTGAGTGGTGGGGCCGCGCAGGTCGACGGCGGTGCCGCGCAGGTCGCGGGCGGTCTGCACCAGGTCGGCGACCAGGCGCCCCAGCTGCTCGACGGTCTCGCCCAGGTCGCCGACGGCCTCGACCGGGTCGATGCCGGCCTGACCCAGCTCTACGACGGCGTCGGCGGGCTCCCCGAGCAGGCGAAGCCGCTCCACGCCGGCATCGCCAAGCTCCGTGCGGGCCTCGGAGCCAAGGGCCAGGAAGGCACGCTCATCGACGGCGTCGACCAGATCCGCTCGGGCCTGGCGACAGCCACCGAGGACGGGGGCAGCCTCGACCAGCTCAAGGGCGGCGTCGACCAGTCCAAAGCCGGTGTGGACCAGTCCAAGGCCGGAGTCGACCAGGTGCGCTCAGGCCTGGACGACGCCCTTTCCGCCGGCGGCGGCATCGACCAGCTCGCTGGCGGCGTCGCGTTGGCGAAGAGCGTCGACTGTGGGGACACGTGCAAAGGGATCCTGGCGCAGGTCCAGTCGGGACTGACCGACCTCAGGACGAAGACCGGGACCGCTTCCGGCGGACTCGACCAAGTCTCGGCAGGTCTGGCCAAGGTGTCGCCCGGCCTCGGCCAGGTGTCCGATGGCCTGGGCCAGCTCAAGGGCAAGCTCAGTGACGCCGCCTTCGGTCTCGCCAGGGTCGAGTGCGGGCTGAGCAACACGACGCTGTCCGTCTGCGACCCCAAGGTGCCCGGCCTGCTCGAAGGCGTCGACCTCGTCGACACCGGCGTGTCCACGCTCGTCGACGGTGTCGTCGGGAAGGTGCAGGGCGGCATCGGAGGGCCGAAGGACACGCCGAAGAACCTCACGCTGCGCGGTGGCGTCAACGGCCTCCAGGACGGCGTCGACCAGCTCGGTCTCGGTGGTCTCGACCTGCTCGACGCCATCGACCAGCTCACGGTCGGGGCGGACCAGGTCCACGGTGGAACCTCGCAGGTCGCGACGGGGGCCAAGGACCTCGGGGCAGGTGCCGCCAAGCTCGCGAACGGGTCCAGTGACCTGGCGACCGGCGCCGGCCAGCTCGATGCCGGAATCGGCACGCTGGCGGACGGCGCAGGACAGCTCGATGACGGGGCCGCCAAGCTCAAGGACGGCGCCGGTCAGCTGTCCGACGGCCTCGCCGATGCGGCCGACGGCACCAGCCAGCTGGCCGCGGGTCTGTCGGACGCCGCCGCGGGCGCGCCACAGCTCAAGGACGGGGCTCAGCGCCTGTCCGACGAGGGGACGAAGAAGCTCGTCGAGGCCGGCAAGGCGACGGCGGCGGACTACGGCGAGAAGTACGCCCTCATCGAGGTCGGTGCCCGGCGCGCCAAGGCCGAGGGCATGGCCTACGGCGCCCCCGAGGGTGCGGCCGGTGCGACGGCGTACTCCTACGAGCTCGCGGGTGTCGACGGAGAAGGTTCTGCGAACGCCGGTCGCGCGGCTGCTGCCGCAGGCGTCTTCGGCCTCGCGGGTGGCTCGGTGCTGCTGAGGCGACGCTTCCTCTGACCGCTGTTGTCGGGAGGCCACGAACCGGGACCGGTTCGTGGCCTCCCGCCGTTTCCTCTTCGCAGATCGTTCAGCGGGGCTTGCGGCAGACGAAGATCGCCGTCCCGGGGATGACGCGCCCGCGCAGCGGCGACCACCCGCCCCAGGGCTCCTCGTGCCCCACGGGCCACTCCGGCTCCACGAGGTCGACGAGCACCAGCCCGGCGGCCGAGATCTCGCGCACCCGGTCCCCGAGCGTGCGGTGGTGCTCGACGTACGTCGCCCGCCCCGCGTCGTCCTGCTCGACGTACGGGGTGCGATCGAAGTACGAGTGGCGGGCGGTGAGGCCGCCCGGCCCCGGATCGTCGGGGAAGGCCCACCGCACGGGGTGGGTCGTCGAGAAGACGAACCGCCCGCCGGGCCGCAGCACCCGGGCGGCCTCCGCCATGACGACGTCGGAGTCTGCGACGAACGGCACGACGCCGTATGCCGTGAAGACCGTGTCGAAGGACGCGTCGGCGAAGGGGAGGGCACGGCCGTCGCACTGCACGAACGGCACGTGGACGGTGGCGTCGAGGGCGGTGTCGAGGCTGTCGTTGACGGCAACCCCGGTCGCGACCATGCCTGCGGACAGGTCGGTGGCCACGACGGTCGCGCCGTGGGCGGCGAGCCAGCGCGAGCACTGGCCGGAGCCGGCGCCGATCTCGAGGACCACCGTGCCGGCAGGGTCGCCGAGCAGGCGCGCGTCCTCCTCGCGCAGGCGCTCGGGGCCCCAGACGAAGTCGGTGTCCCCGAGGAACGACCCGTGCTCGACGTAGTACGACGTGGCCTCCCGGTCCCACCACGTTCGGTTGGCCGTGGCCGTCTCGGCCGGGGGAGCGGGACGTCGGGTGGCCTCGGTGGGCGTGCTCACGGCATACGTGCTCTCTTTTGACCGGGTACTGACAGCGCGGATAGGATTGCCGAACACATTCGTGTGCGCACGATCAGTTGTAAACCTGTCCACAAGGCATCGGGGCGCGGGCCGTCAGGTCGCCGTCGCGAGGTCACCAATCTAACCGTCCACAATCGGAGTTCCTACTACATGACTGCCAACACGGTCGAGAAGACCGCGCCTGAGATTGCGATCAACGACATCGGCTCTCAGGAAGACATCCTTGCGGCGATCGACGCCACCATCAAGGACTTCAACGACGGCGACATCGTCGAGGGTGTGATCGTCAAGGTCGACCGGGACGAGGTCCTGCTCGACATCGGATACAAGACCGAGGGCGTCATCCCCTCGCGCGAGCTGTCCATCAAGCACGACGTCGACCCCGGCGAGATCGTCAAGGTCGGTGACGAGGTCGAGGCCCTCGTCCTCCAGAAGGAGGACAAGGAAGGCCGTCTGATCCTGTCCAAGAAGCGTGCGCAGTACGAGCGCGCCTGGGGCACGATCGAGAAGGTCAAGGAAGAGGACGGCGTCGTCACCGGCACCGTCATCGAGGTCGTCAAGGGTGGTCTCATCCTCGACATCGGCCTCCGCGGCTTCCTGCCCGCCTCGCTCGTCGAGATGCGCCGTGTCCGCGACCTCCAGCCGTACGTCGGCAAGGAGATCGAGGCCAAGATCATCGAGCTCGACAAGAACCGCAACAACGTGGTCCTGTCGCGCCGTGCCTGGCTCGAGCAGACGCAGTCCGAGGTGCGCACGACGTTCCTCAAGGAGCTCCAGAAGGGCCAGGTCCGTTCGGGCGTCGTGTCCTCGATCGTCAACTTCGGTGCGTTCGTGGACCTCGGCGGCGTCGACGGTCTCGTCCACGTCTCCGAGCTGTCGTGGAAGCACATCGACCACCCGTCCGAGGTCGTCGAGGTCGGCACCGAGGTCACCGTCGAGGTGCTCGACGTCGACATGGACCGTGAGCGTGTCTCCCTGTCGCTGAAGGCGACGCAGGAGGACCCGTGGCAGCACTTCGCTCGCACGCACGCCATCGGCCAGGTCGTCCCCGGCAAGGTCACCAAGCTCGTCCCCTTCGGTGCGTTCGTTCGCGTCGAGGACGGCATCGAGGGCCTCGTGCACATCTCCGAGCTGGCCGAGCGCCACGTGGAGCTGCCGGAGCAGGTCGTCAACGTCGGCGACGAGATCTTCGTCAAGGTCATCGACATCGACCTCGAGCGTCGTCGCATCTCGCTGTCGCTCAAGCAGGCGAACGACCAGGCCGTCTCGGCGTCGGAGTTCGACCCGACGCTCTACGGCATGGCCGCCGAGTACGACGAGCAGGGCAACTACAAGTACCCCGAGGGCTTCGACTCGGAGACGAACGAGTGGCTCGAGGGCTTCGACGCCCAGCGCGAGAAGTGGGAGCGTCAGTACGCCGAGGCCCACGCCCGCTGGGAGGCCCACAAGGCGCAGGTCGACGCCGCGACGAAGGCCGACGCCGAGGCTGCGGCCAACGCCGGCTCCGCGACGTCGTACTCGTCCGCGACCGGTGACGTCGCCGAGGCCGGTGACACCGACCGTGGTGACCGTGGCGAGCGCGCTCCGCGCAACGCTCCGGCTCCCGTCGAGGGCACCCTGGCTTCGGACGAGGCGCTCGCGGCGCTGCGTGAGAAGCTGACCGGCAACTGAGCCCCACCGCTCAGGGCTGACCGCTCTGGAGAAGCCCCGGACCCCACA
Organism: Terrabacter sp. 01T434; assembly: GCF_056398545.1. NCBI lineage: Bacteria > Bacillati > Actinomycetota > Actinomycetes > Micrococcales > Intrasporangiaceae > Terrabacter > Terrabacter sp. 01T434. The sequence continues at coordinate 128,761 of NZ_JBFTPP010000007.1, forward strand.
GGGTCCGGGGCTTCTCCGCGTCCCGGCTGCGGTGAGGGCTGAGGGCCCCACGCCAGGAGTTCAGACACGCGTTGAATGCCCGACGTGGCAAAGCCGCTCTCGGTGCATCCGCGCCGCTAGGTTGGCCGGGTGCAGTCATCGCTGACCGAACCCCGCAGCCCCGCGCCCGAGGTGGGGCCGCCGCCGGAGGTGGGGCCGCCGCCGCGGCGCTCGAGCGGACGGGCCTGGGAGTGGACGCTCGCGGCGCTCCTGCTCCTGCCCAACCTCGTCCTGCTCATCGTCTTCACCTACCGCCCGCTCCTCGACAACATCCGGCTGTCGTTCACGGACTGGAACATCTCCTCGCCCGTCGCCAACCCCGTCGGGCTGTCGAACTACATCGAGTGGTTCGGGCGGGACGACACGAAGATCATCGTGCGCAACACGGTGGTCTTCACCGTTGCGACGGTCGGCATCTCCATGGCGCTCGGCCTGGGGCTCGCGCTCCTGCTCGACCAGAAGCTCCGGGGTCGCAACCTCGTGCGGTCGGTCGTCTTCGCTCCCTTCGTCATCTCGGGGGCGGCGATCGGGATCGCCTTCCAGTTCGTCTTCGACCCGCAGTTCGGGCTCGTCCGGGACCTGCTCGCGCGGATCGGCGTCGCGTCGCCGGACTTCTACCAGCAGCCGGGCTGGGCGCTGTTCATGGTGACGGTCACCTACATCTGGAAGAACCTCGGCTACACGTTCGTCATCTACCTGGCGGCGCTCCAGGGGCGACGGGCCGATCTCGACGAGGCGGCCGAGATCGACGGCGCCTCCGCCTGGACGCGCTTCCGGCGTGTCCTCATGCCACAGCTGCGCCCGACGACGTTCTTCCTCTCGATCACGGTGCTGCTCAGCTCGGTCCAGGTCTTCGACATCATCAACGTCATGACCCGGGGCGGCCCCCAGGGCAACGGCACGACCACCCTCGTCTACCAGGTCTACCAGGAGACGTTCGTCAACCAACGCGCCGGCTACGGCGCCACCGTCGCCACCGTCATGTTCGTCATCCTGCTCGCCGTGACGGTCGTGCAGGTGCGGTTCATGGACAGGGGGAAGCAGGCATGAGCACGTCCACGGTCGTCGAGGACCTCGACGAGGAGAAAGCCCCTGAGGTGCACGCGCGGCGCCGGCGACGCCGCGCGGCGCACAACGTCGAAGCCTCGACGCACCACCGCGGGCCCGCCTGGACGGCAGCGGGATACGCCGGCATGGTTCTCATCGTCCTCGTCGTCGCCGTCCCGCTCTTCTGGATCCTCATCACGTCCTTCAAGGAGCGTGGCGACATCTACGTCCGCCCCGCCCAGTGGTGGCCCAACCCGGCGACCGGCGCGAACTACAGCGAGCTGACGACCCGCATCCCGTTCTTCGACTATGTCCGCAACTCGGTCATCATCACGTCGGCGACGTCGGTCGCGAAGATCGTCCTGGGCGTTCTCAGCGCGTACGCCCTGTCGCTGCTGCGTTTTCCCGGACGCTCCATCGTCTTCCTCGTGGTCATCGCGGCCCTCATGGTGCCCAACCAGATCACCGTCATCAGCAACTACGCCCTCGTCGCGCAGCTGGGCTGGCGCAACACCTACCAGGGCATCATCATCCCGCTGGCGGGCGTCGCGTTCGGCACCTTCCTCATGCGCAACCAGTTCCTCAACCTGCCCGGAGAGATCATCGAGGCGGCGCGCCTCGACGGAGCCGGCCCGATGAAGCTGCTCTGGCGCGTGGTCCTGCCGATGTCGTGGCCGACGCTCGTCGCCTTCGCCCTCATCACGGTCGTCAACGAGTGGAACGAGTACCTCTGGCCGTTCCTCATGTCCGACGACGAGACGACGGCGCCCCTGCCGGTCGGCCTGACGTTCCTGCAGAACAACGACGGCGTCACGAACTGGGGCCCGGTCATGGCCGGCACCGTGCTGGCGATGCTGCCGATCCTCGTGCTGTTCCTCTTCCTCCAGCGACAGATGATCAAGGGACTCACCGCCGGGGCTGTCAAGAGCTGAACCCGCAGCTGCTGCAGCGCGATTCGCCGTTCATCCACGTCCCACCGACCCAACCCACCACCACAGGGAAAGGCACCATCCATGAACGAGTTCTCACGCCGAGGATTTCTCGGCCTCGCCGGTGCTGCCGGCATCGCCGGGCTCTCCGCGTGCGCCGGCACCGGCACGGCCCCGTCGACGGGCGGCGGAGGCGGCTCGAGCAACACCGTCGAGTTCTGGAGCAACCACCCCGGCAACAGCAAGCCGGTGGAGCAGGCGATCATCAAGGCGTTCGAGGCCGCGAACCCGAGCCTCAAGGTCAAGCTCGTCGACGCCGGCAAGAACTACGAGGAGGTCGCGCAGAAGTTCAACGCCTCCCTGGCCGGTGGCCAGCTGCCGGACGTGGTCGTCGTCTCCGACGTCACGTGGTTCAACTTCGCGCTCAACAAGCAGCTCGCCCCGATGGACGAGCTGCTGTCGTCGGCCAAGATCGACACCAGCGACTACGTCGACGCGCTCTACAACGACTACAACCTGGGCGACAAGCACTACGCCCTGCCGTTCGCGCGGTCCACGCCGCTCTTCTACTACAACAAGGACCTCTGGAAGGCTGCCGGCCTCGAGGACCGCGGGCCGAAGGACTGGGACGAGTTCCTCACGTGGGCACCGAAGCTCAAGGCGGCGGCGGGCTCGGACAAGATCGTCATGGAGCTCCCCGACGGCTCGAACTACCTCGACTGGGTCTTCCAGAACATGGTGTGGGGCTACGGCGGCGCCTACTCCAAGGAGTGGACGCCCACCTTCTCGGACCCCAACACCGTCAAGGCCGGCGCCTACCTGCAGAACCTCGCCAAGAGCGGCTTCCTCAAGCTCTCGAAGGACCCGGCGCCCGACTTCACGGCCGGCATCGTCGGCTGCAGCATGATGTCGACCGGCTCGCTCGGCGGTGTCGCCAAGGACGCGAAGTTCCAGTTCGGCACGGCGTTCCTGCCCGGTGAGGGCAACTGCCCCACCGGCGGCGCCGGCGTCGGCATCCCGGCGAACATCTCCGACGAGCGCAAGAAGAACGCCCTGAAGTTCATCGAGTTCCTGACGAACGCGCAGAACACCGTCACCTTCACGCAGGCCACCGGCTACATGCCCGTGCGCAAGTCGGCCGTCGACCTGCCGGCGGAAAAGGCGTTCCTCGCGAAGAACCCGAACGCCAAGACGGCCATCGAGCAGCTGCCCAAGACGCGGTCCCAGGACAACGCGCGCGTGCTCCTGCCCGGCGGCGGGGCACGCATCGGCAAGGGCCTCGACCAGATCGTCCAGGGCCAGGACGTGGCAACGGTCTTCAAGGGTCTCGACGCCGAGAGCCAGCAGGTCTTCGACTCGCAGATCAAGAGCAAGCTCAGCGCCTGACGTACTGCGCGACCCGGTCGCATGCCGTCCGGCGCGTTCCGCACGGAGCCGCCGGACGGCATTCCGGACCCGACCAGAACGACCCGAGAGGCCAGCACATGGCAACCGTGTACTTCGACGAGGCGACTCGTCGGTTCTCCAAGGACGACAGCCCCGCCGTCGACAGCATCACACTCGACATCGCCGACGGTGAGTTCCTCGTCCTCGTCGGGCCCTCGGGCTGCGGCAAGTCGACGACGCTGCGCATGCTCGCCGGCCTCGAGCCGATCGACGGAGGGCGGATCCTCGTCGACGGGCACGACCAGAAGGGTGTGCGGCCGCGTGACCGCGACATCGCCATGGTCTTCCAGAGCTACGCGCTCTACCCCAACATGACCGCGGCCCAGAACATGGCCTTCGCGCTCGACAACGCCAAGGTGAGCAAGTCGGAGACGAGGCAGCGCGTCACCGAGGCCGCGAAGATCCTCGAGCTCGAGCAGCTCCTCGACCGCAAGCCGGGCCAGATGTCCGGCGGCCAGCGCCAGCGCGTCGCCATGGGCCGCGCCATCGTGCGCAACCCCAAGGTCTTCTGCATGGATGAGCCGCTGTCCAACCTCGACGCCAAGCTCCGGGTGTCCACCCGCTCGCAGATCGCCGGCCTCCAGCGTCGTCTCGGCATCACGACGGTCTACGTCACCCACGACCAGGTCGAGGCCATGACGATGGGTCACCGCGTCGCGGTGCTGCGCGACGGGAAGCTGCAACAGGTCGACACCCCGGAGCGGCTCTACGACCACCCGGTCAACACCTTCGTCGCGGCCTTCATCGGGTCACCGGCGATCTCGCTCGTCGAGTCCGTCGTCCGGGAGGGCGTCGCCCGCGTGCACGGCGTCGACGTGCCCCTCGACCGCGCGGTGGCCGGTCGGGCAGGCGAGAAGGTCGTCGTGGGCCTGCGCCCCGAGTCATGGCACGTCGTCGGGACGCCGGAGCAGGGCCCGGGCGCGACGTCGGTGGCGCTCAACGTCGAGCTCGTCGAGTCGCTCGGGGCGGAGTCGTTCGTCTACGGCCGTCCGGTCGATGCCGACGAGACGGCGGATCGGGTCACGGTCCGCCTCGACAAGCGCACCCACCTGCGGGTCGGGGACGTCGTGCACGTCGAGCCGAACCGTGGCGAGGTGCACCTCTTCGACGCCGGGTCGGGCGAGCGGATCGAGGCCTGAGATGCCCGCACGCCCCGGTCCCTGGGCCGCCGGCCGGTTCGACGTCGAGGGCCATCGCGGGGCCCGGGGCCTCGTCGTGGAGAGCACGCTCGCCGGCTTCGGGGCCGCCTACGACGCGGGCGTGACCGGAGTCGAGCTCGACGTCCGGCTCACCGCGGACGGCGAGGTCGTCGTCTGGCACGACGCCGTGCTGCTGCCGGAGAAGTGCCTCCCGACCGGGCGCGACCTCGTCGGGGCCCGGGTCGCCGACCTGACGCTGGAGCAGCTGCGCACGGTCGACGTGGGCAGCCGGACGCTGGAGGGCTTCCCGGACCAGCGTCCTGCGCCGGGCGCGCGCATCTCGACGCTCGGGGAGGTCCTGGCCCACGGGCTGGAGCGTGCTCCGGACGTGTGGTGGACGATCGAGCTCAAGATCGACCCGCGCGACGCCGCGGAGTCGGCGGGCCGGCGTCGACTGCTCGAAGGCGTGCTCGCGAGCGTGCACGCGGCGGGGCTCGAGCACCAGTGCTTCGTGCACTCCTTCGACTGGGCGGTCCTCGAGCTCTCGGCGGAGCTCGCACCGGGCGTGCTCCGCTCCGCGCTCGTGGCGCCGGAGACGTGGGTGCCGGGAAGCCCGTGGACGGGCAGCGTCGTGGTGGGGGAGTCGCACGACATGTGCGACGGCGCCGTCGCCGTCGGGGCGCAGGTGATCTCGCCGGCGCACGAGCTCGTCGACGAGGGCCTCGTCGAGCGGGCCCACACGGCGGGACTCGCCGTGCTGCCGTGGACGGTCAACGACCCCGGGCGCATGGTCGAGCTCGTCCGGGCAGGGGTCGACGGGCTCGTCACCGACTATCCCGACCGGGCCGCCTCGGCGCTGTCACGCGCCTCCACCTGACCCCTCGCGGCAGCGAGGGACCGGACCGTGGTCCGGCCCCTCGCTCCCCCTCCGTTGCCCCTTCGGGCGGGAGCCGGGGCGCTCGTGGCACACTCGTGCGATCGGCAGATAGCGGTCGCAGCCGCGAGTGCAGCAGCTGGATGGGGACCCCTGGACCCCACCCATTCGCTAGAACGCCGTTCCAGCGAACTCATGATGCTTTTCGAAGGGCACCGATGTCAACAGACCGGGCGTACGACAACCGCTCGCGTGCGGAGGCGGCCCTGGCGACCCGGCGCCGGATCATCGACGCAGCCCGGGCCATCCTGTTGCGCGACGGCTACCACGCGATGTCCGTCAACGCCCTCGCGTCGTCGGCCGGGGTCAGCTCGCAGACCGTCTACAACGCCATTGGCGGCAAGGCGTCGGTCGTCAAGGCCGTCTACGACGTGCTGCTCGTCGGCGACGACGCCCCCGTGGCCATGCAGGACCGGCCGGAGTTCCGGGCCATGTCACAGGCTCCGGACCGCGAGGGTTTCGTGCGCGCGTATGCCGCCCTGTGCGCCATCATCTACGAGCGCGTCGGACCGCTGCTCGGCGTGCTCCTCGCCCAGGGCTCGGGCGGTGACACGGGCCTGCAGGAGTTCGTCGCGACGATCGACCTCGAGCGCCGCGTCGGCAACACGAACGCCCTGACAGCCCTCGAGGCGGCCCACGGGCTCCCGACCCGGTTCGACCGCGAGCGGTTCACCGACACCGTCTGGACCGTGACCGCCCCCGAGATCTACGACCGCCTCGTGCGACGCTGCGGGTGGACCCACGCGATGTATGCCGCGTGGCTGGCCGACGCGCTCGTCGCGACCTTCGACCGTGCCAGCACCGGAAGCCAGGAGGACTGACCATGCCCCGGCAGATCGCCACCAACACCGACGTCGACCGTGAGGCGATGCTCGACTTCGTGCGCCCCCGCCACTCCATGGTGCTCATGACGCAGCGCTCGGACGGCCGCCCGCAGGCCTCCCCGGTCACCGGCGGCGTCGACGAGCAGGGCCGCATCGTCATATCGACCTACCCCGAGCGGGCCAAGACGGCCAACGCCCGCCGCCGGCCCCAGGTCAGCGTCCTCGTGTTGTCCGACGACTTCGGCGGCGAGTGGGTGCAGCTGGACGGTGACTGCGAGGTCATCGACCTCCCGGAGTCCGTCGAGCCCCTCGTGGACTACTTCCGCGCCATCTCCGGCGAGCACCCCGACTGGGAGGAGTATCGCCAGGCGATGCGCGACCAGGGCAAGTCGCTGCTCCGGGTCACCCCCACCCGGTGGGGTCCGGTGGCCAAGGGCGGCTTCCCCGCGCGTCTGGCCTGAGACGTCCACGGGCCCGACGCCCCTAGGCTGGCCGAATGCTGCGCGTCGGGGTCACCGGAGGAATCGGTTCGGGCAAGTCCACGGTCTCGCGTCGACTGGGCGAGCTCGGCGCGCACGTCGTCGACGCCGATGCCGTTGCGCGTGAGGTCGTCGAGCCGGGCGAGCCGACGCTGCAACGGATCCGGGAGCGCTTCGGCGAGGGTGTGATCCGCGCCGACGGCTCGCTCGACCGGGGGTCTCTGGCCGCCATCGTCTTCCCCGACCGTGACGCCCTCGACGCCCTCGACGCCATCACCGGGCCCGCGATAGCGTCCCGGGTTGCCGGGCAGCGGGCCGCCGCTCCCCGTGACGGTGTCTCCGTCTACGACATGCCCCTCCTCGTCGAGCGCGGCCTCTGGGTGCACGAGCACCTCACCGTCGTCGTCGAGGCCGACGTCGAGACCCGGGTGCGCAGGCTCGTCGAGCAGCGAGGCCTCCAGGAGGAGGACGCCCGACACCGCGTCGCCGCGCAGGCCACCGACGCACAGCGGCGGGCCGTCGCCGACGTCGTCCTCGACAACTCCGGCACCCCGGACGAGCTCGAGCGCGCCGTCGACGCGTTGTGGGCGGAGCGCTTGCAGCCGTATGCCGTCAACCTCGCGTCCGGCACCCGGTCCCGCCGCTCGGACCTGGCAGCCGACGTCATCGTCGCGCCTCGCGCCGACTGGGAGCCCCGCGCCGAGCGCGTCGTCGCCCGAGTCGCCGCGGCGCTCGCGGCCACCGGCGTCGTCACCGAGGTGTCGCACATCGGCTCGACGTCCGTGCCGGGCCTCGTCGCCAAGGACGTCATCGACGTCCAGGTCGGGGTGCACCACCTCGCCGACGCCGACCGTGACGACGTGCGCGCAGCCTTCACCGACGCGGGCTACGTCTTCAACCACGGCATCCACACCGACACGCCCCACTCCGGTGGCGCCGACCCTGCGGAGTGGCGCAAACGCTTCCTCGGTGGGTGCGACCCGGACAACCACGTCCACGTCCATGTACGCGAGAAAGGCTCTGCGGGTTGGCGATTCGCGCTGCTCTTCCGAGACTGGCTGCGCCACGAGCCCGCTGAGCGGGACGTCTACGCGGCCGAGAAGCGGCGCCTGCTCGCACTCCACGAGAGCACGTCGGACTACGTGGCGGCCAAGGAGCCGTGGTTCGAGGGCGCGTGGCAGCGCGCCACGGACTGGGCCGAGCGCACGGGGTGGCAGCCGCGCTAGGGAGGCACCCGGCATACGCACGCGGTGCGTGGTGTTGTGGCTGGCATGCGCGGTGAGTACAAGGTTCCCGGTGGCAAGCTCGTGGCGGTCGACCTCGAGGAGGTGGATGGGCGGCTCGCGGGAGTCAGCGTGTCCGGAGACTTCTTCCTCGAGCCCGACGAGGCGCTCGGCGACATCAACGCGGCGCTGACGGGGATGCCCGTCGACGCCGGTGTCGAGCAGCTGGCCGGGGCCGTCACCGGCGCTCTCGCCGATGACGTGTCGCTCATCGGCTTCACCGCCGAGTCGATCGGCATCGCGATCCGCCGCGCCCTCGGCAAGGCGACCGGGTGGGACGACCACCACTTCGACGTCATCCCGGCCCGCGTGCTCGACCCGGCCCTCCACGTCGCCCTCGACGAGGTCATCGCCCACGAGGTCGCCTCGGGGGAGCGGCCCCCGACGCTGCGCTTCTGGGACTGGGACAGCCCGCTCGTCGTGATCGGCTCCTTCCAGTCCGTCCGCAACGAGGTCGACCCGGAGGGCGCGCAACGACACGGCATCGACGTCGTGCGTCGGGTCTCCGGAGGGGGCGCGATGTTCATGGAGCCGGGCAACACCATCACGTACTCCCTCGCCGTGCCGACCTCGCTCGTCGAGGGCCTGAGCTTCGAGCGCTCCTACTCCTTCCTCGACGAGTGGGTCATCGAGGCGCTCGCCGACATCGGAGTCGACGCGCACTTCGTGCCCCTGAACGACATCGCGAGCGACCGCGGCAAGATCGGCGGCGCTGCCCAGAAGCGCTTCGCCTCCGGCGCCGTGCTCCACCACGTGACGATGGCCTACGACATCGACGCCGACAAGATGCTCGAGGTGCTGCGCATCGGCCGCGAGAAGATGAGCGACAAGGGCACGAAGTCGGCCAACAAGCGGGTCGACCCGATGCGCTCGCAGACGGGCATGACGCGTGACGCCATCCTCGAGTCGTTCGCGGCGTCCTTCGCGCGTCGCTACCGCTCGAGCGGCTCCGACTACCGGCCGGACGAGCTGGCTGCCGCCCAGCGGCTCGTCGACGAGAAGTTCGCGACCCCGGAGTGGACCCACCGCGTGCCCTGACGTCGAGGACGGCGTGTCGGCTCCGACGTCCCTCCCGAAGCGGCAGACTGACCGCTCGCGAACCGAAGGGACCACCCATGAAGTACGTCATCCTCATCCACTCGAACCCCCAGCCGTGGGGGCACCCGACCGGTGACTTCGTCGCCGAGGCGCTCGCCCGGCCTCAGGAGGAGCGCGACGCCGGGGGCGCAGCCTTCGACGCGATGCTCGAGGAGCTCTCGAAGAGCGGGGAGCTCAAGGGCGGCGAGGCCCTCGGCGACCCCACGTCCTCCCGGCTCTACCGTTGGGCTGCCGACGGCACCGTGGCCACGGACGGGCCGTATGCCGAGAGCAAGGAGCACCTCGCGGGCTTCTTCCTGCTCGACGTCGCGTCCCGGGAGCGGGCGGAGGAGATCGCGGTCAACTTCGCCGGGCCCGGCGACACCGTCGAGCTGCGCCCCGCGTATGTCTGGGACGAGTCGCCCGAGGGCTGACGGCCGCGCCGCCCGGGGGACCGAGCGCATCGGCCGCGGTGGGGTCGGTCCGGGTCGCTCCGGGTCGGGCTCGGGGTCTGGGTCTGGGTCTGGGTCAGAGCCAGCACGCGTGACGCACGGCGACCGCCACGGCCGGCGCCAGGGGCAGCCGTGGGACCAGTGTGGCGCCGACGGCGTGGTAGAGGTCGGCCTTGCCGGGCCACACGGTGTCGGTGGGCACGTTGTGCTCGTCGAGCTGGTGGTGCCAGGAGCCGTGCACGTCATCGACGAGCGCCAGCCGGATGTGGTCCCACCACGTGGCGTAGTGGTCGGCGTAGGCCTGCCGTCCGGTGCGCTGGTGCAGCGCCGCCGCTGTGGCGGTGGCCTCGGCGGCCACCCAGTGCATGCGGTCGCGCACGACCGGGGCTCCGCTCCAGTCCGTGGTGTAGACGAAACCCGGGTTGCCGTCGACGTCCCAGCCGTCGGCCACCGCACGGTCGAAGAGCGACTCGGCGGCCCGGAGCAGCGCCGGCGACGCGGCATCCCCTGCGGCGAACGCGGCGGCCTCCCCGTGCAGCATGAGCCGAGCCCATTCGAGGGCGTGACCGACCGTCGCCCCGTAGGGCTTGAACGGGTCGTCGGGTCGGTCGGCGTGGTGTTCGAGCTGCACCTGCCACCTGTCGTCGAAGTGCTCCGGCACGCGCCACGCGTTGTCGGCGGCCCAGGCCGCGACGCGGTCGAGGATGCCGAGTGCCCGCGCGCGGCAAGTCGCGGCCGTGTCGCCGTCCCCGAGAACGTGGGCCAGCACGTCGGAGGCGGCGAGCATCGCCTCGGTCGAGTGCATCGCCGCGTTGATGCCGCGGTAGCCGTCGAGCTGCTCGAAGCCGGTGTCCCAGAGGTCGACAGGCAGCTGCTCGTGTGCGTCCCAGAAGCGGGTGTCGAAGACGGCGAGTGCGTCGCGCAGCAGCTGCGCGGCGCCGGGGCGCCCCGCCGCCGTGGCCGTCGATGCGGCGAGCACGACGAACGCGTGGTCGTAGCACGCCTTGCCGGTCGCAGGGCGGCCCGTGGCGTCGAGCGAGGGATACCACCCACCGTGCTCCGGGTCGCGCAACGGGCCGGTGAGGCCGGCCAGTGCGGCGTCCGCGACGGGTCCGCTGCCTGGCAGTCCGAGGAGTGCGCCGAGCGAGTAGACGTGGACCATGCGTGCCGTGATCCACGTGTGCAGTCCCCGCTCAGGAGCTGGGCGTCCCCGATCGTCGAGCCACCATGCGCCCCCGCCCTGTGCCGCGCACTGCGCGCCGAAGGCGAGCAGGTCCCGACAGTGGTCGTCGAGCCAGGCGCGGTGTGTGGCCTGACCGAACCACGGCACGGCCGCGCCCGTCACCGCGCCCGTCACCGCGCCCGTCACCGCGCCCGTCACCGCGCCCGTCGCAGGCGGAGCGTTGCGAGCTGGAACGGGCGGAGCGAGAGCCGCCCGTCGGCGTCGAGCAGCACCGAGCCTTCCTCGAGCGGTCGCTCGAGCAGGTCGGTCTCGACGATCTCGGCCACGTCGAAGCCGGGCACGAGACGAGCCTGCGCCCGACCACCGTGTGCCTCGTAGAGGCGCACGACCACGTCACCGCTCCGGTCCTCGGCCATCTTGACCGCCTCGACGACGACGGCCTCCGACCCCTCCACCCGGACCAGGGGGTCGGGCACGGCCGCGCCTGTCACCCGCCGCAGGGGGAGGTTGATGCGGTAGCCCTCACGCACGGCCTCGGGGATGCCGGCACCGACGACGAGTCCGACACGCAGCCGGTGGCGGCCCTGGTCGGCCTCCGGGTCCGGGTAGGCCGGGGCCCGCAGGAGCGAGAGGCGCACTGTCGTCGTCGTCCCGCCGGACTCCCGCGTCGCGCGGCCGATGTCGTGACCGTAGGTCGAGTCGTTGACCACGGCCACGCCCCAGCCGCTCTCGCCCACGTGCACCCAGCGGTGCGCGCAGGTCTCGAAGCGCGCCACGTCCCACGAGGTGTTGCTGTGCGTCGGACGGTGCACGTGGCCGAACTGGATCTCGGAGGCAGCCCGTTCGGCGTGCACGTCGATCGGGAAGGCGAGCTTGAGCATCTTCTGGCGCTCGTGCCAGTCGATGTCGAGGTCGAACCCGATCACGCTGCTGCCGGCCTCGAGCGTGATGAGCTGCTCGATCCGGGAGGAGCCGAAGGAGCGCACGACCAGGACCCTGGCGCGTGAGTCCTCACACGCGTCCACCTTGACGACGTCCGCGGACACGAGGTCGGTGGTGTGCCGCCGGTAGTGCTCGTCGATGTCCCACGCATCCCACTGCGTCGGGGTGTCCCGGTGCAGCTGGAGCAGGCCACCCCTCGTGCCCGGCGCGAGCGTCTCCCGGGCGCCGGCGCGCAGGTCCAGCACCGAGGCGAGCAGGCCGTCGGCATCGACGACGGCTCGGACGATCCCGTTGTCGAGGACGATGCCGCCTGCGTCATCGTGCTCGACGGTGACGGGCTGCCTTGTCGCGTGGACGTCTTCGGGGTCACTGCGGGTCCCGCGGTCATCTCCCGCCTCGGCCTCGGCCGCGGCTGCCGCCCCGGCCCCGAGCGCAGCCGCGCCGTCGACGGCATACGGCGCCGCGTTGAAGACGAGGGGTTGGCCACCCTCTCCGGCTATCTCGGCGAGCGAGGTGGAGATGAGCGCCTCCAGCCGCTCCGCCACCTCGGCGTAGCGCTCCTCCGCCTCACGGTGCACCCAGGCGATGGACGTGCCGGGCAGGATGTCGTGGAACTGCTGGAGCAGAACCGTGTGCCAGGCCTGCTCGAGCGCGTCGTAGGGGTATGCCGTGCCGCCCCGGACGGCGGCCGTCGTGGCCCAGAGCTCCGCCTCGCGCAGCAGGTGCTCGCTCCGGCGGTTGCCGCGCTTGGTGCGGGCCTGCGAGGTGTAGGTGCCACGGTGGAACTCGAGGTACATCTCGCCGCTCCACACGGGCGGGTCGGGATACTCGGCCTGGGCGTCCCGGAAGAACTCGTGGGGGCCTCCCAGCTCGACCCGGGGCGAGCCCTCGAGGTCCCTGGTGCGAGCGGCGGCGGCTAGCATCTCGCGGGTGGGACCACCGCCACCGTCGCCGTAGCCGAAGGGCAGCAGCGAGGTGTTGGCCCGGCCCTTCTCGGCGAACTGGCCCTCGGCCCGGGCGAGGTCCTCGGCCGACACGAGGGAGTTGTAGGTGTCAGCGGGCGGGAAGTGGGTGTATATCCGGCTGCCGTCGATGCCCTCCCACCAGAAGGTGTGGTGCGGCATCCGGTTGGTCTCGTTCCATGACGGCTTCTGCGTGAGGAACCACCGGGCCCCGGCAGCGGTCGCGATCTGCGGCAGGGCGGCGGTGTAGCCGAAGGAGTCCGGGAGCCACACGTCGAGCGGCTCTACCCCGAGCTCCTCGGCGAAGAAGCGCTTCCCGGCGACGAACTGTCGGGCGAGCGCCTCACCCCCGGGCATGTTGGTGTCGGACTCGACCCACATGCCGCCCACCGGCACGAAGCGGCCTTCGCGCACCCGGGCGCGGATGCGCTCGAAGAGCTGGGGCTGCGTGTCCTTGACCCAGGCGTACTGCTGCGCGGACGAGCAGGCGAAGACGAGGTCGGGGTTCTCGTCCATGAGCGCGAGGACGTTCGAGAAGGTGCGGGCGCACTTGCGGGCCGTCTCGCGCGTCGGCCACAGCCAGGCGGAGTCGATGTGGGCGTGCCCGACGGCAACGACCCGGTGCGCCGTCGCGTCGGCGCGAGCGTCCAGGACGGCACGCAGCGCGTCGCGGCCGGCGGTGGCGGTGCCCGCCACGTCCTCGGGGTCCACGGCGTCGACCATGTCCTCGAGCGCGCGGACCACCGTGGCCCGGCGGGAGGACGTCGGCGGCAGCTGCTCGATCAGGCCCGTGAGCGCGATCACGTCCTGGTGCAGCTCCCACACCGTGACATCGAGCTCGGCGAGGTCGGCCGCACGCCAACGGTAGAGGGGGACCTGACCAGCGGTGGCGAGGTCGCCGAGGCGGGTCGGCTCGAAGGTGAAGGCGCCGCCGCCGGCGACGTCGGGATTGGCCGAGGCCTCGAGCAGCAGGTCGACCGAGTCGCCGGGGGCGGCGTCAGCCTGCCGGATGTAGCGGTTGCGCGGGTGCAGGCCCTTGATCACCGTGCCGTCCGGCCGGTAGGCGGTGGCCTCCGCCTGGAAGCCGGGGTGCGTGTCGGAGTAGCCCAGGTCGACGACGACCTCGACCCTGGTGCCCTCGGTGCCCCAGCCCGCTGGCACGTCTCCCGTGACCCGGAACCACGTCGTGCCCCAGGGGCGACCCCACGGTGTACCGGGCTCGATTGGCTCGAAGTCCGAACCGACGGCCTCGGCGAAGGGGACCGGCTCGCCGGGCACCACCCAGTGCCGGGTCGACAGCGCCTCACGGCGGCGGTAGAGCGAGGGGATGACGCGCTCACGGACGAAGCGGTCGACCCGCATCTCGACGAGCTTGGTGTTGTCGTGCACGACGGAGGATTCCTCTCAACCTTTGACGGAGCCGGCGAGGGCGAAGGAGCCCCCCGCGAGGCGTTGGACCAGCAGGTACAGCACGAGCACCGGCACGGAGTAGAGCACCGAGAACGCGGCCAGCTGGCCGTACGCGATCGCGCCGTTGGTGCCGAAGAAGGTGTAGATCGACACGGCAGCAGGCTGTTTCGCCGGGTCGAGGAGCAGCACGAAGGGGACGAAGAAGTTCCCCCATGCCTGGGTGAAGACGAAGATGAAGACGACGGCGAGGCCAGGTCGCATCAATGGGACGACGACCCGGCGCAGCGCCTGCATCGCGCTGGCGCCGTCGACCCATGCGGCCTCCTCGAGCGAGACCGGCACGCTGTCCATGAAGTTCTTCATCATCCACACCGCCATCGGCAGCGACGTCGCCGCGAGGAAGAGGATGGTGCCGGGCATCGAGTCGAGCAGGCCGAGGGTGACGAAGAGTGCGTAGACGGGCACCATGACCGCGGTGATCGGCAGGCAGCTGCCGAAGAGGATCGTGTAGAGGAAGCTGCGGTTGAACCGCATCCTGTACCGCGAGAGGGGGTATGCCGCGAGGACCGCCACCAGGACCGTGATCAGCGCCGTGCTGCCCGAGATGACGAGCGAGTTGAGCAGCGGTGTGAAGGTGAGCTCGGGCGTCAGCACGGTGCGGTAGTTCTCGAGCGTTGGTGACGTGGGGACCGTGACCGACACGGTGGCAGAGGGGTTGATCGACGCCAGCAGCAACCAGGCCAGCGGCACGATGAACGCGACGGCGACGATGACGAGAGCGGCACCCGCAGCGAGGGAGGACCCCTTGCGCGTGGGCGACGACAGCTGTGGCGGAGCCGGACTCGGCGCCGGGGCAGCGACGGTGCCCGCCGCGGCGGCCACGCGCGACGGCTCGCGGCGCGAGGCCTGGGTGGTGGACTCGGTCATCAGTCGACCTCCGGCTTGAGGACGCGGACGTAGACGAGGGCGAAGGCCGCGCCGATGACAAGCGTCACGGTGGCGATGGCGGTGCCGTAGCCGACCTGGGCGAACTTGAAGGCCTGCTGGAAGGCGAGAACGGGCAACGTCGAGCTCTTCGTGCCGGGGCCTCCTCCCGTCATGACCCAGATCAACGTGAAGACGCCGAGCGTCTGCAACGTGGTCAGCATCATGTTCGTGGCGATCGCACGCCGGATCATCGGCAGCGTGATGCGGCTGAAGCGCTGCAGGGCGTTCGCGCCGTCGATCTGCGCCGACTCGGTGATCTCCGGTGGGACCTCGGCCAGGGCGGCGTTGTAGACCATCATCGAGAAGGCCGTGCCGCGCCACACGTTGGCGAGGATGACCGAGAGCATCGGGAACAGGATCAACCACGACGGGCCGTCGGGCCCCAGCCAGCCCAGGGCGGTGTTGAGCGTGCCCTGGGAGGAGAAGAACGCATACAAGGTGAAGGCGGCGACGATCTCGGGGAGCACCCAGGCCATGACGACGAGGGCGCTGACGAGGGAGCCGAGCCGCTTGGGACCGGCGCGCAGCAGCAGCGCCAGCGCCATCCCGAGGACGTTCTGGCCGATCACCGCAGAGGCCACGACGAAGAGCAGCGTGAGCCAGGCCGACTCCCAGAACTGGCCGCTCGACAGTAGTCGCGTGTAGTTGTCGAGACCGACGAAGTCCGGGTTGGCGGCACGGTAGCCCGACATGGCCGCGTTGGTGAGCGAGCCGTAGAGCGCGTACCCGATGGGGCCTGCGAGGAAGATCGCCATCAGGACGATCGCGGGGCTGAGCGGCAGCAGCCGCAGGGCCGCCCGCGCCCGCCCCTTCACGGGTGCGCCGGGTCCGCCGGGACGGGAGCCGACCGGAGCCGGCTCCCGACGCGTCGGGCCCTGAGTGTCCAGGGCGGTCATCTCAGCCTGCCTGGGTCTTGTCCTGGCCGACGATGCCCAGCAGGCTCTGGTCGTACGTCTGCGTGGCGGCGTCCGGAGTGGCGGCTCCCGTCGCCACCGACTCGACGGCGACCTGGATCGCACCGGAGATCTGGCTGTAGTCCGGCGTCGCGGGGCGGAAGTGCGTCACCGGGACGAGCGACGAGAAGAACTTGAAGGACGGGTTGTAGGCGAGGTACTTGGGGTCGCTCGCGACATCCTTGCGCACCGCGATCTGGCTGTTCTCCGTGTCGTACTTCAGCGCGTTCTCGCGGTTGAGCGCCACACCGATGAAGTCGACGGCGGCCTGCTTGTCGGGCGCGTGGGCGCCGACCGACAGCAGCCAGCCTCCTGACATGGACGTCGAGCCCGGCTGCTGGCCGTTCTGCGTCGGCATGGGCGCGTAGCCGATCGACTGCTCCCACTCGGGCCAGGCGTTGTCACCCTTGATCCACTGCCCGGGCATCCACGAACCGTCGAGCGCGATCGCGAGCTTGCCCTTCGGCAGCAGCTCGGTGGAGACCCGGCTGCCGACCGTGGCATCGAGGGCGAGGTCGAGGTTCGGCCCGAGCTTCTCGCCGTACACGGTCTTGTAGAAGCCGAGGGAGTCCTTGAACCCCTTGGAGCCCGTGACCCACTTCTTCGAGCTGGTGTCGAAGAGGGTGCTGTCGGTGCCGTAGAGCAGCATCTCGAAGCCCTGCATCGAGGTGCCCTCGCCGTTGGACTTGCCGGCGTAGATGTTGAGGGGGGTGACGCCAGGGAGCTTGGTCTTGATCGTCCGGGCAGCGGTGAGCACGTCGTCCCACGTCTTCGGCTGCCACTGCGTCGGGAGCCCGGCCTGGGCGAAGAGCTTCTTGTTGTAGTAGAGAGCACGGGTGTCGGTTCCCATGGAGACGCCGTACGTCTTGCCGTCGTCCCCGAGTCCGGCCTGCTTCGCGGTGTCGTCGAACTGCGACCAGTCGGCCCACTTGGCCAGCTGCTCGTCGATGGGGGAGAGGTAGCCTGCCGCTGCGTCGGAGCGCACCTGGAAGCTGTCCTCGTAGATGACGTCGGGAGCGGTGGACGCCGAACGGTTCATCAGGGCGAGCTTGGTGAAGTACTGGTCCTGCTCGGCCTCGATCGGCACGAGGTTGACCTTCTTGCCCTGGTGGGCTGCCTCATACTCCGTCTTGGCCTTCTTGAGGACGGCGTCGAGCTGCGTGAACTGCGACGTGCGCTGGTAGGCGACGGTGAGGGTGTTGGCGTCGCCACCACCCTGTCCGGGGGCGCCTGAGCTGGAGGATCCGCAGCCCGCGAGGACGACGGAGATGCTGAGGGCGGCGGCGCTCAGCGCGACGGCACCGTGTCTGCGGTTCATGAGTGATGGCCCCTTTGCTCCGGTCGAGTCGTCTTTGACTCGCGTTGCGGCCTTTTATACATCAAATGGAGTTATTGGTGTCAAGGGCCTGATCGCACCTCGGGAGGGCTCGCGCCGACGGCCCACGTTCTCGGGAAGGCGGGGCGAATCGAGAGCCCGCCTGGGCCTAGCGGGTCACGAGCAGGGTCGTCGAGCGAGGGCTGAAGGCCTCGTCGAGCACGAGGCAGGCCGCTCCCACGGCGGCGACATCGGCACCCACGCTCGTGCCCCGCACCGTGACGGAATGGATCGTGGAGGCCGCAGCCGACGAGCGGAGCAGGTCGGGCAGGATGCGGAGGAAGACGGGCGCCAGTCCGTCCCAGAGCGGGCCCCCGAACACGACCTCGTCCAGGTCCAGCAGGTCGACCACGTCGGCGGCCGCCTTTGCGAACCGTTCGGCCATGGCCTCGAGCAACTGGATGGCGTCCGCGTCCCCGCCCCTCGCCAGCTGACAGAGCCTGCCGAAGGCATCGCCGATGACATCCCGGTGGTCGACGTCCACAGCTCTGCCGTCGTCCTCGGTCATTCGGTCAGGTGGGTCGAGCGGGCCGATGCCGCGACGGCGTGCCGTCTCGACGAGGACGCGTGGAGAACACGCCTCACCGATGCAGCCACGCTGACCACACGCGCAGAGAGGGCCGTCGGGATCGGTGAGGAGGTGGCCCATCTCTCCGGCGTTGCCGGACGGGCCACGGTAGACCTCGCCACCCAGGACCAGACCCGCACCCACTCCGGTCCCGATGTAGAAGAAGACAGCACTGCCCCGCTCTCCGATCGCGCCGGTCCAGAGCTCGGCGACCGCGGCGGCCACGACGTCCTTGTCGAGGAGGACGCACAGGTTCGTCGCTGCGCTCAGGGCGTCGCGGATGGCGACCCGGTCCCAGCCCGGCAAGTTGGGGGGACGGACCAGGGTGCCGGTCGAGGCGTCCACCGGTCCCGGTGCGGCCACCCCGAGGCCGACGACTCGATCGGGTTCGACTCCGGAAGCCGTGATGAGGGCGGACACCTCCTGGGCGACCTCGGTCAGCACCTGGTCGGGGCCCAGGCCCGGACGGAGCGGCCGCACCGAGCGGGCCACGGGACGGCCGACGAGGTCGAGGACGACGAAGGTCATCAGAGCCGGGTCCAGGTGGACCCCGACGGCGAACCGGCTACGGGGGGCGAGGCGAAGCAGCGTTCGGGGCTTGCCGGGGCCGGCCACGCGTTTTCCCGCCTCCACGACGAGCCCGGTCGAGAGCAGACGGCGGCAGATGTTGGAGACCGCCTGCGGCGACAGGCCCGTCAGAGTCGCGATCTCCACCCGGCTCAGTCCTTCGACGCGGTGCCGGATGGCCTCCAGGACGACCACCTGGTTGTAGTCGCCGACGCGTGGCAGGTTGGAACCGCGCCGGGCAGTCGCCGTCTGCGAGGCGGGCGTCGCGGTCCCGGAGCGGTTCACGGGCTCATGGTGACACGCGCCGTGAGCGGAGCCGCGAAGGCCGCGCGATCCCGGTCCGGGAGTGGGCGCTGTCGGAGGTGCGACGTACGGTTGAGCCATGCGTCCCACGACCGACCTCCAGCGCACGGTGGCACCCTTCGAGGTGATCTCCGAGTACACCCCGAGCGGTGACCAGCCGACGGCGATCGCCGAGCTCGCGCGGCGCGTCAAGGCCGGCGACACCGACACGGTCCTGCTCGGTGCCACCGGCACCGGCAAGTCGGCGACGACGGCCTGGCTCATCGAGCAGGTCCAGCGGCCGACCCTCGTCATGGCGCCCAACAAGACGCTCGCCGCGCAGCTGGCCAACGAGTTCCGGGAGCTGTTGCCCAACAACGCCGTCGAGTACTTCGTCAGCTACTACGACTACTACCAGCCCGAGGCCTACATCCCGCAGACCGACACCTACATCGAGAAGGACAGCTCGGTCAACGACGAGGTCGAGCGGCTGCGGCACTCCGCCACCAACTCGCTGCTCACCCGTCGCGACGTCATCGTCGTCGCGTCGGTGTCGTGCATCTACGGTCTCGGCACCCCTCAGGAGTACGTCGACCGGATGGCCCGGCTCAAGGTCGGTCAGGAGGTCGTGCGCGACGACCTGCTGCGGCGTTTCGTGGAGATGCAGTACACCCGCAACGACCTCGCCTTCACCCGCGGGACGTTCCGCGTCCGGGGCGACACGGTCGAGATCATCCCGGTCTACGAGGAGCTCGCGATCCGGATCGAGTTCTTCGGTGACGAGATCGAGCGCATCTACACCCTGCACCCGGTGACGGGAGAGGTCGTCAACGAGGAGCAGGAGATGTACGTCTTCCCGGCCTCGCACTACGTCGCCGGACCGGAGCGCATGGAGCGGGCCATCCGCGGCATCGAGCTCGAGCTGCAGGACCAGCTGGCGCTCTTCGAGAAGCAGGGCAAGCTCCTCGAGGCCCAACGCCTGCGCATGCGCACGACCTACGACCTCGAGATGATGCGTCAGGTCGGCTTCTGCAACGGCATCGAGAACTACAGCCGCCACATCGACGGCCGCACCTCCGGGTCCGCCCCCAACTGCCTCATCGACTACTTCCCCGAGGACTTCCTGCTCGTCCTGGACGAGTCGCACCAGACGGTGCCCCAGATCGGTGCGATGTACGAAGGCGACATGTCCCGCAAGCGGATGCTCGTCGAGCACGGGTTCCGACTGCCGAGCGCCATGGACAACCGCCCGCTGAAGTGGGAGGAGTTCCTCGAGCGCATCGGCCAGACCGTCTACCTCTCGGCGACGCCGGGGGAGTACGAGCTGGCCAAGTCCGGCCCGCCGGTCGAGCAGATCATCCGCCCCACGGGCCTCATCGACCCCGAGGTCGTGCTCAAGCCGACCAAGGGCCAGATCGACGACCTCATGCACGAGATCCAGGAGCGCACGAAGCGCAACGAGCGCGTCCTCGTCACGACCCTGACGAAGAAGATGGCCGAGGACCTCACCGACTACCTCCTCGACAAGGGGATCCGGGTCCGCTACCTCCACAGCGACATCGACACCCTGCGCCGCGTCGAGCTGCTGCGTGAGCTGCGCACCGGGGTCTTCGACGTCCTCGTCGGCATCAACCTCCTCCGCGAGGGGCTCGACCTGCCCGAGGTCTCGCTCGTGTCGATCCTCGACGCCGACAAGGAGGGTTTCCTCCGCTCCGCCCGGTCGCTCATCCAGACCATCGGGCGCGCGGCCCGCAACGTGTCGGGCCAGGTCCACATGTACGCCGACAAGATGACGCCGTCGATGGAGCAGGCGCTCGACGAGACCAACCGGCGCCGTGAGAAGCAGATCGCCTACAACACCGAGCACGGCATCGACCCGACGCCGCTGCGCAAGAAGATCGCCGACATCACCGACCTGCTCGAGCGGGAGGACGCCGACACCCAGGAGCTGTTGGGCTCGGGGCGCATGCAGTCCCGTGGCAAGAGCGGCTCTGGGCGCGGCGCGATGGCGGCCGACGTCGGGGTGTCCGCGGGCGGCTCGACCAACCGTCCGGCGGACATGGCCGCGGCGGACCTCGCCGGGCTCATCCAGGAGCTCACGACGCAGATGCACCAGGCGGCGGCGGAGCTGCACTTCGAGCTGGCCGCCAGGTTGCGCGACGAGATCGGCGAGCTGAAGAAGGAGCTGCGGCAGATGAGTGCCGCGACGCGGTGAGGAGCGGACGATGACGAGGGGGGTGTCCCAGGGACAGGTGGCCGCCCGGCTGCGGGCCGCCGCCCTCGCTCTTCCCGGGGCCTGGGAGGACTCGCCCTGGGACGGTGACACGGTCGCCAAGGTGGGCGACAAGATCTTCGTCTTCCTCGGCGCGGAGTCGATCGGGGTCAAGAGTGCCCGCAGTCGCACCGAGGCCGACGAGTGGCTGCACCGTTACCCGGGCGACGCGACCGTCATGGCCTACATCGGCCGACACGGCTGGAACACCCTGCGCACCACCGGGGCCATCGACGAGGACGAGCTGCTCGAGGCGATCGAGAACTCCTACGACATCGTCGTCTCCGGGCTTCCACGGCGTTCTCGCCCGGGCACCGCCCACGGGGAGCACTGACACGGGGAGCACTGACCTGGACCGCCGCCGCGCCCGAGGGGCGGTCCTGATTTGAGGCACGACCGCCGGAGTGAAAGACTCAGGCGTTCACGGAGGGGAGTATCCCCGACACGACGGGCTCGTCATCACGGAGTGGGTCTCACCGCCTCTCCCGGTCCCGTCGGTCCGACTCCAGGTCGGGCGGGAGAGACCTCCGGTTACTGATCTGGTGACCGGAAGGTTGTGCCCAATGAACATTCCCGTTTGGGGTTGGTTCCTCACGATCGGCCTGATGGCCGTGTTCCTGCTCATCGACATCTTCGTCATCGCGAGGCGTCCGCACGTCCCGTCGATGGCCGAGGCAGGTCGACACCTCGCCTTCTACGTCGGGGCGGCCGTGCTGTTCGGCCTCTTCGTGTGGTTCGAGTGGGGCGGCCAGTACGCCGGCGAGTTCTATGCCGGCTGGCTGACGGAGTACTCCCTGTCGGTCGACAACCTCTTCGTCTTCCTGCTCATCATGGCCAGCTTCAAGG
Organism: Terrabacter sp. 01T434; assembly: GCF_056398545.1. NCBI lineage: Bacteria > Bacillati > Actinomycetota > Actinomycetes > Micrococcales > Intrasporangiaceae > Terrabacter > Terrabacter sp. 01T434. The sequence goes on from NZ_JBFTPP010000007.1 coordinate 150,757, forward strand.
TGCCGCAGAAGCTGCAGCAGTCGGCGCTCATGGTCGGCATCGTCATCGCGATCATCCTGCGCGGCATCTTCATCGCGCTGGGAGCCGTCGTCATCAACGCGTACTCCTGGGTCTTCTACATCTTCGGCGCGTTCCTCGTCTACACCGCCGTCAAGCTCGCCACCGGCGGCGAGAGCGACGACGACGAGTACCACGAGAACCGCCTGATCCTCTGGATCGAGAAGCGCTTCCCGGCCACCAAGGAGTGGAACAGCACGCGACTCACGGTGATCGAGAACGGCAAGCGCCTCATCACCCCGATGCTCGTCGTCATCCTCGCGCTCGGCACGACCGATCTGCTCTTCGCGCTCGACTCCATCCCCGCGATCTACGGGCTGACGAAGGAACCGTTCCTCGTCCTGACGGCCAACATCTTCGCCCTCATGGGTCTGCGGCAGCTCTACTTCCTCATCGGCGGCCTGCTCAAGAAGCTCGTCTACCTCAGCATCGGTCTGGCCGTGCTGCTCGCCTTCATCGGCGTCAAGCTCGTCATGCACGCCCTCCACGAGAACAACCTGCCGTTCATCAACGGCGGCCGGCCCATCGAGGGCGTGCCGGACATCCCGATCCTCGTGTCGCTGGGAGCCATCGTGCTCATCCTCGGTGTCACGACCGTCGCCAGCCTCTGGAAGTCAGCTCGCGACGCCCGACTCGAACCGGCGGACGCCGCCCGCTGAGGGTTGCGTCCGAGCGCCGGGCCGCCCTCGACGCGCAGGCGACGCACGACGCTCCGTGAGGCTGCGCCGCGGGAGCTGAGTCTCGGGCTCCGGACCTACGAGCCGGCCACCGGCAACCGGAGGGTGGCGCGCCGTCGGCGCAGGCTGGCGATGACGGCGCGCTGGTGCCGCAGCAGTAGACGCCGCTCGGGATTGGTGACGAGTCGTCCACCCATCGGGACGAACGTGGGCAGGTGACGCAAGCGGTCCTCGGTGGACTTGAGGGCGCCGATGAGCTCGCGGATGCTCATGTCGGACATGTTCGCGGTCGATTCCTCGGCGGGAGCGAGCAGGTTCTGCAGGTTGGACATGTGAACTCCAAAGCCGTGCTGGGCACGGCCGGTGTCGTCAGCTGGGAGGGGAAGCGCGGCCCACACGTCGCGCCCCGATCGGGTGGCGCTCGAGGTGTGGGTCGTGACTGCGAAGATACGTTCTCTCCACTCCGGGCGGCAGGGACCTAGGTCCCGAACCGGACGAACGACTTTCGCCCCCAACGTGGACCGTCAGCCCAGGTCGGGCGACGGTGCGGTGCCTCCGCGGACCCGGTGGGCGACGACCCAGCCGATGAGGGCGGGCACGACCATGACGGCGAAGACCACGGCATACGCACCAGGAACGGCGGAGCCGGCGCCGGCGAAGACGATGGCCGATACGGCGATGGCGGTGGCAGCACCCGAGGAGTCGCCGATCTGCAGGGCCGAGCTGACGAAGCCCTGCTCGCCCGCCCCGGACCGGGCGAGGGCCTGGGCCGTGACCCGCGGGTAGAGCGTGCCGATCCCGAGGCCGACCGCGGGAAACAGGGCGATGACGACCCAGGTGGGGGCGGCGAGAGCCACGGCTGCGGCGAGCCCGAGGAGGGAGAGCGTGATGGCACCCAGCGACACCGCAGCCGTGCGGCCGATCTCGAAGTGGCGGTCCCAGCGGCCCTGCACCCAGGAGCCGACGAACCACGTCACGCCGGTGATCGTCAGCGCGACGCCGGCGAGGCTCGGGCTCAGACCGTCGCGCTCCGTGAGCAGCCGCGGGAGGTAGACCTCCGCGCCGCTGAAGGCGGCGAAGGCGAGCGCGCGCAGGGCGATGTCGGTCGGCAGCCCACGGGCCGCCCGCAGGGTCCCGCGCGGCGTCAGCGGCAGGAGGGTGAGCGCCACGACGACGAGCGCGAGCACCCCGGACGTGATGCCGAGGGGGTCGAGGCGGCCGGCGGCCCCGTTGAGGGCGAGCACGGCGACGGCAAGGGCGACCGACGCGGCGATCGAGCGCGTGCGCCACGGCACCTCGACCACCTCCTGCCGCAGCCCGGCGAGAATGCGCCCGAGGAGCACCGCGGCGACCACGAGGACGACGAGGGCCAGGCCGAAGACCCAGCGCCAGCCGATCGTCTGGGTGATGAGCCCGGCCACGAAGGGGCCGGCTATTGACGGAACGACCCAGGCCGCCGAGAAGCCGGCGAGGATCGCCGTGTGCAGGCGCTGCGGGTAGACGCGGGTCACGAGGACGTAGAGGGCGGTGCTCGTCATCCCGGCTCCCAGACCCTGCACGACCCGTGCGGCGACGAGGACCCCCATCGACGGCGCGAGCCCGGCGACGACGAGACCGGCGGCGAAGAGGGCCAGGCCGAGGAGCAGGGGCAAACGGGGACCTCGACGGTCGGCGAGGTTGCCGGACCAGACGATGCTGACGAGGCCGGACGCGAGCGTCGCCGTGAAGGCCATGGCGTAGAGGGAGGCGCCGTCGAGCTCACGGGCGATGGTCGGCATCACCGTCGTCAGGGCCAAGGCCTCGAACGCGTGCAGGGAGACGAGGGCGAGCACCCCGACGGTCGTGGCCCGCAGCGCGGCGGACATGATGCCGCCACCGTCGTCGGGGACGGTCGAGGCCGCGTCAGGGTGCATCGTGCCCGAGGCCATGCGGCGAGGCTAGGACTTCGAGCCGACGTGAGGTCAACCCCGTCATCACCCGGGGCCCAGGGCTGCGTCGGGTGACTCGGCACGCGACTGTGCCCCGAGCACGACCGCACTGGCGAGCACGACGAGCACCATGCCGGCCACCTGACTGCGGTCAAGGACCTGGTGGAGCACGATGAGACCGGCGAGCGCCGCCACGACGGGCTCGAGGCTGAGCAGGATGCCGAACACGTGCTGGGCGAGGTGGCGCAGGGCGACGAGCTCGAGCGAGTAGGGCAGCACCGACGACAGGACGGCGATGCCGAGGCCCAGGGCGACGTCGGCCGGCGTCCACCGGTCTACCGAGGTCAGGCCCAGCGGAGCGACAGCGACCGTCGACACGATCAGTGCGAGCGCCAGACCGTCGAGGCCTCCGAACGCCTTCCCGGTGCGTTGGCTGAGGACGATGTAGGCGGCCCACATGACTCCGGCGAGCGCGGCGAAGCCGACACCGACGAGGTCGAGCCGGTTCCACGACGTGTGCAGCACCCCGGACACGAGCACGACGCCGACCGCGGCCGCGGCGACGGCGATGACGTCCCGGGGACGTCTGCTCAGGGCGGCGGCGAGCCCGAGGGGTCCGAGGAACTCGATCGTCACGGCGACACCGATCGGCAGGTGCGCCAGCGAGGCGTAGAACGAGGTGTTCATCGCGGCGAGCGCCAGTCCGAAGAGCACAACCGTGCCCCAGTCGGACCGGCTGCGTCCACGCCACGACGGCCGGGCGACGGCATACAGGATGACCATGGCGAAGAGCAGCCGCAGGAGCACCGAGCCGGTGGCTCCGATCCGCGGGACGAGCGTGGCGGCGAAGGCACCGCCGAACTGGACGGAGACGACTCCGGCGAGGACGAGCAGGGGGGCGCTGCGGCGATCGACGCTCACGGCATCGGCAGGCGCCCGGCGGCCACGAGGGTGGCCACGCGGTCCGCCGGGAGGTCCTCCTCGACGAGGACGCCGCCGGTCTCGGACGCGTGGACCATGCGACCGGGGCGCACGACGATGCCGACGTGGTGGATCCGCCGGCCGGGTCGGGCGAAGAAGTAGAGGTCGCCCGGCCGGACCGCGTCGAGCTCCACCGCTGCCGCGAAGTCGGCCTGCGCGTACGCGTCGCGAGCCACGACCACGCCCATCCGTCGCCACGTGTGCAGGACGAGGCCGGAGCAGTCGAAGCCGAAGGGGGAGACGCCGGACCAGAGGTAGGGCAGCCCGATGTGCCGGCGGGCCTCGGCCACGGCCGGGTGGGCGGCGTCCTCCCCGTCGGGCACCGCGTCGTCGAGCTCGGCCGTCGGGGCGGTTACCGGGGTGGACCCGGCGACCGGGGTGAGATGGGCGCTCGGCACCCAGCCCGGGTAGCCGCGGTCGTCCTTGGGGGAGAGCTGCCACGGGGCGACCACCCGGGACCACGAGCCGGAGGTGTCCGTGACGCAGACGGGCTCACCCTCGAGCAGCTGCGTCTCGACCCGGCCGTGCAGACCGAGACGGCCGTCGCCCGACTCGTCGTCGGCGGTCCTGGCGTCCAGGGCGGCCAGCCACCCTTCGACGTCCGGGTCGTCGGCCACGACAGGCGCGTCGACGAGGCGCGGACTCTCGGGGCTGGACCAGACCGTCGTCACCGGGACGCGGACGACATGGGTGGACGTGACGGGGCTGACGGCGACGGGCGAGCTCACGCCCGCCATCCTCGCACCACGGGACGACGGCGCTCGGGCGGCCCGGACGGTGGGACCCACCTCCCGCCACAGGGACGTGTCGGTTCTCGAACGAAATGCGTGCCGACCTCGACGATCCACTGGTCCGCAGTCCTCCGGAGCCGTACCGTCAGAGGTATGGCAGAGCGAATCACCCTCGAGGGATTCGATCCCCCGAAGAACCGACGACACAGCCCCGACGGCGACCTCGTCGACGTGCAGGGCTGGCTCCACGCGCCGGTGGACTGGACCGGTGGCCCCCGCCTGGAGCACGCCTGGCGGGAGCGACACGGCCGGTCCCGCCTCGGTGTCGGCCTCTCGGTCGCGAACAACCCGAGGCGGCACCTCCTCCTGACCAACGTCCCGGCGGACCTCGACTTCGTCCGGTCCGAGCTCGAGTCGCTCATCGCCGCGCTCGACCCGGACACCACGTCGGACCTCGAGGACGCTCAGTAGCCGGCGCCACCCCTCGACGAGGCGCACCCACCCTGCCGTGCGCACCTCGCGGGCGTGAACCCCGTCGTCCCGCCCCCGACCCGTGGGTCGCGCTCGTACGCTGAGCGAGTGGCCAGACCGGCGATCATCACCGTGGACGACGACGCGCCGGTCTCGGCCGCGATCGCGAGGGACCTGCGGGCCCGCTACGGCGCCGAGCACCGCATCCTGCGCGCCTCCTCGGGGGCCGAGGCCCTCGACCTGGTGGCCCGTCTCGTCCTGCGTGGCCAGCCCCTCGCGCTCGTCGCCTCCGACCAGCGGATGCCGGGGATGACGGGCATCGAGCTGCTGGCCCGGGTGCGGGTCGATGTCCCGGACGCCAAGCTCCTGCTGCTGACGGCGTATGCCGACACGGACGTCGCGATCTCCGCGATCAACGACATCGGGCTCGACCACTACCTCCTCAAGCCGTGGGACCCGCCCGAGGACCGGCTCTACCCCGTCGTCGACGACCTGCTCTCCGACTGGCACAACGCGCACCCCGAGCACACGAACGACGTCCGTGTCGTGGGCCACCGGTGGTCCGAGGCGAGCCACCTCGTGAAGACGTTCCTCGCCAACAACCACGTGCCGTACGTCTGGCTCGACGTCGAGCGGGACGAGGAGGGGGCTCACCTGCGCGACCTCGCGGGCGCCGGGCCCGAGGACCTGCCGCTCGTTCTCGTCCCCGACGGCGACACCCTCCGCTCCCCGACACCGGTCGCCGTCGCGACGGCCCTGGGGCTGCGCACCCGCGCCGAGCGCGCCCTCTACGACCTCTGCATCGTCGGCGGCGGTCCGGCCGGCCTCGCTGCCGCGGTCTACGCCGCGTCCGAGGGCCTGAGCACCGTCGTCGTCGAGCACGACGCCCCCGGCGGGCAGGCAGGTCAGAGTGCGGCCATCGAGAACTACCTCGGCTTCCCTCGCGGGCTGTCCGGCGCCGACCTCGCCCAGCGGGCCATCGCCCAGGCCCGTCGGTTCGGCGCCGAGATGGTGCTGGCCCGGGACGTCGTCGCCCTCGAGGCCCGGGGCCCCGTGCGCGCCGTCCGCCTCGAGGGCGCCGACGACATCGAGGCCCGCAGCGTCGTGCTCGCGACCGGCGTCTCCTACCGTCGGCTCGACGCCCCAGGCATCGACACACTGGCCGGGCGCGGCGTCCACTACGGCTCGAACGCCGGCCAGGCAGCGGCCTGCGCGGGGGACGAGGTCTACGTCGTGGGCGCGGCCAACTCCGCCGGTCAGGCGGTCCTCAACCTGGCCCGCTATGCCAGCCGCGTCACGCTCGTCGTGCGCGGTGAGGCGCTCGAGGCGAGCATGTCGCAGTACCTCGTCCAGCGGATCCGGGCCGACGAGCGCATCCGCGTCCTGTGCCGCACCGAGGTCGTCGGGGCGGCCGGTGACGGCCACCTCGAGCGGCTGACCCTCTCGGACCGGCACACCGGCGCCACGACGGAGGTCGACGCCGCCTGGCTCTTCGTCTACATCGGCGCCTCGCCACGGACCGACTGGCTCGGTGCCGACGTCGTGCGCGACGACCACGGCTTCGTGGTGACCGGGCACGACCTCGTCACCGGTCGGCAGGCACACCGGTGGGCGCTCGCGCGTCCGCCGTTCGCCCTGGAGACGAGCCTGCCCGGCGTCTTCGCCGCGGGCGACGTGCGCTCGGACTCGATGAAGCGGGTCGCCTCGGCCGTCGGTGAGGGCTCGATGTCGGTCTACTTCGTCCACCGCTACCTCGCCACCATCTGACCAGCCGACCGACGGGACCCCCGCGATGCTCGAGCTCTCCGACCTGCGGACGGTGCCGCTCTTCGACGGGCTGCGCGACGACCAGCTCGAGGAGCTGCTCGCCGGTGGCGCGGAGGTTCCCATCGTCCCCGGCGAGGTGGTCTGGACCGAGGGCGACCGCGCCGACTACTGGTGGGTCGTCGTCGACGGGACGCTCGACCTGTCGCGCCACATCGGCCGTGAGGACGTCGTCGTCGGCCGGATGGACGTGCCGGGTCGCTGGGCGGGCGGCTTCCGGGCCTGGGACGAGCACGGCGTCTACCTCGCGACGGCGCGGGGCGTCGTGGCGGGCCGGCTGCTGCGCGTCCCGGCCGAGCGCCTCCACGAGCTGGCCAACCTGTGGTTCCCCTTCGCCGCGCATCTCGTCGCCGGCCTCTACGGCACGGCGAGGTCGATCGAGGCGACGGCCCGCCAGCGCAGCGGACTCGTCACGCTCGGGACTCTCGCAGCCGGGCTGGCCCATGAGATCAACAACCCTGCGGCAGCGGCCGCACGCTCGGCCGCCGAGCTCGAGCGCGCCTGCGACGGCCTGCTCGACGCGTTGCGCCAGATGGCGACGAGCGGCGTGACCGCGACGCAGTTCGGCGAGCTCGACGCCTTGCGTCGCGAGCTCGCGCCCTTGACGGCGCTGCCGGACCCCCTCGAGACGGCCGACCGGGAGGAGGAGCTGGGGGAGTGGCTCGACGGCTCCGGGGTCGCGCGCCCGTGGGAGCTCGCGGCCTCCCTCGTCTCCGCCGGCGCCGACGTCGACTGGCTCGAGCGGGCGGCCGCGGTGTCCCCGGGCGACGGGCTCGAGGCGTCGTTGGGCTGGGTCGCGCGCACCATCGACGTCTCATCGCTGCTGGCGGAGGTGCGCGAGTCGACCCGTCGGGTCTCCGAGCTGGTCGCCGGGATCAAGTCCTACTCCCAGATGGACCGGGCCTCGCACCAGCGGGTCGACGTCCGGGAGGGACTCGAAAGCACCCTGCTCGTCATGGGCCCGCGGCTGCGGCCCGGGATCACGGTCGTGCGTGACTGGGGCGCCGACGTGCCGCTCGTCGACGGCCTGCCCGGCGAGCTCAACCAGGTGTGGACCAACCTCGTCGACAACGCCGTCGACGCGATGGACGGGACCGGCACCCTCACCGTCACGACGCGTCGGGACGGGGACGCCGTCGTCGTCGAGGTCGGTGACACCGGGGCGGGCATGCCCCCCGAGGTGCAGCAGCGCGCGTTCGAGCCCTTCTACACGACCAAGGAGGTCGGGCGGGGGACCGGCCTCGGCCTCGACATCGCCCACCGCATCGTCGTCGAGCGCCACGGCGGCTCGGTCGAGATCGAGTCCCGGCCGGGCGACACACGCCTGCGGGTCCGGCTGCCCGTCGAGGGCCCCCACGCACCGTCGCCCTGACGACGTCGTGGACGCGACGGCATACGCCTTCACCCGGGCATCGCGGGAGTATGCCGTCCGCTCGGCTCAGCGGGTCACCAGCCGCGGGCGCGCCACTCGTCGAGGTGCGGTCGCTCGGCGCCGAGCGTCGAGTCGTCGCCGTGCCCGGGGTAGAACCACGTGTCGTCGTCGTAGACGTCGAAGACACGGGTCGTGACGTCGTCGATGAGCGAGTCGAAGCTCTGGCCCGGGTTCTTCGTATTACCGACGCCACCGGGGAAGAGGCTGTCACCGGTGAAGAGATGGGTGTGACCGGCCGCGTCGTCGGGGTCGGCGTAGGCCAGGGCGATCGAGCCCGGCGTGTGGCCGCGGAGGTGGACGACGTCGAGGGTGATGTCGCCGAAGGACACCATGTCGCCGTGCGCGACACGCACGTCAACCGGGACGGGGAGCGCGTCGGCATCGTCGGCCCCGGCGACCGTGCGGGCACCGGTCGCCGCCACGACCTCGGCGAGCGCGCCGACGTGGTCGTGGTGCTGGTGGGTCGTGACGACGGTGGCGAGTCCCTCCCCGCCCGAGGCGACGAGCTCGAGCAGCCGGTCCGGCTCGGCGGCCGCGTCCACGAGCAGCTGCTCACCGGTCGACCGACAGGTGAGCAGGTAGGCGTTGTTGCCGAAGCCGCCCACCTCGCACTTGCGGATGGTCAGGGCGGGCAGCCGGCGCACCCCGGCCGGCCCGGCGGCGGTGACGTGCCCGGTGTAGGAGTCGTCCTGGTCGGTCACGGTCAGCCTCCGAAGGGAAGGGTCGGGACGGGCCCGTCGAAGCGGACGCCGTCGGTGCGTCCGCGGGCGAGCCACAGCAGCACCTGCGCAGCTGAGCCCGTCACCCGCGTCGCCCCTCCACCCACGACGTGGTCGTCGCCCTCGTCCGTGACGATGTGGAGCGAAGGCGGCGCGTCGGCGTGGGCGAGGCGGTTGGCCGCGTCGCGTACGAAGAGCGCCACGACCTCTGCGGGGGCGCTCGCGAAGGTGTAGCCCGCGTCGAGGTCGACGTGGTGGAAGACGAGCTCGCGCAGCCGCATGAACGGCACGACCCCAACCGCGACGGGAAATCCGCCGGGAGTCCGCTCGACCCGCACCTCGGAGTGCTCGGGTCGCAGTGCCTCGAGCCGCTGGGCGAGGCGCGCCGCGGTGGTCCGGAGGTCGGAGGCCTGGTCGTCGGCCGCGCGGCGGGCCCCGCGCTCGATGTCGGCGTCTCGCGACGCGACATCGTCGTACATCGTGCCGGGGCTGCCCGTCAGGGCCACGTCGCACACGCGGACGAGGGCGTCCGCGTTGCGGGCGAGGTGCGACAGGACGTGGCCCCGGGACCATCCCTCGCACAGGGACGGCGCGAGGACGGCGTCGTTGCGGAACGACGCCGCCGTCGAGACCAGGCGGTCCGTCTCGGCGGCGACCAGCTCGGGTGTCACGTCAGCGTGCCGCATGCGTTGCCTCTCTCGTCTCCACTTTGGCCGCCTTCGCCAGCGCCAGCGCGGCGCCGACCAGCGTCAGGTGCGAGAACGCCTGGGGAAAGTTGCCCACCATGCGCTCCCCGATGGGGTCGTACTCCTCGGACAGCAGGCCGACGTCGTTGGTCAGGCCCACGAGGCGGTCCATCAGCTCGGTGGCCTGCGTCGTCATACCCGCCCGCGCGTAGGCCGTCACGAGCCAGAAGGAGCACGCCAGGAAGGGGTGCTCGTCGCCGGAGAGGCCGTCGACGCCGGTGTCGGTCCGGTAGCGCAGGACCAGCCCACCGCGCATCAGGTCGGCCTCGACGGCAGCGATGGTGCCGAGCATCCGCGGGTCGTCGCCGTCGACGATGCCGATGGACGACAGCATCAGCAGCGACGCGTCGACCTCGGTCGTGTCGTAGTGCTGGACGAAGGTGTTCCGTTCGGCGTCGAACCCCTTCGTCAGGACCTCGTCGCGCACCCGGTCGCGCAGCTCCCGCCACCGCTCGACGGGCCCGTGGAGACCGTGCTCCTCGACAGCACGGACGGCACGGTCGAAGGCGGCCCACACCATGGCGCGGGAGTGGGTGAAGTGCCGCAGCGGGCCGCGGATCTCCCACAGTCCGTTGTCGGCCTCCTCCCAGTGCTCGGCGAGGTGGTTGACGAGGGCGCACTGCAGGTTCCACGAGTCGTCGGTCTCCTCGAGCCCGCGCGACCGCGCATGCCCGAGTGCGATGAGGACCTCGCCGAGCACATCGGTCTGTCGCTGGTCGACGGCGGCGTTGCCGATGCGCACCGGACGCGACGCGGCATACCCCGGCAGGTGCCCGAGCACCCGCTCGGGGAGGTCACGTCCGCCGTCGACGCGATACATGATCTGCATGTCCTGCGGGTCCCCGGCGATGGCTCGCAGCAACCAGTTGCGCCACAGCGCGGTCTCCTCGAGGTAGCCGCAGCCGAGCAGCGCCTCGAGCGTCAGCGCGGCGTCGCGCAGCCAGCAGAAGCGGTAGTCCCAGTTGCGCTCGCCACCGAACTCCTCGGGGAGGGAGGTGGTCGGCGCCGCGACGATGCCGCCGGTCTTCTGGTGGGTCAGACCGCGGAGGACGAGGAGCGAGCGCGTCACGGCCTTGGCATAGGGACCCACGTAGTCGCTGTGGGCGGCATACACCTCGCTCCGCGCGATCGTCTCGCGGATGCGGGCCCGGACCCGCAGCGGTGGGGGGATGGGGTCGTAGCTGCGGAACCACGTCGTCGAGAAGGTGAAGGTCTGGCCGGCCGTGACGTCGAACTCGTCGACGTGGTGGCCCTTCTGGGCGTGGGGGAGCCGGGCGCCGCGCAGCACGAGCATGTCGGGGCCCGCGATGGCCGTGATCACCTCGTCGACGCGGTCTCGGCGGTCGTCGGTGTGCCGGGCCACCCAGGGGCGCGTGCGGCCGTAGTCGAACCGCACCGTCCACTCGTGGAGCACCCGGACGGTTCCCTCGAGGCCCTCGACGCGGCGCAGCAGGTCGGAGCGACCGTCACCGAGGGGCATGAGGTCCGTCACGCGGATCCGCCCGGTGGCCGTCTCGTGGGTCGTCTCCAGCACGAACGAGTTGCCGACGTAGCTGCGGGTCGTCACCGCGTCGGGGTCGGCTGGGGTGATGAGCCAGCGCCCGTTGTCGGGGGTGCCGAGCAGCGCCGCGAAGCAGGCCCGCGAGTCGAAGCGGGGCAGGCACAGCCAGTCGACCGAGCCGCGACGGCTGACGAGGGCGGCGGTGCCGAGGTCGCCGAGCACGGCGTAGTCCTCGATCGGCGTCGGCACGTGCTGACTCATGGGATCGAGTATGCCGTCCCGCCGGGGCGAGCGCGGGAGGCTCGGGAGGCGTGTGGGCGGGGTGGACGGGAGGTGTCCGCAGGCGCGTGCCTTGTCCACCCTTGCGCTGCCGATGAGGGGACTGTCGGTGACCCCACCTAGCATGATGCGCGTGACTGCTACACCCACCGGCAACGCCCACTCCCTCGTCGTCCGCGGCGCGCGCGAGCACAACCTGCGCGACGTGTCCGTCGACCTCCCCCGAGACAGCCTCATCGTCTTCACCGGACTCTCGGGGTCGGGCAAGTCGAGCCTCGCGTTCGACACGATCTTCGCGGAGGGGCAGCGTCGCTACGTCGAGTCGCTCTCGGCCTACGCCCGGCAGTTCCTCGGACAGATGGACAAGCCCGACGTCGACTTCATCGAGGGTCTGTCGCCCGCGGTCTCCATCGACCAGAAGTCGACCAACCGCAACCCGCGCTCGACGGTCGGCACCATCACCGAGGTCTACGACTACCTCCGCCTGCTCTTCGCCCGCGCCGGCCGGCCGCACTGCCCGGTCTGCGGTGAGCCGGTCACCCGCCAGTCCCCGCAGCAGATCGTCGACCAGCTGCTGACGCTCGAGGACCGCACCCGCTTCCAGGTGCTCGCCCCCGTCGTGCAGGGTCGCAAGGGCGAGTTCGTCGACCTCTTCTCCGAGCTGCAGACGAAGGGCTTCTCGCGCGCCCGCGTCGACGGCGAGGTCGTCTCACTCACCGAGCCGCCGGCCCTCGAGAAGCAGAAGAAGCACACCATCGAGGTCGTCGTCGACCGCCTCGTGGCCAAGGGCGACGACAGCGGCTCGAAGCGTCGCCTCACCGACTCGGTCGAGACCGCTCTCGGCCTCGCCGGTGGCGTCGTCATCATCGACTTCGTCGACCGGGACGCCAAGGACAAGGAGCGCGAGCGGCGCTTCTCCGAGAAGATGGCGTGCCCCAACAACCACGCCCTGGGCATGGACGAGATCCAGCCGCGGTCCTTCTCCTTCAACTCGCCGTTCGGCGCGTGCCCGGAGTGCACCGGCATCGGCACCGAGCTCGAGGTCGACCCCGAGCTCGTCGTGCCCGACGACGACCTGTCGCTCGCCGAGGGCGCCATCGCCCCGTGGGCCCAGGGCTCCGGCTCGGCCGAGTACTTCCAGCGCGTCATGGGGGCGCTCGCCGAGGACATGAAGTTCTCGATGGACGCGCCGTTCCGGGCGCTGCCGTCCCGCGCCAAGGAGGCGCTGCTGCACGGCCAGAACTACAAGGTCCACGTCAAGTACAAGAACCGCTACGGCCGCGACCGCTCCTACACCACCGGCTTCGAGGGCGTCGTCCCGTTCATCAAGCGCCGTCACTCCGAGACCGACTCGGAGTGGAGTCGCGACCGCTACGAGGGCTTCATGCGCGAGGTGCCGTGCCCCGTCTGCAAGGGCGCGCGACTCAAGCCCGAGTCGCTCGCCGTGCTCCTCGGCGGCAAGAACATCTCCGAGGTCTGTGGGCTGGCCATCAACGAGGCCGCCGGCTTCCTCGACACGGTCGACTTCACGGCACGCGAGAAGCAGATCGCCGAGCGTGTCATCAAGGAGATCGACGCCCGTCTGGGCTTCCTGCTCGACGTCGGCCTCGACTACCTCTCGCTCGACCGTCCCGCCGGCACGCTCTCGGGCGGCGAGGCCCAGCGCATCCGGCTCGCGACCCAGATCGGGTCCGGCCTCGTCGGCGTGCTCTACGTCCTCGACGAGCCGTCGATCGGTCTGCACCAGCGGGACAACCACCGTCTCATCGAGACGCTGACGCGCCTGCGCGACCTCGGCAACACGCTCATCGTCGTCGAGCACGACGAGGACACGATCGCGACCGCCGACTGGGTCGTCGACATCGGCCCGGGCGCCGGTGAGCACGGCGGCCACGTCGTGCACTCGGGGTCCGTCAAGGGCCTGCTCGAGCACCCCGACTCCCTGACCGGCATGTACCTCTCGGGTCGCCGTGAGATCCCGTCGCCCGAGGTCCGCCGCGGCCACGACGGTCGCCAGATCACCGTCTCCGGGGCCCGCGAGAACAACCTGCAGAACGTCTCGGTGAACTTCCCCCTGGGCAACCTCGTGGCGGTCACCGGTGTCTCCGGCTCGGGCAAGTCGACGCTCGTCAACGACATCCTCTACAACGTCCTCGCCAACAAGCTCAACGGTGCGCGCCACGTGCCCGGCCGGCACAAGACCGTGACCGGTCTCGACCAGCTCGACAAGGTCGTCCACGTCGACCAGAGCCCGATCGGACGCACGCCGCGGTCGAACCCCGCGACCTACACCGGCGTCTTCGACAACATGCGCAAGCTCTTCGCCGAGACGACCGAGGCCAAGGTGCGCGGCTACCAGCCGGGCCGGTTCTCCTTCAACGTCAAGGGTGGCCGCTGTGACGCGTGCTCGGGCGACGGCACGATCAAGATCGAGATGAACTTCCTGCCCGACGTCTACGTCCCCTGCGAGGTGTGCCACGGGGCGCGCTACAACCGGGAGACGCTGGAGGTGCACTTCAAGGGCAAGACGATCGCCGACGTGCTCGACATGCCCATCGAGGAGGCCGCCACCTTCTTCGAGGCGGTCCCCGCGATCGCGCGCCACCTCAAGACCCTCAACGACGTCGGCCTGGGCTACGTGCGCCTCGGTCAGCCGGCGCCGACCCTCTCCGGTGGCGAGGCCCAGCGCGTCAAGCTCGCGAGCGAGCTGCAGAAGCGATCCACCGGACGCACCATCTACGTCCTCGACGAGCCGACCACCGGCCTGCACTTCGAGGACATCCGCAAGCTCCTCGACGTGCTCCAGGGGCTCGTCGACAAGGGCAACACCGTCATCGTCATCGAGCACAACCTCGACGTCATCAAGAACGCCGACTGGATCATCGACATGGGGCCCGAGGGTGGCTCCGGTGGTGGCATGGTCATCGCCGAGGGCACCCCCGAGCACGTCGCCGAGGTGGCGGCCAGCCACACCGGGCGCTTCCTCAAGCCCATCCTCGAGCGGACCGCGCGCACGACCGCCGGCGGCACGACGCGCACCCGCACGAAGAAGGCCCAGAGCGCGGCGGGCTCCCAGCGAGCTGACGGCAAGAGCACAACGAAGTCCCGCACAGTGAAGTCGACGGCGGGTGGGCGCGCACGCGCAAGCTCCACCACGGCCGCTGCGAAGAAGACCACGTCGAGCACGACCGTCAGCAAGACGCGGTCCTCCACCACGACCCGGAAGAGGAACGCATGACCGAGGGCACCCCCCACCCCGCGTCGGACCGCGGACTCCACGAGCGGGTCGGCGCCCTCACCGACCGTCGTGGCGTCCTCAAGGTCGTCGGCGTCGTCGTCGGCGCCGGGGCCCTGGCCGCCTGCAGCAGCCCGAACGCCACCCCGTCCTCGGACGGGGCCTCGCCGGGATCGGGCGGCAGCACGCCGACGTCCGAGATCCCGGTGGGCGGCGGCAAGGTCTTCGCCGACAGCCAGACCGTCGTCACCCAGCCGACCGCAGGCACCTTCAAGGCGTTCGACGCGGTGTGTCCCCACCAGGGCTGCACCGTCGGGTCCGTCGAGGGTGGGCAGATCATCTGCCCCTGCCACCAGAGCCACTTCGACGCCGCCACCGGCAACGTCGTCTCGGGTCCCGCGCCCACGGGCCTCACCGCCAAGAAGATCACGGTGACGGGCGGCACCTTCTCCGTCAGCTGAGGGCCCGGGCGGCGTGCGGGGGCGTCGGTGGCCCGACATAGGGTGGGACCGTGGCGGACCCGACGACCTACCGACCGAAGCCGGGGGAGATCCCGACCGACCCGGGCGTCTACCGTTTCCGCGACGCGCACGGCCGGGTCATCTACGTCGGCAAGGCCAAGTCGCTGCGCCCGCGTCTGTCGTCCTACTTCCAGGACATCACCGCCCTGCACCCGCGCACGGCCACGATGGTCACGACCGCCGCGTCGGTCGAGTGGACCGTCGTGCGCACCGAGGTCGAGGCGCTCCAGCTCGAGTACTCCTGGATCAAGGAGTTTGACCCGCGCTTCAACGTCAAGTACCGCGACGACAAGTCCTACCCCTTCCTCGCCGTCACGATGGGCGAGGAGTTCCCGCGCGCCCAGGTGATGCGCGGCGCCAAGCGCAAGGGCACCCGCTACTTCGGGCCCTACGGCCACGCGTGGGCGATCCGCGAGACCCTCGACCTGCTGTTGCGCGTCTTCCCCGTGCGCACCTGCTCCTCCGGCGTGTTCAAGCGCGCGGCAGCGAGCGGGCGGCCGTGCCTGCTCGGCTACATCGACAAGTGCTCGGCGCCCTGCGTCGGACGGGTCACGCCCGACGAGCACCGGGCCATCGCCGAGGACTTCTGCGACTTCATGGGCGGCAACACGGCCCGTTTCGCCAAGCGACTCGAGACCCGGATGAAGCAGGCGGCGGCCGAGCTCGACTTCGAGCAGGCCGCACGCCTGCGCGACGACATCGGCGCCCTGACGAAGGCGCTCGAGAAGCAGACCGTCGTCCTCGGTGACGCCACCGACGCCGACGTCTTCGCCCTCTCCGACGACGACCTCGAGGCCGCGGTCCAGGTCTTCCACGTCCGAGGCGGTCGTATCCGCGGCCAGCGCGGGTGGGTCGTCGAGAAGGAGAGCGAGGACGTCCCGACGCTCGTCGAGCACCTGCTGCTGCAGGTCTACGGCGACGCCGACCGCGACGCGATCCCGCGGGAGGTGCTCGTGCCCGCACTGCCCGCCGACGTCGACGCCGTCACCGAGTGGCTGTCGTCGGTCCGGGGCTCGGCCGTCAGCGTCCGAGTGCCCCAGCGCGGTGACAAGCGCACCCTGATGGAGACCGTGCGCCGCAACGCCGACCAGTCGCTCGCCCGGCACAAGGTGGCCCGCGCCGGCGACCTGACCCTGCGCAGCAAGGCGTTGCAGGAGCTGCAGGACTACCTCGGCCTCGACGACGCCCCGCTGCGCATCGAGTGCTACGACGTCAGCCACGTGCAGGGCACCAACGTCGTCGCCTCGATGGTGGTCTTCGAGGACGGTCTCGCGCGCAAGAGCGAGTACCGCCGCTTCATCGTCCGAGGGGCCACCTCGGGTGACGACGGTGCCGAGCCCGTCACCGTGGACGACACGGCCGCGATGCGGGAGGTCCTGACCCGCCGGTTCCGGCGCTACCTCGAGGACGCCGAGGGGGCGGGTGACCTCGACCTGTCCACGGGGGTCGTCGGTGCCTCGTCCGAACCGGCGCAGACCTCGGCCAACGACTCGACGAACGGCTCGACGAACGGCTCCAGCGGCTCCTCCGACGACGACGACGAGCCCTCCGCCTCCGGGCCCATCGACCCCGAGACGGGCCGACCGCGACGCTTCGCCTACCCGCCCAGCCTCGTCGTCGTCGACGGCGGACTGCCCCAGGTCAACGCGGCGCAGGCGGTGCTCGACGAGCTCGGCATCGAGGAGGTCGCCCTCGTCGGCCTCGCCAAGCGTCTCGAGGAGGTGTGGTTGCCCCGGGAGGACCACCCGGTCATCCTGCCGCGCACGAGCGAGGGTCTCTACCTGCTCCAGCGGCTGCGCGACGAGGCGCACCGGTTCGCCATCACCTTCCACCGCCAACGCCGGTCCAAGGCCATGACGACGTCCCAGCTCGACGGCATACCCGGCCTAGGCGCCAGTCGTCAGAAGGCGCTGCTGCGCCAGTTCGGTTCGGTCAAACGCCTCCGCGCCGCGGACATCGCGGACATCATGGCCGTACCGGGCTTCGGCCGGTCGCTTGCATCAGCGGTCGTCAGCCACTTGGCTGAGGGTGCACCCCAGGAGCCAGCCGTGAACCTCACGACGGGAGAAGTGCTCGAATGACCGCCGACAGCAGCCCAGCCGCCCAGACGTCCCTGGCCGATGCCCCCATCGTCATCGTCACCGGCATGAGCGGCGCCGGCCGCAGCACCACCGCCAACGTCCTCGAGGACCTGGGCTGGCTCGTCGTCGACAACCTGCCGCCCCAGCTGCTCAGCCATCTCGCCGAGCTGCGCGACGAGGCCCGGGCGCGCAACCCCGAGGCACACCTCCAGCAGGTCGCGGTCGTCGTCGACGTCCGCGCCGGTGGGTGGTTCTCCCAGCTCGAGGACGCCATCGGGGCGGCCCGGGCCCGGGGCGAGCGCCCCAGCCTCGTGTTCCTCGACGCGACCGACGAGGCGCTCGTGCGGCGCTTCGAGAGCGTCCGTCGCCCGCACCCGCTGCAGGGCGACGGCCGGCTCCTCGACGGCATCCAGCGCGAGCGCGAGCTGCTCCTCGACCTGCGCTCGACCGCCGACGTCGTCATCGACAGCTCCGGCCTCAACGTCCACCAGCTGAGCGCCAAGCTGTCCTCGCTCTTCGCCGGCGACCGGCGCGTGCAGCTTCGGATCGCCGTCATGTCGTTCGGGTTCAAGTACGGCCTGCCGCTCGATGCCGACGTCGTCTTCGACATGCGCTTCCTGCCCAACCCGTACTGGGTCCCCGAGCTGCGGGCCCTGACCGGACGTGACACGCCGGTCAGCGAGTTCGTCATGCGGCAGGAGGGGGCCGACGAGTTCCTGAGCCGGGCCGGCAGCCTGCTCGACACGATGATCGACGGCTACGTCCGCGAGGGCCGCCGCTACGTCACGGTCGCCGTCGGCTGCACGGGTGGCAAGCACCGGTCCGTGGCGATCGCCGAGGCGCTGAGCGGTCGGCTCCGGGGACGCGACCGCGTCGACACCTTCGTCGTCCACCGGGACCTGGGCCGCGAGTGAACGGGTGACCAGTACCTTCTCCGTGACTTCTTCACGTCCACCCCTCGGCTCTCCACACCAGCGCCGCATCGTCGCGCTAGGCGGTGGACACGGGCTCGCCGCTGCCTTGTCCGCCCTCCGGCTGCTGACCGACGACGTCACCGCCGTCGTGACGGTCGCTGACGACGGCGGCTCGAGCGGGCGCCTGCGCGAGGAGTTCGACGTCCTCCCGCCCGGCGACCTGCGCATGGCGCTGGCGGCGCTCTGCGACGACAGCGACTGGGGCCACACGTGGCGCGACGTGCTGCAGCACCGTTTCGCCGGGACGGGTGACCTCCAGGGCCACGCGCTCGGCAACCTCATGATCGTCTCCATCTGGGAGCTGCTCGGCGACACCGTCCAGGGACTCGACCTCGTCGGGCGTCTCCTGGGCGCCCGGGGGCGGGTGCTGCCGATGGCCGCCGAGCCGTTGGAGATCGTCGCCGAGATCCGCGGCCACGATCCCGACCGGCCCGAGGAGACGGTCGAGGTGCGCGGACAGCACCGGGTCGCGTCGTCTCCGGGCATCGTCTCCTCGATCGGCATCGTCCCGACCTGTCCCGAGCCCTGCCCCGAAGCCCTGGCCGCCGTTCGCGAGGCCGACTGGGTGATGCTCGGCCCCGGGTCGTGGTTCACCTCTGTCATGCCCCACCTGCTCGTCCCGGCCCTCGCCGATGCACTCGTCACGACGTCGGCCAGACGCCTGCTCAACCTCAACCTCGAGGTGCACATGGGGGAGACCCGCGACTTCCGGGCCGAGGACCACCTCGCATCCTTCGCGGCCAACGCCCCCGACGTGCGCCTCGACGTCGTCCTCGCCGACCCCAGCGTCGTTCCCGACGACGCGTCCCTGCGGGCCGCCGCGGCCGAGCTCGGCGCCGAGCTCGTCGTCTCGCCCGTGGCGGCCAAGGGCGAACCGGGTGTGCACGACCCCCTGCGGCTCGCGGCGGCGCTGCGCGACGTCATCTCCTGACACGACCTGACGCGACCGGGCCGGTCGGCCGGAACGAACCGGCGAAACGGCTCCCACGGGCCTGGTGCGGCGCTCGGTCCGGTCGGTTGCACCACCTCGCGCCGACCGAGCCGTCATTGCCGTCACCAGCCGTCACGAGCCGTCACGAGCCGACGACGTATGCCGTCCCGCGGGCTCGGCGACACGGCATACGCCGGCGTCGGGGAACAGACACGACGACAAAGCCCAGCACCTCGGGCGCGAGGGTGCTTGATCGGGGTGGCAGGATGGCGCCCATGGCCATGACAGCAAAGGTGAAGGACGAGCTCTCGCGCCTCGAGGTGACCAAACCCTGCTGTCGCAAGGCCGAGGTCGCCACGATGCTCCGCTTCGCCGGCGGCCTGCACATCATCGGGGGACAGATCGTCGTCGAGGCGGAGCTCGACACCGCGAATGCCGCGCGACGCCTCCGCCGCAACATCGCCGAGGTCTACGGCCACAAGAGCGACATGCTCGTCCTGGCCGCGGGCGGACTGCGCCGCGGCTCGCGCTACGTCGTCCGCGTCGTCGAGGAGGGGGCGACCCTGGCCCGCCAGACCGGGCTCATCGACACCCGCGGTCGCCCCGTCCGCGGTCTGCCGCCCAAGGTCGTCAGCGCGGCGACGTGCGACTCCGAGGCCGCGTGGCGAGGCGCCTACCTGGCCCACGGCTCGCTCACCGAGCCGGGCCGCTCGTCGGCGCTCGAGGTGACCTGTCCCGGGCCCGAGGCCGCGCTCGCCCTCGTCGGCGCAGCCCGGCGGCTCGGCATCCAGTCCAAGGCTCGTGAGGTCCGCGGCGTCGACCGCGTCGTCATCCGTGACGGTGACGCCATCGGAGCGATGCTGACGCGCCTCGGCGCCCACGACGCCGTGATGGCGTGGGAGGAGCGTCGGATGCGGCGCGAGGTCCGGGCCACGGCCAACCGACTCGCCAACTTCGACGACGCCAACCTGCGCCGTTCGGCGCGGGCTGCCGTCGCTGCCGGCGCACGGGTCGAGCGCGCCATGGAGCTGCTCGGGGAGGACATCCCCGACCACCTGCGCGAAGCCGGTGTGCTGCGGCTCGAGCACAAGCAGGCGAGTCTCGAGGAGCTCGGCCAGCTCGCCAAGCCGCCGATGACCAAGGACGCCGTCGCCGGCCGCATCCGACGATTGCTCGCCATGGCCGACAAGCGCGCCGAGGAGCTCGGGGTGGCCGGCACCGACGCGAACCTCACGCCCGACATGCTGGAGAGCTGAGCGGTTCCGTCACCCCGCCCGCCGCTTCGCCGGACGACCTCTCGCGCGCTGAGCGGATGCTCACCCAGCCCTGAGACTGCCGCCTCGCCGGCGTCGGTGACGCACTAGGGTGGATGTGATCGCGGTCGCAACGGGGCGGCCCTAGGTCTGGCTTTTCCGTCCGAAACAGTCTCACCGAAGAGGTGCACAGCAGTGACCGTTCGCGTTGGTATCAACGGCTTTGGCCGCATCGGCCGCAACTTCTTCCGCGCCATCGTGGCGTCCGGAGCCGACATCGAGGTCGTGGCCACGAACGACCTCATGGACAACAAGACCCTCGCCCACCTGCTCAAGTACGACTCGATCCTGGGCCGTTTCCCCGGTGAGGTCTCCTACGACGAGACCTCGATCATCGTGGACGGCAAGGCCATCCGTGTCTTCGAGGAGCGCGACCCCGCCAACATCGACTGGGCCGGCGTCGGCGCCGACATCATCGTCGAGTCCACCGGCTTCTTCACCGACGCGCAGAAGGCCAAGGCCCACATCGACGGTGGCGCCAAGAAGGTCATCATCTCGGCCCCGGCCAAGAACGAGGACATCACCATCGTCATGGGTGTCAACCACGACCTCTACGACGCCGACAAGCACACCGTCATCTCCAACGCCTCGTGCACGACGAACTGTCTCGCACCGATGGCCAAGGCGCTCAACGACGAGTTCGGCATCGTCAAGGGCCTCATGACGACGATCCACGCCTACACGCAGGACCAGAACCTGCAGGACGCGCCGCACAAGGACCTCCGCCGGGCCCGTGCCGCCGCCCTGAACATCGTCCCCACGACGACCGGTGCCGCCAAGGCCGTGTCCCTCGTGCTCCCGGAGCTCAAGGGCAAGCTCGACGGCTACGCTCTCCGCGTCCCCGTGCCCACCGGCTCGGCGACCGACCTGACGTTCGAGGCCGGCCGCGAGACCACGGTCGAGGAGGTCAACGCCGCGGTCAAGGCCGCCGCCGAGGGCCCGCTCAAGGGCTTCCTCGTCTACACCGAGGACCCCATCGTGTCCAAGGACATCGAGACCGACCCCGCGTCGTGCATCTTCGACGCCGGCCTCACCAAGGTCATCGGCAACCAGGTCAAGGTCGTCGGCTGGTACGACAACGAGTGGGGCTACTCCAACCGCCTCGTCGACCTCGTCGCGCTCGTCGGCACCTCCCTCTGAGCCACCCGGCCACCGTCCTCGGTGCTCCTCTGCGAGCATCCGGGACGGTGGCCGCACTCGTGTCCAGCCGTGCCCGGCTGAATCCCCAACTGACGAAGAGGCATCCAGCGTGAAGACCACCAGCGACCTCGGGGACCTGCGCGGCAAGCGCGTCCTCGTCCGGTCAGACCTCAACGTGCCGCTCGACGGCTCGACCATCACCGACGACGGCCGCATCCGCGCCTCGGCCCCGACGATCAAGGGCCTGGCCGACGCCGGCGCCCGCGTCATCGTCTGCGCCCACCTCGGCCGCCCCAAGGGCGCCCCCGAGGCCAAGTACTCGCTCGCCCCCGTCGCGAAGCGCCTCGGCGAGGTGCTCGGCACCGACGTCGTCTTCGCCGAGGACACTGTCGGCGACGACGCCAAGGCCAAGGCCGCGGCGCTCGAGGACGGCCAGGTGCTGCTCCTCGAGAACCTTCGTTTCAACGCCGGCGAGACCGCCAAGGCCGATGACGAGCGCGCCGAGTTCGCCGGCGAGCTCGCCTCTCTCGCAGACGTCTTCGTCTCCGACGGCTTCGGGGTCGTGCACCGCAAGCAGGCCTCCGTCTACGACGTCGCCCGCCTGCTCCCGCACGCGACGGGCGACCTCGTGTCGACGGAGGTCGACGTCCTGCGCCGCCTCACCTCGGACCCGGAGCGGCCGTATGCCGTCGTCCTCGGGGGCGCGAAGGTGTCCGACAAGCTCGGCGTCATCGGCAACCTCCTCGGTACGGCCGACCGTCTCCTCATCGGCGGCGGCATGGTGTTCACCTTCCTCGCGGCCCAGGGCCACGAGGTCGGCAAGAGCCTGCTCGAGACCGACCAGATCGACACGGTCAAGGGCTACCTCGACCGCGCCGAGAAGGAGGGCGTGGAGATCGTCCTGCCCGTCGACGTCGTCGCTGCCGACGCGTTCAGCGCCGACGCCGCTCACGAGGTCGTCGCGGCCGACGCGATCCCGGCCGACCGGATGGGCCTCGACATCGGACCCGAGTCCAGCGCGCTCTTCGCCGACAAGCTCGCCGACTGCCGCACCGTCTTCTGGAACGGACCGATGGGTGCCTTCGAGATGGCGCCCTACGCCGCCGGCACCAAGGCTCTCGCGCAGGCCCTCGTCGAGGTGACGAGGGCGGGCGCGCTCACCGTCGTCGGCGGTGGTGACTCCGCTGCGGCGGTGCGCCAGCTCGGCTTCGAAGACGACCAGTTCGGCCACATCTCCACCGGCGGCGGCGCCAGCCTCGAGTACCTCGAGGGCAAGGAGCTGCCCGGTCTCACCGTGCTCGAGGAGGGCGACGCCTGATGGCGAAGAACACCAAGCCGGTCGGGCGCGTGCCGCTCATGGCCGGCAACTGGAAGATGAACCTCGACCACCTCCAGGCGACGCACCTCGTGCAGAAGCTCGACTGGACGCTGCGCGACGCGAAGCACGACCACGCAGCCGTCGAGGTCGCCGTGCTCCCGCCATTCACCGACCTGCGCTCGGTCCAGACCCTCGTCGAGGGTGACAAGCTCGACCTGAAGTACGGCGCGCAGGACCTGTCGCCGCACTCGTCCGGTGCCTACACCGGCGACATCTCGGGCGCCTTCCTGGCCAAGCTCGGGTGCACCTACGTCGTCGTGGGACACAGCGAGCGACGCGAAGGGCACGCAGAGACCGACGCGGTGGTCAACGCGAAGGTCAAGGCGGCATACGCCCACGGCCTGACGCCGATCCTCTGCTGCGGCGAGGGGCTCGACGTGCGCAAGGAGGGCCGTCAGGTCGAGCACGTCGTCGCGCAGCTGCGCGAGAACCTCGCCGGCGTGCCCAAGGAGCAGGCCGCGTCGATCGTCATCGCCTACGAGCCCATCTGGGCCATCGGCACCGGCGAGGTCGCGACCCCCGACGACGCGCAGGAGGTGTGCGCGGCGATCCGCACGTTGCTCGCCGAGCTCTACAGCGGCGACGTCGCCGACGGCGTCCGCGTCCTCTACGGCGGCAGCGTCAAGGCGAACAACGTGGCGGCGATCATGGCCCAGGAGGACGTCGACGGCGCCCTCGTGGGCGGCGCCTCGATCGACCCGGCCGAGTTCGCGTCGATCTGTCGCTACCGCGACCACCTCGCCACCTCCTGAGCGGCTCCTACGGCCGGACGGACTCCGACGGGTGCGTTCGGCCGTAGGGGCCTCGGGCAGGTATCCTTGCCCGAGCCCCGGAACATGTGGGGGAGGGGCCGACCGGCCCCACCGACCCCCGGGACCCCGACGATTTGGAGTGACCACGTGGATGCGGTTCGCATCGTGCTGCAGGTCCTGCTGGTGCTGTCCAGCCTGGTCCTGACCTTGTTCATCCTGCTGCACAAGGGCAAGGGTGGCGGCCTGTCCGACATGTTCGGCGGGGGCATGTCCACGTCGCTCGGAGGGTCGTCGGTCGCCGAGCGCAACCTCGACCGCTTCACGGTGGCCGTGGCTCTGGTCTGGGCGACATCCATCATCGGGCTGGGCATGCTCGCCCGCTTCGTGAGCTGACAGGAGACGTAGATGGCCAGCGGTAACGCCATTCGTGGAAGCCGGGTCGGCGCCGGCCCGATGGGCGAGGCAGAGCGTGGCGACTCCGCCCCTCGCGTGCACATCTCCTACTGGTGCGCGAACGGGCACGAGACGCGCCCGAGCTTCGCCGAGGAGCCCGGCATGGTCCTGCCCGACACCTGGGACTGCCCGCGCTGCGGCCTCCCGGCCGGCCAGGACAAGCAGAACCCTCCGGCGGCGCCGAAGGTCGAGCCGTACAAGACGCACCTCGCCTACGTGAAGGAGCGCCGCAGCGACGCTGACGGCGCTGCGATCCTCGACGAGGCCCTCAGCACCCTGCGCGAGCGCGGTCTCATCCAGTGACCTCAGTGGCCGTCCCACCAGGGCGGCCGCACGACGAAGGGCCCGGGAGATCCTCCCGGGCCCTTCGTCGTGCCACGCGCGGTGCGACGACGTATGCCGTCCGCTGGCGGGGCGCTTCCTAGTCGAGTCGCGAGGCAGCCGGGGCGTCGAGGAGCCACAGCGTGGCGTCGCCGCCGCGGGGACCGGCCGCCGGGACGTCCCACCGGTCGGCGTCAGGAGCGAGCGCAGCCTTCACCGCGTCGGCCTTGTCGTCGCCGGCGACGAGGAACCACACCTCGTGGCTGCGCTCGAAGCACTCGAAGGTGAGGCTGACGCGATCGGGTGGCGGCTTGGGCGAGTCGTGCACGGCGACCGCGATAGCGTCGGTGAGCCGCTGGGCGGGGTGGTGCGGGAAGAGCGACGCGACGTGACCGTCGGGACCCACGCCGAAGAGCACGACGTCCCAGGCCTTCTGGCCGTGCTCCCGGATCGTCCGACCGTACGCCTCGGCGCTGGCCTCGGCGCTCTCGGACGTGTCGGGTCCGGCCACCCGGTGCACCTTCGCCGGGTCGAGCCCCAGCGCGCTGAGGCCCGCCTCGTCGTTCTGGGTGTCGTTGCGATCGGGATCGCCGGCCGGGAGGTAGCGCTCGTCGCCCCACCAGACGCGGACCCGCGACCAGTCGACGGCCGAGCGGCCCGGCGTCGCCAGGACCGAGGCGATGATCGCCGACCCCATCGACCCGCCGGTGAGGGCGACCTGCGCCTCGGGGTTGCGCGTCTGGGCGTCAACGAGCGCCGTGACGAGCCGGGCCGCGGCGCCGTCGGCGAGGGCCCGCTTGTCCGGGTGGACGACGACCCTGGGCTCGGCACTCACGAGGACGCCGCCCCGGAGGCGCTCTTGGCCGTGGCCTTGGTGGCAGTCGCCCTCTTGGTCGTGGCCTTGGTGGCAGTCGCCCTCGTGGCCGTGGCCTTGGTGGCAGTCGCCCTCTTCGCCGTGGCCTTCTTCGCCGTGGCCCTCTTGGCGGTGGACTTCGTCGTCGCCGTGGAGGTCGCCGCCGAGGCCGTGGCCTCCTTCGCCGTCGTGGCCTTCTTCGCCGCCCCTGTGCCGTTCGCGGCCGCCTTCTTCCGGGCCTTGTCCGACTGCTTCTCGCGGGGCGTGCGCTTGCCGGCGAGCTTGCGCGCCGTCGCCGTCCGGACCTCCTCGGTCTCGGCGTGCTCGGGTGCCGGTGGCGCGGCGATCATGGCGCTGGCCTCCTGCGCCGACTCGTCACGGCCGAGGCGGGCGGCGAGACGACGCGACTCTGCGGGGTCGGGCGCCTTGCCGGCCTTGGCCGCCGCCGCGGCCGTGAGACGCACCGGCTGGAGGGCGCCGAGGCCGTGCAGGAGCGCGTCCTCGTAGGCATCGTCGGGGTCGAGGCGACGGAGCTCGTCCGCCAGGCACTCCGGGAGCTCGCGGCGCGGGAGACTGATGCGCCGGTCCGGCTGGCCCGTCTGCGACAGGGTCGCGACGACGTCTCCCGGGCGCACGAGGTCGATGGGGCCGCTCTTGCGCTCGAGACGCACCGAGGCGATGCCCGAACCGCGCGGCGTCGACACCCGGTGAACGGGCACGCGGAGCCGGCGCGAGAGCCAGGCCGCCAGCAGGTCGGACGACGGGGAGTCGGGGGCACCGCTGACGACGGCGCCCGTGATGGGCTCGTAGGGCGGCTGGTCGAGCGCCGCTGCGAGCAGGCCACGCCAGCGGGTGATGCGGGTCCAGGCGAGGTCGGTGTCGCCCGGCGCGTAGCTCGCCGCCCGCTTCTTCAGCATCAGCCGGGGGTTCCTGTGCTGGGCCACGTCGGTGATGCGACGCTGGGCCATCGCGCCGATGGGATCCTTGCCGACGTCGGCCGGGGCCTCGCCGGGCCACCAGGCGACGATGGGGGAGTCGGGCAGCAGCAGCGGCACGACGACGCTGGGGCCGTGGTTGGCCAGGGCGCCGTAGAGCCGCAGCACGACGATCTCGCTCGCTCCGGCGTCCCCACCGAGGCGGATCTGGGCGTCCAGGCGGTTCTTGCCGCGGCGGTCGCCCGCGATGACGACGACGATGCGACAGGGGTGCTGTCGGCTCGCCTGGTTGGCCACCTCGATGGCGCTGCCGGCGTCGGTGTCCTCGACGACGACGACGAGCGTCAGCACACGCCCGAGCGCCAGCGCGCCCACCTCGTTGCGCAGGCGCACCAGGGTCTTGCTGATCCCGGTGGTGGTGGTGTCGGTCAGGTCCCGGATCACGGCATCCTCCACGTACGTCCATCGCGTTCGAGCATCCGGTCGGCCGAGGGCGGTCCCCACGTCCCGGCGGGGTACTGCTCCGGCTTGCCCGACTTGGCCCAGTGCCTCATGAGCGGGTCGAGGATCCGCCAGGAGGACTCGACCTCCTCGTGTCGGGGGAAGAGCGGCGGGTCGCCGAGGAGCACGTCGAGGATGAGGCGTTCGTATGCCTCGGGCGAGGCCTCCGTGAACGACGAGCCGTAGCCGAAGTCCATCGTCACGTCACGGACCTCCATCTGCGCCCCGGGCACCTTGGAGCCGAAGCGCAGTGTGACGCCCTCGTCGGGCTGGACGCGGATGACGATGGCGTTCTGGCCGAGCTCCTCCGTCGCGGTGTGCTCGAAGGGAAGGTGTGGCGCCCGCTTGAAGACGACCGCGATCTCGGTGACCCGTTTGCCGAGGCGCTTCCCGGTGCGCAGGTAGAAGGGAACACCCGCCCACCGGCGGGTGTCGACCTCGAGGGTCACCGCGGCGAAGGTCTCGGTGACAGACGTCGGGTCCACGCCCTCCTCGTCGAGGTAGCCGACGACCTCTTCCGCGCCCTGCCAGCCGGCGGCATACTGCCCGCGGGCGGCTCCCTTGTCGAGGTCCGCAGGGAGACGGACCGCGGAGAGCACCTTCTCCTTCTCCGCGCGAAGGTCCTTGGCGTCGAAGGAGACCGGCTCCTCCATCGCCGTCAGCGCGAGGAGCTGGATCAGGTGGTTCTGGATGACGTCGCGTGCTGCACCGATGCCGTCGTAGTAGCCAGCGCGGCCGGCGATGCCGATGTCCTCGGCCATCGTTATCTGCACGTGGTCGACGTAGTTGGCGTTCCACACCGGCTCGAAGAGCTGGTTGGCGAAGCGCAGGGCGAGGAGGTTCTGGACCGTCTCCTTGCCGAGGTAGTGGTCGATGCGGAAGACCGAGTCGGGGGGGAAGACGCTCTCGACGATCTCGTTGAGCACCTGGGCGCTCTTGAGGTCGTGGCCGAAGGGCTTCTCGATGATGACGCGTCGCCAGCTGTCACCCTCGGCGGTGGTCAGACCGCACCGCTCGAGCTGCTCGCACACGGTGGCGAAGAAGCCCGGCGGGATGGAGAGGTAGAAGGCGTGGTTGCCACCGGTGCCGCGATCCGCGTCGAGCTCCGCAACCGTCTTGGCGAGCAGGTCGAACGCCGCGGGATCGTCGAACGTGCCGGGCACGAACCGGAAGCCTTCGGAGAGGTTGCGCCACACGTCCTCGCTGAAGGGCGTGCGGGCATGCTGCTTGACGGCGTCGTGGACGACCTGGCCGAAGTCCTGTGTCGCCCAGTCACGGCGGGCGAAACCGACGAGCGAGAAGCCCGGCGGCAGCAACCCGCGGTTGGCGAGGTCGTAGATCGCCGGCATCAGCTTCTTGCGGGCGAGGTCACCGGTCACCCCGAACAGCACGAGTCCACAGGGTCCCGCGATGCGGGGGATGCGCTTGTCCTCGGCCGTACGGAGCGGGTTGTGACCGTGCGAGATCCGCGCGGGACTCATGCACGCCCTCCTGCCAGCAGCACCTCGCGCAGCTGCGCGAGACCTGTGTCGTGGTCGGTCAGGTGGAGCTGGAGCACGGGACGACCGTGGTCGGCGAGGACCGCGGCGTCGCCGCCCGCCTGGGAGGCGATGAAGTCGCCGAAGGTGAACTCACGACCGGGGATCGAGAGGTCCTCCTTCGGGGCGGTCGTCACCTGGACGTAGACGCCGACGGCCGGGCCGCCCTTGTGGAACTGACCGGTCGAGTGCAGGAAGCGGGGGCCCCAGCCGAACGTCGTCGGACGCTCGGTGCGGCGCGCCAGAGGCACCCGGCACTCGGCCAGCTCGGCGTCGGCGAGCCGGTCGAGGTAGGCCATGACAGAGACGTAGCCGCGCTGCGGGTCGAGCTGCGCGAAGAGGGCGTCGAGAGCAGCCGGCACGGTTCGGGCGTCGCCCAGCCAGCCGTCGGGGCCGCCCAGGGTGCGGATCTCGATGGCCCCGTCCGTCGCGGCCGGGTCGGCGGTCGCGGCGGTGCCCTGGTCGAGCAGGGCACGAGCAGCCTTCTTGGCGCTCTCGACGTCGGGCTGGTCGAACGGGTTGATGTCGAGGAGGCGACCGGCCACGGCCGTCGCCACCTCCCAGAGGAGCAGCTGGGCACCCAGGGCGCCGCCCACGCGTACCTCCGACGCGACGTCACCTCCGGCAGCGAACTCGCTGTCGGCGGACACGAGACGCGCCACGGTGACGTCGGCTGCCGGCCAGGTCACCTCGGGGTCCTCGTCCCCCCCGACGACGACGGGCAGCACACCGGTGCCGTTCTTGCCGGTGGACTCGGCGATGAGCTGCTCCGCCCAGTCGGCGAATCCGACGATGCCCGAGCCGTCGTCGACGAGGACGAGCTTGTCGCGCAGTGGGTCGGTGCCGCCCATGGCGGCACCGAGGCGCAGGCCGGGGTTGGCGTCGTCGTCGCTCGCGAGGACGTCGGCCACGGACTCCGCCTCGTCGAGGAGGGCCTCGACGTCGACCCCGGCGAGGCCGCTCGGCACGAGGCCGAAGGCGGTCAGGGCGGAGTAGCGACCCCCGACGTTCGGGTCGGCGTTGACGACGCGGTAGCCCTTGGCGCGCGACTCCTCGTCGAGCGGGCTTCCCGGGTCGGTGACGATGACGATGCGCGACGCCGGGTCGATGCCGGCATCGGTGAACGCCTGCTCGTAGGCGCGTCGCTGGGAGTCCGTCTCGACCGTTGAGCCGGACTTGCTCGACACGACGACGACCGTGTGGTCGAGGTCGTCGCCGAGGGCGCGGCGGACGTAGTCGGGGTCCGAAGAGTCGAGCACGACGAGCGGCTTGCCCGCCGTCGCGCAGATGACCTCCGGCGCGAGCGAGGACCCGCCCATGCCGCAGAGCACGACGTGGTGGAGGCCCTGCTCCGCGAACGAGTCGCGCAGGGCGGCGATCTCACCGACGAGGGGGCGGGACGAGCGGGGGAGACCCACCCACGACAGGCGGATCCGCGACTCGGACTCGGCGTCCGGACCCCAGAGGGTGGGGTCCTGGGCGAAGAGCCGGCTGGCGACGGAGTCCTCGACGAGGGTCGGCACGTGCCTCCCGATCGCGTCCGCCGCTGCTCCTGATGCGCTGACGGACAGCGAGCTCATGCGGTCACCTTCTCCATCTCTGCCGTGACGCCGTCCAGCAGCTCCCCCCAGGCCTTCTCGAACTTCTCGACGCCCTCGGTCTCGAGCTGGTCGACGACCTCGGTGTAGGAGACGCCGACCCCTTCGAGGTCATCGATGAGGTTGCTGGCCAGCTCGTAGCCGCCGGTCACCGTGTCGCCGTGGATGTCGCCGTGGTCCGCGGTGGCCTCGAGCGTCGTGCCCGGCATCGTGTTGACGACGTCGGCCGTGACGAGCTCGGTGACGTACATCGTGTCGGGGTAGGCCGGGTCCTTGACGCCGGTGGAGGCCCAGAGCGGGCGCTGGACGTTGGCGCCCGCCTCGGCCAGCGAGGCCCAGCGCGGCGTCGAGAAGACCTCCTCGAAGGCCTGGTATGCGAGGCGCGCATTGGCGAGACCCGCCTTGCCCCTGAGCCCGCGGGCCGTGTCGGTGCCGATGGCGTCGAGGCGCTTGTCGATCTCGGTGTCCACGCGGGAGACGAAGAACGAGGCGACCGAGTGGATCTTCGACAGGTCGTGGCCGGCCGCGTGGGCCTTCTCCAGCCCCTCGAGGTAGGCGTTCATGACGGCGCGGTAGCGATCCAGGGAGAAGATCAGCGTCACGTTGACGCTGATGCCCTCGGCGATGGTCGCCGTGATGGCAGGCAGGCCCGCCTTGGTCGCGGGGATCTTGATGAGGACGTTCGGCCGGTCGATGTCGGCATACAGCTGCTTGGCCTGCTCGACGGTCTTGTCGGTGTCGTGCGCGAGGCGCGGGTCCACCTCGATGGACACGCGACCGTCGACACCCTTCGTCGACTCGTACAGCGGGAGGAAGAGGTCGCAGGCGCTTCGCACGTCGGAGGTCGTGAGCTCGTGAACGACCTCGTCGACGCCCTTGCCGGCCTTGGTCAGCGCGGCCAGGTCGTCGTTGTAGCGCTCGCCCTTGGACAGGGCGGCCTGGAAGATCGACGGGTTGGAGGTGACTCCGACGACGTTGCGCTCGGTGATGAGCTCCGAGATCTTGCCGGTCTCGATGAGCTCGCGGGACAGGTCGTCGAGCCAGATCGAGACGCCTGCGTCTGAGAGCGCCTGGGTGTTCGGGTTGGTCATGCTGGTCACTTCCCCTTGCTCGTAGCGGATGCGGCTGCCGCGCCGGCGGCGTTGCCGCTGCCGGTCTGCGCGTCGCCACCCATGACGTCGGTGGACGCGCTCTGGGCGGCGCGGGCCGGGTTGGTCTCGGTGACCCCCGGGGCCCTGGTCGCGGAACCCTTGGCAGCCTTGATGGAGTCCTTCGCCGCCTTGACGACCGCGTCGGCCGTGATGCCGAACTCGCGGTACAGGGTGGCCTGGTCGGCGGAGGCGCCGAAGTGCTCGATGCTGACGATGCGCCCGGCGTCGCCGACCACGTCGTGCCAGCCCATCGAGATCCCCGCCTCGACGCTGACGCGGGCCCGGACTGCCGGCGGCAGAACCTTGTCCTGGTAGGAACGGCTCTGCTTCTCGAACCATTCCCGGCACGGCATCGACACGACGCGCGTCGCGATGCGGGACTTCTCGAGGCGCTCGGCGGCCTGGACCGCGAGCTGAACCTCGGAGCCGGTCGCGACGAGGACGACGTCGGGGTCACCGGCCCGCGACTCCTGGACGAGGACGTAGGCGCCCTTGGCGACCCCGCTCGTCTTGCCGTACTTCTTCCGGTCCCACGTCGGCACCGGCTGGCGCGTCAGGCACAGTGCTGCGGGGCCGTCGCCGTTGGTGAGGATCTGCGCCCACGCGGCCGCCGTCTCGTTTGCGTCCGCGGGACGGACCACGTCGAGTCCGGGGATCGCGCGGAGGGCGGCGAGGTGCTCGATCGGCTGGTGGGTCGGGCCGTCCTCGCCGAGGCCGATGGAGTCGTGCGTCCACACGTAGGTGACCGGAGCCTGCTGGATCGCGGCCAGTCGCACGGCCGGGCGCATGTAGTCGGAGAAGACGAGGAACGTGCCGCCGTAGGGACGGGTGAGGCCCTCGAGCGCGATCCCGTTGAGGATCATGCCCATCCCGTTCTCGCGGATGCCGAAGTGCAGGGTGCGGCCGAAGGGCCCGCCCTTCCACTCGCGGGTCTGCTTGCCCTGGGGGATGAAGGAGGGCTGGCCCTCCATCGTCGTGTTGTTGGACTCGGCGAGGTCGGCGGAGCCGCCCCACAGCTCCGGCATGACGTCGGCGAGGGCGGTGAGCACCTTGCCGGAGGCGGCGCGCGTCGCCACGCCCTTCGCGTCGGCCGGGAAGGTCGGCAGCGCCCTGGCGAGACCGGACGGGGCCTTGCCGGCGAGGATCCGGTCGAGCAGGTCGGCGCGGTCGGGGTTGGCCTTGCGCCAGGCCTTGTATGCCTTGTCCCACTCGCGGTGGGCGGCCTTGCCCCGCTTGACGACGTCGCGGGCGTGCTTGAGGACGGCGGGCTCGACGGCGAAGGTCTTCTTCGGGTCGAAGCCGAGCAGCTCCTTGGTGGCGCCGATCTCCTCGTCGCCGAGGGCCGATCCGTGGGACTTGCCGGTGTTCTGCTTCGTCGGGGCGGGCCACGCGATGATCGTGTGGAGCACGACGAGGGTCGGCTTGTCGGTCACCTTGTCGCCGGAGCGGATGGCGGCGAGGAGGGCGTCGACGTCCTCGACGTAGGTCGCGCCGTCGGCGTCCTGGCGCCAGTCGACCTCGACGACGTGCCAGCCGTAGGCCTCGAAGCGTGCGGCCACGTCCTCGCTGAACGCGATGTCGGTGTCGTCCTCGATCGAGATCTGGTTGGCGTCGTAGACGACGGTGAGGTTGCCGAGCTCCTGGTGGCCGGCGAGCGCGCAGGCCTCGTGGGAGACGCCCTCCTGCATGTCACCGTCGGAGGCGATGACGTAGACGTGGTGGTCGAAGGGGCTCGTGCCCGGCTTCGCGTCCGGGTCGAAGAGGCCGCGCTGACGGCGCTGGGCCATCGCCATGCCGACGGCGGACGCGAGGCCGGAGCCGAGCGGGCCGGTCGTGATCTCGACACCGGGGGTGTGGTGGACCTCGGGGTGGCCGGGGGTCAGCGAGCCCCACGTGCGCAGCGACTTGAGGTCGTCGATCGAGAGGCCGTAGCCGCTGAGGTAGAGCTGGATGTACTGCGTCAGGCTCGAGTGCCCGCAGGAGAGCACGAACCGGTCGCGTCCGAGCCACGTGGGGTCGGAGGGGTCGTGCGTCATGACGTTCTGGTAGAGCAGGTAGGCCAGCGGGGCCAAGGACATGGCCGTGCCGGGGTGGCCGTTGCCGACCTTCTGCACGGCGTCGGCAGCGAGCAGCCGGGTCGTGTCGACCGCGCGCACGTCGAGGTCGCTCCACCCGGCCTTCCTCGCCACGGGGAGTGGCAGACCCGGGTCGCGCTGTGCCAGCAGGCCCTTCGTCTTCGCCGTCCGCGTGGTGGTGGATCTGGTGGTCTTCTTCGCCTTCGGGGCGGTGCTGGACGCAGCAGTGGGCACGGAACGGTTCTCCTTCAACAAAGGGGTTGATCACGTACGGCCACGAGCCTAGTCCCCGCGCTGTGAGGGACGACACCTCGCCCGGTGGTCGGCACCGCGGCGTGCCGACCGTGGTCGGCGACGGTCTAGACTTGCGATCGCAATGCTCACGTACCCAAGGGGTCGGAGCGACGTACCAGCGGTGAGGATCTTCGTGACAACGGTGGACCCCCGCGCCGACCTCTCGGCGCTCCACGGTCCGGACGGCAGCGGGGTGAAGTTCCTCGTCGGACAGTACGTCTCGCTGATGAAGCCGCGGATCATCGAGCTGCTCCTCATCACGACGATCCCCGTGATGTTCCTCGCCGAGCAGGGCGTCCCGGACCTCTGGCTGGTCGTCGCGACGGTCGTCGGCGGCACGCTCTCGGCGGGCGCCGCCAACACCCTCAACTGCTACATCGACCGCGACATCGACGCCGTCATGCACCGCACGAGCCGACGACCTCTGGTGACCGGCACGGTGAGCCCGCGTGGCGCCCTCGTCTTCGGTGCCGCGCTGACCGTCGGTTCGACGCTGTGGCTGGGGCTGCTCGTCAACTGGCTCAGTGCCGGGCTCGCCCTCGGCGCGCTGCTCTTCTACGTCTTCGGCTACACCCTGCTGCTCAAACGCCGCACGGCGCAGAACATCGTGTGGGGCGGCGCGGCGGGGTGCATGCCGGTGCTCATCGGCTGGTCGGCCGTCACCGGGTCACTCAGCTGGTCGGCGTTCATCCTCTTCCTCGTCATCTTCTTCTGGACGCCGCCGCACTACTGGCCGCTCTCGATGCGCTACAAGGACGACTACGCGGCGGCCCACGTGCCGATGCTGCCGGTCGTCGAGCGCTTCGTCGTCGTCGCGCGGCAGGTCGTCGCCTACTCCTGGGCGATGGTGCTGACGTCGCTGGCGCTCGTGCCCGTCCAGCAGGTCGGGTGGGTCTACACCACCGCTGCGGTCGTCGCCGGTGCGCTCTTCCTCACCGAGGCGCACCGACTCCTCGCCAAGGCACGGGCGGGCGCGGCCGAGGACGTCCTCAAGCCGATGCGCCTGTTCCACTTCTCGATCACCTACCTCACCATCCTGTTCGTGGGGGTGGCGCTCGACCCCATCTGGCACCTGTCCCTCCCGTTCTTCTCCTGAGAAACCCCTGATCGAAAGAGCGATCCGTCCGGTCGGAATGCTCTTTCGATCGGGTTTTACGGGGAGGGGGCTTCGCGAGGGGCGCGGCGAGGGGGCGTATGCCGGGTGGCGCGGTCAGGACGTCAGCGCGCCGTTCTCGAGGTAGAGCGTCCCTCCGTCGTGCCGGTGCAGGGCCGTGAGGAGCCGCTCGTTGTAGGGCGCCACGTGTCCCGGCCAGTCGCTTGGTCCGGTCCAGTGGACGTCGCGGATCTCGCGCTGCTGCAGGTGCGCCCGCTCGATGACGGCGGGGTCGACGGTGCCGAGGTCGAAGACGAAGACCGTGGCGTCGGCCCACCCGTGCAGGGCCGGTAGCCAGTTGACCGCGAGCAGGGGGCCGGCGCTGACGACGAGGCCCAGCTCCTCCCGGACCTCGCGCACGACGCAGGCGGCCGGGGACTCGTGCCGATCGACGACGCCGCCGGGCAGGTCCCACTCGCGCTTGTAGACGAGCTCGCACAGGAGCACGTGACCCGAGCCCGATCGCAGGACGCCCTGGGCGATGGCCCGCTTGGTCGGCAGCGTCGAGTCGAGCATCGCCGTGAAGCCCTCCTGCGTGTCCGGGTGGGCGTCGTCCCGGCGCCGGCCGAGCACGACGGTGTCCTGGCGCACGCCGCCCAGCGTCGCGTTCCCGCGCAGGTGCCCCTCACGCCGCAGGCCCGCCCGGAGCGCGGTGCGCACCGACGCGCGGTTCTCCGGGTTGACGTGCGCCTCGACGCGTTCGAGGCCGAGCGCGTCGAAGGCCCACTCGACGAGCAGGCGCACGGCCCGCGCCCCCAGCCCCTGCCCGCGGAAGGGCGCGTAGACCGCCCAGGAGAGGACGCCCACGCCGGGATCCTGCACCCGGACGTCCACGGTGCCGGCGGCGCGTCCGCGCCACTCGACCAGGTAGGTGACCTTGGTCCGGGTCGCCCACTCGGCGCGGGTCCGTTCGATCCAGTCGCGATGCTCGGCCGCCGACGGCTCGATGACCGGGAAGTCGAACCAGCGGGCGATCTCGCGGTCGTGCAGGGTGCGCGTGACGGCACTGTCGTCGAGCGTCCACGGACGCAGCACGAGCTCGCCCTCGCGGAGCGTCGGCTGGTCGGTCACCACCCCAGCCTAGGGAGGTCCTGCGACCCGCCGGGTCAGACGGGGTGGCGTCTGGTCGAGAGCACACCGAAGGTCAGGGCGACCACTAGCAGGCTGGCGCCGAGCATGTGGACGAGGACGAGGATCTCCGGGAGCTTCGTGAAGTACTGCACGTAGCCGATGAAGCCCTGCCCGATCGTCACGAGCAGCACCATGGTCCAGGCCCGACGTGCCTCGTCGGTCGTGGCGCTGATGCGCACCGCGACCAGCGTGGCGATGACGAGTCCGCAGAAGAGCATGACGGCATCGGCGTGCATCCACGACACGAACCGTGGGTCGAAGCCGGTCCGTGCCGGCCGGTCGGCATCACCGGAGTGCGGTCCGGAGCCGGTCACGATGACGCCGAGGGTCAGCACCACCGCGCCGACCGCGCTCGTGCCGAGCGCCAAGGTCCGGGCGAGCGGATGGACGACGAGCTCGCCCGGACCCGACACGTCGTCGCGGGCTCCACGCACGAGCGCCGCCGACAGGGCGACGAGCACCATGGAGAGCAGGAAGTGCGGCATGACGCTCCACGGGTTGAGTCCCGTGAGGACGGAGATCCCGCCGAGCACGGCCTGCGCGGGGATGCCGGCGAGGACGCCGATCGCGACGAGGTGGAGGCGCCGACGCTGCGGCCACTGGGTCAGGACCACCCAGAGCGAGACGAGCGCAAGGACGCTCACGACACCGGTCAGCGTGCGGTTCCCGAACTCGACGAGGTCGTGGTAGGAGCTCGCCGGCGTGCGGACCGGCGTGAACGAGCCGGGCTGGCACTCCGGCCAGGTGCTGCACCCCAGCCCGCTGCCGGTCAGGCGCACGATGCCCCCGGTGACCACGATGCCGACCTCCCCGACGAGGTTGGCGAGCAGGAGCGGACGGACCCAGCGCAACGGGACGGCAGGAAGGTGACCCGCCGCCCGGGCGAGACGGCTCGTGCCGGTCGCACGGTCGACGGGGGTCACGGTAGGTGTGGAGGACACCCCGCAAGGGTATGCCGCCGCGCGCGGTGCTCCCGCATCACCCTGGACCGCTCGGGACCGGCCAGCGACGCCTCTGACCACCGTCAGGCGAGGTCGTGCCAGACCACTTGGGAGCCGGCGTGGCCGGCCACGACGACCGTCACGACCGCGGCGACGGCCGTGAGCACGACGAGCGTGCCAGCGAGCAGCTCGACCGCGTGCCCGCGGGGCGACTCCTCCTCCGGCGGCCGCACGAGCCAGAGCGCAGCGAGGGTGAGGACCATGAAGAGGAGACAGAACAGCCGGGCCCGGTCGCCCCACGCCACGTGCGTGCTCAGCAGGTCGAAGTCGGTCGTGCCAGAGCGCACGCGCGACACGCGGCGCTGCAGGGCCTCGCCGCTCTCGGCCGCGACGAAGGCCGAGACGCCGGACACGACGGCGCCGGCCGCGGTCGGCCAACGCAGCACGCGCCGCCAGTCGGGGCGGAGGACGTAGGCGACGGCGGACACTGCCGACAGGGGCACGAGCACGACGACGGCGTGGATCACGAGGGCATGCGTCGGAAGGCCGAAGATCTCGTCGAACACATCGCCTCCAGGCCGGTCGGGTCGTCGGGTGTCGCGCGGTCCGGCCAGTCTCGTGCGTTCAGTCGTCGAATCGGAAGAGACGCGCCGCGAGGACCGTGGCGACCAGTCCCCAGGCGAGGACGACACCGAGGGCGGGCAGGTTCAGCACTCCGTCCACGAGCGCCGACCGGAGGCCGTCGGCGAGCCCGGCCGAGGGCAGGTAGGCAGCGACGTGGGACACGCCTGGCGGCAGCTCCGTGCGTGGCACGATGACGCCGCCCAGCCCGAGGAGCAGCACCCACACGAGGTTGGCGATCGCCAGCACGGCCTCGGCCCGCAGGGTGCCGGCGAGCAGGAGGGCCAGGGCCACGAAGGCCCACGTGCCGACGACGACGAAGAGCACGGCATACGCGATCCCGGACGTCTCCGGCTGCCACCCGAGGACGAGCCCCAGGGCGGCGATGACGCCGATCTGCAGCACCTCGGCGGCGAGCGTGGCCAGCACCTTGGCGGCGACGAGGCCGCCGCGGCCGAGAGGCGTGACCCCGAGGTAGCGCAGCACCGCGTAGCGACGGTCGAAGCCGGTCGAGATGGCCTGCGCGGTGAAGGCGGTCGAGATGACGCACAGGGCGATGACCCCGGCCGTCGCGACGTCGATGCGCGTGCCGGGACCCAGGCTCGGCGAGGTGGTCAGGCTGAGCCCGACGAGCGCCATCGCGGGGAGGACCAGCGAGACGAGGAGCTGCTCACCGTTGCGGAGCAGGCTCCCGACCTCGAACCCGGCCTGGGTGACGATGCGGCGTCGCTGCGTCGCGGCCCGTGGGGTGACGGAGGTCCTGGGTGTGGTCGGGGTGCTCACGCGGCTCCCTTGCGGGTCAGGCTGAAGTAGACGTCCTCGAGGGAGCGGTTGCCGGTCACCGATCCCGGCGTGCCCTCCGCGACGGTGCGTCCGGCATTCATGATGACGAGGTGGTCGGCGAGCCGCTCGGCCTCCTCGAAGGAGTGGGTCGTCACGACGACGGTGGTGCCTGCGTCGCGCTGCTCGGCCACGAGGTCCCACACGTCGAGGCGGCCGTGCGGGTCCAGGCCCGCCGCGGGCTCGTCGAGGAAGAGGACCTCGGGGCGACCCAGGAGCGACGCAGCGAGGGCGAGGCGCTGCTTCTGGCCGCCCGACAGCCGGCGGACCGTCGTCGACGCGAAGTCCGTGACGCCGAGTCGACGGGCGACCGAGTCGACGTCGACGGGGTCGGCGTAGAGCCGGGAGAGGTGGTGGAGCAGGCGCAGCGGCTTGGTGCCGTTGGGCAGGCCACCGGCCTGCAGCATGACGCCGACACGGGCGCGGTGGTCGGCGCTCGCCTGCCACGGGTCGGTGCCCAGCACCCGCACCGTTCCGCTGTCGGGACGGCCGAGCCCGACCGCGCACTCGATGGCGGTCGTCTTGCCCGCCCCGTTGGGGCCGAGCACCGCCGTGATGCGTCCGACCGGGGCGCTCCACGTCAGTCCGTCGAGGGCGGCGACCTGACCGAAGGTGCGGCGGAGGTCGGACAGTGTCACCGCAGCGGTCATGGTTCATGAGTCTAGGCTCGGTCCCGACGACCCCGGTCATCGCACCTCGGTCGCCGCTGGCGTACCCCCTCCGCCGTGCGACCACCGCCCCCTTCTCGACCGACCGACCACTCGACCCTGACGGAGAGCCCCACCCGTGAAGATCGACCCAGCCGCCAGGCCCTTCATCGCCCTGGCCGCCGTGCCCACGGTGATCGCCGCACTGGCCCGCCGACCGCGTACGACCGCCGCCCTCGGACTGCTGACGGCAGGGGTGACCCTCTTCTTCCGCGACCCCGACCGCACCCCGGACCACACACCGGTCTCGGACCCGGACGTCGTGCTCGCGCCCGCCGACGGCATCGTCATGCACGTCGGGGAGCCCCAGGCCGGCATCGCACCTCCCGGTGAGTGGCAGCAGGTCAGCATCTTCCTGTCCCTGCTCGACGTGCACATGAACCGCTCGCCCTACGGCGGCCGGGTCGTGGACGTGACCCACACGCCCGGTCGGTTCCTCGCCGCGTACCGTGCCGAGAGCGCCACGAAGAACGAGCGCAGCGAGATCATCGTCGAGCGGGTCGTGCACGGACAGCGCCGCCGGATCATCTACCGCCAGCTCGTCGGGCAGCTCGCGCGCCGCATCGTGACGCGGATCGAGCCGGGCGACGAGATCGCCACCGGCACCCGGATGGGACTGATGAAGTTCGGTTCCCGGATGGACGTCTTCGTCCCGCCAGAGGTGCGGCTCGAGGTGTCCAAGGGCAAGCGCGCCATCGGGGGAGAGACGGTGCTGGGTCGCTTCCCGGCGGCGGACCCCTCGTGAACGGCGACTCGGCGTCCGACGAGCGACCTCGGCGGCGTGACCGCGTGGGCCGGCGGATGAGGCTCGTCTCGGCCACGGGCGCTCGCGTCATCCCCCTCGACCGGCTCAACCCGCGCGTCCGTGCCCGGGCCACGCTGCCGAGCCTCTTCACCCTCGGCAACATGCTCTGCGGGTTCTCCTCGGTGCTGCTGTCCTTCCAGGGACACTTCCGCACGGCAGCGGTCCTCGTCGGGATCTCGATCGTCCTCGACATCTGCGACGGTGCCGTCGCCCGTGCCGTCGGGGCGATCACCCCGTTCGGCCTGCAGTTCGACTCGCTCGCGGACCTCATCTCCTTCGGGATCGCGCCCGCCGTCCTCGTCTACACGTGGGCGCTGCCGGCCTATCCCGTCTGGGCCTGGGCCGGGGCGATGTTCTGGCTGGCCTGCGCCGCCTACCGCCTGGCCCGCTTCAACGTCACCATCGACCCGCTGGCCGACAAGCGCTACTTCGTCGGCCTCGCGAGCCCGGGTGCGGCCGGCGTCGTCATCTCCACCGTGCTCGCCATCGGCGACCCGCTCTACGACTGGGCGCCGCTCGTCCCGGTAGCGGCAGGCGTCGTGCCGGCGGCCCTCATGGCGTCCTCGTTCCGATTCCGGTCCTTCCGCGACCTGCTCTCGCCGCGGCACCTCCGGATCACGGTGCCACTCGGCGTCCTCATCGCCCTGGGGCTCGCGCTCTTCCCCGGGGCGACGGGCATGGCGCTGGCCTACGGCTACGTGCTCACGTGCCCGCTCGGGTGGGTCACGGCGCCGCTGCGCCGGCGCTGGTTCGGGGAGGACGCCGTGGCCCCGCCACGCACCCGGATGCCGTCGGTGATCATGCCCCCGGAGCTCGACGAGGACTCCGACGACGACGCGGATGACGACGCGGATGACGAGCTCGACGACCGGGGTGGCCGGTAAGGCCGTCCTAACTGGAAGTGTGCGGCCCATTTACGTCACAATGGTGTGGTGTTTATCGGTGAGCACGCACCGCGTGAGACGAAAGACGGCGAGGACGTCCAGCACGTCTCGCCGCTCGAGTCCCGCACGCGCTCACGAGTTCTCCACATGGTCTCCGCCGACGGCCCGATCACGGCTGCCGAGCTGGGCCGTCACCTCGACCTGACGCCTGCCGCGGTCCGCCGCCACCTCGACGCCCTCGTCGAGCAGGGCGCCGTCGTGCCGCACGAGCCCACCGGCGGGCGCCGCGGGCGCGGGCGCCCTGCGCGCGCCTACGTCGTGTCCGATGCCGGGCACAGCGCGCTCGAGGCCGACTACGACTCGCTCGCCGTCGAGGTGCTGCGCTACCTGGAGGCACACGCCGGCCCGACCGCCGTCAGCGACTTCGCCCGCGCCCGCGTCGGCGCCCTCGAGGAGCGGTATGCCGCCCGCCTCGACGCAGCGGGAGACGCACCTGCCGCTCGCACCGAGGCGCTCGTCGAGGCGCTGAGCGAGGACGGCTTCGCCGCGACGGCCCGACCGGTGGGCGCCGGTGGGCTCACTGGGGTCCAGCTGTGCCAGGGGCACTGTCCCGTGCAGCACGTCGCTGCCGAGTTCCCGGCCTTCTGCGAGGCCGAGACCGACGCGTTCTCGCGGCTGCTCGGGGTGCACGTCCAGCGTCTCGCGACCCTCGCCGGCGGTCACCACGTCTGCACCACCTTCGTCCCGACCGGTGGGATCGGCACTCGCCCCCGGAAGACCACGCAGCCCTCGGGTGTTGACCCAGAGGCTGCCCAGACCCGCACGAGCACCAGCACGAGCACCAGTACCGACACGCTCACGCACGTTCAGGAAGGTTCCTCATGACCACCCACATCGAAGAGCTCAACCCCGGCCTCAAGGGCATCGGCACCTACGAGTACGGCTGGGCCGACAGTGACGTGGCCGGGTCCACGGCGCGTCGTGGGCTCAACGAGGACGTCGTGCGCGACATCTCGGCCCGCAAGAACGAGCCCGAGTGGATGACGAAGCTGCGCCTCAAGAGCCTCAGCCTCTTCGGCAAGAAGCCGATGCCCGCCTGGGGCTCGGACCTCACCGGCATCGACTTCCAGAACATCAAGTACTTCGTGAAGTCCACCGAGAAGCAGGCGGCCACGTGGGACGACCTGCCCGAGGACATCAAGAACACCTACGACCGGCTGGGCATCCCCGAGGCCGAGAAGCAGCGCCTCGTCTCCGGCGTCGCCGCCCAGTACGAGTCCGAGGTCGTCTACCACCAGATCCGCGAGGACCTCGAGGCCCAGGGCGTCATCTTCCTCGACACCGACACGGCCCTGAAGGAGCACGAGGACCTCTTCCGCGAGCACTTCGCGACGGTGATCCCGGCCGGCGACAACAAGTTCGCCGCGCTGAACACGGCCGTGTGGTCGGGTGGCTCGTTCATCTACGTGCCCAAGGGAGTCCACGTCGACATCCCGCTCCAGGCGTACTTCCGCATCAACACCGAGAACATGGGCCAGTTCGAGCGGACGCTGATCATCGCCGACGAGGGCTCCTACGTGCACTACGTCGAGGGCTGCACCGCCCCGATCTACAAGTCGGACTCATTGCACTCGGCTGTCGTCGAGATCATCG
Organism: Terrabacter sp. 01T434; assembly: GCF_056398545.1. NCBI lineage: Bacteria > Bacillati > Actinomycetota > Actinomycetes > Micrococcales > Intrasporangiaceae > Terrabacter > Terrabacter sp. 01T434. Next base: position 192,882 of record NZ_JBFTPP010000007.1, read on the forward strand.
TCAAGAAGAACGCCCGCGTGCGCTACACGACGATCCAGAACTGGTCCAACAACGTCTACAACCTCGTCACCAAGCGCGCGACGTGCGAGGCCGGGGCGACGATGGAGTGGGTCGACGGCAACATCGGGTCCAAGGTCACGATGAAGTACCCCGCCGTCTTCCTCATGGGCGAGCATGCCAAGGGCGAGACGCTCTCGATTGCCTTCGCCGGTGAGGGCCAGCACCAGGACACCGGCTCCAAGATGGTCCACGCGGCGCCCAACACCAAGAGCTCGATCATCAGCAAGTCCGTCGCCCGCGGCGGCGGCCGCGCGAGCTACCGCGGTCTCGTGCAGGTGCTCGAGGGTGCGTCGCACTCCGCGTCCACGGTGCGCTGCGACGCGCTGCTCGTCGACACGATCAGCCGTTCGGACACCTACCCCTACGTCGACATCCGTGAGGACGACGTCTCGATGGGTCACGAGGCCACCGTCTCGAAGGTGTCCGAGGACCAGCTCTTCTACCTCATGTCCCGCGGCATGGCCGAGGACGAGGCCATGGCGATGATCGTGCGCGGCTTCATCGAGCCGATCGCCCGTGAGCTGCCCATGGAGTACGCCCTCGAGCTCAACCGCCTCATCGAGCTCCAGATGGAAGGAGCCGTCGGCTGATGGGCCTTCTGGCTGACACGACCACCGACACCCCCGACATCACCGAGACCCAGCAGAGCGAGACCACGGTGCCCGACGCCGCCCCCACCATGACCGCAGCCCGCCCCGGCGCGTCGGCCCACACCGACTCCGCCGCGGCCTTCGTGCCCGACCAGTCGCGTGCCGAGCGCACGGCGTCGTTCGACGTCTCCGCGTTCCCGCTGCCGACAGGTCGGGAGGAGGACTGGCGCTTCACGCCGGTCAAGAAGCTCGCCGGCCTGCTGGCCGAGGGCGCGTCGGGCCGGCTCGACTGGACCACGAAGCTCCCCACCGGTGTGACGACCTCGACGATCACGTCCGAGCAGGCGCAGGAGCTCGGCATCCTGCCTCCCCAGGACCGCGCGGCCGTCGTCGCCGGAGCGGCCGCCGACGGCGCGCTGCTGCTCGACATCCCGGCCGAGGCCGAGCTCGACGAGCCCGTGCGGCTCTCGCTCGCCGGCCAGGGCGGCGAGCCCGTCCACGGCCACCTCGTCGTGCGCGCGGGACGCTTCTCCAAGGCGACGGTCGTCGTCGAGCACACCGGCTCGGCGCGCTACTCCCAGCTCGTCTCGGTCGTCACCGGCGACGGCTCCGACCTCACCGTCGTGTCGGTGCAGCGCTGGGCCGACGACGCCCAGCACCTGGCGCAGCACGACGCCCTCGTCGGTCGGGACGCCCACTACAAGCACCTCTCGGTGAGCCTCGGCGGCGAGGTCGTCCGCGTCAACGCCAACGTGCGTTACGCCGGCCCCGGCGGTGACGCCACCCTGCTCGGCGTCTACTTCGCCGACGCCGGCCAGCACCTCGAGCACCGCTCGTACATCGACCACAACGCGCCGCACTGCAAGAGCCGGGCCACCTACAAGGGCGCGCTCCAGGGCGAGACGGCCCACACCGTGTGGGTCGGCGACGTGCTGATCCGCGCGGAGGCCGAGGGCACCGACACCTACGAGCTCAACCGCAACCTCGTCCTCACCGACGGTGCCCGCGCCGACTCGGTGCCGAACCTCGAGATCGAGACCGGCGAGATCGAGGGCGCCGGGCACGCCTCTGCCACGGGCCGTTTCGACGACCTGCAGCTGTTCTACCTCCAGTCGCGCGGCATCAGCGAGGACGAGGCCAAGCGCCTCGTCGTGCGCGGCTTCTTCGCCGACATCATCCGTGAGATCCCGCTCGCCGACCTGCGCGACGAGATCACCGCGGCCATCGAGGAGGAGCTCGCGTCCACGGCATACGCCGCTCCCACCCAGCAGACCCCCAGCATCCCCAGCACGAACAAGGAGAACTGACCCATGAGCACGCTCGAGATCAAGGGACTGACGGTCTCGGTCGAGACCGAGGACGGCCCCAAGGAGATCCTGCGCGGGGTCGACCTCACGGTGAAGTCGGGGGAGACCCACGCGATCATGGGGCCCAACGGCTCCGGCAAGTCGACGCTGGCCTACAGCATCGCCGGCCACCCGAAGTACACCGTCACCGGCGGCACCGTGACGCTCGACGGCGAGGACGTCCTCGCCATGAGCGTCGACCAGCGCGCCCGCGCCGGTCTCTTCCTCGCGATGCAGTATCCCGTCGAGGTGCCGGGTGTCACCGTGAGCAACTTCCTGCGCACGGCCAAGACGGCCATCGACGGCGAGGCGCCCAAGCTGCGCACGTGGGTCAAGGACGTCAAGGCGGCCATGGGCAACCTGCGGATGGACCCCGTGTTCGCCGAGCGCAACGTCAACGAGGGCTTCTCCGGCGGCGAGAAGAAGCGCCACGAGATCCTCCAGATGGAGCTGCTCAAGCCCAAGGTGGCCATCCTCGACGAGACCGACTCGGGGCTCGACGTCGATGCGCTCAAGATCGTCTCGGAGGGCGTCAACCGCGCCAAGGAGTCCACGGACCTCGGCGTCCTGCTCATCACCCACTACACGCGGATCCTGCGCTACATCAAGCCTGACTTCGTGCACGTCTTCATCGACGGCAAGGTCGTCGAGCAGGGTGGACCCGAGCTGGCCGACCGTCTCGAGGACGAGGGCTACGACCGCTACCTCGTCGCGACTCCGGCCGTGGCCGCCGAGGCCTGAGCGCCATGACCGACGTCCTGCCCTTGACGGACGGGGAGCTCGCCGCGATCCGCGGCGACTTCCCCATCCTGGCGCGCACGGTGCGCGGCGGCAGGCCGCTCGTCTACCTCGACTCGGGGGCGACGTCGCACAAGCCGACGGCCGTCCTCGACGCCGAGCGTGCCTTCTACGAGCAGCACAACGCCGCGGTCCACCGCGGCGCGCACCAGCTCGCGGAGGAGGCGACCGACGACTTCGAGGCCGCCCGCGCGACCATCGCGTCGTTCATCGGGGCGCCCGCCGACGAGGTCGTCTTCACGAAGAACGCCACCGAGGCGCTCAACCTCGTCGCGTACGCCTTCTCCAACGCCGCCCCGACCGACGAGCCCAAGGACGAGCGGTTCGTGCTCGCACCCGGTGACGAGATCCTCGTGACCGAGATGGAGCACCACGCCAACCTCGTGCCGTGGCAGGAGCTCGCCCGACGCACGGGCGCGACCCTGCGTTGGGTGCCGGTCGGTCCCGACGGCGCACTAGACCTGAGCGGCCTCGACGAGCTGCTCACCGAGCGCACCAAGGTCTTCGCCTTCACGCACGTCTCCAACGTGCTCGGCACGGTCAACTCGGTCACCGAGCTCGCGGCGCGGGCGCACGCCGTCGGGGCGCTCGTCGTCGTCGACGCGTGCCAGTCGGTGCCGCACCTCGCGGTCGACGTCGCGACGCTCGGCGCCGACTTCATCGCCTTCAGCGGCCACAAGATGTACGGCCCGATGGGGGTCGGTGTGCTGTGGGGCCGTGGTGAGCTGCTCGAGGTCATGCCGCCGTTCCTCACGGGCGGCTCGATGATCGAGCTCGTCACGATGGAGCGCTCGACCTACGCGCCCGCCCCCCAGAAGTTCGAGGCCGGCGTGCCCAACGCCGCGCAGGCCGTGGGCCTGGCCGCCGCGGTGCGCTGGATCGAGGCGATCGGCATCGACCGCATCCACGCGCACGAGGCGTCCCTCGTCGAGCAGCTCCAGCGGGGCCTGGCCGAGCGCGCCTGGGTCCACGTCGTCGGACCTGACGTCGGCACCCCCCGGGGTGGCGCCGTCGCGTTCGTCGTCGACGGTGTGCACGCCCACGACGTCGGGCAGGTGCTCGACGACGCGGGGGTCGCCGTCCGGGTGGGGCACCACTGCGCGTGGCCGCTGCACCGCGCCCTCGGCGCCGCGGCGACGACCCGCGCGTCCTTCGCCGTCCACAACACGCCCGCCGACGTCCAGGCGCTGCTCGCGGCTCTCGAGCGGGTGCCGGTCATCTTCGGCACCGACACCGAGAGGAAGGCGAGCTGATGGACCTCTACCAGGAGCTCATCCTCGAGCACTCGAAGCGACCGCACCATGCCGGCCTGCGCGAGCCGTTCGACGCCGAGGTGCACCACATCAACCCGACGTGCGGCGACGAGGTCACCCTCCGCGTCGACGTCACCGGCACCGGTCCCGGCGCCGTCGTCACCGACATCTCGTATGCCGCCCAGGGCTGCTCGATCTCCGTCGCCAGCACCTCCGTGCTCGCCGAGGAGGTCATCGGCCACCCGGTCGACGAGGCCCTCGAGACGTTCGAGGCCATGCGGACGATGCTGACCTCCAAGGGCAAGGTCGCCGGCGACGAGGACGTCATCGGTGACGGGGTCGCCTTTGCCGGCGTCTCGAAGTACCCCGCCCGCGTCAAGTGCGCCCTGCTCGGGTGGACCGCCTTCACCGACGCGCTCGCCCGAGCCGGCGTAGACATCTCTTCCACGAGTTCGCCCTCCCCACAAGGAGTTTCGTCATGACAGCAACCACCACCCCGCCCAACGTGGCCGACGTCGAGGAGGCCATGCGCGACGTCGTCGACCCCGAGCTCGGCATCAACGTCGTCGACCTCGGCCTCGTCTACGGCATCACCGTCGACGCGCAGTCGCACGCCGTCCTCGACATGACGCTGACGTCGGCCGCCTGCCCGCTCACCGACGTCATCGAGGACCAGACGGCGCAGGCCCTCGAAGGCCTCGTCACGACACATCGCATCAACTGGGTGTGGATGCCGCCGTGGGGCCCCGACAAGATCACCGAGGACGGCCGCGAGCAGCTGCGCGCCCTCGGCTTCAACCTCTGAGCCGACGCCACCCGCGCCCGTGACGACGCGCCTCATCGAGGTCGACCCCGAGCGGTTCGACCGGTGGATGGCGGGCTTCGCCGAGCGACACGGCCCCTACGACGCCGCCGAGGAGACCACTCCCGGCGGCGTCGTCGTGTCCGCGCGCGCCGCCGACGGATCCACTGTCGTCGCAACGCCGTTCGCGCACGAACCGCTCGGCGTCATCCTCATCCGGCGGGGAGGGTATGCCGTGGGGCTCGCCCTCACGGGTGCGTTCACGGCCTCCAAGGTCGGCACCCGGCACGTGCAGTCGCGGACAGCGGCTGGAGGGTGGTCGCAGCAGCGGTTCGCGCGTCGCCGGGGCAAGCAGGCCGACGAGCTCGTCGACGCCGTCGTCGGGCATGCCCGACGGGTGCTGCTCGGGGACGACGAGAGCCCGCGGGCCGGTGCGGACGGCATACCTCATGGACTCGTCGTCGGGGGAGACCGCACGCTCGTGCGGGAGGTCCTCGAGGCGAGCGCCCTGCGCGCGCTCGCCGGGCTGCCGATGCGTGAGCTCTACGACCTGCCCGACCCGAAGCGCGACGTGCTCGAGACCGCGCTCCGGCGAGGCCGCGCGGTCCGCATCGAGCTCACCGACCCCTGACGATCGACCCTCGGACAATCGAAAGAGCGATCCGTCCCCCAACAATCGAGAGAGCGATCCGTCCGGACGGATCGCTCTTTCGATCAGGAGCGGACGGATCGCTCTTTCGATCGGGTGGTGGACGTCAGCTGACGGTGCCGACGCCGAAGGTGTTGCACTGGTTGATGTCGCCGGTCTGGTAACCCTGCGTGAACCACTTCTGGCGGGCGGCCGACGAGCCGTGCGTCCAGGTCTCGGGGGTGACGCGCCCCTGGACCTTCTGCTGGATGCGGTCGTCACCGACGGCGGACGCGGCCGAGAGCGCGGACTGGATGTCGGCGTCGGTGATGGGCTTGAGCAGCGGGGTGCCGCTCGCGTCGGTCGTCTCGGTCGCGTGCTTGACCCACGTACCGGCCAGGCAGTCGGCCATCAGCTCCATGCGGACCGACCCCGAGTTGGGGCCTTGCGGGTCCTGCTGGGCGCGGTTCAGGATGCCGAGGAGGTCCTGGACGTGGTGGCCGTACTCGTGGGCGATGACGTACTCCTTCGCGAGCTGGCCGCCGTTGGCGCCGAACTTGCTCTGGAGCTCCTGGAAGAAGCTCGCGTCCACGTAGACCTTCGCGTCCAGGGGGCAGTAGAAGGGACCCACCTGCGCGTTGGCGGTGCCGCACTTGGACTGCGTCTGGCCCTGGTAGATCACGGTCTTCGCCGGCTCGTAGTTCAGCTGGTACTTCGGCAGCGTCTTGGTCCAGTAGTCCTGGACGCTGTTGACGGTCGCGACGATGAGGCACACGTCGTTCCGGTTCGCGTCGGCGCCCGTCTTGCACTGGGAGAACTGCCCCTGGTCGACCTGTCCGGCGGCCGCGACCTGGTCGCTCTGGAGCTGCTGGGAGGGGAGGCCGCCGGCGGTGCTGCCCGAGTCGCCCCCACCGAGGATCTTGCCGCCACCGAAGATGAGCATGAGCACGAGGAGGATGAGGCCGCCGATGCCGCCTCCGACCTGGATGCCGCCGGGGAACCCTCCGCCTCCGCCGCCCCCACCACTGCCGCCGCTCTGCACCTGTGAGGTGTCCAGCTGGGCGTTGTCGTTGAAGCTCATGTGCCGCTCCTCGGGCTCAGGACCGGGGGCCTCCCCGGTCCGGTCGTGATCACCCTAGTGCGCGGTGACCGGTGTGCGTCGGCGGCTTCGGCGCCGCCCTGGCGGGGTCGTACCCGCTCCGGCGGGTTCAGCCCTGGGAGGGCGGCTGCGGCCGGCCCCGGCCGTCGTCGGGGGCGCCGGCCGCCTTGACGAGACGTGCGGCGAGGTCCTCGGTGGCCTGCACGAGCGCGGGTGACCCGACCACCTCGAACGTCAGCGGCGTGACGGCGAGCTGGCGGGCGTACCAGTCGGGGTCGTCGGTCGTCGCCCGCAGCCGGATGCCTCCGTCGACCCGCTCGAGGTGCCCCAGGCTGCGCGGCAGCCACCGGGACGCCTCGTCGAGGTCGGCCCGGAGGAGCACGTCGACCTCGTGCCGCCACCCCTGCGAGAGGTGCTCTTCGAGGGTGCGGAGCGCGTCGAGGTCCGCGGGCGGGGTGAACCGCTGTGACGTGGGAAAGGCCGAGAGCACGCGGTCGACCCGGAGGGCGCGCTGGGCACCGCTCGTGTGCGACCAACCGAGGAGGTACCAGCGACCGTGGCGCAGGAGGACCGCCCACGGATCCACCTCCATCGGTCGTTCGCGTCCGTCCTCGAGCCGGTAGTCGATCAGCACCCGCCGCGCCGACGTGCAGGCCTCGACGAGCTTGGCCGTCAGGAGCGGGTCGACGCGCAGGCTCGGGTTGGGCGGCGGCCCGGTGATCCGACGGACGGCCCGAACCGGCTCGGCGACCTGCTGGGGGAGCGCCCGCAGGATCTTGGACAGGGCGGCCCCCACGAGCTCGGTCGGGTCGGCCGCTCCCCGGTGCCCCTCGAGCACGGCCATGACGAGACCGAGTGCCTCGGCGGCGGTGAACATCAGGGGCGGCAGACGCAACCCACGGCCGACGCGGTAGCCACCGTGCGGTCCCGTGACCGACTCGATGGGCACCTCCGCCTCGCGGAGGATGGCGACATAGCGTCGAGCAGCCCGCTCGGTCACGCCCAGGTGGTCACCCAGCCGCTGGGCGGTGATGCCGGGGCTGTCCTGGATGGCCTCGAGCGCGAGGAGGGCCCGCGCCGTCGGACTCGTGTCGTGCCGCATGCCACCACCTCCCGGGCGCCCGCCGATCGTCAGTCCGACGGTAGCGCCCGGGACCGACGCCGTGCACCGAGTCGTCGCGCTCCTATGCTCGTCGCATGGCCGTCCTGGGGACCAAGGTGCACGTGCCGACGCTGCGCCGTGACCTCGTCGATAGGCGCCGGCTGACGGCGCTGCTGACGGAACGGCTCGCCGAGGGGGCCCTGCCCCGCCTGGTGCTGGTGTCGGCACCCGCAGGCTTCGGCAAGACGACCGCGCTGGCCCAGGGAGTTGCACCCGTCGCGGCCGGCCAGGGCCACGTCGCGTGGCTGTCGCTCGACAAGGACGACAACGACCCGCGACGCTTCCTCGAGCACCTCGTGGCCGCGCTCCGGACCGGGGGTGAGTTCCCCGAGGCGGCTGCGTTGGTGGCTGCACAAGGAGCACCCGAGTCGGTGCTGACCAGTGTGGTCAACGAGCTCGACCTCCGGCCCGGCCGGACGGTGCTGGCGCTCGACGACTTCCACGTGGTCGTGGCACCCGAGGTGCACGCGATGGTGACGTTCCTGCTGGACCACCTGCCGCCACAGGCCGGTCTGGCGATCGCGACGCGGTCCGACCCGCCTCTGCCGCTGCCCCGGCTACGGGCGCGCGGCGAGCTCGTCGAGCTGCGTGCCGCCGACCTGCGGTTCACTCCCGACGAGGCCGGCGCCTTCCTCACCGACGTGATGGGCCTGGACCTGGGCGACGCGCAGATGGCCGCTCTCGAGACCCGCACGGAGGGGTGGGTCACCGGGCTCCAGCTTGCTGGTCTCTCGCTGCGCGGGATGGACGACACCGCTTCCTTCGTCGCCGACTTCGCCGGCAGTCACCGGTTCGTGCTCGACTACCTCGTCGACGAGGTGCTGCGTTCGCAACCCGAGTCCTCGCGTCGGTTCCTGCTCGACACCTCGGTCCTGCAGCAGCTGACCGGCGAGCTGTGCGACCGCCTCACGGGCGGAGCCGACGGCGCCGCACTCCTCGAGGCGCTGGACCGCGCCAACGTGTTCATCGTCCCGCTCGACGACCACCGCGACTGGTACCGCTACCACCACCTCTTCGCCGAAGCCCTTCGGGCGCGGCTCGCGGCAGAGCGACCGGAACGGATTCCGCTGCTCCACCGGGCCGCCAGCGAGTGGTATGCCGCGAACGGCCTTCCCGAGGAAGCTGTCGGGCACGCCCTGTCGAGCGGCGACCCGGAGCATGCGGCCGACCTCCTCGAGGCTGTGCTGCCGGACCTGCGGCGTCGACGCCGCGACGTCATGCTGCGCGGATGGCTGACCGCGCTGCCCGTCGAGGTGGTGTTCGAACGTCCGTTGCTGGGCACCTACCTCGCCTGGACTCGCTTGGTCGAGGGCGACGTACAGGGCGTGGAAACCGTTCTGGCGCAGGCTGAACGGGCTCTCGCGCAACGCCCGCCGACCGCCCCTGTCGACGCCTCGACCGCGACGTCCGAGGAGCTGCGCACGCTGCCCGCGACGATGGCCATCTTCCGGGCGTCGGCCGCGCAGGCCCGAGGTGACACCGACGCCATGGCTCAGCATGCCCGCGAAGCCCTGGCGCTCACCGGGCCGGACGACCACATGGCCCGGGCGGGCGCACTCGGCTTCCTGGGGCTCGCTGCCTGGGGGAAGGGTGACGCCAAGGAGGCGGTCGACACGTTCTCCGGAGCGGTCCGCAGCATGGCCGAGGCCGGAGACGTCGCCGACCAGCTCGGCAGCACGGTGGCCCTGGCCGGCATGTGGGTGGCGAGGGGGAGACCCGACGAGGCCAGGCGGCTCCAGGAGGACGCCCTGGCGACGTCCCAGCGGCATCCCGGTGCCGCACTGGCCACCCTCGGCGACCTGCACGTCGGTCTGGCCGACGTGCTCGTCGAACAGGATGAGCTCGAGGCCGCGGCTGAGCACCTGGACGCCGCCCGGGCGCTCGGTGAGTCCGCGTCCCTGCTGGAGAACCGCTATCGCTGGTACGTCGCCATGGCGCGTCTGCGGCGCGCCGAGGGCGAGCTCGAGTCGGCGGCTGAGCTGCTCGCGCAGGCCGAGCAGTTGCACCTGCCGGGCTTCTTCCCCGAGGTGCGCCCCATTCCGGCCCAGCTGGCGCGCCTACGGATCGCGCAGGGTCGACTGGCGGACACGTGGCGCTGGGCCGACGGCGAGCAGGTGCTGCGGGTCGACGACGTGTCCTACCTCGCTGAGTTCGCCCAGCTCACCTTCGTGCGTCTGCTCCTTGCCCAACACCGCGCGGACGGCGACCAGAGCCACCTGGACGACGCGCTACGCCGGCTCGACCTCCTGGCTCCGGGCGCGCGCCGTGATGGTCGGGACGGCAGTCTCCTGGAGATCCGGATGCTCAGGGCGCTCGTGCACCATGCCGACGGTGACGAGGCGGCGGCCGTCGCCGAGCTCGGTGCCGCTCTCGAGGCGGCCGCCCCGGTCGGCTACGTCCGCCTCTTCCTCGACGAGGGCGCCCCCCTGTCGGAGCTGCTCACGATCACGGAGCGGTCGCCCGCAGCCTCGGCTCTCGTCGACCGGCTCACGCACGCGGCGTACGGGAGCCCGGTGGTGTCGTCCCGGGTGCCGCGGGTCGACGGGCTCAGCGAACGAGAGCTCGACGTGCTGCGGCTGCTGGCGACGGCCAGGACCGGACCGCAGATCGCGAGCGAGCTGTTCGTGTCCGTCAACACGCTACGCACCCACACCAAGCACATCTTCACCAAGCTGGGCGTCAACACCCGGCGGGCCGCGGTGGTCCGCGCCGCCGAGCTCGGCCTGCTCTGACCGGTCGCCGCAGGGATCACCACCCCAATCACATCGCTTGGTGATTCGGTGACACCGTCGCCGTTCCTATGTTCGAGCTGTCCCCGGAACCCCCGGGACCGCCTCCGGCAAAGGAACCCCATCATGACCATCACGACCTCCCGTCTCGGCCAGGCGGCCGGCATCGCAACCGCCGTCGCCGGCACGATCTTCGTCCTCGTGCAGATCAACCACCCCGCCATGGAGGTCGCCTCCGTGACGACGACCGACTGGTTCGTGCGCAGCACCGCCAAGACCGTCATGACCGCCCTCGCGCTGGCCGGTATCACCGGCTTGTACCTGCGTCAGCGCGCCACGGTCGGGGTCTCCGGCCTGGTCGGCTACCTGCTGCTCAGTGCCGGCTACTTTCTGATGTTCGGAACCGAGTTCGCGGCTGCGTTCGTGCTGCCGACCGCAGCGACGTCGGCGCCGGGCTACGTCAACGACGTCGTCGTCGCCGCGTTCGGTGGGCACGCGACGGGGGACATCGGTGCTTTGACGACGGTCTTCGCGGTCACCGGGGCGGCTTACGTCGCAGGCGGACTCGTGTTCGGCATCGCGACGTTCCGCGCAGGCATCCTCTCGAGGTGGGCAGCCGCCCTGCTCGCCGTCGGGAACCTCTCCACCGTTGCCCTCGCCGTCCTTCCGGCCTCGTTCAACCGCCCACTCGCCGTCCCCACCGGCATCGCCCTGATCGGTCTCGGTGTCTCGCTGTGGCGTGACCAGCGCCGCGAGGCGTCCGGCACGCTCGCCCCCGCGGCCACTGCCGCCGGCCGGCCGCAGGCCGCGGTCCGATGACGACCCGGCAGCGGGGGTGGCGCGTGCCGGCAGCCCTCATCGCGTTGAGCCTGATCCCCGTCCTGGCTGGCACCGCGCGCCTGGTCGAGCTGAACGGCGGCCCGTCGCTCATCCCGAGCGACCCCAGGTTCACCGCCTCCCCGCTGCCCGTCGTGGTGCACATCGTCTCCGCGACCACGTATGCACTCCTCGGCGCCCTGCAGTTCGCTCCCGGACTGCGGAGTCGCCGCCCGGGATGGCATCGAGCATCGGGCCGAGTTCTCGTGGTGGCCGGCCTCGGGGTGGCGGTGTCGGCCCTGTGGTTGACGCTGTTCGTCCCGCCCCAGCCGGGCTCCGGGCCGCTGCTGTTCGTGCTGCGGCTCGTCTTCGGCCCCGCGATGGCCACGGCCCTGCTCCTCGGAGTCGTCGCGATCCGACGGCATGACGTCATGACCCACCGGGCCTGGATGACCCGCGCCTACGCCATCGCGCTTGCTGCCGGGACCCAGGCCTTCACCGAGGGCGCGGGTGCTGCCCTGTTCGGGCACAGCCCCCTTGCGCTGGACGCCTCCAGGGCGGCGGCCTGGGTCGTCAACCTGGCCGTCGCCGAGTGGGCGATCCGCCGCCACAGTGCCGCTCGGGGTCGCCGCGGAGGGCGGGTCCTGGCCGGGGTCGGCCGACCATGACCACCTGCTACGAGTTCCGGGTCGCCGGGCACCTCGACGAGCACTGGACGCGCGTCCTCGACGGCCTCGCCCTTCGACACGACCCTGACGGGACGACGACCCTCACGGGGCCGGTGCGCGACCAGGCCGAGCTCCATGGACGGCTGGCCCGGCTCCGCGACCTCGGCGCCTCACTGCTGTCGGTGCAGGCCCTGCCCGACGAGCCCGGCGTCTCGAGGCACCCGCTGTCTCGGCTCGACTGGCCCCGGACCACCGAGCGTCTCGAGCTGCGGCCCGCGCTGCGAGGGGATGCCGACGCGACGTGGCGTTTCCGTCGCCTGGAGTCGGTCAGCCGGTGGCTGACGGAGGCGCCGGACGGGCTCGAGTCCTACCGCACGACCTTCGAGGACGAGGACAGGATGGCCACCACCCTCGTCGTCCAGCTGGACGGACGCATCATCGGCGACCTCATGCTCCGCGTCGAGGACGCCTGGTCACAGAAGGAGGTCGCCGAACAGGCTCGCGAGGTGCAGGCGCAGCTGGGGTGGGTGCTGGACCCGCACTTCACGGGGCACGGCTACGCGACCGAGGCCGTGCGCGACCTGATGCGAATCTGCTTCGCGGAGCTACGAGTTCGGCGAGTCGTGGCCACCTGCTTCGCCGACGACATCCCGTCCTGGCGGGTCATGGAACGCGTGGGCATGCGTCGGGAGCTCCATGCCGTCGGAGACGCCCTGCACCGGTCGGCCGGCTGGAGCGACACCTTCTCGTATGCCGTCCTGGCCAGCGAGTGGAGCGTCTGACCTGATCGTCAGAGGCCGTCCATGAGGACGGCCGCCACGGCGGCAGGTCGCGCGAGGAAGGGCGAATGGCCCCCCGGCAGCTCGATGGGTTCGACACCCAGCCGGTCGCGGGCAACCCGTCGCGACCACGCGGGATCGACGACCTGGTCCTCGGCACAGACGACCGACAAGGTCTCCACCTGTGGCCATGTGTCGAACTCGGCGACGTCACGCCACATCGAGCGCTGGAACCTCAACCGTGCGATGGACGCGTCTGCGACGTCGGGTGGACAGTCGTGGTACAGCACGCGTCGAGCACCGGCGTCCGTGAAGCGGAACCGGCCCTCCGTGTCGAACTCGAGGTCTGAATCCTCCAGTGGCACATCGCGATCCGCGTCCTCCGTGGCCAGCGACTCGAGACTCGTCCCGGGAGCGCCCACCACTCCGGCGAGCATGACCATGCGTCGTGTCGGCACCCGGTGAGCCACCAGCGGCGCGAGGAGTGCGCCCAAGGAGTGACCCACGACCACCACCTCGCCGACGCCGTCCGGCAACGCGGCGACGGCGGCGTCAGCGGACTCGGTCAAGCCGGCGTCAAGGCTTTCGCAAGGGAGGTCGGGCGCGGTCGTCCGGTGCCCGGCGGCGTCCAGGATCGTGGACACCGGATCCCAGCACCAACCGCCGTGACAGGCCCCATGGAGCAGCAGGAAGTGCGCCATGGGCCCGACGATACCTCCGGGCTCGACCTCCACGTGGGCGGAATGAGCCACGCGCCGGGCCGGCGTCAGCGCCAGAAGTCGGTCAGCACCTCCACGAGAGCAGCGCCCTGGAGGTAGCCCCCTCGGGCGGCTTGCGGACGGGTTGACGGATCCAACGCATTGGCGTCGAAGACGTCACCCGCGCCGCTGTCCGGGAACACCGTCTCCACGCGGCTGCCGCCTGCGCGCAGCTCGTCGACCTGGGTTGCAAGGTCCATGCCCCACTCGAGCGGCATGCGCGTCCTGCCACCGAAGGGAGACAGCACGAGCACCCGTCCGCAGCCCGCCGCAAGGTCGGCGTTCTCGCTGCGGCGGTAGCCGCCGTTGATGTACCGGCGCTCACCGATGCGGTAGGGCGTCATCGCCGAGGTGCTCGCCGCCACGGCATCCACGAGGTCCACTCCGCTGTGGCGGTCGAAGACGACGGGCTCGCCGGTCTGCGCATCGACGGCTGTGATGAGCACGCGCTGGTGCGGCCACTGCTGGCTGGGCAGCCGCGCGGCGACGATGTCGCGCCAGCGAGTCCGGCTCGACGTTTCCGAGGCATCCAGCTCGAGCGCCGCAGCCCCCATCCTGCGGCGCATGTCCGACGGATCCGTCGCCGAGCTGATGACGCGGTTCGACCACTCCAGGTAGCTCGGGCCCGAGACGCTCGGGGCGCGTCCCGTGCCCGCTCCGGCCCCGCCGGTCCGGGGCTGGTGCACCTCGGCGAGGGTGGCGGCATACACGTCGGCCGGCCTGGTGCCGCTGGTGATCTGGGCAGCCACCGTCGAACCTGCGGAGGTCCCGATGATGAGGTCGGCACCGGTCACATCGATGCCGGCGTCGGCCAGTCCGGCAATGAGACCGAGCTCCCAGGCATTGCCCGCCGCTCCGCCGCCGGCGAGAACCAGCGCTCGCTCGGTGGAGTGGCCCGACTGTCCGGTGGGGTCGACCTGCTGGTGTCTGCTGTCCATGGGAGTCGCCTTTCGCCAGTGGCGTGTCGACGGATCCGGTGACGGTCGACGCTGGTCGGCGCATGATGGGCCCATGCCCGACGAGCCGTCAACCGGTCCCCAGCCGGAGACACCGCACGGCGCCGGTTCCGGTCAGCCGGGCCCTGCTCCGGCGCCGGAGACCTACGTCTGGGCACTGGTCGCCCTCTGCGTCGTCATCCTCCCGCAGGTTCTGGTGCCGGCGAAGCTGCGTGAGGGACCCCCGCTCGTCGTGCCCGCCATCGAAGCGGCCGTGGTCCTGATACTCCTCGCCGTGGCTGCGAAGCCGGGACCCGTCCCACGGGCGGCTCGCCCCTTGGTGCTGTCGCTGGTCGCCGTTCTCATCCTGGCGAACACCGCCGCCGCGGTCAGGCTCGTGGCACTCGTCCTGCGAAGCACCCCCGAAGGCGAGTCGCCACCCACCGTGACCCAGCTCCTCGTCACGGCGGTCACCCTGCTCGCCGCCAACATCGTCACGTTCGGGCTGCTCTACTGGCAGATCGACGGCGGCGGCCCCGACGTGCGCCGGGCGGGTGCCGGGCGCTATCCCGACTTCCAGTTCCCCCAGACCGGCACCCCGGGACTGGCGCCACCCGACTGGCAGCCACGATTCCCGGACCACCTCTACCTGGCGTTCACCAACGTCGTCGCGTTCAGCCCCACCGACACCCTCCCACTGACCCACCGCGTCAAAGGGTTGATGGCGATCCAGTCGATGATCTCCCTCGGGGTCCTCGTCGTGGTGCTGTCCCGGGTGATCAACATCCTTCCCCCGTGAACCGGGTCCGGTCACGGTCCGCGGGGCAGACGGGTGCGCGCTCGTCAGCCGGCGACGAGGGAGGTGAACAGCTCGCCGTACTGGATCAGGTGGCGGTCGCCGAGGTACGCACTGGTCACCCGTTCGTGGGCGGCGGCCCCGAGCCGCGCCCGACGTTCCGGATCCTTGAAGAGGCCCGCGGCGAGGGCGGCGAAGCGCTCGAGATCCGTGGGGTCTTCGAGCAGCACCCCGCTGCGGCCGTCCTCGATCTGGTCGGTGATGCCGCCCACGGCCGAGGCGACGACCGGGCGCTTCTTCCACATCGGCTCGGTGACGGTCAGCCCGAAGCCCTCCATCAGGCTCTTCTGCACGACGACGGTCGCGTGCCGCTGGAGCGCGTTGACGAGGTGTGCGTTCTCGTCGACGTCGTCCATGGGAAGGCAGCACAGGTGCACGCGGGCACGCTTCGACGGCGGAAGGGCGGCACGCAGCCCCCGGCACTCGCCGAGCACCTGGGCGCCCTCGGGGTCGTCACTCACCCCACCGACGTTCGGCCCCACGAGCAGCAGGTGCACGCCGTCGGGGAAGCGGTCCACGTGGTCGGTGAACCCGGTGAGCACGCCGGCCATGTCCTTGAGGTGGTCCCACCGGCTGACCTGCAGCAGCACGTCGGCGGCCGGGGGCAACGGTCGGTCCTCGTCCAACAACAGACCGCGGTGGACTCGGACCGTGCCCTCAGTGCCGTCGCGGCGGACGAACGCGAGAGTGCCGTCCCCCGTGAGCTGCTCGACGATACCGGCCCGGTGCAGGGCCCCCCGGATGCTGTCGGTCGTCATGGGCGCGTTCTTCGCGCTGAACGGGTCGAGCGACGGCGGTATCACCCAGACCCGGGGCGTCGGCAGCCAGGCTGGCGCGTACTCTCTCCGCGAGAAGACGCACGCGTCGGCGGCCTCGACGAACGGCCGGAGGAACTCCCAGCCGCGGCCGGTGTGCCCGTCGGCCCGGTCGGCTCCGATGTGACAACGCCAGACGACGTGCGCGCCCCGGTCCCGGAGCGCGCCCGCCATGCCGGCGGTCTGCGGATCGTGAAGCAGCACAATGTCGCCGGGATGCACCCGGTTCTGCCAGACCTCGAGGTTGCGGGCCATCACATCGCGGTAGTGGTCCCTGTCGGCCTCGTCGAGGCCGCCCCGGTCCCCGGCGAAGCCGTGGAGCAGGTTGTGCAACCGTTTGGTCACGGTGAAGAACCGCTCGTCGCCCGTGAGGACGAACCAGCGCGTCTCGACACCGGCGCCCTGCCCGTAGGCCACCAACGTCTGGAGCATCTCGGCCACGCCGCCACCCCGCTCGGTGGAGCTGACGTTCCACACCGTCCGGCCCCTCAGCAGCAGGGAGGATCGGTCGGCAGCCTCTTTCAGGAGCGCAACCCGTTCCGGCGGGAGCACCCGGGCAAAACGATCGATCGGTTCGGCACTCACCGACACCTCACGCATACTTCATCTTCCCGCACCCCGCACGCCCTGCCAGCGTTCCGCTCGCAACCCGACGTCAGGCCGGGTATGCCGGGTGGCGCTACGCGTCGTCCGTGTCGACCCGCGCCGCCTCGTCCGAGGTGAGAAGGACGACGTTGCCATCAGGGTCGTCGATCATGGCAGCGTAGGGGCCCGCGGTCTGGGTGGGTGGCATGCGGCTGGGATGGCCTGCGGCGACGAGGTCGGCCCAACGCCGGTCGACCGCTGCGTTGTCGCCGACATAGAACTCGAGCAGCTGCTGGTAGCCCCCAGCCGGGCGCGTCCAGGCAGGATCGTGAGTGGCGGCGAAGGATGTCGTCAGCAGCAGGCTGACGCCGCTGCCCATTCGGTGAATGACGACCGGCCGACCGGACACCGGATCGGGGACGTCGAGACCGACGTCGCGGTAGAACGCGATCGACGTCGCCAGGTCGCGAACCTCGAGGATCAGCATGCTGAGCTGGATCTCCATCGGCCCACTCTCCCACCGGCCGCTTCACGCCGGCATTCCCAGCCCGCATCGAGCACCCCGCGGTACTGTCTCCGCGGCAATCCGCTTCGGACCATGGGGGACACGTGTCGCACAAGGTGGCGGGGTTGGTCATCGCAACAGCACTGCTTGGCCTCGCCGGCTGCGGGGCGGGAGAGCCCTCCGCCCCTCCCGCCCCCGCCACTTTCGCCACGGTGCAGCCGACGAAGGTGACCAAGCTGCTGACGTTCGTCGTCGAGAACCACTCGTTGGACCAGATGCGCGAAGCCATGCCGTTCACGGCAGCACTGGGCCAGGAGTTCGCCCACGCGACGAGCTACCGCGCGGTGGCGCACCCCTCGCTGCCGAACTATCTCGCGATGACGGGTGGCAGCACGTTCGGCGTCACCGATGATGCCCCGCCGTCCAGTCACACGACCGACCAGCCGTCGGTGTTCGGCCAGGCGCTGTCGGTGGGCAAGACGGCGAAGGTGTATGCCGAGGGGATGCCCGGCAACTGCGCACCGGAGAACTCGGGACAGTACGTCGTCAAGCACAACCCGTGGCCGTACTACCTCAGCGAGCGGTCCTCCTGCCTCCAGTACGACGTGCCGTTCCCGGAGCTGAGCAAGGATGCCGCCGCGGGACGGCTGCCCAACGCCGGCATGGTGATCCCAGACCTGTGCAACGACGCCCACGACTGCGATCTCTCGGTGGCCGACGACTGGCTCCGGACCGAGATCGGGACGGTGATGGCCGGTCCCGACTGGAGGGCCGGACATCTCGCGATCGTGGTCACCGCCGACGAGGACGACCACCACCAGGACAACCTCGTCCTGACCGCCGTGGCGCACCCGTCCCTGCACGGCGCCGTCGTCACCACGCCGCTGAGCCACTACTCGCTGGCCCGCCTCTACAGCGAGGTCGTCGCGGCAGCGCCGCTCGGGGAGGCCGCCGCCGCCCCCTCGATGGCGACGGCCTTCGGACTGGATCTCGCCGGCCGCTGAGGGAAGGGGCGCGTCGCCTCGCTGCGGCGTGCGATCCTGTCAGAGGGTTCGTCTGCCAGTGGGGAGTGCAACCTTGAGGCTCGAGCAGCTGTACCGGATCCGCTTCACCTACCCGGAGAGTTGGGTGGTCGGGCTCGAGGGCGGGTGGGAGCAGCACCTGATGATCGCCGAGGGGCGATGCGAGGGCCAGATCTCCGGCCGCTTCCGCGGTGTGAACTTCCCGCAGCGTCGGACCGCGACGGGGCCCTTCCGTCCGGACTTCCGTGCCGTCATCGAGACGGACGACGGAGCGACGCTGATGTTCGAGTGGCACGGCTACGGTCGTGCCTACCCTCCAGGGCGACGTCAGATCGTCGGTTCCGTCCTCCACCTCAGCGACAACGCCCGCTACCGCCGCCTCAACGATGTCGTATGCGTGTGTGTGGGCGAGGTGCGTGCGCCGGATGACCCTGCGGCACAGAGCTCCGATCTGGTCATCGATGTTGCGGAGCTCGTCTGGGAACCCATCGTGGACTGACGACAGCGCCCCGCCGGTCCTGTCGTGCTCACCACGAGGTCGGCTTCTGGGGCTGGTAGAGCCAGACGTCGAAGAAGTGGTCGAGGTTCATCCCCGAGATCTTCTCGGCCAGGGCGACGAACTGGGAGGTCGTGACATTGCCGTAGCGGTTCTGCGTCACCCAGGCGCGCATGATGTGGAAGAACGTGTCGTCACCGACCTTGTTCCGCAGCGCCTGCACCGTCATCGCGCCACGGTCGTAGACCGTCCCGTCGAAGAGGTGCGCCGCGTCTCCCGGGTTGCCGGGCGGGGGAGCCCAGAACGACGTCTTCGAGGCGGGGGTGTTGTACAGCGTGTCGAAGTAGCCCTGGGCACTCTTCTGGCCGTTGTGCTCGCTCCAGATCCACTCCGACCACGTCGCGAAACCCTCATGGAGCCAGATGTCCGGCCAGCGGCGGAGAGTGACCGAGTCTCCGAGCCACATGTGCGAGAGCTCGTGGGCAACCGTCGTCTCATCCGGCATCCGGTCGTAGACCGGCTTCGTCTGCGTCTCGAGCGAGTAGCCCACGGCCGGGGCGTTGTCCGCGACGGAGCCGACGGCGTTGAACGGATAGGGCCCGTAGATCGACTCGTAGAACTGCACGATCTGCGGAAGCTTCCGGAAGACGTTGCCCGAGGGGAGGGTCGGGTCGATGGCGACGTAGGAGGGGATGGTTCCGACCTTCGAGACCGTCAGGTCGAAGCGACCGAGGGTGGCCGTGGCGAGATACGGAGCCATCGGGTCGCTCTCTCGCCAGACCCAGGTCGTGCGTCCTCCCGACGACCGGTGCGACACGAGCACGCCGTTCGCCATCACGGTGAGGCCCTCGGGAACGGTGACGTGGAAGTCGAAGGTCGCCTTGTCCTGCGGGGTGTCGTTGACCGGGTACCAGCCGGGTGAGCCCTGCGGCTCCCCGACGACGAAGGCGCCGTCAGCGGTCGGGACCCACCCCTCGATCGACCCGTCGGGGTCGGTCACCACTCGGGGCACACCGGTATACGCGATCGAGACCGTGAACGAGCGACCGACGCGAAGACCGCTGTCGGGTGTGATGACGAGCTCCTGGTCGCCGGCACGCTCGTAGGCTGCTGGAGAGCCGTTCACCTGCACCTTGGAGATGGTGAAGCCCCGGAGGTCCAGGTCGAATCGCGAGAGGTTCTGCGTTGCGGTCGCGGTGATGACAGCCCTGCCGGTGAGCTGTTTCGAAGCGGGTTCGTAGCCCAGGGTCAGCGAGTAGTGGGAGACGTCGTAGCCGCCGTTTCCCGCTTGTGGGAAGTAGGGGTCGCCTGCTCCGGAGGACCCTGGCGTGTAGATGCCCGCCACCGCCGGTCCCGCGCTGGTCAGGACCACCGCAGACGCCGCGAGCAGGGCACTCGTCCGTCGTGTGAACATCCTCGCCAACCCCCTGGTTGTCATCGTGGACCCTTCGAGGGTAGGGCCGGGACCGGGCCGCGATGCCTGCTTTCAGGGAATGCCGTCGGCATGTCGGCGAGTCGACAGCGGCATCGAGTGAAGCAGGCGCTACCCCTTCACGTACGCGAACGTCTCGACGACCTTCCCGTCCCGCACGCGCATCACATCGACGCCACGAACGTGCCCGTCGGCCCAGTCGTACCGCCACAGGACGAACGCCCGGTCCTCGAAGGTCGTGACCTCCTCCATCGTGAACCGCGCCTCCGGAGACTGGACGAAGAACTCCTGGCACGCACTCAACACCGCCGCACGGCCGATGTGCCGGGTGCCGTCGGGCGGGTTGGTGGTCTCGAAGACGCACTCCTCATGCACCACCAGCGACAACGCGTCGATGTCGTGACTGTTGAGTGCGTCGTGGAACCGCTGGATCGCTTCACGGGTCTCGTCGCTCATCCTCGCCTCCTGTGGTCCATGATGCTCCCGCCGCGGGACCGCCCGCGGGACCGCCCGCGAAACCCTGCGGTCAGCGGGGTCAGCGGTCAACGACGCAGCGGAAGCTGATGTGCGTCGTCGACGTGTCGACCGACTGCGGGGAGCGGGCGGCCGGACGGTAGCGCAGGCAGTACTCGGGCGCGCAGAGATGCGAGCCGCCCTTGAGCGCCTTGCGGACCGACGGGTCCGTCGTCGAGCCGTCGGCTTCCGTGGGCCGCGCGGGCGAGCAGCACGCGTGCTGCACGACGTGACGGTCGGCATACGTCGTCGTCGTCCACTCCCAGACGTTGCCGATCAGGTCTTCGAGGCCGAGATGGTTGGGCGGGAACGAGCCCACGGGCGACGTGCCGACCCAGCCGTCGGCGCCGGTGTTGAGATACGGAAACCGGCCCTGCCAGGTGTTGGCCATGAGGCGTCCGTCCGGACGGACCTCGTCGCCCCACGCGTACGTCGTGCCGGTACCTCCGCCGGCGGCGTGCTCCCACTCGGCCTCGGTGGGCAGGCGCCGACCGGCCCACGCGGCATACGCGGTCGCGTCCTCGAACGCCACCTGCACGACGGGGTGGTCGTCCTTCCCGGTGAGTGCGCTGCCCTCGCCGAAGGGCTCACGCCACGTGGCGCCGGGCACCCAGGTCCACCACTGGCGCCAGTCGCCGAGGTCCACCGGTCCGGGAGTCGGCCGGAAGACGAGTCCCCCCGGGGCGAGGTCTTCGGGCGCGACGCCGGGGTAGAGCGTCGGGTCCAGGGGTCGCTCGGCGACGGTGACGTATGCCGTGTCGCGGACGAAGCGTGCGAACTGGGCGTTGGTCACCGGGTGGCGCTCGACGGCGAGCGCACCGACGGTCTCGTCGTGGATCGGGCCCTCGTCCCGGTAGAAGCGATCCGCTCCCATGGCGAACGAGCCGCCTGACACCTCGACCAGCGCCGTCAGCCCCGTGGGCGTCGTCACGCTTGACACGCTACCCCGAGACCCTCGTTGCGGCAGGCGGACGCTGAGGCACGGCGACACGTCACCCCGTCCGGGCGATGCCGCGGCGTCGCGATGGCGGTTGTCTCGGGGGAAGGCGAGCCGACCTGGCGCGCTCGAACTCGGCGGGCGAGCAGTCGCCTTCGTCACGAAACAGATTCGAGGAGCCATGAGCGTCCCGTTCAAGGGCAAGGTCAACGTCGACATCCGGGACTCCGTGGAGGACTGGGGGCCCTTCGCGCCGCCGAAGGCGCCGGACGGGTCGCCCAACGTCGTCTACATCGTGCTCGACGATGTGGGCTTCTCGGCGATGAGCTGTTACGGCGGTCCGATCGAGACCCCGAACATCGACAAGATCGCGGGCGACGGGGTCCGCTACACCCAGTGGCACACCACCGCGCTGTGCTCGCCGACGCGCTCCTGCCTGCTCACGGGGCGCAACCACACCCGCAACAGCATGGCCTGCATCACCGAGGGCGCCAGCGGCTTCGCCAACGCCAGCGGCACCATCCCGCCCGAGAACGGCATGTTGTCGGAGATCCTCGGCGAGCGGGGCTGGAACACCTACATGGTCGGCAAGTGGCACCTGTGCCCGACCGTCGAGATGAACCTCGCGTCGACGCGTCGGAACTGGCCGACGGGACGAGGCTTCGAGCGGTGGTACGGCTTCCTCGGCGCCGAGACCAGCCAGTGGTACCCGGAGCTGACCTACGACAACCACCCCGTGGACCAGCCGAGGTCGCCCGAGGAGGGCTACCACTTCGGCGAGGACATCACCGACAAGGCGATCGAGTTCATCATGGACGCCAAGGCGGTGGCGCCGCAGAAGCCGTTCTTCCTCTACTACGCCCCCGGCGCCTGCCACGCACCGCACCACGCCCCCAAGGAGTGGATCGAGAAGTACGCGGGCCGGTTCGACGAGGGCTACGAGGCGATGCGCGAGACCACGCTGGCCCGCCAGATCGAGATGGGTATCGTCCCGCCGAACACCGAGCTGCCGGCGATCAACCCGCTCGGCACCCCGGAGACGCGCACCGGTCCCGAGGGGCAGCCCTTCCCTCCCGTGGACACCACCCGTCCGTGGGACTCGTTGTCGGAACAGGAGCAGCGGCTCTTCTCCCGGATGGCCGAGGTGTATGCCGGGTTCCTCTCCCACGCGGACGCCCAGATCGGTCGGCTGCTCACCTACCTCGAGCAGACCGACCAGCGCGAGAACACGTTGGTCATCCTCGTGTCGGACAACGGGGCCAGCGGCGAGGGCGGCCCGAACGGGTCGGTCAACGAGATGCTGTTCATGAACGGGATCCCCGACGACATCGACGCCAACCTCGCCATGCTCGATGACCTGGGTGGGCCGAAGACCTACAACCACTACCCCAACGGGTGGGCGATGGCGTTCAACACGCCCTTCAAGATGTGGAAGCGCTACGAGCTCAACGGCGGCACCTCCGACCCGTGCGTGATCTCCTGGCCGGCCGGCATGACCGCCAAAGGCGAGATCCGCGAGCAGTACCACCACGCGATCGACCTGGTGCCCACCGTGCTCGACGCCCTCGGCATCGACGCCCCGGCCACCATCAAGGGCCACACCCAGAGCCACTTCGACGGCGTGAGCATGCGCTACAGCTTCGATGACGCCAACGCCCCCGGCGAGCGGCAGACGCAGTTCTACTCCATGCTCGGGTCGCGGGGCATCTGGCACGACGGCTGGAAGGCCGTCACCACCCACCCGACGATCAGCGGGTGGGGGCACTTCAACGAGGACCAGTGGGAGCTCTACCACGTCGACGTCGACCGCTCCGAGTTGCACGACCTCGCGGCCGAGCAACCCGACAAGCTCCGCGAGATGGTCAACCTCTGGTACGCCGAGGCCGGCGCCAACGAGGGCTTCCCGCTCGACGACCGGTCGGCGCTGGAGATCCTCGTGTCACCGCGCCCGCAGCTCTCCGCGCCGCGGGGCCGCTACGTCTACTACCCCAACCACGCCGAGGTGCCCGAGGCCCAGGCCGTCGTCGTTCGGGGCCGGTCGTTCGTCATCGGCGCGTTGGTCGACCTTCCCGAGCCGGGTGCCCAGGGCGTGCTCTTCGCGCAGGGGTCCCGCTTCGGTGGTCACAGCCTCTACGTCAAGGACAACCGGCTGCACTACGTCAACAGCTTCGTCGGCATCGTCGAGCAGAGAGTGGTCGCGACGCAGGACCTGCCGACCGGCGAAAACCTCATCCTGGCAGCGTCCTTCGAGAAGGACGACGGCGAAGTCACACCGGTGGCGACCGGCGTCCTGTCCCTCTTCCACGGCGACGCGAAGGTCGGTGAGGGGCGGATCAAGCTCCAGCCCGGCAGCTACATGATCGCCGGCGAGGGCCTGGCCGTCGGCCGCGACGTCGGCGACCCGGTGACACAGGACTACCCCGGCGAGCGTCCCTACCGCTTCACCGGAGGCACGATCAAGCGGGTCGCCGTCGACGTCAGCGGCGAGCCGTACATCGACCTCGAGCGTGAGGCCCAGGGGATGCTGATGCGCGAGTGAGCGGCGAAAGGTGCCTCGGAGGGAGGAGGACAGACTGCTGCGCGGCTGCGTCCAGCTACGCGTCGCGGTGATCATCCTGGCGCCTGGCGGTGTTGGGGTGGACGGTTCTCCCCGCGCGAGCCTGGCGACGAACTGCTCGATGCGTCGGCTTCGGGTCTCGGCACGCTTGGCGGTCTCGATGTGTCGCTGCGGCGGCCGGGGGTGTCTCACTGGAGAGGGAACGGCGACTGCGACCACCAGGGCTGTGATTCGAGACTCACGTGCTGGACCCACTTGACCCACCAGAAGCCACGGCGTCCGGGGGCGACCAGCCTGACGGGCCCTCCATGGCCGGGCGAGAGCGGTATGCCTCCTACGTGCGTAGCGAGCAGCAGAGTGGGAGCGTCCTCGGAGGGGAAGCGTCTGGTGTAGCCAGTCACCGAACGCACCGCAATCGATCCGGAGGTGTGGGGGCCGAGCAGCGTGTCGAGCTGGACGCCTCGCCAGGTCTGTTCGGCGCACCAGCCGCCGGTGCAGTCGAGGACGGCCGACCGGGTCGTGCTGGTCATCGCGAGCAGGTCGTCGTGGGAGATCCGCAGCGTTCCCTCGCCGGGTCGGCCGACCTGCAGCTCGTAGGCCGCCGGGTCGATGGTGGGCACATCGTCGGTGAACCACTGCGTGACGGGCATCAAGGCGGGTTGCCCCGACCCGAGCTCGTAGGACCCGGTTGCACGGCGTCGTGCCCCAGCGAGCCCGGCCAGCGACGTAGCGGACTCCAGAGCCGCGTACGCCAGTGCGGCGGTGCCGGCGACGGCGATCGCCCGCAGCGCCGTTCGTCGAGACAGGTCGGTCGCGCGGACCCGCTGCCGTCGGAGGACCACATGGCGCAGAGCGAGTGGTACGGCTGCCACTGCGGCCGCGACGTGCACGGCGAGCACATTGAACCCGGCGACCTGAAGCGGACCGAGCGTGGCGTGCACGATTCCGGCGAGCAAGCTGACCGCAACGGCAATCGCGAACGCGACCGCCACCGCGTGCCTGCGGCGACGGCGTAAGCCGCGTCTGACGATCACGCTCTTCCACGGGGCGAGCACCAGGATGCCGAGGCCCAGGACGCCGTGGACCCAGCTCACTGTCCTGGATCCAGGCCAGCCCTCGACTCCGAAGGCCACCCAGCCGGTCACGAAGGAACCCGCCAGGAGCACGAGGAGCGCGAGGTTCGTCCACCGGCTCCGCCGGGGCGATATGACCATCAACCCAGTGTGCCGCGGGGACCAGTTAGTGTCGCGACGCAGAGCGTTTCCTCGCCCTGCTTTCTCACGAAGGTGGGTGAACGGGCGGAACGTATGCCGCAGGTGCGGCGAGAGAGTCGTTGCCCGTGGTGAGCCACCGTCCCGGACTCAGGTGCACCGGATCCGGACGACGAGGACCGTTGCCCCCGTGAGTCATTCGGGGGCAAGACACAGACGCCGCGAGGTTGGACCCGGCATAGACAGATCACCACACTGTGGCTACTTTGGGCAGATCGTCGAGGGGGAGCACTGCCACTTCGGACCGATCGAGAGGGATACGTCCATGTCTCGTCACGTGAAATCCTGCCGTCCGCCCATCACGTCTCCGGGGGCCTGACGTGTCCGGCGCCGGTCCCGAGCTGAAGAAGACGCTCAACCAGCGACAGCTGACGATGATCGCCATGGGCGGCGTGATCGGGGCCGGCCTGTTCGTCGGGTCGGGAACGGTCATCCACGACACCGGACCGGGCGCGTTCCTCACGTACGCGTTGTGCGGTGTCCTCATCATCCTGGTGATGCGGATGCTCGCCGAGATGGCCGTGGCCAACCCGTCGACGGGCTCGTTCGCCGACTACTCCCGCAAGGCGCTCGGCGACTGGGCCGGCTTCTCCGTCGGCTGGCTGTACTGGTACTTCTGGGTCATCGTCGTGGGCTTCGAGGCCGTGGCCGGGGCCAAGGTGCTCAACTTCTGGCTCCCGGGCGTGCCGACCTGGGTGCTCAGCCTCGTCCTCATGCTCCTCATGACGGGCACCAACCTCATCTCGGTCTCGTCGTTCGGCGAGTTCGAGTTCTGGTTCGCGGGGATCAAGGTCGGCGCGATCATCGTCTTCCTCGTCTGCGGTGGGCTGTTCGTGCTCGGGATCTGGCCCAATGCCAACCTCGACTTCAGCAACCTCACCGCACACGGTGGGTTCTTCCCGAACGGCAAGCTGGCGATCACGGCGGGGGTCGTGACGGTCATCTTCTCGATGGTCGGCGCCGAGATCGCCACGATCGCGGCAGCGGAGTCGAACGACCCGGAGCGGGCCGTCTCCAAGGCCGCCAACTCGGTGATCACCCGCATCGCGATCTTCTTCGTGGGCTCGATCTTCCTGCTCTGCGTCATCCTGCCGTGGAACTCCGCCACGCTCGAGGCGTCCCCGTACGTCGCGGCGTTCAAGGAGATGGGCATCCCGTATGCCGACCACGTGATGAACGCCGTCGTGCTCACCGCGGTCCTCTCGTGCCTGAACTCCGGCCTCTACACCGCCTCCCGGATGCTCTTCGTCCTGGCGGCTCGACGCGAGGCTCCGGCCTCGATGGTGTCGGTCAACTCGCGCGGCGTTCCGGTCGTCGCCATCCTGGCCTCGTCCGTCGTCGGCTTCCTCGCCGTGATCATGGCGGCCGTCTCGCCCGACACCGTGTTCTCCTTCCTGCTCAACTCGTCCGGCGCCGTGATCCTCTTCGTCTACCTCCTCATCGCGATCTCGCAGATCATCCTGCGCTACCGGGCCGACCCGTCGACGCTCAAGGTGAAGATGTGGTGGTTCCCGGCGCTCTCCGTGATCACGACCCTGGGCATCGTGCTCGTGCTGGTCCAGATGGGACTGACCGAGGACGTGCGGATCCAGCTGGTGCTGAGCCTCGTGTCGTTCGCCGTCGTCCTCGTCCTCTTCTTCATCAACCGGGCCCGCATCGCCCGCTTGCCCGAGCGGGTTGCCCCCGCGCAGACCGGCGAGGCGCGCCGCGTGCTCGTCCTGGCGAACCAGACGCTCGAGGCCGACGAGCTGATCGGGGAGCTGCAGCGCATCGACGCGATGGGCAAGGCGACGTACTACGTCTGTGTCCCGGCCAGCGCGGTGGAGACCGGCACGGCGTCGACCCACGGCGCGGTGTCGGTCCGGGATGCGACGACCGAGGCGGCGCAGGGGCGGCTGGACCGGACGCTCGAAGCGCTCACGGCGCACCATCTCGACGCCTCCGGAGGCATCGGCGACTACCGGCCGTTGCGTGCCCTGCGCACGGCGGTGCGCCAGTTCGATCCCGACCAGATCGTCATCGTGACGCTTCCCGCCGCCGAGTCGGTGTGGCAACGGTTCGAGGTCGTCGACCGCGCGGCCGAGCTCGGGGTGCCGGTGACCCACGTCGAGGCGGCCTCGCTGGTCGCGCAGGTGTGATCGATGACGATCGTCGTCGCCTTCACCGCCCAGGACAGCGGCACCTCGGCTCTCGAGCTGGCGGGCGTGCTGTCGCGCTCCACCGGCGAGCCGCTGGTCGTCGCCGTCGTCGTCACGACCCCGCATGCGGCGGGGGTGCCGGACTTCATCGACGGTGACTACGTCGGTCCGCTCACGGACTGGGGGCGCGCCGTCCTCGACCAGGCCAGAACGAGTCTGCCGACCGGCGTCGAGGCGTCCTTCGAGGTGCGTCAGGCGTCGTCGATCCCCGGCGGCCTGCTCGAGCTGGCGGCCGACGTCGACGCGTCCGCCATCGTGCTCGGCTCGTCGACCAAGGGCCCCCTCGGCCGGATCTCACTTGGCAGCGTCACCGACCGGCTCGTGCACTCCGCACCGCTGCCGGTGCTCCTCGCCCCGCGCGGCTATCGCGCCGGAGCGACGGCACGCGTCCGCCGGGTCAACATCGGCTACGGGGGATCCAAGGGTGCGGGGCACGTGGCTGTCGTGGGGGCGCGACTGGCCGAGGCGCTCGGCGCGGGAGTGCGGGTCGTGTCGTTCGCCGTCCGGCCTCCCCGGAGGTTCTACGGCGGGGTGGAGGAGTCGGCCGACGAGCTCGTCGTCGACCGGTGGGTGAAGCGCCTGAAGGATGCCCTCCTGAAGCAGGTGGAGGCGGCCGACGCCGGCCGTCTGGGTGACCGTCTCGCGCGATCGCTCGTGGTGGGTGAGGGTGTGTCCTGGAGCAAGGCGATCTGGGACGTCGAATGGAGCGACGGCGACCTTCTGGTCGTCGGTCCGAGCTCATCGGCCCCGGCCGCCCGGCTCTTTCTCGGCTCCCGGGCCTCCAAGATCGTCCGCTCGGCGCCGGTTCCCGTCTACCTCGTCCCGGCCCCGGGCCGCCGAACCCACTGAGCTCGCCCCCTAGCGACGATCCTCGCGAGACGAGAGCCGTCTGGCCAGGTAGGGCGCCGTGGCACTGCCCTCGACCCGTGCGACCTCCTCCGGAGTGCCAGCCGCCACGACGCGACCGCCTTCGTCCCCGCCGCCTGGGCCCAGGTCGATGACCCAGTCGGCGCTGGCGATGGTGTCGAGATGGTGCTCGACGAGCACGACCGTGTTGCCGGCGTCGACGAGCGCGTGCAGCTGACGCAGCAGCAGCGCGACGTCGGCCGCGTGCAGCCCGGAGGTCGGCTCGTCCAGGAGGTAGAGCGCGTGGCCACGGCGGGCCCGCTGCAGCTCGGTCGCGAGCTTGATCCGCTGCGCCTCGCCGCCGCTCAGCTCGGTGGCCGGCTGCCCGAGGCGGAGGTAGCCGAGGCCGACCTCGCGCAGCGTCAGCAGGCTCCGGGCGGCGGCGGGCACGTCGGCGAGGAAGTCGGCCGCCTCGTCGACGGTGAGGCCTAGCACGTCGGCGATGTTTCTGCCGTCGTAGGTCACCTCTAGCGTCTCCGCGTTGTAGCGGGCGCCGTGGCAGGTCGGGCACGGTGCATACGTGCCCGGTAGGAAGAGCAGCTCGACCGACACGAACCCCTCGCCCTGGCACGTCTCGCAGCGGCCCTCGGCGACGTTGAAGGAGAAGCGTCCCGGCCCGTAACCGCGCTCGCGCGCCTCGGGGGTGGCGGCATACAGCTTCCGCACGGCGTCGAAGAGGCCGGTGTACGTCGCGAGGTTCGAGCGCGGCGTGCGTCCGATCGGGCGCTGGTCGACGCGAACGAGGCGGTCGAACGACTCGAGCCCGGTCGCGTCGTCGACGTCGATCTCGAGCTCGGTCTCCTCGGCGTCGTCGGGGGCCTGGCCGAGGTGCCGGCGCACGAGCTCGGCGAGCACCTGGGTCACGAGCGTCGACTTGCCCGACCCGGAGACGCCGGTCACGGCGGTGAGGACGCACAGGGGCACGTCGACCGAGAGGGCATCGAGGTTGTGCCGGCTGACGCCGCGCAGGTGCAGCCAGCCCTGCGGCGTGCGCTCGTGCGGCTGCAAGACCTCGGCGCGGCCGAAGAGGTGCTGGCCGGTGACCGACGCCTCGACCTGCTCGAGCCCCTCGACCGGGCCGGAGTAGAGCACCTGACCACCCTGCTCGCCGGCGCCCGGGCCGATGTCGACGACCCAGTCGGCGCGCCGCACGATGTCGAGGTCGTGCTCGACGACGAAGAGCGAGTTGCCCGACCGCTTGAGCGCGTCGAGGACCCCGAGCAGCGGCTCGGCGTCGGCCGGGTGGAGCCCGGCCGACGGCTCGTCGAGCACGTAGACGACGCCGAAGAGCCCCGAGCGCAGCTGGGTCGCGATGCGCAGGCGCTGGGCCTCACCGGGGGAGAGCGTCGTCGACCTCCGCCCCAGAGACAGGTAACCGAGGCCGAGGTCGAGCAGCACCGCGACGCGCTCGACGAGGTCGGTGCAGAGGCGGACCGCCACCTCGGTGGCCTCGCCCGACGTGGCCGACGACGTGGCCGGACCGGCCTCGGTCAGCTCGGCCACGGGTCGCAGCAGGGCCGAGAGGTCGGTGAACGACAGCGCGTTCGCCTCCGCGATGCTGAGCCCGCGGAACGTCACCGCGAGAGCGTCCTGCCGCAGCCCCGTGCCGCCGCAGGCCGGGCACCTGACGCTGCGGACGAAGCGGAGCGCCTTGTCGCGCATCATCTGGCTCTTCGTGTCGGCGAGCGTGTGGCGGACGTGCTTGCGGGCGCTCCAGAAGGTGCCGTGGTAGTCGCGGCCCGTCGAGTCGTCGGGCTCGCCCTTCCGGTCGACGAGCACCCGCGGCTGCTCGTCGGTGTAGAGCAGCCAGTCGCGGTCCTTCTTCGGCAGGTCGCGCCACGGCACGTCGACGTCGATGCCGACGGCTCGCGTGACCCGCACGAGGTTCTTGCCCTGCCAGGCGCCCGGCCACGCGGCGATCGCGCCCTCGCGGACGGTGAGCGACGGGTCCGGCACGAGCAGGTCCTCGGCCACGTCGTGCGCCTCGCCGAGGCCGTGGCACTCGGGGCACGCCCCGGCCGCGGTGTTGGGCGAGAACGCCTCCGCCTCGAGACGCTGAGTGCCCTCGGGGTAGCTGCCGGCGCGCGAGTAGAGCATCCGCAGCAGGTTCGACAGCGTCGTCAGCGTGCCCACGGTCGAGCGCGAGCTCGGTGCGCCACGGCGCTGCTGCAGCGCCACCGCGGGCGGCAGCCCGGTGACCTCCTGCACGTGCGGCGCACCGACCTGCTGGAGCAGGCGGCGGGCGTAGGGCGCGACCGACTCGAAGTAGCGGCGCTGTGCCTCCGCGTAGAGCGTGCCGAAGGCGAGCGAGGACTTGCCCGACCCAGAGACACCCGTGAAGGCGACCATGGCGTCGCGCGGGAGGTCGACGTCGACCGTCTTGAGGTTGTGCTCCGCGGCGCCGCGGACGTGGACGAAGTGGTCGATCGGGTCGCTGTGCACCACCCCTGTCTAGTCGTTGCCGCCCCCGCGGGCACCACCGGCCCCGGTCGGGTGCACGACCCAGACGTTGGGCTCGACGTAGACGGCCACCCCGTGCTCGAGGTCGCAGTGCACCGGGGTGAGCGCTCGAGGCACGCGGACCGGTCCGGTCCGGTCGAACGGCAGCCCGGTCCACTCCCGCCACTCTTCGAGGGTGCCGGGCACGACCATCGAGCGGGGGGCCACCGCGTGGATGCGGCCGCCCGCCCGCACGTGCACCCGCAGCCACGGGTCGACCGGCAGACCGTCCTCGCGCACCCGGAACGCATACGTCCTCATCGGCTCGTCGACGTCGTCCTTGCCGTTGGGTCGGACGGGGGCGACGAGCGTGGCGAACCCGTGCCGGGCCGCGTTCTCGCGCATCGCCGCGAGCATCTGCCCGGACAGCCCCTGCCCTTTGCGGTCCGGCCGGACGGCGATCTCGATCGCCGAGACGGTGTCGGGCTGGCGGCCGTGCAGGCTGGTCAGCAGACCGTTGCGGATGACGAAGTCCCACCCGTTCTCGGGCAGCGCGCCGTCGCCCTGCTCGAAGGGGATCGAGTGGGCGACCGCGACGACCTCGCCAGCGTCGTCCTGCGCGATGAGGACGAACTCGGCGAAACGGGTCTCGACGTTGCCGTAGTAGAGGCCGCCGATGGGGTCGTGCCGCATGAACTCCGGCCACGAGCTGGGCATGGTCCACATGGCCTCGGCGAGATCGGGCCGGTCGGCGAGCCGGGAGATCGTGAGCTTCACACCGACATGGTGCCCGCTTGGCAGGGCCGTGCGGGCGGACCGGCCGGAGCGAGGTGCCTGAGGTATGCGTTCCGCCCCGTTTCGGCGGTTCGTTCCGGTCAGTCTGCCCGGGCGTGCCTACCGGCCGGGCAGGTCCCTCTGGGGTCAGGAGACGACGACGGCGTCCGGCGTGGTCGTGGTCAGCCGCATCCGGACCGTCACCTCGTCGCCGACCTGCGGGGGAGTGACGCCCTCGGGAAGCACGATGAGGCTGCACTGCATGTGCGGCGGCTCCGCGAAGCGCGGCATCACCCCGGACACCGTGAACGGCGACCGCACCCGGTGGGCCGCCTCGAGGACGCCCTCGGTGACCGCGATCGCCCGCGACCGGGCCGTCGCGGCCGACGACGGGCTCTCCATGGCGACACCGTGCGACGTGCCGCCACTGACGACGACGAGCTGCCCGGCGGCGATGGCGCGCTGCCGGTAGCCGACGCGCGTGCCCTTGCTGACCGGCCGCACGTCGAGCACGTGCGCGCGCACCTCGTAGGAGCCCTTGTCGGCATACCAGAGGTCGGTGCCGATGCGTGGGCGGAACTCATGCTCTGGGAATCGCGTTGCGAGAGTGCCCAATTCGGCTGCAGAGACGTGCGAGACGAACCACGTGAGCACGCCGGGGACGGCGGCGATGAAGCCCGCGATCTCCTCGACGTGACCGGTGCCGAGCGGCAGGTGGAGCGTCACGCCGACGGCGTCCGCCGACCCCGCGAGCTCGGCGACGTCGGCAGCAGGGGCCCCGAAGCGGTTCATCGACGTCAGGCCTTCGACGACGACCCGCGCATCGCCGAAGACACCCCGGAGGCTCGAGACATCGGCGTGGTTCGTCACCGTGTGGATGAGGCGACGGTCGGCGACCTGGGGCTGCCCGGAGTGGATGGCCGCCCGGAAGGGCTCCATGACGAGCACGTCGCCGCCGAACTCGGCCAGGGCAGAAGGGACCTCGGCATACGTGCCGACAGCGACCATCGGGACGCCCATCCGGGTGGACTCGGCGCACAGCAGGTCGCGGCCGAAGCCGTAGCCGTTGCCCTTGATCACCGGGACGACGCCGGGGTGGTCGGCGACGAAGCGGTCGTGACCGGCGCGCCAGCGCTCACCGTCGACGTGCAGGACGAAGGACACGATGCGTCACCGCCGCTTCATGTAGAGGTCGAAAGCCTTGTAGAGCAAGCGATTCAGCGGCAGGTCCCACTCGCCGGCCAGCCGCACGGCCTCGCCGCCCGTGCCCACCTTGAACCGGATGAGGCCGATGTGGGGGTTGGCCTCGTCGACGGTGTTCGTGATGCCACGCAGGTCGTAGACCGCAGCGCCCGCAGCAAGGGAGTCCTGCATCATCCGCCACTGGATCGCCGTCGACCCCTGGAGCTCGCGCTTGGCCGCCGACGACGCGCCGTAGGAGTACCACGCGTGCTCGCCGACGCGGATGAAGATCGTCGCGGCGAGGACGTCGCCGTCGTGCTCCGCGAGGTAGACGCGGATCCGCTCCGGGTCCTCGGACGCCAGGGCGGCATACATCTGCTCGAAGTACGCGAGCCCGCGCGGGGTGAACCGGTCGCGCTCGGCGGTCTCGACGTAGGTGCGGTGGAAGGCAGGCAGGTCGGTGGCGTCACCGACGCGCACCTTCACGCCGTTCTTGACGGTCTTCTTGATGTTGCGGCGCCACAGCTGGTTCATCCCGGCGAGCACGTCGGCCTCGGTGCGTCCCGCGAGCGGCACCTGGAAGACGTACTCCGGCTGCCCGGCGGCGAAGCCGTCCTCGGGACTGAGGTGCCGGAAGCCCAGTCGTTCCAGCTGGGCGACGACGGCCGTCCCCACCGGCTCGACGACGTCGGGGGCCGCCTCGTCGTAGCGACGGATCGCCGGGTCGGCGATGGCCTCCTTGATCGTCGCCGTGCCCCAGCGGTGCGTCGCGACGGGTGGTCCGACACGCAGCGCGAAGGCACCCTTGGCCTTGAGGTGGTCACGCAGGGCGCGGAGCAGCTCGACGAGCCGTGGCGAGGACCAGTCGATGCCCGGCCCCTCGGGGACGTACGCCAGCGACCGCTTGATCCGCGGCAGCGAGCGGTGCAGCACCAGCGCGGCGCCGACCATCTCGTCGCCCTCGAACCAGCCGACCGACTCGGAACGCCAGTCCTTCTTCACGTCGGCCCACGCGGGCGTCTGGAGGAAGCTCGCCGACGGCTGGGTCCGCAGCCACGCGAGGTGCTCGGCTGCAGTGATGTCACGGACGGAGATGGGCGAGTTCACGCTGGCTCACGCTACCCGAGCGCGACGGTGCGGCCGACTCGCCTCGCCCGCCACCCGGCATACGCCCTCGCCCGCCACCGCCGCGTGCGGGCTCGACGGGGTCTTGACCTTCGACCCGGTCGAGGGCCCAGTCTTCTCCTCATGCCCGCCCACCCCGTGCCCGAGCCGGACCACCGCCTGACGATCGGTGAGGTCGCCCGTCGCAGCAGCCTCACCGCGAGCGCCCTGCGCTTCTACGACCGCGAGGGGGTGCTCGTGCCCGCCGACGTCGACCCCGTGACGGGCTACCGGAGGTATGCCGTCGCGCAGGTCCGCGCCGCGCGCCTGCTCGCGTCGCTGCGCCGGGTGGGCATGCCGCTCGCCGAGGTGGCGCTCGTGCTCGACGAGGACGCCCTCGGGGCGTCCGGTGCGGCGGCCGACGTCGTCGCCGCACACGAGCAGCGGCTCGTGGACGGCCTCGCGGACGCCCGGCGGGAGATCGTGCGGACCCTGGCGCTCCTCGCCGAGGGCGCCGGGCGCGACGCCAGGGGAGCAGGCGGAGGCGAGCGAGGCGGGCGAGGCGGGCGAGGCGGGGGAGCGGGCCGCCGGGTCGCGGTCCGCGCCGCCGACCTCGTCGCAGCCATGAGATCGGTCCGGTTCGCCGTCGCACCGGGGGAGCCGGTGGCCGGTGCGCCCGGCGGGGTCGACCTGCGCGTGCTGACCGGGATCCTCGTCGAGCTGTGCAGCGGGGAGGTGCGGTGGGTCGCGACCGACCGCTACCGCCTCGCGGTCGGGTGGGCCCCGGCGCTCGGCGGGCACGTCGACCTGCCGACCGAGCCCGTGACCGCTGTCGTCCCCGTCAGCTGGGCGGACCGGGTCGCCGAGGCCTGTGCGCGCGCGGACCCGGACGCCGAGGTGGTGGTCGAGGTGGGGCCCGGTCGGGTGGGGGTGGTCGTCGACGGCGAGCTGCTCGCGACCCCGGTCGTCCCGGGCTCGTTCCCCGACTACCGGAGCATCGTCGCCTCGGAACCGAGCCGGGACCCCGTGGACGCAGCGGGGCTGCCGGCACTGCTGCCGCTCGAGCTGCGATCGGTCGGCCTCGTCGTGCGCGACGGTTCCGTGCACCTCGCGCCGTCGGACGACGCCGGCAGCGCGGATGTCTTCGTCGACCCGGAGTTCCTCCACGAGGCGCTCGCCGTGGCGGGACCGCGTCCCACCCTGGTGCTCGACGGTCCCCTGCGCCCGCTCGCGATCCGTGGGAACGGCGCCGGCTTCTCCGTCCTCATGCCAGTCGCGCCCGAGGGCTGGCGCCGGTGAGCGTCCTCGTCCACCTGTGCCGCAGCTGCACCCACCAGCAGCCCTGGCACGAGTCCGGCAACGGCGGCTACACGCCGTGCCGGTGCTGCCGCGCCGGTGTGCCCGACCCCGACCCCACGCCCACCCTGCTGCCCACGACGAGCTCGCCACACGGCATTCGCGAACCCCTGTGGCAACCCGGATCCCAGCGCAACGCGGGCACGATGCACGCCTCGCGCACCTGCGACTGCGCTGCGTGCCATCAGGCCGCCGAAGCGATAACGCGTCGAGAGCACCCCCTCGCGGCTCCTAGACTGGTGGGGTTGTCCGGCCGCTGACGTAGTGCGGCACCGATAGGAGGAATGCCGTGATCGTCGCCACCGGGATCGAGCTGCGTGCGGGAGCGCGCCTGCTCGTCGAGGACGCCAGCTTCAGGATCGACTCCGGCGACCGCATCGGTCTCGTCGGGCGCAACGGTGCGGGCAAGACCACCCTGACGAAGGTCCTCGCCGGCGAGGGGCAGCCCGCCGCGGGCACCGTGACTCGCACCGGCGCCGTCGGCTACCTCCCGCAGGACCCCCGCACCGGGGACCTCGAGATCCTCGCCCGCGACCGCATCCTCTCGGCCCGCGGACTCGACACCATCGTCCGCGAGCGCTCCGAGGCCGAGGCCCGGATGGGCAGCGACGACGAGAAGGTGCGCGACAAGGCGATGCGCAAGTACACCCGCCTCGAGGTCGAGTTCGAGGCCCAGGGCGGCTATGCCGCCGAGTCGGAGGCCGCGTCCATCGCGAGCGCCCTCGGCCTCGACGAGCGCATCCTCGGCCAGCCGCTCAAGACGCTGTCCGGCGGACAGCGCCGCCGCGTCGAGCTGTCGCGGATCCTCTTCTCCGGCAACGAGACCCTGCTCCTCGACGAGCCGACGAACCACCTCGACGCCGACTCGATCGTCTGGCTGCGAGAGTACCTCCGCGCCTACAAGGGCGGGCTCATCATCATCAGCCACGACGCCGAGATGCTCGACGCGGTCGTCAACAAGGTCTACCACCTCGACGCCAACCGCTCGGCGCTCGACGTCTACAACGTCAACTGGAAGACCTACCTCCAGTCGCGCGAGACCGACGAGAAGCGTCGTCGCCGCGAGCTGCAGAACGCCCAGAAGAAGGCCGGCGCCCTGCTCGCGCAGGCCGACAAGATGCGCGCCAAGGCGACCAAGGCGACCGCGGCCCAGAACATGGCCAAGCGCGCGGAGCGCCTCCTCGCCGGCGTCGAGAGCGAGCGCGTCCAGGACAAGGTCGCCAAGCTGCGCTTCCCGAAACCCGCCGCCTGCGGCAAGACGCCCCTGCGAGCCTCCGGGCTGTCACGGTCGTACGGCTCGCTCGAGGTCTTCACCGACGTCGACCTGGCCATCGACCGGGGGAGCAAGGTCGTCGTGCTCGGGCTCAACGGCGCCGGCAAGACGACCCTGCTGCGGATGCTCGCCGGGGTCGACACCCCCGACACGGGCGAGGTCGAGCCCGGGCACGGGCTGCGCCTCGGCTACTACGCCCAGGAGCACGAGAACCTCGACGTCACCCGGTCCGTGCTCGAGAACATGAAGTCGGCCGCCCCCGAGCTGGGCGAGACCGAGGTCCGCAAGGTGCTCGGCTCGTTCCTCTTCTCCGGTGACGACGTGCAGAAGCCGGCGGGCGTGCTGTCCGGCGGGGAGAAGACGCGCCTGTCGCTCGCGCTGCTCGTCGTGTCGGCCGCCAACGTGCTCCTCCTCGACGAGCCCACCAACAACCTCGACCCCGCGTCGCGCGAGGAGATCCTCGGCGCGCTCAAGACGTACGAGGGAGCCGTCGTCCTCGTGACGCACGACGAGGGAGCGGTCGACGCCCTCGAGCCCGAGCGCATCCTGCTCCTGCCCGACGGCGTCGAGGACCTGTGGGGTCCCGACTACAAGGACCTCATCTCGCTCGCCTGACCGATTCGTCCAGCCGCCGGCGCTACCTTGTCGCCATGACATCCGAGCGGCGAGGACGACGTCGGCGCGAGACGCGGTCGAGCGCGGGGGAGAACCGCCTGTGGCCCGCCCTCGCAGTAGTGGTCGCGGCGCTCGCGTATGCCGTGCTGCCCGAGGGCCTGCTCGTCGGTCCTCGCCTCGCGATCCCGGTGGTCGAGCTCGTGCTGCTCGGCGCCCTGCTCGTGACAAACCCGCGACGGATGGTGCGCCAGACACGGTGGTCCCGTGGCCTGTCGATCGCCCTCGCGTGCGTGGTCATCGCGGCGAACCTCGTGGCGCTGGGCATGCTCGTGCGCGCCCTCGCCTCGGCGAAGCCGGGCGGTATGCCGCTCCTGCTGGCCGGCATGCAGGTCTGGCTGACCAACGTCATCGGATTCGGTCTGCTCTTCTGGGAGCTCGACCGAGGAGGGCCCGTGTCACGCCACACCCTCGCCCGGGACCGGCTGCCGGCGGCGGACTGGCGCTTCTCCCAGGACGAGAACCAGGACACGGTCATCGAGGTGGCCGCGACATCGAGCCAGCGGACCAACTGGCGGCCGGAGTTCATCGACTACCTCTACGTGTCGCTCACGAACTCGAGCGCCTTCAGCCCCACAGACACGATGCCCCTGACGCCTCGCGCCAAGGCGCTCATGGGCCTCGAGGCGACGGCAGCACTGCTCACGTCGCTGCTCGTCGTGGCGCGAGCGATCGGTGCCCTGGGGCAGTGAGTCGACGGGCAGTCATGCATAAGCAAACGCTTTGGCTCAGATAATGGACGGTTATTGTATCTTCCGTGGTGCCTCGCGACACTGGACGACATGCCGACCGACCACCACCTCGCCTGCCCGTTCTGCTCGGGCGATGACGTGACACCGTTCCCCGACCCGACCGCAGCGTGGTCGTGCCTGGACTGTGCGCGCGTCTTCCGGGTCGAGCTCGTGCAGCCGGCCTCCGTCAGCGGGTGGGGCATCCTCCGGGTCGTCCTGCCGACGCCGGCGGTGGGGTCGGCCGCAGCCTGATCGCTCCGGACGCTGGCGTGACCCACGGGTAACCTGCGTCCATGACGCATCCCCACCTCATCGTCGAGACCGACGGGCCCGTCCGCACCCTCACGCTCGACCACCCGGAGAGGCGCAACGCGCAGACCCCCTCGCTGTGGGCCGCGCTCGCCGACGAGGCGCGCTCGGTCCCCGAGGACGTACGCGTCGTCGTCCTCCGCGGGGCTGGTGACGCCTTCTCCGCCGGGATCGACACGGCCATGTTCACCCCTGAGGGCGTGCCGGGCGAGGAGAGCGTGGCCCAGCTCGCCGCTGGAGGTGCAGAGGCCGTCCAGCGGGGCATCGCGACCTACCAGGAGGGTTTCACCGCGTGGGGCGAGTGCCCGGCGGTCGTCGTGGCCCAGGTGCACGGCTACGCCATCGGCGCCGGCTTCCAGCTCGCGCTGGCTGCCGACCTGCGGATCGCGGCACTCGACGCGTGGTTCGCGATGCGGGAGACGAGCCTCGGGCTCGTGCCCGACCTCGGCGGCACCGGGCCGCTCGTCCACCTGGTCGGCTACGCCCGCGCCCTCGAGATCTGCGCGACGGGACGCAAGGTGTCGGCGCCCGAGGCCCACAGCATCGGGCTCGTCGGCTCGCTCGCGCCGGCAGCCGACCTCGAGGAGGCCACGGCCTCACTCGTCGAGGCGTTGCTGGCCGCGCCGGAGCCAGCCCTGCGCGCTCTCAAGCCGCTGCTGCGCGGGGCGGTGGCCGGCGACCGGCACGGACAGCTCGCCCGTGAGCGCGAGGCTCAAACCAGCCTGCTCCGGACCATGCTCGGAGGCTCCGGCGACTGATCACGTTCAGGGGCCGCAGCCCGCGCGGGCATGTTCCGGCGGGGGGTTCGAGCGGTCGATCCGGGGGCGAGGGAATCGCTGTCGGTGCTCCGCGGTTGGATGAAGGGACTGAAGGAGGTCGGTGCCGTGGGCATGCAACCGTGGATGGCGATGCGATCGATGTCGCGTGACTCGTCGGTGGCGGAGCGGAGCCTGTCGCCGGGCACCCGTCGCCGCGTCCTGACGTATGCCGCGCCCTACCGTTCGGCGATCATCACCTTCCTCGTCGTCGTGGTCCTCGACTCGGTGCTGGTCGTCACGGTGCCGCTCCTGCTCAAGAGCCTCGTCGACGACGGCGTGATCCCCAAGGACTCCTCCGTCGTCATCAAGCTCTCCTTGGTCGTCGCGGTGATCGCGATCACCGACGCCGTCCTGACGGTGGTCTCGCGGTGGTACTCCTCGCGCATCGGTGAGGGCCTCATCAACGACCTCCGCACCCAGGTCTTCGGCCACGTGCTGCGCCAGCCCATCGCGTTCTTCACACGCGCCCAGACCGGCTCGCTCGTGTCACGGCTCAACAACGACGTCGTCGGCGCCCAGCAGGCCTTCACCTCGGTGCTGTCCAACGTCGTCTCCAACGTCGTGTCGGTCGTCCTCGTCGTGGGGGCGATGCTGGCGCTGTCGTGGCAGCTGACCCTCGGATCGCTCCTGCTCGTGCCGCTGTTCCTCATCCCGGCCAAGCTCATGGGCCGGCGCCTCGCCAGCCTCGCGCACCGGCAGATGACGCTCAACGCCGACATGGGCACCCGGATGACCGAGCGCTTCAACGTCGCCGGTGCCCTGCTCGTCAGGCTCTTCGGCACGCCTGCGCGTGAGGAGGCCGAGTACGCCGAGCGAGCCGGACGCGTCCGCGACATCGGCATCCAGATCGCGCTCAACCGCACGATGTTCATGGCCGCCCTCTCGCTCGTCGCAGCGCTCGCGACAGCGATGGTCTACGGCTTCGGCGGCGTCATGGCCGTCAACGGCACGCTGTCCGTCGGCACGCTGCTGGCGCTCGCCGCCCTGCTGGCCCGTCTCTACGGCCCGCTGACGTCGCTGTCCAACGTGCGCGTCGACATCATGACGGCGCTCATCTCCTTCGAGCGCGTCTTCGAGGTGCTCGACCTCGAGCCGCTCGTCAAGGAGAGCCCCGACGCCGTCGCCCTGCCCGACGGTCCGCTCGGCGTCGAGCTCGAGCACGTGGCGTTCCGCTACCCGTCGGCCGACGAGGTCTCGCTCGCCTCGCTCGAGTCGGTCGCCTCGGGCGACCGTCGCGGCAGCGGGGAGGTGCTCCACGACATCACCGTCGCGGCGCCTGCCGGTCACCTCATCGCCCTCGTCGGACCCTCGGGCGCCGGCAAGACGACGCTGACCTCCCTCGTGTCCCGGCTCTACGACCCGAGCGAGGGCGCCGTGCGCATCGGTGGGGTCGACCTGCGCGACGTGACGATGACCTCGCTGCGCGACCGTGTCGGTGTGGTCACCCAGGAGGCGCACCTCTTCCACGACACGATCCGCGCCAACCTGCTCTACGCCCGACGCGAAGCCACGGACGACGAGATCCACGCGGCCCTGCGGGCAGCCCAGATCAGCGCGCTCGTCGACGAGCTGCCCGAGGGTCTCGACACGGTCGTCGGCGACCGCGGCCACCGGCTCAGCGGCGGCGAGAAGCAGCGGCTCGCCATCGCGCGCCTGCTCCTCAAGGCCCCCGACGTCGTCGTGCTCGACGAGGCCACCGCCCACCTCGACTCCGAGTCCGAGGTCGCCGTCCAGCGGGCGCTGGACGCCGCTCTCGAGGGCCGCACCTCGATCGTCATCGCCCACCGCCTCTCGACCATCCGTCAGGCCGACCTCATCGTCGTGCTCGACCATGGCCGGGTCGTGGAGACCGGACGCCACTCCGAGCTGCTCGCCCGGGGCGGCCTCTACGCCGACCTGCACGCCACGCAGTTCGACGACCAGCCCCTCGAGCGGGCCGAGCGGCAGGACGCGCGCAACGGCAGCGACGGCGCCGGCCCGACCGACCCGACCAACCCGACGGCCGAGGCTCCCGAGCTGCTCGGACGCGTCTGAGCCGAGCTCGCGCAACCGGAGGGCTGCCGCCGGCGGCCCGACTGGGAGGGGCGTCCGTTCAGCGGGCGAGCTGCTGGAGCGCCCAGGTGTTGCCATCCGGGTCGCTCAGGTGCGCGTACTTGACGCCACCCATGTCCTGGACGGGGGACACGTCGATGCCGGCTCGCGACAGCATCTCCCGCGCCTGCTCGATGTCGTCGACCACGAGGTGCAGGTTCTGCACCCGGGGGGCATCGGGCGCGCTCATCCCGACCCCGATGACGATCGAGCAGCTCGATCCCGGAGGCGTCAGCTGCACGACCCGCATGCCGTTGCCCGGCTCGACGTCGTGGTCGACGACGAAACCCATGCCCTCGGCATAGAACGTCTTGCTCCGGTCGACGTCAGAGGTGGGAAGCGGGACGAGTTCCAGGCGCATGTCCATGGCAGAGGGCTCCTTCGTGGTGGCGACGCGGCATACGGTGTCGGGCTGCCACCGGCCGTGACAGCGAGCTCGAACCTTCTCACCCCCGGGGTCTGCGAGGGGGGAGGACGCGACTCAGGCGTCCTCCTCGTCCCAGATCCGGACCTTCTTCACCGTGACCGGGGCACCCTCGGGCCCGCCCGCCTCGGCCCGGCGTGCAGCCGCCTCCCGCCGGATCGCGAAGAAGATGAAGACGAGGCCTCCGGGCATGAACAGCCACCACTGGTAGGCGTACGCCTGGTGCGGCCCCAGGTCCTCCTCGGGCTTGGGAAGCAGGGTCAGCGGATGGTCCCCCCGGACGGCCGCCGGCTCCTCGGCGCCGAGCACGACGTAGGCGTCCACCTTGCTCAGCGAGGGCACCTGAGCCCGCGCGTCGTCGACGCTGATGCTCGTGAGCTGCGGGGGCGGCACGTCACGGTGGAGGTTCACCTCGCCGGTGCGCAGCCAGCCGGTGACCTGCACTGCCCCCGACGGCGCGGGGTCGACCGGGGGGCTCGTCTCGGCGTCAGCGGCGTTGGGCACCCAGCCGCGGTCGACCAGCAGGGTCAGCCCGTCGGTCTGCAGCGGCGTCAGCACCTCGAAGCCGACCGTCTGGTCGAACGTGCGGTTGCGCACGAGCAGGTCGGTGCCGACGGCATACGTCCCCGTCAGCGAGACGCGTGTCCACTGCCGCTCGGCGGGGAGGGGGCTCTCGACGAGAGCGGGCACGAACGGGACGGGCGCGGCACCGTAGTTGTGGGCGATGGCCTCGACCTTGGTGCGCTGCTCGACGTGTCGGCCCCACTGCCACCGGCCGAGGTAGAAGCAGGCGACCCCGAAGAGGACCGCGACGAGGGTCCAGAGCAGCCAGCGCCGCGTCAGCCAGAGTCGAAGCACAGTTCGACGGTACCCGGCCTGAGGGCGGACCCGAGCATCGGCCCGTCTCTGACCTGCGGTGATGTCACGGGGGCGCCTCCTCAGTCCGCAGAGAGTCCACCGGAGCGCCTAATGGCGCTATGTGACTCGACGAATGGGAACGATGGCTGCGGCGCCGAGGAATGCGCAAAGGCCGGCGACGAGATAGAGGGCCGAGTAGCTGTTCCCGCGGATGCTCAGAATCGCCGGCGCGAGAGCGGGCGCTAGAGCGAACGGCAGGGCCCCAGCGATGTTCAGCACGCCGAGGTCCTTGGCGGCCGAGCCGGCGTCGGGCAGAACGTCGACGACGAGGGCGAG
This sequence comes from Terrabacter sp. 01T434, assembly GCF_056398545.1. Lineage (NCBI taxonomy): Bacteria > Bacillati > Actinomycetota > Actinomycetes > Micrococcales > Intrasporangiaceae > Terrabacter > Terrabacter sp. 01T434. Next base: position 235,765 of record NZ_JBFTPP010000007.1, read on the forward strand.
GTCGACGGCCATGTACATCCCGAAGCCCAGGCCGCCGATGGCCATGCCGAGCAGGTACCCACCGGTCCCATTGGCTGTGGCGATGATGACCAGTGCGGCGGCGTAGATCACTGCGGCGGCCATGACGAAGATCTTCCGCCGTTGGAGCCGGTCGGACAGGCGGCCGGTGAGCGGTGAGGCGATGATCAGGGCCACGGACTGGGCCAGGGTTCCGAGGTAGATCTGGTGCGCGGCCTCGCTCTGCGCGACGCCGACCTGGTCGATCAGGTAGTAGGCCTGGTAGGTCACCAGGAAGGCGTAGGCCATGACCAGCATGAACCGGCTGGTGAAGGCCCAGGCGAAGTCGGGGTTGGCGCGTGGGCTGACGTAGAACGTCCTGAGGAGCTGGCGCAGCGACCATGGTGGCTTGTCGGCGACGTCGAGCCGGCGGTCAGCAAGGGTGGAGGTGAAGATGGTGACGAATACGCCGCCGACCAGCAGGGGCGCGAGAAACGTCATCAGCGGGAGTCCCTCGAAGGCCTGCACCAGGTAGGTGGCAGCAACCGACGCGACCGGAAGGCAGACGCCGAGGATGCCGGAGACCAGGCCGCGCTGCGTGGCGGGGACCTGGTCGGGCAGGACTGCTGCCTGGGCGGCGAGCAGGGCGTTGAGGAAGACCTGGGCGATGCACCAGCCGACGAGCACGACCCCGATGTCGGGGGCGAGCGCGACTGTCAGGGTTCCCACCGCCCCGCCCGTCAGGCCGACCAGCATCCACGGCCGCCGCATCCCCAGCGGTGAGGTAGTGCGGTCACTCAAGCGGCCGAACAGCGGGTTGCTCACGATGGCCAGCAGCGAGCCGACGCCCGTGACGAGCGCGAGGTTCTTCGGTGCGTCGTCGATCCCGACCAGGTCGTTGACCTTCAGTGCCAGCGACACCAGCAGCGGACCGAGGAAGAGCAGCGACCCGCCCGCGTAGGACAGGGCGTACAGCGTGACGAACCGTCGCCCGACGCGGGGTGGGTCGAGCCGCGCGAGGGTGGCGCCTCGACGTGGCGAGCCAGGATCAGGTGGTTCCATACCGCCTGCCTCGTCCTCGGGGAGATGAGATGACCAGCATCCTGCAGGTGACGTGTGCTGCCAATAGGCAGTCCGCGGTGGACCGGTCAGCGGTCTGATGAGGTCAGGCGGCTCGTCGGGACAGGAGCCGCATCCGCACGCGGTGCAGCGGGGGCATGATCCCGTAGATGACGATCGGCACCGCGATGGTGGCGAGTACGAACGTCCGCAGGACCGGCCCTGCCTCGGTGAGCAATGGACCGATCGACAGGTTGAGCACGGTGATGGTCGGGAAGACCGCGATCCAGATCATGAGTGCCAGCTGGTGCTTGGTCGGCGGAGCAGTCGGCTTCGGTGGGACTTGTCCTGCCGCAGTCGTCGGGTTGGGACGAGGAATGGGCTGGGCGTCGGGCACGGTGATCTCCTGGTGCGTGAGATGGGTTGGGTTGAGCGGCAGTCGCCGCCGCGAGTTCCCAGTTGGCAATGGGCGGGATGAGGCTCAGATGGGGCGTTGGAGCCTGAAGTTGGTGACGGCGATCGGGAGGTCTTCGTCGACGAGGTCGTTGTTGATGGCGATGGCGGCGGCCGAGCCCTCGCCTGCTGCGGTGATGACCTGGGCGCGCGGGTTGACCGCGTTCCCGGCTGCCCAGACCCCTTGGATGCTGGTGCGCCCGGTGGCGTCGACGGCCACCCAGCCGTTGTCGTGGGTTGCGCAGCCGAGGTCGGTGAGCAGCGTGTCGTGGGGGACGAAGCGTGGCCGGACGAACACAGCGGTCCGGGGAACCACCTGACCGGTTGCCAGCTCGACCCCTGCAAGACGGTCGTCCTCGACCACGAGCCGGGTGACGGGGGCGTCCATGACGTCAATGGCACGGGCGGCGAGCTGTTCTCTCTGCTTGGCGGTCAGGGGCTGCCCGTTGGCGAAGTAGACGACGTCGTGGGACCACTGACGGATGAGGTGGGCGTGCGCGAGCGCTTCCGGCGAACCGCCGAGGACGCCCAGGGGCTGTTCTCGGACCTCGTGGCCGTGGCAGTACGGGCAGTGGAGCAGGTCTCGACCCCACCGTTCGCGCACACCTGGCAGGTCCGGCACGTCGTCGCGCAACCCAGTGGTGACCAGCACGCGACGGCTCCTCATCGCGGACCCGTCGTCGAGCCGGATCTCGAAGCTCATCCGCCCGGCACCGGGGTGGGCAGGGTGCGGTGTGATGGCGTTGACGTGGCCGGCCAGCAAATGGCCGCCGTAACCGGCGACCTCAGTGCGGCCTGCGGCCAGCAGCTCCCGGGGAGCCAGGCCATCGGAGCCCAGGAAGCCCTGCATATGAGCGGCGGGTGCGTTGCGGGGTTGCCCGGCGTCGACCACGGCTACCCGTCGCAGGGCGCGGGTCAGGACCAGGGCGGCGGACAGGCCTGCGGCACCCCCGCCGATCACCACGACGTCGTATTCGTTCATGCCACGAGAGTCGCGGTGCAGGGCAGCCGAGGGCAACGGTTGTTGCTGATTCCGGGAATGGCGCGGTGCAATGGGCGGCGTGACGACGACACGTAGCCCCCGCTCGGCCGACCCCGCTGGCCGTGGCGGCGGCTCTGCGGTGGCTCAGGCCCTCGAGGGGGTGCCTGCGCGGCTGAGGCGCGTGCGCGGACAGCGTGGGTTCACGTTGACTCAGGTGGCCGAGCTGACCGGCCTGTCCAAAAGCACCTTGTCGCGGCTCGAGACGGGTCAGCGGCGTCCGAGCCTTGAGCTGCTGCTTCCCCTTGCCCAGGTCTACCGGGTGCCGATCGACGACCTCGTGGGTGCCCCCGACGTGGCGGACCCGAGGATCAGGCTCAAACCTCGACGTCTGAACGGGCGCACCGTGTTGCCGTTGACTCGACCCGGGGGTGTGCAGGCGTGGAAGATCATCGTGCCGGTCTCCCAGACGACACCCAACCCACGGACGCACGACGGTTTCGAGTGGCTCTACGTGCTCTCCGGCCGGATGCGGCTCGTTCTCGGCGACCAGGACCTCGTGCTGGGCGTGGGGGAGGCAGCCGAGTTCGACACCCGGGTGCCGCACTGGTTCGGCGGCACCGGCGACGGCCCGGCCGAGGTGCTCAGCATCTTCGGGCGCCCCGGCGAACGCATGCAGGTGCGTGCCGCCGGCCGCGACGCACCTGAGCCGCACCAAGATCCGCACCTTTAAGGGGAGGCGCCGCGAAGGGCGCCGACGAGCAGGGGACGCCGGGGTTCCCGGTGGGCAGACGCCATCGGCGTCCCTCAAGTACGCTCCAACTGCACGGGCTGCACCGAGAGGAGCCGCCGATGGGTGACCTCCTGGTGGAGACCAAGCTGCTCGTTCCGCGGCCTCACCGGAAGCTGGTACCGCGCCGCCGCCTCACCGGCATCGCCGAGCGTGCCTTCACCTCTGCCTTGACGGTGGTGTCTGCTCCAGCGGGTTTCGGGAAGACGACCCTCGTGGCGCAGCTGGCGGCGGTATCCGACGAGGTTCGCGGCGGGCGCTCGGTGGCCTGGGTGTCGCTCGACGAACGTGACGCCGACCCGCGCCGCTTCTGGTCCTACGTGCTGAATGCAGTGGAGCGCACGAGCCCTGGCGCCGCCGCATCGGCACTGGACCTTCTTGAGTCGGCGACCGGGTCGCTCGAGGGTGTCATCGTCGCCCTGGTCAACGAGCTGAGCGTCCACCCGGGGGAAGTCACAATTGTGTTGGACGACTACCACCTCGTCGATGACGCCGCCATCAGCGACGACGTGGCCTTCTTGCTCGACCGCCGACCACCACAGCTGCATCTCGTCATCGGCACCCGTGCGGACCCCGCCCTCCCGTTGGCCCGCCTCCGCGCCCGGGGCGAGCTGGTCGAGGTGCGCGCCAACGACCTGCGCTTCACCGCTGACGAGGCGGCCGCGTACCTCAACGACGTCCATGGTCTCGACCTGAGTGCCAGCGACGTCTCCTCACTCGAGTCCCGGACCGAGGGATGGATCGCCGCCCTGCAGCTGGCGGCAGCCTCGCTTCGCGGCCGCGAGGACAAGACGGCCTTCATCTCCGGGTTCGCGGGCGACGACCGGTTCGTCGTCGACTACCTCGCCGACGAGGTGCTGGACCGACAACCTGCCCCACTCCGCCGCTTCCTGCTCGAGACGTCGGTGCTCGAGCGCCTGAGCGGACCGCTCTGTGATGCGGTGACCGACAGAAAGGACGGCGGGTCGACGTTGGTCGCGCTGGAGCGGAAGAACCTACTCATCGTGCCGCTGGATGACCGTCGCCAGTGGTACCGGTACCACCATCTCTTCGCTGCTGTCCTTCGTTCCAGGCTGCTCACCGAGACGTCCATCGACGTGAGCGTGTTGCACGAGCGCGCCAGCGCGTGGTTCGAGCAGGTCGGCGAGATGGATGCGGCGGTTCGGCACTCGGTGGCGGCAGGGGATCTGGTCCGGGCCGCCGACCTCGTCGAGCTCGCCGCGCCGGCCCTGCGCCGGCAACGAAGCGAGGGCGTGATCAGGGGGTGGATGGACGTCATCCCCGACGAGGTCGTGCGAAGGCGGCCGGTGCTGGCCAGCATCTTCATCGCGGCGTTGATGGCCGACAACGCGTTCGGTGGGGTGGGGAAGCGACTGGACGACCTGGAGGCGGTGCTGGCAGGGCCGGCTGAGGCCGTGGTGGTGCGCGACCGGGCACAGGCGGAACGGCTCCCGGCCCTGAACGCGACGCATCGGGCGGGACTGGCGCTGGTCGCCGGTGACCTCGACCTCACCATCTCCCACGCCGAGAGCGCCTTGGCCCTGGCAGGTACCGACGACCGCCTCACCCTGGCGGCTCCTCGTGCGCTGAAGGGACTGGCGTCGTGGGCGGTTGGGGACCTACGGTCCGCGTACGACGGGTACACGGCGGCAGCGCAGGACCTCGCGGCAGCCGGGCACGTCGCCGACGTCCTGGGGTGCACGGTGACTCTCGTGGACCTGGCCCTGACGCTCGGCCGGCTCGGCGAGGCCCGGCGCCTGGCGGGCGAGGCGCTGGACCTCGCCCGGTCGGCGACCACAGGTGAAGTGGTGCGCGGGACGGCCGACATGTGGGTTGCGCTGGGCCGCGTCGCCTGGCAGTACGGTGACGCTGCCACCTCGGCGCGCCATCTCGAGCAGGTGGCCGACCTGGGGGAAGGCGCCGGCCTGCCCCAAGAGCCGTACCGCTGGCGCGTCGCCATGGCGGACGTGCGCGCAGCGGCAGGCGACTGGCGCGGTGCGGACGCCCTGCTCGAGGAGGCGGATCGCCTCTACAACGGGGACTTCTCCCCGAACGTGCGGCCGGTGGCCGCGACCCGGGCGCGGTTGTGGGTCCGTGCCGGTGACCTTGCCGCAGCGCGAGAGTGGGCCAGGGAACGAGGGCTGTCCCCCCGGGAGGACGTCACGTACGTTCGCGAGTACGAGCTGCTCACGCTGGCGCGGATTCTGCTCGCCCAATGGGCGGTGTTGCCGGACCCCGTGACGCTCACCGACACGATGCATCTCCTGGAACGACTCCGAGAGGCTGCTGAGGCCGGTGGCCGGGTCGGTACCACCGTCGAGGTGGCCGTCGTGACGGCGCTGGCCCGCGACGCCGCCGGGGACCGGCCCGGGGCCCTTCGGTCGCTACGGATGGCCCTGGCCGTCGCTGAGCGCGAAGCATGGGTTCGGGTGATCGCCGATGACGCCGAGGGGCTACGTCCCCTCCTCGACGAGGTGGAGCGCCTCGACGGGCGCTCGCAGTTCCTGACTGATGTGCGTGCAGCCGCCGGCGCGCCACTGTCCCCGACCGGCGCACCTCCGCGCGACGGAGGGAGCCGTTCGCTGCCGAGTCGGGACCAGGGACGGGCGGCCACGCGGGATCCGCATGCCGCGTACGTGGAGCCGCTCAGCGAGCGTGAGCTCGAGGTGATGCGGCTGCTCGGGTCGGACCTCGACGGGCCGGACATCGCGCGCCGGCTCAGCGTCTCGCTGAGCACGGTGCGCACGCACACCCAGCACATCTACGCCAAGCTCGGGGTCAACAACCGACGCGCCGCGGTGCGCCGCGCCCACCAGCTCGGTCTTTGAGGCGTCGCCCTCGCACGGAGCCGCCGGACACCGGTCCCTGACGGCATCCACGAATCATCACCGCGGTCATCACCTGTGATGACGCGCCCTCATCACCCCGGCTCCTACGTTTCCGGACATCAACCGGAGCCCACCACCACCTGGCGGGCAGAGGCGAGGGAGGGGTCTGTGGACGGGATCACCAGGGATGAGCCGGGCGGCTGGTACGAGATTCGTCTCGACGCACGCTTGGACCCCCGCTGGGCGTCCTGGTTCGACGGCTTCGATCTCAACCCGGGCGAGGGCGGCAGCACCGTGCTTCGCGGTCGGGTCGCCGACCAGGCGGCGCTGCACGGGGTCCTGCGCAGGGTGCGGGACATCGGTGTCCCGATCATCTCGGTCGCCCAGGTCGACCTCGCGTGAGCTCCCAAACACCAGTTCGCACAACGCACGACAAGGAGAACCCCATGAGCACGCTGCAGACCACCACCACCAGCCGACCTGGGCACGCGCCCAGGAACTCGGTGCGGACCATCGCCTCCATCGTCGGCTGGCTCTTCATCGTCACCTACATCACGTCGATCGCGGCAAAGGTCGCGTTCTATCCGCCACTCTTCGAGGGCGACTACGTCACCGGTCCGGGGCAGGACACTCGAGTGCTCTGGGGCGCTGTGTCCGAGGCCGTGCTGATCATCGCGAACATCGGCTCGGCCACCTTCTTGTGGCCGGTTCTGAAACGACAGCACGAGAGCCTTGCCATGAGCTACGTGGCAGCCCGGATCATGGAGAGCGTCTTCATCGCAGTCGGCGTCCTCAGCGTGCTCACGGTCGTGACGCTGCGCCAGGGCTACGTCGGCGCCCCCGCGGGTGCGGCGGCCGGGCTGACGGTCGCCGGCGACGCCTTCCTCAGGCTGCAGGAGTGGACGTTCGGCCTCGGACCGTCCTTCGTGGTCGGAGTGGGCAACGGAGTCATCCTGGGCTACCTGATGTACCGCTCTCGTCTCGTGCCGCGCAAGCTGGCCGTCCTAGGACTGGTCGGTGGGCCGCTGATCATCCTGTCCGGTGCCGCCGCGATGGTCGGCATCATCGAGCTCGACGGGACCTGGCAGGTACTGGCAACGGCCCCCGAGTTCTTCTGGGAGCTGGGCCTGGGGATCTACCTGGTCGTCAAGGGCTTCAAGCCGTCACCGGTCACCGCCGGAATGGACGACGAGCGATGATCCGCGTCGAGAGCGTCACCAAGCGGTACGGGGCTCACACCGCCGTCGACGACGTCACCTTCACCGCCGAATCGGGCCGGGTCACCGGCTTCCTCGGCCCCAACGGAGCGGGCAAGTCCACCACGATGCGCGTGATCGTCGGCCTCACCCCACCCACGACCGGGGCGGCGCACGTCCTGGGGTGCCGCTTCACCGACCTGCCCAACCCCGGCCTGGACGTCGGCGTCCTGCTCGACGCCTCCGCTCAGCACGGCGGCCGGACGGGACGCGAGATCCTCACGCTCTCGCAGAAGACCATGGGCCTGCGGACCGATCGGGTCGACGAGATGCTCGATCTGGTGAGCCTCACCGACGCGGAGGCGGGCCGACGCGTGCGTGACTACTCGCTCGGCATGCGGCAGCGACTGGGCATCGCCCAGGCGCTCCTGGGGGAGCCGGCCGTGCTCATCCTGGATGAGCCGGCCAACGGCCTCGACCCGGCGGGGATCCGCTGGATGCGCGATCTGTTGCGCGGCCACGCCGACCGAGGCGGCACGGTGCTGCTGTCCTCACACCTGCTGCACGAGATCGAGGTGGTCGCCGACGACCTCGTCGTGATCGGCAACGGCCGGACCGTGGCCCAAGGCACGAAGAGCGAACTGCTGGCCTCCGCCGGAACGCAGGTCCGTACCCGGCACCCTGAGCGGCTGGCCCTCGCCTTGACGAGCGCTGGTGTCGTGGTCCACTACGGCGACGCGACGCTGCGCGCGGATGCCGACTCCGAACGAGTCGGTCAGGTGGCCCACGAGGCCGGCATCCCACTCATCGAGCTGCGGACCGCGGACGGTGCCGGCCTGGAGGAGCTCTTCCTCGAGCTCACCGCCGACACCCAGCGAGAGGGCTTCGATCACCAACCGATCCACGCCCACCAGCAAGGAGCAGCCGCATGACTGCCACCACGGCCGCCGGCCCCCCTCATGCCGCGGCGCGCCCCAACGACATCACGACCAACGGCGTCAGCCCACGCATCCGCCTGACCCGCATCGTCGGGGTCGAGCTGCGCAAGTCCTTCGACACACGCTCCGGCCTGTGGCTGCTCGCCAGCATCGGCCTGGCCGCCCTGGTCACGACCGGTGCCGTCATCGCCTGGGCGCCGACGGACGAGTTCCGGTATAGCCAGTTCACCCTCGCCATCGGCATGCCGATGTCGATCATCCTGGCCATCATCACGGTCCTGTCGGTCACGTCCGAGTGGAGCCAGCGCAGCGGTCTGACGACTTTCACTCTCGTGCCGCATCGTGGCAGGGTCATGGTCGCCAAGGCCATCTCGGCCTGCCTCGTCGCGGTGACCGCCTCCGTCGTGGCCTTCGCCGTCGGTGCCCTGGGCAACCTCGCTGGGTCCGCCATGGCCGACATCACCCCGGTGTGGGACCAGGACCTCGCCGACGTCGGCTACTTCGCGCTCGGAACGATCTCGCTGATGCTGGTCGGGTTCACCCTGGGTGCCCTCATCCGCAACAGCGCCGGAGCCGTTGTGGCCTACATGGTCTATGCCTTCGTCACCCCCGGACTCCTCGCCTTCCTCGCCTTCAGCCAGAAGTGGTTCCGCGACCTGCGTCCCTGGATTGACCCCAAGTACAACCAGGACGCACTCATGAAGGGCGGGCTCTCCGGGGAGCAGTGGTCCCACCTGGCGCTGACGAGCGCCGTTTGGCTCGTGTTGCCGCTCGTGATCGCCGTGGTCACGCTTCGGCGCTCGGAGGTGAAGTAGCCATGACCCAAGCAGGCTCCCCCACCGCCCCTTCGACGCCGAGACCATCTCCGGCCAATTCACCCGCGCGGTCCTCCAGATCCGCTACGGTTCGCCCGACGCCCTCAAGGTCATCACCGTCCCCACGCCGACACCGCGACCTCACGAGGTACTCGTCCGGGTCGGGGCTGCATCGGTCAACGCCCGCGACTGGCACATCATGCGCGGCGAGCCCCGTCTCGCCAGACTCCTCGACCGGAGCAGCTTCGGGCTGCGACGTCCTCGCCATGCGGTCCGCGGCACCGACGTCGCCGGCATCGTCGAGGCGGTCGGCGCCGACGTGACGCACTGGCGGGTCGGCGACCTCGTCTTCGGAGAGGGAGCTGCGGCATTCGCGGACCACGCCGTCGTGCCCTCGGGCGCCAACCTGCCAGGCGCGGCAGGACGTCGGACACGACGACGTGCTCGCCCCGGCCGTCGTGGCCCACGAGCCCTGGGACCGCCACGCCGACAGTGCTCACGTCGTCGGGGCGCCCCCTCGCCTCGAGCCCACTGAGGGCTGCGAGAAAGCCGTCGACTACAGCGTCGAGCTCGGCCGGCTCCGACTCCGACCCGGTGGCCAACCGGTGCTCGGCGAGGACCCCGCCGTCGGCGTCGGTGGCCCGGGGCACAGCAGCTTCGTCCCGCCGACGTCGATGCCCAAGTGCATGCTGCGAGCCTTTCACGCGGACGGGCTCAGCGAGAGAGCAGCATGGCCCTTGGTCAAGACGCGACCAAGACTCTCGGTGGGGCAGCACCGGCGTCGTCCTTCTGGCGACCCTGAGAAGCAGGCCCAAGCGAGCCGCGCCTGTCGTCCTGGCCAGCCAGCCAAACGTCACATCACCGCGGTTCACCGGCTTGGGGCAACATCGGCTGCACCATCGGGCCGGGTCGTTGCAGTACCCGGCCTAAGGGCGGACCCGAGTACCGGCCCGTCTCTGACCTGCGGTTACGTCACGTCGCCGCCTCCTCAGTCCGCGGAGAGTCCGCAGGAGCGCCGAGGACCACGTCGACGGCGTCACGCGTCCGGTCGTCGGAGTCGGGCCACAGATGGCTGTAGGTGTCGAGCGTTTCGGCCGCAGTGGCGTGCCCGAGTCGTGCCTGCACAGTCTTGACGGACTCCCCGTGTCGGATCAGCAGGCTCGCGTAGTAGTGCCGTAGCCCATGGAACTTGAAGCCGGGCACTCCGGCTCGCTCGGTCAAGGTGCGCCAGGGCTTCCAGAAGCTCGACCGCGAGTGGGGTTGGCCCAGGGTGCCCACGAAGACGAGACCATCGGGCCCTGCAGGGAACGCGTGCAGGTGCGCGGCAAGAGCGTCGACAATCACCTGGGGGAGCGGGATCTCGCGAACGCTGGCGGCCGTCTTTGGGGGTCCGAACACAGGGCGGCCGTTCTCGACGCTGACCAGCTGCTGGTCGACGGTCAGCGACCGACGCAGGAAGTCGACTCGGTCGACCGTCACGCCGAACAGCTCACCCTGGCGCATTCCCGTCCCTGCTGCGGTGAGGATGAGTCCTCGGATGTGCGGAGCAGCGAGCTCGGCCAACGTCTGCACCTGAGCCGTGGCGAGTGGCACGACGTGGGGACGGGTGACTTTGGGCAGTCGCGTGCCGACCGCGGGGCTCGAGACGATGCGGCGATCTGCTACGGCTGCCTTCAGCACCGTGGCGAGAATGCCGTGCGTGACCGACACGGTAGAGGGCGCGAGCGTCAGGCTCAGCCGCTTGATCAGGGCCTGCACGTCGGTGGGTGTGATGCTGTCGAGCCGGCGAGCGCCAAGCGATGGGTAGATGTGGCAGCGAAGGTTGTGCTCGTAGAGGGCGGCGGTGGCGGGTCGGTGGACCTGGGCAAGGCGCCAAGGCTCGGTGAAGTCGCGGAGCGTGATCTGGCCTGCCTTCGGTGCGACGTACTGACCGGTGACGATGGACGCGCTCACTTCGTCGAGCCACCGCTGGGCGTCTGTCTTCCGGGTGAAGTGTCGTGCGTGCTCCTTGCCCTCCGCGTCGCGGTAGCGGGCACGCCACTTCCCGTCCGGCCGCCGGGCGACGTTTCCCATCTTGGGGCTACCGCTCCATGGCGTACTGGTCGGCCACCCAGGCGGTCACGTCGTCAGCGCGGTACAGCACTCGGCGCGGACCCATCTTGAAACTTTTCGGTCCGATGCCGATGTGACGCCAGTAGCGCAGGGTTGGTTCGGGGACCCTGATCATCTGGGCCACCTCAGCGGAGTTGAGCAAGGGCCCAACGTGATTTGTCGGGACGCTCAAAGGGGCGCTCTTTGTGGTGTTGACCCGTTCGGCAGGCCGGGCGTTCGCAATCGTCATCGCACACTCCTCCCATTCACCGCGCATACCAACGGTGTGGGGCACCGCCGGAACGCGGCGCAGGCGCAGCAGAGTGACGACTACCGTTTCGGCAGCACGCCGTTGGCGAGCCGTTGGAACGGCTCGTCAACTGAGTGGCCCTCGTCCGGAGACTCAGCGGACGTCTGCTGAGGCTCCGGCGGGTCCCAGTGCTGACGCACCGCGGCAACAGCGTGGCTTTCGCGGCGGAGTGACGCGCCTGCTCCACACGCTCGCGGAAGGCGGAGGTCGCGCCGGTGTCGATGCCATTGGCTTTCGTCGTGAGAGTCAAGTCGGGATACCCATGCTGCCGTCAAGGAGTGTCGCTGGAGTCCCGTCTCCTTGCCCAGGACGCTTCAAGTCAGCCATCGCGCCGGTGAGGCCACCGCAAGGTACAACATCGCCGTGACCTTTCGTGGCTCTGCTAGCTCGAGCGGGCAGTCGGCGGGCTGCAGCGGGTGGTGCAGCATGCCAACCAGACCTTGAGTATCGCGATGCTCAACGAGGTTCGGGCGGGGCTGGTCGCGTTCACAGTGCGGAAGCGCGGGCGCAGCGGAGGCCACCGCCGAGGAGTTGGTCGAGGTGTTCCGGCTGGACGGGTGACGCACTGGTCCTCGCGGCTGCTGGGGCGACATCTGGGGATCAGCAACGGGACCATCGCGAAGGCCTGGCGCGACTACGGCGTCGCGCCGTGGCGGGTCGAGACGTTCAAGTTCTCCACCGACCCGGAGCCGGTCCCGAAGGTCACCGACGTGGTCGGGTTGTACCTGGCGCCCTCGGAGAACGCGATCGTGCTGTGCATCGATGAGAAGTCGCAGATCCAGGCCTTGGACCGGACCGCTCCGATGCTGCCGATGCAGCCCGGCCTGCCCGAGCGCCGGACCCACGACTACAAGCGTCACGGCACCACGACGCTGTTCGCATCGCTGGAGAACGCGACCGGGAAGGTCACCGGAGCCTGAAAACCCAGGCACCGGCACCAGGAGTTTCTCGCGTTCCTCAAGCAGGTCGCCCGCGCCTACCCCGACACCGGCAACGGTGTACAGCTGCACCTGGTGATGGACAACTACGCCGCGCACAAGCGCGTCGAGATCCGCGACTGGCTGGCCGCGAACCGCGGATCCACGTCCACTTCACCCCGACCTCGGGCTCCTGGCTCAACCTCGTCGCGGTCTGGTTCGGCATCATCGAACGCCAAGCGATCCACCGCGGAACCTTCGGCTCCGTCAAGGACCTCAAAACCAAGATCAGAGCCTTCGTCGACGGCTGGAACGACCAGAGCCACCCCTTCGTGTGGACCAAAACCGCCGACGAGATCCTCAAGAGGGCCAACCGTCAGACCACTTCAAACACGGACCACTAGGCACCTATTGTTAACACCCGGGTCGCATGGGTCTGCCCAGGGGTTTGGTTGACACCTGACGTGTGAGGATTCGTCCTCGCTGGAAGGATGCCTGTCATGCCGAAGCCGTATCCCAAGGAGTTCCGCGACGACGTCGTGGCTGTCGCCCGTAAGGGCGGCGCTCCGTTGAAACAGATCGCGAAGGACTTCGGGATCTCCGAGGGCTGCCTGTCGAACTGGCTGAAGGCCGCCGACGTCGAGGACGGTCACCGTCCCGGCGTCACGGTCAAGGAAGCCGCCGAGCTACGGGAAGCGCGCAAGCGGATCCGGCTGCTCGAGCAGGAGAACGAGGTCCTGCGCCGGGCGGCTGCCTACCTGTCACAGGCGAACCTGCCGGGAGAATAGTCTTCCCGCTCGTCCGAGAGATGGCCGCGACCGGTGCCCCTGACGCCTCTGTCAGGGTGCCGGTCGCGGTGGCGTGCAGGGTGCTGGGCCTGACGACCCAGGGGTACTACAAGTGGCTCAAAGAGCCTGTCTCGCAGCGGGACTGGGACGACGCGCACCTGATCGAGGCCGCCCTCGGGATCCACGCCGAGGATCCCGGCCTCGGGTACCGGTTCATCACCGACGAGCTCGCCGACCTCGGCATCCTCGCCAGTGAGAACCGGGTCTGGCGGCTGTGTTCGGCCCAAGGCATCCTCGCGGCCCATCACCGACGGCGAGGGTCGGGCCGGCGGCCGGGCCCACCGGTGCACGATGACCTGCTCAAGGCGGCCGATGCGACGGGGCGGCCCGGCCGCGACTTCACCGCCACCCGGCCGAACGAGAAGTGGTTGACCGACATCACCGAGCACCCCACCGCGGAGGGCAAGCTGTACCTGTGTGCGGTCAAGGACTGCTACTCCAACAAGATCGTGGGCTACTCCATCGACTCGCGCATGAAGTCCTCCCTGGCCGCCGGCGCCATCCGTAACGCGATCGCGCTGCGCGCTCCGGCGGGCACCATCCTGCACAGCGACAGGGGCAGCCAGTTCCGGTCCAAGAAGGTGATCCGGCTGCTGAAGAACAACGGCCTGCTCGGGTCGATGGGGCGGGTCGGCGCCTGTGGTGACAACGCGGCCATGGAGAGCTTCTTCTCGCTGCTGCAGAAGAACGTCCTGGACACCCGGCGATGGGAAACCCGTGAGGAGCTGCGGCTCGCGATCGTGGTCTGGATCGAGACGAAGTACAACCGGCGCCGCCGGCAACGCGGCCTGGGGAAGCTCACCCCGGTCGAGTTTGAGATGATCTACACGGCCGCAGACGCGGCCTGAGAACCATCAACCCCGATTGTCAACCAAACCGGGGGCAGTCCCCATAGTTATTGGGGGATCAGTCCCTGCTGAGTAGCGTTGAAGTACGACACGATGTTGCGGGCGAATACGAGGCAGATCTCGTCGTTGCCGATGAATGGTGCCGCACCAAACTGCGCCTTCAGGAAGGCAGCGAGCACGTCCAGGTCACCGATCGGGAAAGTGTCCAGCAGGCTCATCGCCTTGTACACCAACACATCGGCGAATACTTCTGCGTTGGTGTTGAGATGGGGCCACTGCATCATGCCCTTTACTAGCACGTAGCCCTGCACCTGCTTCGCGCCACTGCCTGCGTGCTGAGCGTCGGCTACGCGTAGCCCTGTGAACCCGCTAGAGGACTCGAACGGCCCATTGCCGAGGACGCTCGGCTCTGAGGTCATGTCGGCGCTGACTCCAGACACAAGGAAGTAGCGCCACTCGTCGCCGGGGTGGCCGAAGAGGTCGTCGTCGCCTGTGAGGTCGAACGCGGATTGGTCGTAGGTAGAGGGCGGCTGAATGTAGTACACGACCGTGCCGTCCGTCGTTGCGACGTAGTCCTCCTGCAGCGAGTGGAACGCTTTGCCGTCGTAGTACTGGATCGGGTTGCCATTGACGTCCTGGTAGACGGTGATGTCAGGGCGAGCTGAGATGTTGACGGTGAAACCGTTCGGGTCCGTGTAGACGGAGTACAGCGGCCGATCCGCCAACGGGTCGATGACGTCGTAGAGCCTGGTCGAGCCGGGCACGGCGCGGCCCAACAGGGGCACCGTGTTGAGCCCGAGCACCGAGGTAGTCAGCTGGCTGAGCAGCTTGGTGTTTGCACTGTCGCCCCAGCTGACGATGGACGTCGCTTGCTTGATCAGGTCGAAGGGGACCACGTTGTTGCCCAGCACGGGCAGTCCGATGTTCGGACCTGATGTAGCGATCGAGCCGACGCTCCCGCCCGATGCGGTCGGCACGCTGAGCACGACGTTCGCCTCGATGTCGTTGTCCGGGTTGTGCGGCGGCCGTGGTCCGACAGCGTCCAGCGACGTGAAGAGGAAGTCGGACGCGGGGTCGAGGACCGGGACGGCCATGATCGGCATGATCTGCGGCACCACGACCGCGTCGGTCGAAACCGGGGGCAGGAAACGCTCGACGTAGGTGACCCGGTAGAGAACCCGCCATGGGATCGACTTGTGTTTCTGCGCCGAGCGCATCGCCGCCGCATCCGCCTCCGGGCTGTTGGCGAGCCAGACCGGGTCGACGACCTGGTCCCAGAAGTTGTCCGCGTTCTCCTCGGTCGGCTGCAGGAAGAAGGCGTAGCTCCGGAACTGCTTGACCTTGCCGGGCCGGTCGTACGGCTCGAGCGCACCGGTGTTGCCGGAGGCGTTCCCCGACGCGTACGACGGCTGTGGCTGCGTGTAGGTCTGGCTGTCGTCGAGGTTGTTGGACGTCGGCAGCCCGGCGCCTGAGGAGACGTTGGGCACGATGTTGTAGACCAACCCGTCTGAACCGACCATGAGGTTGAGCCCGCTCTGGTTGTTGGGGTTGAACATCGAGTTGTACCGCATCACGAAGTGCGCGTCGTTGTTGGACGCGTAGCGCATCTGGGTGTCGCTCTCGAGACCGTCGAACGATGCGGCGATGTCGAACGACGAAGTGCCGGTCGTGTTGTAGCTCGACTTGATCGAGAACTTGCTGGTGTAGGTGTAGGCGAACTTGAAGTCGATGACGGTCAGCGCGGCGGCCGCAAGCTTGATGTTGAAGTTGACGTTGGCGACCGCAGTATTGCCCGAACTGGTCGTGTAGACCTCGTCGTACGTCGTCGTGTAGACGTGCTTGACCTCCTGGGTGCCACCACGCGCGGACCACAGGTACTCGTTGTAGAAGTCGAGACCCGGCGTGAGCCGCGAGTCCGTCGGCCAGGCCTGCTCGTTGTACTGGGACTGGTAGATGGCCAGGGCATTGAAGGCCTGCTGGTCGATCTGGCGCTTCAGCCGGTAGGCCTCGACGATCCGCATGTAGCTGGCGTCGTGGCCAACCTCGCCTGAGGAGAAGTTCTTGTCGTAGAGCGGCGCCATCTCCCCGGTCGACGTCGTGTAGGTCTGGACCCCGTTCAGCAACGTGGCCGGCTCGTAGACGTAGCCGACGACCCCGTCGAGGATGCCCGGTCGCAGGTACTGGCTGTTCATCCGGAAGGACACGATGTTGAGGTCACGCGGGATCTGGCTGTTCGGGATCCGGACGAAACCGAAGACCGTGTTCGTCTGGACGAGCGTCTGCTGGTAGACGTCGAGGGTCTGCGACGTGACGAAGGCCTGGCCGTACGGCGAGGGCGCGAACACACGCGACCCGAACTTCTCGTCGTTCGGGACCTTGGGGAGGGCGAACGGCGGGTTGGGCGAGGTGAAGCCACCCAGGCTGGGGTTCGGCAGGATCGCGCTCTTGGACGCCGCCACACCGGCGGTCGCGCTCTGCGTGGTCACACTGTTGAGGTTCGCCATGAAGAGGTCGCCTGTGACTGGCGACAACGTGCCCTGCAACTTCACCGTGTACTTGTTCGACTCGTCCAGCTTGTTGGTCGACGTGATCTGCGACCCGTCTCCGCTGGTCCATGTGTACGACCCGCCGCCACCGAGCGTGGTGAAGATGGAGAACACGAACTTCTCGGCCGACATCCCGAAACCGAACGGCGCGATGTGCATATTCAGGCCGAACTGCGCCCCCATGTTGTCGCTGAAGTCGATTTTGTTCTCGTCCGAGCTGTCATACCCCCGTTGGAGTTTCAGCGTGACCGAGGACGGTGCGCTGAACGTGATCGAGGTAGCACCTGCGTAGGAGGCCTTGTTCGTGAGGTTGGCCATCGGCGCCGGTGGTGCGCCCTCGATGTAGCCGATGAGCTGGACGTCACCCTGCTCCTGCGAGACCCAGCTGAGCACGAGGTCGCCGATCTTCTTGCCGGCGTAGAGCGTGAGCACCCCGTCCTTCAGGTAGACATATGCCTCGTTCAGCTCCCCCGCGAGCGAGGCGGTCAGCGTGTTCAGCGTCACCGAGTACGTCGTCAGGTAGGGGACGGTGTCGCAGACCGTCAGCGCGACGCCGGGTGGTGTGTAGAGGTTCGGTGTGACCAACGGTCCACACCGGCCGACAGCGGGGCAACCGGCGAGGTCCAGCGAGGCCGAGGACAGATCCAGGTCGAGGGTCGCTACGGCGTTGGTGACCGCGATGTTGTCGATGTACTTGTTCATCGGCAGGATCGGAGCGTTGATCGCCTCGACCGCGAACGAGCCGCTGAGGTAGAGGATGAGGAACGGCTCGTTGGTGGACACCAGGCGCCCGAACATGTCGTCCACCACCTGGTGCTGCTGCCGGATGCTTCGCCACATGCTGACCTCGGCCAGCCGGTAGAGCCCCGCGTTGACGGTGAGGTCGACGCTGCCGGCGCTGTACCCCGTCATCGACGACGGCACCTGGGCACCGGTGACGAGCGACAGGGACATCCGGTAGCCGTTCACGTAGAGCGCAGCCCCCTCGCGCTCATGTCCGGACAGCGGTGCGAGGTAGGCGTTCGCCAGGTTCGTCGACGTCGCGACCGCATCGGAGTCGTAGGGGTTGTTGATCAAGCCGTTCGCGTCGTAGGTCGCAGACCAGGTGCCGACCAGCCCTGCCTTCACCATGTCGTCTGAACTCGCGTTCGCGAGGTCGACGACGGTGCCGTCGTCCTTGCGGATGCCGGCGTGGTCGATCGCGCCATTGAACAGATACACCTGCCGGATGTTGCCGACGGCCCCGCTGGCGTTGCCCAGCGGCACCGCTGTCCCGTCGTCGGCGAACGCCGCGCCGATCAGCAGGTGCGCTCCGCCGGTCGGGTTCACGGCCAGACCAGGGTCGCCGTTGGTCACGGTGTGGTCGGTCGACACCGACTGCCAGGTCCCGAACGTCCCGTCGTCATTGACCGTGCGCACCGAGATCGTGACCGAGTACTTCTTGGGCGGCGGGGCAGCCAGGCTGGTCAGGAACTTCGCGGTGCGCGTGTTCGCGCCTTGGCCTGCGGGGGCGACACTCGAGATGGTCACGTCGCCACCGCCGGAAGGGAATCCGGACGAGTGACCGCTCATCCCGCTCGTGTTGAGTGTCCCGAGGTCGGAGGTGTCGAACGGCGCGGCGTACGGGTCGGAGCTGTCGTCGCGCCCGGCCGGCGTCGTCGTGTGCTTCACGATGATCATCTGGAAGAACTGGCCGTTCGAGATCGCCGGGCCCACGAACAGCGGGCTGAGCTCGCTGTTGGCGTCGGTGAACTGCAAGGTCACGGCGCCGCCGCTGATTCCGACTCGGTAGGACATGCTCAGCTGCGGGGTCGTGACATCTGACGCCGTCCCCTTGTAGAGCAGCCCTTGCTCGATCGAGGCGTCCGAGACGGCGAAGGTCATGGCGATGCTGAAGTCACGGTTGAAGTTGTAGCTGCTGCCTTTCTTCACCTCGAAGCCGGCGCCCTGGCAAAGCATCGTGTAGGGCTGCTGGTAGGTCAGCGCGACGTGCCGCCAGCCGGACGAGAAGACCGGCGGGGTCGCGGCGGCGTGCAGGACGGTGTTGTTGATGCCGAGGTAGATGTTCGAGTCGTCCTCGAAGTCCACATCGACGTAGTACACGAGTGGGTTGCTGGTGCTCGATGAGTAGCTCACCGGGTGGTACGCCGAGGGCGTCGACGCCGGGATCGAGTGCCAGAACTCCAGGCTGAAGTCGCCCTGGGTGGTCATCAGCGAGTCGACCAGCGGATCGGTTGACGTGATGGGCGTCTTGTACGCGGCGGCGAAGCTCAGGCTCGGCGTGGACGTCTCGGCCACGAACGTCGTGAAGGCGTTGTAGCCACCGGTCTCGAAGGTCAGCGGGTAGGACGGCGTGAAGGTGAAGGGCCCGGCTTGGGTGAAGGTCGGGAGCAGCGCCGGCACGTCGACCTTGACGACGTTCGCGTTGCTCCCGGCGGCGTAGACGATGTCGTAGAGCGTGGTGGTGCCACTCGGGTCGGCCGCCGGGAACTGCGCGACACCCGTGCCGGACCGCGTCACCGTGGTCGGCTGGGACGTGAAGCCGTAGACGAGCCCGAACTGCGTCTCGACGTTGGACGTCGAGGTGGCGGCCCACATCGTGCCGGGGTTGATCCCCGACGGTGCAGCATCGCCGGCGGTCGTCCCCTCCGTGACCAGGTACGTCGTGCCGCTCAGGTCGAACACGGCGAGCTGCTGCTGCGTCGCGGCCGGGTCGGACGCGTAGACCGTGTACGACTTCTGGACTGCGACGTAGACGGCGCCTGACTTCACGAAGGTGTAGAGGACGTTCTTGTAGACGAAGAAGTCGGCACCGGCCGACTCCGGAGTCCCGGGGTAGACATTGAGGACCGTCGTGCCGGCAGTCACGGTGCCGATAGGCGCGACGGCGCCGACATAGTTGCCCGCGGCCGGCGGCGTCGGGGACAGCGTGAAGACCAGGCTGGAGTCGAGCTTGAAGGTCAGGGCCGGCTGGGCGATCAGGTAGCTCTTGGCGCCGGTGATCGCGAGCAAGGTGTGACCCGGGCCTTCTGCGTACTCGTAGACCTGACCAGTCAGCGTGAAGGTCGAGTTGGGGATCGGCTCGCCGCTCTCGACGGTGATGTCCGTGGCGAGCGGTGAGACGTTGTCGTTGCCGACGATGGCATGGGGGGTGCGGTTGGTGTCGATGAGGTAGTTGAAGCCGTTGAGGCTGAACATGGTGGGGTTGGGCACGAGCGGGTACGGCCGCTTGTCGGAGTCGGTTACGACAAGGCGGACCGGGTCCAACGTGTAGGTGACGCCGGAGATGAAGAAGCTCGGCGCGATGTACGCCGTGAACTGCCCGACTACCGACGCTGCGTTGAAGATGTCAAGATCGGCGAAGATGAACTTGGCCTTCGTGGCGTCGAACCGGTTGGTAAGGGTGAAGCTGGAGTTGGTGATCGGGATCGACTTCTGGCCCTGGCCGAGGAGACTGCCGGTGCTCACCGTGTTGTAGGTGATCAGGTAGACGTCGTCGTTGACCGAGATCAGGTCGCGGTTGGGCTGGATCGGGAACGTCGCGGCGATCGACACGGGCAGGTCGTCTGCATCGAGGGTTACGGTGAAGACCACGGACGGGTCGGAGAGGGTGAAGGTGTTGGGGCCGGCGAAGGGTCGGGGTGCCGCGCCGGCTCCGACGACCGAACAGGTGGAGTAGTCCGGGCCGACCGGGATGCCGCCGATCGTGTAGAGGTTGCCGTTGATCTCGAACGAGTTGCGGTTGACCGGGATCGGCGAACCGCCGGCCACGGGTTCGACTTCGTCGATCTCGACCGCGACCGTGTTCGCGCCGACCGTCGCGACACCGGCCTCCACGTTCGCGCCGGAGATCACCGGGAAGTGCACCCGGACGTCGTCGTAGTGGATGAGATACGTCTTGCCGTCGCCGGCGGTGAACGCGTACTCCGTGATCTCGGGAAGGTAGGACAGCGCCTCGACGCGGTTGTCCGCCTCATCGACGACGTAGGTCACGCCGGTGAGGGCGTCGACGAAGAAGTTGTTGGAGTACGCGAACTCCGCCGTGACCGGGTTGTTTCCGCTGGCGTCGAAGGAGAAGGTCACCCCGCCGGCCGAGTCGGTGAAGGTGCGCACTGCCCCGGCCACCGTGACCGGGAAGGTGTTCTGCGGGTGTCGATTGTCGGTCGCCGACGTGGCGCTGACGGTGTACGTCACCGACTGGCCGTCGACGGTGGCCGTGAGCTGCTGGGTCCCGGTGTTGAACGTGACGCCCGCCGGATGGATGGTCGCGTTCTCGAGGGTGTCGTCGAGCGCGTAGGTCAGCGGACCGGCGGTCAGCGTCTGGTTCGGCGGTGCACCGGCCAGGGTGGCCAGGTTGGTGGCACGCACGACGTTGACGGCGTTGATGGTGTAGAGCACGTCCCCGTCGACCGAGAAGCCGTCGTCGAGGCTGATCACCCAGCCCTTGACGACACTGCCGCCGCGGACCGTGTAGGCATGGTTCGATAGCGGGTCGGCTTCGGGCACGATGAAGCGGCCGTTGACCATCGGGTAGTACGGGCCGGCGGCGTTCTCGTAGGCGATGGGCACGTTGACGGTGTACGTCGCCGGTCCGGTCGTGAACTGGTTGTTCTGCACGGCGTAGACAGCCGGCGTCGCCTGGTCGTCGACGGCGACGGTGACACCCGTGGCCACGACTGCCAACGCGATCAGCACGTCGGTGGTGCTCGGCGCAGGGAAGGGGTAGGACGCGTTGTTGGAGTCGACAAAGGTCACCGTGGTGCCGTCGACGACGCAGGTGTACGTGATCCGCGTGACCGGGTCCACGAAGTAGCCGCCGGTGAGCGAGGTGCCCACGCCCGTGAGCGTCGGCACGACGGTCGGCCCTCCGGTGAACGTCAGCGCGTCCACGGTGACGACCCCGGCGGCGACAGTGATCGTGTAGCGGATCGGCATCGCGAACTGCCCACCGGAGACGGGGAACACGTTGAAGATGTCGCCGGAGGCCGATCCAGTGTCTGCGACGGGAATCGAGATGTAGTAGGTCGAGCCGCCCGGCACCTCGAAGTACGCTCCCGCGCCCAGGTTGCTGAAGATCTCGTAGCTGTTGCCCTCGTGCACCGCCGTGTTGCCGCTGAGCGTGAACGTCATGCCTGCCGTCGTGTCGGTGAACTCCCCGTTGGCGATGGCGTAGCAGTGCTGCCCGTCGAAGGCCGCGACGTCCACCGGCCGCCCGACGTGGATGGTCTGAGTGCCGAAGGTGAACTGGTTGGGACTGAGGGGCCCGGTCGGGTTGACCAGGTAGGTCTTGGCACCACCGGCCGGGATCGCCACGGCATCGGTGCGCACCGTGTAGGTGCGCCCGCCGGCGGCGAACTGCGGCGGGGTCCCGGTCAGCCGGAAGTAGTCGGTGCCGTCGAAGGCCGCCACGTCGTTGACCGTGTAGGTGGCCCCGTCGGTGAAGGTCGACCGGGTGTACGGCGCCGTGCCGGACAGCGCCAGGGGAGTCGGAAGGGACACGACGCCGTCCAGCCCGATGTCGTACGTCGTGCCAGCGTCCTCGAAGGTGCGGTACACGAGGATCGGATAGACGACCTCGTCGCCGACCACGGTGGTGTTGTTGATCTGGTAGACGATCCCGGCGATCGTCACCGTGTTCGCGTTGGGCTCGGTCGTGACCGTGAAGCTGCGGTCGGTCGTGCTGATCGTGTACGTCACGCCGGACGAGGTGAGCGGGTAGGTGGCGCCGTTGCCGACCAGCTGGCCGTTCAGGGTGTCGATCTCGTAGACGTAGTTCTCGACAACAACGACGTTCCCCTGCGTGATGTTGAACTGCCCGGAGATGGACGCGCCGTTCAATGAGCCCTGCTTGAGCGTGATGGTGTACTGCACGCCGTTCAGCAGGAACTGAGTGTTGCCCGCGGACATCGGGTAGACGTTGCCGCCGCCCACGACGGTGTTCGGCTGGACGTTGGTGTTGATGACGTAGACCTCGCCGTTGACGGAGAACTGGTACGGGTTGACGAGGTAGGTCTGGTGGGCGCCGGTCACACTGGCGTAGCCACCGGCGGGATCGCGGTCGAAGGTGTAGAAGTTCCCGCCGATGGTGAACATCTGCGGCGCGGTCATCAGGGCATGTGTCGCCGGCGTGCCCGTCGTCGATGCGGAGTAGGGCAGCATCGGCGTCCCGTTGACCGTGTACGCCCCGCTGGCGTATCCGATCACGTAGCCATAACCGGTGCTCGAGGCGAAGGCCAGGCCGATCGCGACCGACACCGTGGTCGACGTCGCGCCAGCCTTGATGGTCACCGCCCCGTGCACCGGGTCGTACGCGTACTGACGACCGATGACCCCCAGCACGAGGTTGGCCAGGGCGCCCGCGTCGTTGAAGACGTCGACCGTCGCGACCATGCCACCCATCGCGACGGAGAACGGTGTGAGCGCGATGGGCGAGGGCGCTTCGTTCCCGGCGGGCTGGTCCAGGGCCGTCATCGTCACGGTGTAGGCGCCACCCTGCGGCGGGTTGAAGGTGAACGTCGTGCGATCGACGGTGACGTGCGCGTTGTCGGGGTCGAACCGGTAGCTCCGGCCGCCGACCACGAGGCTGTACCTGGACGTCACGCCGTCGGACAGGGTGGTCGACAGGTTCAGGGTGTACGTGCTGCCGTTGAACGTGAACCTGGGCAGCGTGACGACGGCATAGATCGGGTTGGTCGGGTCGGTCGCGTCCACGAAGTACTGGGTGCCGCCGAGGGTGGCGGACTTGCCCGTCGAGTCCATCACCGAGTTGGTCACGGCGTTGTAGGTGTAGAAGACGGTGTCATCGGCCTTCATGGTCGTGCCCGGCGTCGGGTTGCCCGCGATCGCCGGCGGGACGGCACCCGCTCCCTGGAAGGCCTTGCTGAACGGCGTGCCGATCAGTCCGCCCAGCCCGTTCCCGCCGAAGGGGCCGGTCGCCGGCCCTGGCGGGACGGTCGCGCGTGGGATGACGACGCTGCCGTCCGCGGACTGCAAGGTGGCGGGCAGCATCCGGTCGAGCCCATGCGAGATCGTCCCGTAGTACGGGATTGCCTTGCCGCTCTTTGGGTTGATCGGCGTGATGGTCGTCGACCCGTCGATCGCGAACGCCGTTGTCCCCGAGTAGATCTGGGAGATCTGCACCGGTTGGCGACTCGCCGCGGCGACGTTGAGCTGGTAACCGTTGAAGCCCGGAGGGCCCACGATGGGAGCCGCCGGCACCGATCCCCCGACGGCCTGGATCGGCAAGTACGCCGGAGCCTGGCCGGGCGACGACGCGCCGAACGCCGCGTAGATCAGGTTGGACACCTTGTTGATCTGGGCCACCAGGTCCTGCGGGTTCACGTTGTTCGGCGTCTCAGGGATGATCGGGGCCGCGCTGAGGTTCCCGGATGCCCCCAGCGTGACTCGCAGGGTGAAGCTCGACGACTCCAGGATCCCGCCGTTCGGCGAGTAGAGCGCATAGCTGAAGAGCTCGTAGTAGTTGCCGTCGGCGTCGATGAAGTACTTCGCGACCTTGTTGCCGGTGCCCGACCCGTCGTCGACGAGGCACATGGCGTAGCCCTGGTCGACCAGTTCGAACGTGGCGCCCTTCAACGTCCAGTAGTGATCGCGCGAGAAGATGAAGAAGTCGTACTTCGTGGGCAGGCCGAAGAGCGGGAAGCCGTTGGGTCCAACGGGATTCGACCCGATCGAGGCGACGTCGCGGTCCGCCTTCTTGCTCAGGAACACCGAGCCGGTCACGCCGTTCGCCAGGTGGAGGTTCGCGGAGACGACCGAGCTGTACGTGTCCATCATCCCGAGCTGCTCGGGATGCACCGGGTTCTGCAGGCTGAGGATCAGGGACCGGGTGCGGTTGGTGAAACCCGGGTCCACAACCGACGGCGGCACATTCGGGATGAAATTCGGCACGCCCGACGGCGTGAAGGTGTCATAGGTCATGCTCCAGAACTGCCGCGGCAGGCTGACGTCGGTGTTGAAGTACGCGACGTCGAAGCCCATCGTGTCGGCGATCTGCTCGAGCAGCGGGACCTGTGAAGGCGGCACGTCGTTGACGTCGAAATGGTCCGGGCTGGAGAACGCGTAGCCGCTTGCGCCGAGATAGCCGTTGAGGAAGACGATGCCCTTGGTCGTGTCGGTGCTGTCCACCGTATCGATCGTGCCGAGGTCGTTGTTGTCGTACTCGAAGAGCACGCCCAGCGCCATGTTCGTCGTCGACGACACCGACGAGATGAAGCTAGAGCCGGTCTGGTCGTTGGACAGCGCCGACTCCTCGATGCTGTAGACGACGCCGGAGACGGACAGGAAGCCCTTGACCGACATCCCCATGTACGCCGACTCCACGGATGTCGCGACCGGCCGGTTGTGCGCGGAGTAGATGATGTTTGGCCGGTCCATGCCGATGCCGTCCGGAAGGATCTGCTGGGCGCAGATGTTCCGGGGCGTGAGTCGTTGCGGCTGCACGTTGGCCGAGCGCCAGCAGATCCCTTCCTGAATCTGGCCGTTGGTGAGTGCCAATACCTGTTGTTTCGGCTGTAGGGCGTACTTGTGTGCCAGGTCGTTCGGCGTGAAGAGGACGACGAGAGGGTCGTAGACGAAGTGGAGCTTCTGCAGTGACAGCACCGGCTGACCCTCGGCGTCGATGTTGACGTCGTGGTCCCACGTGACGCCGTTCACCGTGTCGTCCGCGTGGGCGACGATCTCCGGGTAGATGAATGTCCAGAACTGTTGGCCGACGAAGTCCGCGATCTCGGCCACGAAACCCTTGCTCGCGTCGAGCTCGGGGATGGGCACGAAGATCGTCGGCACGTAGAACGTGTCACCGGTGATGCTGGTGAAGTCGAGGTCGTCGAGCGTGTCGACCATGGTCTCCGGTGTGTAGCTCGCCCCGAAGAACTGCAGCTGGCTGCGCTTGTGCCGCGCACCCTGTGCCAGGGCCAGGTTGCCCGTCGTCGCGGGCACGTAGGTGTCGATGAGAAGGCCGGCGGTCGCGCCGAGTCCGCCGACCGCGCCGAGCTGCGGGCAGTTCGCGACCGCGCGGAGCATGTAGACGAGGTTGTTGTACGGGATGAGCTCGAACTCCTGCCCCGTCGGCTGCAGGAAACCGTCGAGCGTCATGAAGTCGCCCGTGGTCTGGAAGCCCGTGCCCAGCGCCGCGTTGATGTCATCGATCGAGATCAGCGTCGTGCTGGCCTGCCCGGCGACATAGATCTCCTTGGGGAAGGTCAGCGGCTGGTTCTGACCGATCTGCAGGTCCGCGGTGCCTGCCGTCGCGTCGATCGAGAAGTTGACGAATTGCTTGGCGCCGACATCGTTCGTCGTCACGGCCACCACGTAGGGCTTGTTAGCGACCGAGATCGTCTTTGCCGCGTCGTACTGGCGGTCGGAGAACGTGTACGTGAGCTTGTACAGGTGCGCCGGCGACCGCTTGTCGACGGCGAAGGCAGCGTCCAGCCGCAGGGGGACGAGATCGCCGGCACCGAACGCCATGTACGCCGCGGACCCACGGGTGTGCGTCGCCCGCATCAGGTGGCAGTCCGCGCTCCAGTTCTTGCGTCGGCAGGCGAAGTACGGCGTCCTGCTCTGGCTTTCGTTCTCGTGGAACACGCCGTGAGGCGCGAGGGAGTACGGCAGGTTCGTGAAGATGGCGGTCTGGGAGTACGCCATCTCCTCAACCGGGAACGGGTAGTGCTCGAACGCCAGGTCGTCGTACCCGCCCAGCGTGTCGAACAGCGAGTAGAGGTAGCCCAGCCCGAGCTCGTCGGTCTTGCTCAGCAGGTTGTTGTACTCGACACCCTGACGGGCGAAGTGGCCGTACTGGTCGTGCACCATGGCCGGCACGATGATCGACATGTTGTAGCAGGTGCGCGTCTGCAGGACGACGACCCGGACGTAGTACGGGTCATAGTTCAGGTGCTTCGTCGGCATCGGCAGCTGGTCGAACACGTCCTGATCGGCCGGCACCATCTCGACCAGGAAGGCCTCACCGGTGCCGGAGTTGAAGACGGTGAAGCCATAGACGGTCTGCCGTTGGAAGCGCTTCTTCGACTGTTGCGCTCCGGCTGCCGATGACCGGTCCTGCAGCACGGCCGCAGCCGGGTTGAGTTCCTTGGTGTACGACAGGGCGGCCGCCCCCTGTTGGGCGGTCTGCATCTTGGCGCTCAGCACGTGCGCGCTGCTGTCGATGGCGGCATTGGCCACGAAGCCCGGGCTGAGGTTGGTGACGGCTCGACCGGTGACAGCGGACTCGACAACGTCCTGCGCCACGACCCCGCCGCTCGTCGCGGTGGACGGTGAGATGAACGTGGCGTACGGGTTCCCCTGCTGCAGCTCCTCGGGCAAGGCGATCCGCTCCGCATCAAGGGAGCCGAAATCCATTGCGGTGAAAGTAGTCTCGACCGTGGCGGCGATAAGCTCGACAACGGACTCCAATGCCGCCTGCAGGCGCCCTTGGTCGACGCTCTGGGTGATCGGGTCGAACGGGAAGCCCCAGATGGGGGTCACCGTCATCTGTTTCCGGTCGGTGTCGAGGTAGAGATGCATTGGCTCGCCGCGCCCGTGGACGTCCGCGCCGATCCGCGTTGCGCCCCCTTGCGCCTGCGCGACGCGCTGGTCCTGCGTCGCTCCGGAGTACTCGACGTCCAGGTAGGGGTCGTGCTTGTTCGCGAACTGCCAGTACTGGCTGCTCGGCCAGGCCAGCGGGGGGTAGGGACGCGTGCTGGGGTCGAAGTCGAGCGCCTGCAGCTCGATCACGCTCACCATGTACCGGGTCGCCCCGATCACGATGCTGTCGTCAGCCGGCACGAACACGTACTTGAGCGTCGAGCCGACCAGCACCGGGCGGACTAGGCCCATCAGCACGGGACTGGGTGCGAATGCCAGCGCGGACGTGTCATCCGGAGCGGAGTTGATGACAGCGCTGGACAGGTACACGTTGGCCGTGCTGACCGAGCCGATCTGACGCGTGTCGACGTTGATGTTCGAGTAGACGAAGACCGAGCTGTCGGTGATCTGGAGCCGGTACGCCGGCGCACCGCTGACCTGCGCATCGAGGGACATCGAGCCGTTGCCTCCGGCTCCCGGGAGGTCGCCCGCCCGAACGTGGAGGAAGACCGGCACCGACCAGACGGTCATCGTGTCGTCGCCCCCGACGAAGCTCCCGAAGTAGAGATCACCGGCGTGTGGCGTGGACTTGTCCGACGGCTTCGGGCTGGCGACGCTGACGCCCGAGGCGATGGGCAGCTGCCCGGCGTCGAGCACGTCGTACGTGCTCGCCTTCTGGTCATAGGTCAACCGAACCGTGTACGCCGCGGCCTGCGTGATCCCGCTGGTGCCCACGGCGGGTGCCGGCAGCGTCAGCTGCAGCTTGGGGTAGAGCCGCACAGTCGTTGTGTCGCCGGTGAAGATCATCGAGCCGACGAACGTGTGCGTCTTGTCCGGCGCAGTCGCCCTGTCGGTCGCCGTCGAGCCGTCGGCCCCGCGCACGCTGAGGGTCGTGCGTGTGAGGGAGAGCACGTAGACGATGCCGGGCCGGAAAATCACCTTCAGCTTGGCGAGCGGCAGGTCGTACGGCGGCAGCGCTGGGTCGACGTCAGTGCGCTCCATCAGGTTGGCGACGTGGCCCGGGGCCTGGGCCAGGAACGTGGCCGCGTCGCCCAGCTGTTGCTCCGGAAAGTGGGTGTCGATCTCCAGGCTCGCAATGCCCGTGCCGTCGAGCGCCTCGATGGGGATCGAGGCCGTGAGGCCGGCCTGCACCGTGACCGGTCCCGGCGTCGGACCGGCTGGCGCGTTGGCCCCGGCCCCGATGACCTGCTCGAGTCGCGACAGTCCGTTGTCGGCGAGCACTGGACGCACGCTCACGGCCTCGACGTGGGGAGTGGGCGCTGCAGGGTTCGGGGTTGTCGTCACGCTGACGACGACGGGGACCTCGAGCTGATCGACGACGGGCGAAGATGCGGCCCGAGAGCTCAGGTTGAAGTCCAGCGCAGCGGCCGTGGTGAGGAGCCCGAGGCCGGCCGCCGCGTCACTCGACGAGGCGGTGTCGATCATGCCGACCAGCGTGTCGACCGCATAGAGGTACTGCGCCTGGCGCAGCTTGGTCACGACGCTCTGCAGCGAACCCCCGCTGAGGAAGACCTGGGCGGGGTCGTAGACCGTCGTCGGTTTCATGGGCGCGTCGGTGGCCGCGGTAAACTGCGCGTTGGCGGCTTGGTAGTCCCAGATCGGTACGCCGAACGATTTAGTCCAGGCGTTGTCTCGGTAGAAGCCGATGATCCGCTGGTCGGCGAAGACCTGTGCCGGAGAAGGTGATTGGTAGGTCAGCTCTGCGACGCCCAGTCGCACGCTGGAACCCACCATAGAGGTCGTGTAGACCTTCGCCGCCTCGAACGTGTAGGTCGTAAACGTGTGGTCGGGCGAGGCGGCGGTGGCCACGGTCTGCAGGTTCAGCGCCGTCGCGGCCGATGCGTCGTAACCGGGACCGCCCTCAAACACCACCGTCTGCCCGATGCGGCTCACGTAATCGGTGCCGGCACTGATCCGATCCCTGGTGTATACCGTCGGCAGCGTGAACGACGTGGCGCCGAGCTCGTTGTGCTGCGTGAGATCGTAGACGAGCGCAGTCACAAGCGGGACGATGGTCGGGCTCTGGTCGTAGATTTGCTCGTTGTGGGTGATGATGAAGTCGTCGAGTGGGACGACCTGAGAGACCGCGGAGCCAAACACGACAGCGCGGAGTCCGGTAGCCGGGTCGTAGCCGTTCTCCAAGGGTGTCGAGTAGTCGACCTCCGGGTCCAGATCTAGATCAGAACCTATCCGGCCGGGGACGTAGCAGTACCTCGCCTGGTCGAAGACCGGGCTCGCCGCGAGGGCCATGTACATCTCGCGGATGCCTTCGTCCGTGCCGGGGTAGGTGATCGCGCCGGAGGATCGGGCGACGGTGTCGGCGGTCGGCGCGATGGACAGGCGGAACCCGGCACCCATACGGATGACGAGGAAGAGCCGGGTTGCGCCGAGACCCTGATACGGGTCGACGTCCGAGCCCGCCATGACGTTGCTGAAGCTTTGGTGGATGTCGTTCGCGTCATAATAGCGCTTACCGAGCCAGTTCAGCGCGCTGTAGAACCATGCGGGCGCCCACGTGGGGGGACCCCAGAAGATGGGCGGACCGCTGACGATCTTCTGTTCAGCTGCCGGCAGGTCCCCCTGGATCGGTCTGACGATCATGCTGGCAGTGGACGTCTTCTCGATCATGAGAGCCTCCGAGGTTGTGGCCGAAACAGGCGGGGAACGTTTAGGCGGGCATAGGGGGCGAAGCTCTGGCGCTGACGCATCCCCGATGCCAGAGGGCCGGGGACGGTCAAAACCGCCGCGTCGAGTCGGAGTGACGGGATCGTCGCCATAGAGATCAAGCCCGCGAGGCGCGGCCTAGTGCGCACTGTGGCCGGTTTGGAGGCGGCAGAGCTCGCTTTGCTGATCATGATGCAGCCTCCCGACGTGCCTGCTGCGATCAACCAGTGCCATAAAAGATACCCGTCACGATTTGACCTTCGCGGGCGATTCGTGATAATCGTTCATCGGGTCGAGCCTGACGCTTGGATGATCTGCGCATTCCGCACCAGGTGTCGCAGACGGCCCGGACTTCAGACCCTCGGAGAACGCGCCAATAAGATGGAGCGCACTCTCTAGTGCGGCGTGTCGTTAGTTCATAGACGGTTTGGGTTGGGACCATGAGGCATGGCGAATCGTCCGGCCCCGGCTTTGGCTCTGCGTGATGGCGATCGGGCCGAGCTGGTCCGGTTGACGCGGTCGACGGCAGCCCGGGCTGGCCTGGCGCGGCGTGCCCGGATCGTGCTGGCGGCTGCGGACGGGGAGGCGAACGAGCGGATCGCCGAGCGGCTCGGGGTGTCGAAGGCGACGGTGCTCAAGTGGCGTGGCCGGTACCAGTCCCGAGGTCTGGTGGGGCTGGGCGACGACCCGCGCTCGGGCCGGCCGCGGACGATCGACCATCGCCGGATCGTGTCGGTCACGCTGGCTCCGCCGCCCAAGAGGTACGGGGTGACGCACTGGTCGTCCCGGTTGTTGGCCCGGCACCTGGGCATCGGGAACAAGACGGTGGCAACGGCGTGGCGCGAGTACGGGGTGCAGCCGTGGCCGTCCGAGACGTTCAAGTTCTCCACCGACCCGCAGCTGGTCGCGAAGGTCACCGATGTCGTCGGGCTCTACCTGTCGCCGCCGGAGAACGGGATCGTGCTGTGCGTGGAGGAGAAGTCCCAGATCCAGGCGCTGGACCGGACCGCGCCGATGCTGCCGATGCCACCCGGCCTGCCCCAGCGCCGCACCCACGACTACGTCCGGCACGGCACCTCGACGCTGTTCGCGGCGCTGGAGGTCGCCACAGGCAAGGTCACCGCCGCGTGCAAGCCGAGGCACCGGCACCAGGAGTTCCTGGCATTCCTCAAACAGGTCGCCCGCGCCTATCCCGACACCGGCGACGGACGGCAGCTGCATCTGGTCATGGACAACTACGCCGCTCACAAGAAGGCAGAGGTGCGCAACTGGCTGGCCGCGAACCCACGGATCCACGTCCACTTCACCCCAACCTCCGGGTCCTGGCTCAACTTGGTCGAGGTCTGGTTCGGGATCATCGAGCGCCAAGCCATCCACCGCGGCTCGTTCGGCTCGGTCAAAGACCTCAACGCCAAGATCCGCGCCTTCATCCAGGGATGGAACGACCGCTGCCACCCGTTCGTGTGGACCAAGACCGCTGAAGAAATCCTCAGGAAAGCTAACCGTCAGTCAACTTCAAACACGGTCCACTAGTGGCTGCGTGGCGAGGCGGTACGGGGCCCCAGTTGCTCAACCGCCCGGTCGACCTCGGGAGAGCTGAACCTGCGGCTCTCCGCTCCACCGCTCGACGGGGCCGGCCAGCCTCCGGAAGGCCTGGTCGGACGGGCTTTCAGAGTTAAATTCAACTCAAGGGCCAGTCGCCTTGCGTGGGTGTCCATGACTCCACGAGGGCGGTGGCGCCATGGATAACGCCTGGCACAGCTTCTCGACCGCAGCGTTCTATGACCCAAGCCACCGCCGCCTCGGTGGCTCTCGTCATCGGGACTCACAGCTCGGACGTCATCGGCATTCACCCAGTGGTTGGAGGCCGCGCCCCTCAACCTGGCGCACCGCGCTTTCCAGACCGCGTGCCCAACCGGGCCATCGAGCAAATTGGCAGGAGTACGCCAGCGTCGGCAGGTCGACTGACGAAAGGTCCAGAGCCACGCCGGTCATGCCCCCAACGAGATCGCACACAAGCGGGCCCGAGCAGCGGTCACGGTTCTCTGTGACGGCGTGTACACGCGGACTCCGAAGTCGAGACACCCGACGGGAGTGTCCATTACGGGGATCACGACGTTCGCCACTCGCCTCCATACTCCGGGGGCGGTTGCCGTAGACCGCGGCGATGCTGCGCAAGACGCCTTCCATTGGTTCCGACCAGTGGTCGAGTGCGTATGCATCCGTGTCGGTATCCCACGCCGTGTAGGCGGCGACGATGTGTCGCACGCCCTTACGTCCGCGAGTACGCGCTGGTGGCGTCCCGGGTCCGCATGACGAGAACTCGCAGCAAGCCATCCACGAACTCCTGAAGCATGGCTGGGCACCCCAGCCTTGGGCCAAGGTGCTGGGGACGTGACCCGGGAGTCGCGCGTATGTGCACGACGCGTTCAATCGTGGTCGTGGTCGCGGTCCACCGAGGCGTCGGCCCCCAGGCTCATCGACGAGCTGCGCGAGATCTAATTCCGCAGAGCGTCTGTACGGTCTCTATCAAGGTAGAACGCCTGCGATGCCGATTGAAGGCTTAGAATGAGCCTCGTCGCCATATTTCCCTCGCGCTGTCAATCAGCCCGGTGCCCACCTCCACCTCTGCGCCGGCGGCCCGGCTCAGCAGTTTGCGGGAACTTACGAAGGGCAGTCTGTCAATCACCCACCCCCAAAGACGCTCAGTTGCGGGTTCTAGCACGTCAGGTGCGACCGCACCTACAAGGCCGCCTACAAATGCGCCCGGCGGCCCCCCAATAAGTAAGCCGAATCCTGCCCCGCCGGCGAACCCGAGCGCCTTGGGGCCGGCCCCGACGATAAAGCTGTGTGTATAGGCGAGGTCCTCCCGGCGAGTGCCCAGATCCTTGGCTACCTTCGTGGCCTCGTTTGCGAGTGCACGTCGCGCTTCGACTGTTTCCTGAGAGTCGTCGGCGCCCAACGCCCGGCGACGTAACTCCCGATAGCTCTCCACTGAATTCTTGTGGCGCAGGTCGAGTGCTAGTTTTAGCAACGTGGCAGTCCCCCCGCCTCGCGCGTTAGTCTGTTGCAGCAGGTAGGGCAGAAACGATGGCGTCCAAGGCAGAACTTCGTCGCGCCACCCTGGCTGGCCGGCCAGCCGCTCACCGACCCTACTCCAGAGCGCACCCTCTGCGGATGGAGCACCTTGGTCCACAGGTAGCCCGGCAGCAGCCATCAATCGTCCACGGCGCGGCGAAAGCACATGCGGCAGACCGCTCAACTGCGCATAGCCGGCGAACAGCAGGTGCCCCACGAGGAACTGCGCAACAGTTCGGCTAACCTCATCCGGGAGATCCGCCTCGAGGTGACTAATATCTGGGGCCCATTGATAACCTAAGTCTGCCAGGTATCGCGGGATCTGTCGGGCAACTGCCGCTGGGACGAACGGTCCCTTTGCGATCCGGTCATGGAGGTGTGCGACGACCGCATTCCGGATTGGTTCATATACGGCGGCGTCAACGCGCACGTCGTGGATGATTGTATCGCCGCCGGCCCGGTTAATCTTGTCCGATAGGGGGTCGAATGTCACCGAGTAGTCGAAGGCCGGTACTCGCTCGTGGAGAACGAGCAGGTCAAAGAATGTTACTAGCCCGCCAATGTCCTCGCCGATTTGAGTCCAGGATTGGTCCGCAGCCCCGCCCGCGCGCCGCGCAGGGCCATCAGCGAGGAATAGGTCACCGATCCTGTACACCACCGGATCCACAACCACCTCGTAGCCGGGGTCTCGAACTAGTAGCGGCCAAGAATCCAAGCTAGTGATGCGCAGATCCGCCAGATGGCTCATCCCTGCCTCCAGGCCGCCCGTCCCCGTACCGCGGAAGGAGGCAGCGGTTGTTCGCGAGCGGTCTGATAATTATGCGCGCTACGAGACGGCAACGGAAGAGTGCCCGCGCAGAGCGCTACCGTATCCATCGATCGCACCCCGCTCGCCCCGCATGTTGCCACATCACAAAGCGCGGACCTGATGCTCGACGGATCGCGCAGCGTCCGCAGTCCTGGCGCGACGGGGTCGAGGTCGTCGCGATGGACGGGTTCACCGGGTTCAAGACCGCCACCGCCGAGGAGCTGCCCGACGCCGTCACCGTGATGGACCCCTTTCATGTCGTGCGATTGGCCGGCGACGCCCTGGACCGGTGCCGCCGCCGGGTCCAGCAGGACCTCCACGGCCATCGCGGCCTAGCCGGCGACCCGCTCTACGCGGCACGGCGCACCCTGCACACCGGCGACGGGCTACTCACCGACCGGCAGACCCAGCGGCTGCAGGTGCTGTTCGCGTCCGATGAGCACGTCGAGATCGAGGCGACCTGGGGGATCTACCAGCGGATGATCGGCGCCTACCGCCAACCCGACCGCGCCCGAGGACGCGAACTGATGCACGCGGTCATCGAGTCGATCAGTAAGGGTGTCCCCGCCGCACTGACCGAGCTCATCACGCTGGGCCGCACCCTGAAGAGGGCCACTGACGTGCTCGCCTATTTCGACCGGCCGGGCACCTCCAACGGACCCACCGAGGCCATCAACGGCCGGCTCGAGCACTTGCGCGGGTCCGCCCTTGGCTTCAGCAACCTGTCATTGCCAGCTACCACGACCTGCGGCACGTCGAGGCCTCGTTCCGGATGAGCATGAGCGACCTGCGAGCCCGACCGATCTTCCACCACACCCGCGAGTCGATCGAGGCCCATCTGACCAACGTATTCACCGCGCTGGCCGTAGCCCGTCACCTGCAGAACCAGACGGGGATGAGCATCAAGAAGATCGTCCGGACGCTGCGGCCGCTGCAGCAGATCACGCTCACCATCGCCGGCCACGCACACACCGCAGCCGACCCCCTCACCGACAACGCCCGCGAAATCCTCACCGCGACCGACACCCGCTGGCCGACACACTAAAACGGCACGACTCGGGTCAGTGGGTCGGGCGAATTGCTATTTGGGCGGTAGGCACCAGATCCCGGACACGCCCTTTCTGGGCGGTGTGGGCAACTTGCGCTAGAGGGCGATTGAGCGGACCTCCGGCTGCCGGTACTGCGAGGGCGCGATCTCCATGGGCAACACGCGGGCGGTTTGGGCAGCGGCTCTCTGCGCCGCCCATAGATTCTCGTGAAGGTGCGGCAGGTCGTGAGCCCTGGCCTCAACCATGCGTCCTCCTAGGCTCGCGCTCAGGCGCGACGGGTCACCCTTGGCGTGTCGTGCGTGGATGAAGAGGACCCCTGAGCTGTGCAGCCGAGACGCCGACGGCGTGACCAGAGTCGTCAGCCAGGCAATGTCGCTAGCTCCCCGCAGGAGCGCTTGGTAGGCGGCCGATAGATCGTCCGGCTCGGGACCTGCGGCTCCCGTGAAACCGCTGAGGGCGGTGTAGAGGCGACGGGAGGCCTCAACGTATGGCCGGGACGGCGGCATACCCGTGGACGTCTGCGTCCAGGACTCCGCGGCGCCTTGTAGCGTCAGCGCGGACGTGCGTAACTGTCCTCGGGCGCCTGCACGGTGGGCATCTCCGGGCGCGGTTCCTAGCACCACGTCCAGGGCCGCGTAGATGTGGACGCCTTGGCGGTTGATGTCCTGCAGGACGGCAACGCTGGGCACCATGTCCTGAAGGTCGTCTCGCGCCGCGGAGGCCCACTGGTGCAGGGAGCGCTCGAGTTCTGCGGCCGGTGCGTCGGGTGCATGATCGGGCGCCGGTATCGCAGGATTCTGGAGCCCGCGCAGCGGCGCCGCGCCAGGCAAGAGCGCAGCAGCCTCAGCCGCGTACCGAGCGATCGACAGGGGGCGGTCGGCGGCGACCGGGTCACAGAGGGCGAGCGCTCGCCTAGCAGCCGCCTCGGTGACGGAGAGCGTCTGCGCGGCAAGCGAGAGGACCGACTGAGCGTGCAGTTCTGGAGCGCTGGGGTCGAGGCGGTGGAGAACCAAGAGGTCGTTCAAGGCGCCGAAAGTGCATGAGAGCCGGGAGATGGAGTGCCGGTCGTCGGTCGAGGGTCGGGCGACGCCGCCACGGGTCATGACCTCGCTGCGCGGTATGCGGTACCCGGTGCTTGTTGGGGCGGCCAGGAGTGTGCCGCTGGTGATCCGCTTGCGCACCACGTTGTCGCTGATGCCGAGCAAAAGTGCCGATTCCTTGATGGAGAAGTCCGGCCGGTCGTCGACGGGCTGAAGCGGGCGGGGGTAGGTCCGCATCACTTGATGGAGTTGCGCTGCAGCCTCCTCGCTGGAGAGCCTGCCGGTGAGTGCGCCGTCGAGCTCGTGAAGCAGGCGGTAGACGGTCTGGTCGAGTGACTCCCATTGCTGTCGCGAGATCGGGGCGTCGGTCTGCTGGAGCTGGGCGAGGACGCATCGGGCCCGGTCGATCAGGTCCATCGCGGTCGTCGCCATCAGGAGCCGGCCTTCGGCTCGGTCGGCCGACTGATGTCGAGTGTGTGGGCGTTGGTCGAGAGGTCAGCGATGTGCGCGCGCCAGAAGGGAAGGTCCAGCGGGGCGTCCGCGGCGGACAGCTGGTCAAGAGCGCCAAGGGCTGCGGTGAAGTGCTCGTGGAGTCCACCGACTTGGACGGGCAACATCACGGGCATGGGGTTGATGGCGGCGGCAAGGAGGCGGACCGTGCCGGCCATGGCTGACCAAGGGTCCAGCGGATTGCCCATGGCACGCGCCTCGGCTTGGTCTGCGGCGCAATGCAGTTCGGCGGAGGCGCGATCGAGGAGGCTGGTCGAGGACATAGCAGTGGGGGCCCCTTCTGGTTCAGGTGAGTGACGGAGTCGCCGGTGCGCGCCACATGGAGGGATGAGCGGCAGGTTGACCGCGCATCGCGTGCTCGAGGGCCTTGACGTAGGTGTCGCGTGGGTTCCAGCCGTGTCGGGTCATTTCGGCGGCTGAGTCGCGTAGGAGCTGGTGGCGCTCCGTGGCGGGCAGCTGGCCAGCGAGCGTGGCGATGAGGTCGACGGCGTCGCGGATGGGGTCGCCTGCTTTGTAGAGCAGGGCCCGGATGATGTCTCGCCCGGGGACGACCGTGTGGGGCATGTCGTCGCGGGTCTCTTGCGACGGCGCCGGGAGGAGATCTCGAAGGCCGTTTGGTCCGTGGGTGGCGAGCCAGTCCGCCGGGTCGATGCCGGACGGCATACGCGTGGCCAGGACGGGGGAGCGCTGCTCGAGGCAGGCCTCTGCGACCCAGCGGACGGTGCCCCGCTGTCCCGCTTCGTCCCCGTCGAAGGTGATGCGTGGGGGCCGCTGCGTCAGCGCCAGCACCGCGCGCACCTGCGCGGGCGACACGGACACACCGTTGGTCGAACAGACCGCGACGCGCTGCGTCGCTCCGCTGGCGGCAGCGGCTGCCGCGACGGCGAGGGCATCGATCGCTCCTTCGACGACGAGCACCTCCGCGTCGGCGGCGAGCGAGTGGTGGGTCGGGCGGTACAAGACCTGCGACTTGTCGAAGACCGGTGTCCGCGTGGGGTTGCGGTACTTGGGCGCGGCCGGGTGGCCGCTGATGTCGCGGCCAAGGAAGCCGTGAATCTGACCGGTGGCGTTGATGATCGGAAAGATGAGGCGGTTGCGGTAGGTGTCGATGAGCCGGCCACCTCGCGTCCTCATGGCCAGGTCCATGCCGATGAGCTCGTGGTCGTCGACGCCCGCACAGCGCAGGTCCTCGGTGAGAGCGACCCAGCCGTGAGCGGCGTGTCCGACGAACCGCTGGCCGGCGAACTCGCGTGTCAACGGTTCGAGGTTTAGGCCGCGGCGGTGGAGCAGGTAGTGGGCGGCGAAGGTCGTCCCGACGGGGCTGGCGAAGTGCCCCCAGGCGAGCTCATTGATTTCGAAGGCGCGGTTAGGCGGGATCGCGGCGGCAGCGACCCCCGGGACTGCGTGAAGCCGCGGTCCTGATCGAGGGACGAAGAGGGGGCCGTCTCGGTACTGGCCCCCGTCGAGCTCGGTGACGGCCTCGACGAAGCCGAGGTTGCGGGTGCGTTGCACGAAGTCGATGACGTCGCCGCTGGCGCCGCACCCGAAGCAGTGGAAGCGGTCCGGGACGCGGTCCACCGACAGCGATGGGGTCTTGTCCTCGTGGAAGGGGCAGCAGCCCATGTAGCCGTGCCCGCGTGGCTGCAGCTCGATGCCGGCGGCCGCCATCACCTCAGGGAGCGGATGCCGGGCCCGGATCGCCTCGACGTCGACGGTCGGTCGCTGGAGGGTCACAGCTGCACCTCGGCCACCGGCGCGGGTGTGCGGGCTGCGGCGTCGAGCGCGGCGCTGTAGGAGCCGACGAGCTGGGTGAAAGTCTCGATGGGCATGTGGATGTCGGTGTCGGTGGCGTGTGCGAAGGCGCGGTCGACGGCGGCACGTGAGGCATTCGTGGAGAGGACGGCATACTCCTGCCACGTCGGGTCGTAGGCGTAGAGCAGCCCGTGGGTGGCCTCGTCGCCGTCGAGGCGCAGGGAGCTCCGCTGGTTGCTTCGTGGTCCCCAGCGCATGCCGTAGTCG
Organism: Terrabacter sp. 01T434; assembly: GCF_056398545.1. Classification (NCBI taxonomy): domain Bacteria; kingdom Bacillati; phylum Actinomycetota; class Actinomycetes; order Micrococcales; family Intrasporangiaceae; genus Terrabacter; species Terrabacter sp. 01T434. The sequence continues at coordinate 274,168 of NZ_JBFTPP010000007.1, forward strand.
CGGTCGACGCCGCGGATGTTGCGGTGCTGGCTGTCGAACGCCTTGGGGCCGACCCATTCGATGCTGGGCTTTGGGGGAGTGGTGAGCGGTCGGGCGCCGTATGCCGCCTGGCGCAGCTCGTGGAGGTCGGTGGTGCCCGCGTCGAGTGCGGTCGTGATGCGCTCGGCGATGGTGAAGGGGTCGTGGCCCAGCTCGGGGGCTAGCAGCTGGGCGGTGGCGTGGGCGTATGCGTTGCGCTGACCGAGGCGGTACCAGTAGTCGATGGGGTCGTGCTCTTCGACGTTGAGGCTGGCGTTGCGGGCCAAGGCCATGAGCTGGTCGACGACACCATCGTGTGGGAACGGTGTGCGTGGTGTGGGGTGCGCGGTGGCTGACATGACGACCCTTCCCTGCGCGGGCCCTCCCGCGCTTCTCGAAGGGAGGACTCTGCGTCTGGGACACCATCCGTCAGGTCAGTTCGATTGGGAGTCAGCCGGTTTCGTCGTGGTCCAAGAGGCGACCATGTCGTCGCGGTGGCCGGCGACCGAGCATTGGGTCTTGGAGACCTGGTCGGCGAGGAAGAGCTGTGCGTCGTGCAGCGCGCGGATGAAGTCCATCGCGGCGGTGGGGGAGGCGGTGTCGGCGTAGTCGGCTCGCTCGTGGTCCCGGAGGGCGGAGAGGATCTCGATGAGCGCGGTGTGCTGGGCCCAGCAGGGCGGGATGACGCGGGGCTCCAGGGCGAAGCGGCGGACGAGGTCGTTGACCCACTCGTCGAGCTCACACATCCGGTCTCGGGTCTCGTCCTCGGTGAGGGAGGGCCAGTGGACCGGGCCGCGGAGCTGGCCGAAGGTCCGCTCGAACGGGTCCTCGCCGAAGTCGAGAGGCTCGGCTGCAGTCACGGTGTCCGTGTGACCGTGCGCTGCCGACTCGTGTCAGGGCGTTCGGCGCACGCTTGGCGGAGGGCGGCGATGATCGCGGCGGTTGCGGTTTGGCGGTCGGTCCGTCGCCAGGTCGGGTGCGAGTCGATGATGGCGTGCAGGGCCTTGTGGTCGCGCCGGCAGAGGGGCAGCAGGTCGCGGAGCGACTCGGCGCCGAGCCGGTCGTACGTCGCGTGGTGCAGGTGCCCGGCCTTGAGCGTCCACCGCCGGCCGCACACCAGGCAGGAGGGCTCGACGCCGGCGGCGGTCAGCCACGCGGCATACCACTGCTTGCGCTTGTCGGACAAGGCGTGGGAGTTGATGTAGGCGTCGTAGGAGGTTCGACGGCTGCGTGGTGATCCTGCTCTGTCAGGGATGGGCGTGGCTGGCATGGCGGATCTTCTGCTCGAGGTCGAGGCGGACTGCGGTGAGGTCCTTCGCGTCCTTGCGCTTGGTCCACGGGCTCATGGCGAGCGCGATCGGCGGGGCGGAGCGCAGGAGGAGGACGGCGGATCCGAACGGGAGGGTGCGCAGCTCGGCCGGGGTCAGGATCGGGACGTCGCTGGTCGAGGTGGATGTCGAGTGGCGGCCGTCGTGGCCGGTGCTGCGGCTGGTGACCTCCTTCGGGCGCGTGCCGATGAGCTTCGACAGGTCGTCGAGGTCGCGGGCGTTGGAGCCGCCGCCGAGGATGAGCTTGACGATGGCGGCGTCCCAGATCGCTGATGCGGCGTGTTCGCCCCAGACGGCGCGGGCCTGGGCCAAGGACTGCAGCACGACCGTCGTGGCGATGCCGGAGCCGCCGCCGTCGGACATGAGTGAGGCGAGCGAAGGCAGCGGGTAGTTGGCCGCTTCGTCGAGGATCATCGACAAGGGAGGATCGAGCCGGGAGGCGGGGGAGCAGGCGGCCTGGCGGCGGGCGACCTCGAGGACGTCCTCGAGGAAGGCGCCGACGAGGCCGGCTGTCGCGGCCGCGCCGGTCGAGGTACCGAGCAGGTAGACGGTGCCGTTGTTGGCGAGGACCTCCGCCGGGTCGAGCTGCTCGCCCGCGGCAGGGGAAGCAGCGGCGAGGACCCGCGGGTCGGCCAGGGCTGCGAAGGCGATCGAGACCATCGCCCAGACGGAGTCTCGCTGTCGCGGGTCGGCGCTGATGATGGAGTCGAGGCCTTGGTGCCACGCCTGGGCTGCGGTCGGGTGGGTGCCGAGGATCATGACGGCTTCGCGCGCGTGGACTGCGGAGAGGGACCAACGGTAGAGGTCGCCGGCGTCGCAGCCGCCGAGGGCGGCGGCGTGCAGGAGCGCGCGGACGGCTTGCTCGGCCGAGGACTGCCAGAAGTTGGCGTCGGTGGTTCCCGACGCAGCGCCCTTGGTGAGGGCCTTCGCGCGGACCATCGCCACGTGCGGGTCCTCGCAGCCACGGATGGGGGACCAGCGTGTCGTGGACGGTATGCCGGGGGCGAGGCCTTGCGGGTCGAAGACGGCGACCGGGCCGACGCTCTGCCTAGCGCGGAGGGTCGCGGTGAGGTTGTCCGGGCGGGTGCTAGTGGTAACCACCGCTCCGGGCGCCTCCAGGATGGCCGGGATGACGAGATGCAGTCCCTTGCCCGAACGTGGCGGCCCGAGGACGACGGTTGAGTCCTCGACCGTCACAAAGCATTGGACGCCGCGGCTGTGGCCGACGGCGTGCGCAACCGACTCGGCTGAGCTGCCAGGGAAGGATGGCCGCAGGGCGGCGACGCGGTTCTTGACGCGAGCGGCTCCGGCGGCAGCTCTAGCCTCGGAGCGTGACGCGATGCCCGCACGCGAGACCCAGCCGTTGTCAGAAGACGAGGCGGCGCGGTGACGTCGCGCGAGCTCTGCTGGGGCGGCGATCGCAAGGATGAGCAGCGAAAGCAGCCCCCAGTAGGTGGACGCCGACCCCACATCGACACCCCAGGCCGCGACGGGATCAGAGGGATGGAGCAGCAGCCGCGCCACTCTCGGTGCCGACAGCGAGGGCGATGGGCTGTCACGGAGCCAAGCTCCCGTGAGGGCGGCAAGCCAGAGCAGCAGACATCCGCCGAAGGCGCCGGCGAGCGCCCACAACATTGTACGGTCGCTCTGGGACTGCTGTCGCTCTGCCTGACTCATGAACCGATGACGATCGCGTTGGGGCACGAACCACGACGGGTAACGCTGAACGCTGACATGTTCGTGAGCGTCCGGAACTGCCGATGTGCGGACAACCAGCATCGCGCTGGTGCAGGGTGGAGTCGTGAAGGCAAACGCGACGATTGACATGCATGACGAAGTCGGTGGTGGGTTGATCGAGCCCATGCCATCGCCGTGCCAGTCCCTGATCCTCCGCGTCGAACTCGACAACGCCGATGACGCTCCTGTCGACCTTGGCGTGCGCATCACGACTCTGTCCGGGGATCCAATCGCGCCCGGAGTGTCGGGAGTCGCTGTCGACTTGGGCTTCTGGTCGGATCTGGCAGACGTATACGTCGTGCCGACCACCCGCTTCACCTTGCGGTACCCAAGCCGTGTCGTCGGCACTGGCCGCGTCCTCGACGTTCTGCCGTTCGATACGCACTGAAATGCCGCGCTTAGGACGGCTACGCTCGTCCGACTTTGCCGCGCTGAGGACGGCTACGATCGCCCGACCATGCCGCTCTCCGAGCGATCGTGTCGATGTCAGGACGTCCCTATTCGGAGGCGTCTAGCGCCTTTGAGGGCGCGGCGAGAACTACGATCGCGGCCATGCAACCGCTGGCTGAGCTGACGCTGACCCGACCGTGGCATTGGGGAATAGCCATCTTGGGCGACCCAAGGGCCGAGGTGCCAACGGACATCAAGGGCAAGGTGGTGGCCACCGGTCGCGACGTGATCGTCTTGAGCGTCCGGCACGCGCAGGACATCGACGCAGACAAGTTCGAAGGTGACGGGGACTGGGCCACCGCAACGATTCACCTACGTTCTCTGGTCGAGAGCGATAGAACGGAGCGGCACGTCTTGTGTGACACCGTCATTGCCACGCCTGAGGAAACCGTGTCGATCGGCGACGCTGAAGGGATGCTGGTGATTCCTGCGCCGGGCGTGCGCACCCGTCTCATCGTGTCTGCCGACGATGCCGACACCACCGGACTAGAGACGGTTTGGGTCGACCTGGTTGCCGTTGAGGACTGAGCGGGTCGCCGAAGCGCGAACGTCCGACAATGCCGCCGAGCGGCGGTCGGGATCGGAACCTCAGTCGCCCTGAACGAGCAACACGGCACCTGGGATCTCCACGCCGTGCTCAGCCAGCGCGCGCAATCGCTGAAGCCCTCTCGCCTCTGGCCCCGGCTTGGCAAATGGCAAAAGGGCCGCCGCCTCTTCCGCGACCGCGGCAAGGTCTTCGCGCGTGAACTCCACGTCGGCATACGCCTCGATCCGGCTCAGCGTGGTCAGCTCTGGAAGCTGATCTACGCGGAGTTGGTTCTCCATCGGCAGAAGCCGATCGAAGTCGCCCGCAGCGTCGAAATATCCGCCTGACGGATCGGGCAGCGTGACGGCCCTTCCGGCGATCAGCAGGGACACGAGGATCGGCATGCCCGATTATCACGTGGTCGCCGGTCAGAAACGCATCCGGACATGCCGCCGTGCGGCCGTGATGAGAACGCTCAATCCGGTCTAGGTCACCTGCTTATCCACAACTGGCGATCCATCGGCGTCGACCAGAAGCGTGATCGAGGCCGCGAAGCCGTCCCAGACCTGAAGGTAGCAAACCCCCGTCTCCCGATCTCGTAGGATCCGCGTCCGCGAAGACAGGCCCTTCTTCTGTTCATACGCAACGTCGAAGCGGACCTCTGCTTGGTTCATGCATGGAAACCCTACGGGCCCCTCACTCCATGCTTACGACTGCCCTCTGACCGTCCGTGGTGGGCGGTGAACGTTGTAAGAATCTGGCCCGGCGAGCGTCCCGGCCATCGCGGCCATTGCCGCGCAGCGCGGTCCACACCGCTCAAGCTCGGTCCGAAGTCTTCCTCATTTGCCGCAAGTCGCGACGTCACGGCGGGCCGTACCGAGCCCAGATTTGATCGCGCACCACACCTTCCAGCGGCGTTGCATCGAACGCGCCCCCGCTGTCGTACGCACTCTCGAACTTTCGTTGCTCAAGCTCGGCGACGGTGTACCACCCAGGCCCGTAGTCTTCCTCGGGCGGACCCTGCCGGCCGTCGAGCCAGCAAACCTTGCACCACAGCCACTCATGACGTTGGCGGCCGAAAGGCCAGCTGCGATAGTGCGTCACCTGGGTGAGGAGATGTGCTTCCGCTTGGCCGTTTCTGCTCAGTTCCCAGACGGCGTCCCGATACGGGTCGAGCCTTGGATCTCGCGGCCAATGCTCCTCGGACGAGATAGGTTCCTCGGACGACATAGGAGTGGTCTACCTCAGATGTCAGGGCAGCCGACGGAAGTCGCCAGCGAACGTCCTCAACTGCCGCGACGCGTGAATCGCGCGGGCGCTTAGTTGCACCTCGAGCATGAGAGCATCACGGCGTGACCCAGGAGCTGAGTCGGCCGCAGCCATCGCTACCGCGGCGGATCGGCTCAAAGGTTGCGGAGCTGGTAGGTGAGGCCGTGGGAGAGGCCATCTTCGCTATTCTCGCGTGCTCAGTCGCTGGGGTTGTGATTACGGGCTTCATCTGGGGGTGGAATCGCCACCCGGCGGCGACGGTCACCGCTAGTGCGGCGATGGCCTGTCTGATCGGCTACGGCGCTTGGAGCCTCCGGCCAGAAGCACGACGGGCGCGTGAGCGTGGACAGGGCCGGCGGATTGCCGCCATCGCCTCGGGGGCCCTGCTCGTGACAGCCGTGTGGCTGCTCTACGTCATCGCCTACTGCAGCTGCGTCTGAGGAAACGGCAACGGGGTCGGCACCCCGCCGATGTCCGGTCGAGTGAACGTCCTCTTCTGCCGCCGACCGGTCGCGCGAGTTCAGGACCTCCTCCCGGGCTGGCGTCTGCATTCAGCGGACCCGAGAAACTGCTGATGGTCCGGGCAGAGTCAGCGCGGCCCCGCGCCACCCGGATTGCGATTCACCTTCGCTATGGCGACGGGGGCATGAAGGACGCGATGTCGCCATAGGCGCGCATCGCGTCGATCCGATCGTCCGCCAAGTCGTACGCAACGCAGAAGGGGATGCGATCTCCGTCGCCGGTGCCGGCGCATGCCCCTTCGAGGTAGGCGACGCCTTGGGCAGACATCAGCTGACGGGTGCTCAGATCCGTCATGCGAGCGTGCAAGCCGTTGATGGCTCCTTCCACGGCCTCAGCCCCGCGGACTACCGCGCCACTCTGAATCGTGGTCCATGTGACGTCCTCGGTGAAGAACTGCTGGAATCGGCCCGTTTCAAGAGCTGCGAAGTAGGCGGACATCGTCTGGCTGGTGTCGTCGGTCGGCATCCAGGCTCCCTGCCTCGGCAATCACGAAAGGGTCCACTCAGTGTGCGCCGCTTCCGGCGGATCCTCTAGGGGCCTCTGCGCCCGAAGCCCGTGGGGACCTTGACCGCACATGCCGCCGGGCGGCCATGCCGAGGGGTGGATGGGTTAGCCGGCGGACACCCCGGGCTGGTTGAGCGCTCCGAAAGGGATATGCACGCTTGGTGCCGCTTCGGCCGTGCTCTCCAGATGGAGCAACTGATCGTCGAAGAAGATGTGAGGTCGGAGAGCCTCGATGATGGGCGCCTTCGCGATGCCACCAAGAAAGAACGCGTCGTTAACGTTGACGCCCCAGCTCTTCAGGCTTCGGATTGCGCGCTCGTGTGCCGGCGCATTCCGAGCAGTTACGACGGAGACGTGCAGCCTGATCCAATAGTCAGGGTCCGCCAGCTTCCGCTCCTCTTCCTTCGTCTGGATCACATTGATCTTCGCCAAGAAGTCTTTGAGCGGACCGGGCTCTTGAGGGACGTGGGCCTGGTCCCGCTCATAGGCGTGGAACTCCTTGAGCCCGCCGGTCTGGAAGATTTGCTCGGAGGCGTCATCCCCGAGGACGCCGTCGAAGTCGAAAGCGATACGGAGGTCAGGGTCGGCCATGTCGTCAGCAGCCGCCGAATCGAGAACGCGGCCTGCGGGGAGACCAAGAGCCGCAGCTTGCAGGACGCTCGTGCGATCGCTGGAGAGAAACAGCGACATGCCTAGCGCCGGCATGAACTTGTACGGAGACTTGCCCCGCATGAACACGGCGCGGCTGATTTGAAGCTGATGATGCTCGACCGAGCGCATCACGCGGAGGCCTGTGTCCGGGTCATTTCGTGACAACACGATGACCTCAACTGATGTACTGACCGGGGACGTTGGTCAACCGGTTGATGGGCGGTTGGTTCCCGCAGGCCGAGTGGGGCCGGTGGTGATTGTAGGCGTGTAGCCAGGCAGGCAGGGCTGCTCGTCTGGCTGCTTCGCTGTCGTACTGCCGGGCGTAGGCCCACCCGTCGGCCAGGGTGCGGTGGAAGCGCTCGATCTTGCCGTTGGTCTGCGGCCGGTACGGCCGGGTTCGCTTGGGCGTGATGCCGAGCTCGGCGCAGGTGTCGCGCCACAGGAACGACCGGTAGGCCGACCC